>CAZTKJ010000015.1:0-61441 GCA_964614185.1 uncultured Lachnospiraceae bacterium
CATAGATCATATGGAAGTTTCCGTCATCCGTATAAAATGCCAGATATTCAAATCCCGCAGAACGGGCATTGTATGTCAGTCCGATCCGCATGGACGTTTCCCTCATATTGCGTCCGGGCGGAACAGAATTAACTAACGCTTCCACCTGAGACAGTCGAAGTTCAATGATGGTTTCAAAATGTGACGATACCTGTTCACTTGTTCCCGACATATAAAAAACACCCAGCTGCCGGATGGCATTTTCTCCCATGAGGTTGATGCAGAGTGTCTGGACGACAAATATAAATACACAGAAAAGCGATACTAAAATAAGGCTTATATTTAGAAAACGTGTCGTTCTTTTTTCCATTATTTATATCTCCCAAAAGAAATCAGACATTTGTGAAAATCCTTTTTCTGCCTTGTTTCTTAATATTTCTTTCTGTTTTTCAGTTCTTCATATAAAAGCACGTAATTGTCATACCGCACTTTACTGATTTTTCCTTCCATGAGCGCTTTTCTTACACCGCATACCGGTTCACTGATATGGGAACATCCATAAAAGCGGCACTCTTTTTCATAAGGAAGAAACTCCGGATAAAATCCCTGCAATTCTTCCTTTTCCATTTCCCCCAGATATAAAGAGGTAAATCCCGGTGTATCACAGATAAATGTGTCCTCTGCAAGAGCAAAAAGCTGTGCATGCCTTGTGGTATGCTTTCCCCGCTCTATCTTATGGCTGATTTCTCCTGTCTCCATATTGGCCTTGGGGCAAAGAGCATTGATGATGGTGGACTTTCCCACACCGCTGGGCCCTGCCAGAGCAGAAGTTTTCCCCTTAAGGATCTTTCTGATTTCATCAAGGCCTTCCTGCGCTTTCCCACTGGCAAACAACACCTGATATCCGCATTTTCCATAAGCTTCCATCAGTTCTTCTCTTGCTCCATCCTCTGCAATATCCTTTTTGTTAAAGCAGATGATGCAGGGAATCTTCTGCTGTTCCATATTGATCAAAAATCGGTCCAGAAGATTGTAATTAGGATCCGGCTTTACTATAGCAAATATGATAATAGCCTGATCAATATTGGCTGCTGCCGGCCTGATAAGCATATTCTGTCTTGGCAGAATATTCATAATGTTACCAAGAAGCTTTTCTTCATCAATCAGTTCAATTTCCACCTGATCCCCTACAAGAGGCTTGATTCCCTCTTTTCTGAAAATCCCTTTTGCTTTACATTCTACAAGTCCGGCTGATGTATACACATAATAGAATCCGGCAATTCCTTTTACTATTTTCCCCCTCATATATCATCCGTTCCTATATTGTTTATTCCTGTATGAATCTGACCGGACGGCGGATCTCCTTATTCTCAACAGTGCCGTCTATGGTAGTGATGCTTCCGTCTTCATTAGTAATATTCGTTGTTTCTGTTACATTCTGATATTGCAGCAGAATATATCCCGTATCAATCTTTATTCCCGTAATATTTTGCTGTGCAAGGGGAAAAGATGTGGTCTGAGTACTCATAAGCTGTGTACCGTCATCTGCCATCAATGTGATTGTTACAAGAGTCCCTGATCTGTAATTAGGATCTTCTTCCTGAGACGGCTGGGTAATGCTGTCTGAGAAACGATATGTGGACTGAGTCGGTCCAAGGCTTACGCTCATATCAATGGAAGTACCTGCATCCACATAGGTGCCTGCAGAATAACTCTGGTAACAGATAAGTCCGGTCAATGATGCATCCTCATTATTTGTCTCCGTTACCTTACCCGGCTTTAACCCTGCTTCTAATAGCAGGATCGTAGCTTCTTCTTCATCTTTTCTCATAATATCAGGTACAGCCACTTTTGTATTTTCTATTCCCAGACTGATACAGATAGTCACAGTTGTGCCACCGGGAGCTTTGCTTCCCCCCTCAGGAGACTGGCTGATAATATTTCCCGCTTTAATATAGGGATCATAGTTTTCCGTCTTGGCTACCTTAAATCCCTTCTGCTCCAGATTGGAAACACCTTCTGCTTCAGTAGAACCCACTACCTTGGGCACTTCAATTCCTTCTGAACCGGCGCTGACCGTAAGGATGATATTGGTGCCTTCTTCTACCATGGTTCCCTTATCCACACTGGATCTCATTACAATTCCCTGTTTAAATTCCGTGCTTTCTTCATATTCTATCTCAGGCGTCAGATTGCGCTTTAAAAGTTCTACCTTAACATCATCTATCTGTTTGCCCACTACCTCAATCATTTCAACCTGCTCTTTAGCTTCTTCTTCCTGTGCGTTTTCTTCCTTTCCGCTAAAAAAAGAAAATTCAAAAAGCCCAAAAGCGCGTCCTACCAAAAACAGTACGATACAGCCGATTACAATAGCTATTACAACAGCCAGCACTGTAGTAATATTCTCCATTTTAGAGTTATATCTGCCCTCAGATCCCTCTTCTTCCCTTTCATAGTCTTCCTGATAGCTTGACTTAGCAGATTCTTTTCTTGGAGCGGCATATTTCTTTTTAACCTTTTTTTTCTTTACGGTTCTCTTAACATCCTTTTCTTTGCGCAGATGCATGGCCTCTTCCATGGAATCTCTTTTTTCCGACTGTCGTTTGATCTGAGACATATCTTTGTCCGTTATCATACGGGTGGATGCTTCTTCCTCCGAATCCACTACCTTGACAAAGTCTTCATCAGGAGTCATTAAAGATCTTTTAAGGTCTACAACCAGATCTCCCATAGACTGGTATCTTCTGTCCGGGCTCTTCTGGCAGCATTTAAATACGATCTGCTCTACACTGACAGGAATTTCTACCACATAATCCCTTGGGGAAGGCATTTCTTCCTGAATATGTTTAATGGCAATGGCAACTGTAGTTTCCCCATTAAAAGGCACACGTCCGGTAAGCATTTCAAACATGGTAACGCCAAGAGAATAAATATCACTTTTTTCATCTGAATATCCGCCTCTGGCCTGCTCCGGGGAAGTATAATGAACTGAACCCATCACATTGGAAGTAATGGTATTACTGGTAGCTGCCTTGGCAATGCCAAAGTCAGTTACCTTTACTTTACCTTCTTTGGAAATAATAATGTTTTGAGGTTTAATGTCTCTGTGGATAATATGATTATTGTGGGCAGCTTCAATTCCCATGCTGACCTGGATAGCAATGCTGACTGCCTCTTTCACAGACAGCCTTGCCTTCTTTTCAATATATTTCTTCAGTGTGATTCCTTCCACTAACTCCATTACGATGTAGTAAATCCCTTCTTCTTCTCCTACATCATATACATTGACAATATTAGGATGGGCAAGTCCTGCTGCCGCCTGTGCTTCAATCCTGAATTTTGAAACAAAATTAGCATTTTCACTGAATTCCTGCTTTAATACTTTGACAGCTACAAAACGGTTCAGTTTATGATCCTTTGCCTTATAGACATCGGACATTCCTCCTGTACCGATTTTTTCCAATATTTCATATCTGTCTCCGATTATCATTCCAATTTTAATCATGATCTAACCTCTCCATGCATAGTGGGCAGTTCTCTTACCTGTCCTCTTCGGCGAACATATCTATTATGATTACCGCAATGTTATCTTTACCACCATTACTGTTGGCTGCTTCTATCAGTTTTTCAGCTCTCTCTTCTATAGTATCCTGACTCTTTAAGATTCTGCCGATTTCTTCATCTTCCAACATATTGGTCAGTCCGTCAGAGCACATTAGCACAATATCCCCGCTCTTAAGCTCTTCATGAAAAAAGTCTATCTCTATGGTATCTCTTGCACCGATTGCTCTGGTAATTATATTCTTATCAGGATGGTTTCTTGCTGCTTCTTTGTCAATTCCACCCATTCGAACCATTTCTTCTACCAGGGAATGATCCCGGGTAATCTGTCTGACTTCGTCATTTATAATATACAGCCTGCTGTCCCCTACATTGGCAACCTGCAGATATTTCCCAAGGCATGTTGCTGCCACTACCGTAGTTCCCATTCC
Source organism: uncultured Lachnospiraceae bacterium (assembly GCA_964614185.1). Classification (GTDB taxonomy): domain Bacteria; phylum Bacillota; class Clostridia; order Lachnospirales; family Lachnospiraceae; genus Suilimivivens. Next base: position 3,972 of record CAZTKJ010000015.1, read on the forward strand.
AAACAGGCTCTCATCTTCTCTCGCCTTACGCCTGACCTGATCGTTGGCTACACGGATTGCTTTGCTCAAAATACGGATAGGGCTTTTTTCAAAGCATCCCCGTATTTCCCTTATCATGGTCTCCACCGTGCATTTCGAAGCATAGTCTCCGGCATTATGTCCTCCCATGCCATCTGCCACAATGTAGATATTAGGAAGATTTCCTACCGGTTCGTCCGATGCGTATACAAAGTCCTGATTCAGTTTTCTCTTTTTGCCAATATCTGTCACAGAAAAGGACCTGATCACTTTTCTTACCTCCTATTGCAGCGGCTGTTTTCCATGTTTACGTCTAAGCTGTCCACAGGCGCCCTCAATATCTCTTCCCATTTCCCTTCTTATAGTAACATTTATTCTGTTTTTTTCAAGTTTATTTTTAAATCCGGAGATCCTGCTGCTTTCTGACTGCATAAAATCCCTCTCTTTAACGGGATTTACCGGAATCAGATTCACATGACAATTGAGGGGTCTTAAAAGCTTTGACAACTCCTCTGCATCCTCATCCGTATCATTGATACCTCCAATAAGACTGTACTCAAAAGTAATCCTTCTTCCGGTCTGCTCAAAATAATAACTGCATGCTTCCATTAATTCCTCTATGGAATATTTCTTGGCAATGGGCATCAGTTTTTTCCTCTTTTCATCTGTAGCAGCATGGAGGGACAGGGCCAGTGTAATTTGCAGCTTCTGATCCGCCAGTTTCCTCATTTCCGGTACCAGGCCGCAGGTAGATACGGTTATGTTCCTCTGGCTGATATGTAACCCCTCTTCATCTGTAAGAAGTTTCAAAAACCTGAGAAGATTTTCATAATTGTCTAAGGGTTCTCCCATGCCCATTACCACCACATTGGAGACCCTCCGGCCCGTAAGGAGCGTAATAGAATAAATCTGATCCAGCATTTCAGCCGGAGTAAGGCTTCTTTCCAGACCGTCTATGGTAGAGGCACAGAATGCACAGCCCATGCGGCATCCCGCCTGTGAGGAAATGCAGACACTGTTACCGTGTTTATACTGCATCCACACACTTTCCACTACATTACCGTCAGATAATCCAAACAAATACTTTTTCGTTCCGTCTATGGCAGACTCCTGCACCCGCAGACAGGAAAGCGCAGTATATTCATATCTCTTTTTGCATATCTCCTTCAAAGAACCGGAAATATTAGACATATCCTCAAAGTTTCTTACCAGCTTTCTGTGCATCCAGTCATACAGCTGCTTTGCACGAAAGTCTTTTTCCCCTATTGCGGCTAAATCATTCTTTAGTTCTTCCAAGGTCATGGATTTAATATCGATCATACTTAACCCTCATGTGTGCCAAGTCTTTGCAGTTTGGCAAGGAAAAATCCATCGCTTTTATGAATGCCCGGCAATAACTGAAGCATTCCGCTTTCTCCTTCTTCTGCAAGCTCCTTAGGAAGAAAAGGCGATAAACTCTGAAGCCGGAAAGGAAATTGTTCTAAAAACCACTTTACATTTTCTTCATTTTCTCCGGGATTTACTGTACATGTACTGTAAATCAATATTCCGCCGGGCTTTACGTACTGCCATACCACACTTAAGATCTTCCTCTGAAGTTCTTGTAAATCTGTCAGGCTTTTCTCTGTTACATGGTACTTAATATCTGCTTTTTTACCAATAATGCCAAGGCCGGAACAGGGCAGATCCGCAATGACAATATCTGCTTTTTCTCTGTCCTCATCTCTTATTAAAGCAGCATCATGAATAAGCACAGCCACATTGTCTGCTTTCATCCTATCTATATTATCCCGTATGAGGTTCACTTTATTCTCCGTCAGATCCCTGGCTGAAATAAACCCTGTGTTTTTAAGTTTATCCGCTGCATGCAGGGTTTTGCCGCCGGGTGCGGCACACACGTCTATGATATAGTCATCTGCTTTGATTGCAGCTGCTTCACATACCAGCATACTGCTGACATCCTGTACCATAAAAAATCCTTCCGAAAATCCCGGCAGATTTTCAATTCCTTCTGCTTTCGCAATACAAAAGGCATAAGGTTCATAGGGATGCTGTTCTATGACTGCGCCGCTTTCTGTAATCTTTCCCACAAGCGCTTCTTTTTCTCTTGTGCTTATGGATTCTTTCAGCCGTATGGTTACGGTCTCGCTTTCCAAAAAGCTTTGAAGTATTTTTTCCGTTTGCTCCATGCCTCTGTCTGCAAGGAACTTTTCCGTAAGCCATAAAGGCATGGAATATGTTATTGATAAATAAAGGGCAGGATCTGTTTCTCTGTCCGGATAACAAATTTTCTGTTTTTCTCTGGAAATATTTCTAAGAACTCCATTTACAAATCCCTGCAACGTACGAAATCCCTTTTTCCCTGCAAGCTTCACTGCCTCATTACAGACTGCACTGTCAGGTACAGTATCCATAAACATAAGCTGATATACGCTCATACGGAGCAGATTCCTGATAAAGGGCTTCATCTTAGAAACAGGTACCTTGGAAAATTGATCCAGAATATAATCAATCTGAATCATTCTTTCCAACGTACCTTCCGTTATTCTCTTTAAGAAGGCTTTATCTCTTCCTTCCATGTAATTATATTTATTTTGCACATCTCTGATTATCAAATGGCTGTACTTATTTTTTTCTGCAATTTCAAGCAGCATTAAAACTGCCAGTTCCCTTGTATTTTCCAAGTTCTTTATTCCCTTCCGGTTTAATCATTCCTTCTTTGTCTGCCTGAAAGCAGAATAAGACGCAGAAGCTGCAAAATGGAAGAGGCTGCCGCTGCCACATAGGTAAGGGCCGCCGCTCCAAGAACTCTTTTACAATCATCTACTTCATCATCGCCCATAAGACCATAGTCGCCAAGCATTTTAAGCGCTCTGTGAGATGCATTGAATTCAACAGGAAGTGTTACGATTTGAAACAACACAGCCAGGGAAAATACCCATACTCCGATTCCTGCCAATGAAAAATAGCCGCCTCCCGGAAGTTCAAAGCCAATTCCCAGCATTAATCCTAGCAGGACTAAGGGAAGTCCCAGTTTAGAACCGATATTGGCCATAGGAACCAGTGCAGAACGGAACTTCAAGGGCATATATCCCTTATGATGCTGCAGAGCATGACCGCATTCATGTGCTGCTACTCCTACTGCTGCTACTGATGGGGAATCATATACTGTATCAGAAAGCCGCAGCACTTTATTTCTGGGATCGTAATGGTCAGTCAGATCTCCTTTAATGTGTTCGATCCGTACATCCTGTATTCCTGACATATTGAGAATCCGGGCCGCAGCTTCTGCCCCCGTGATCCCGCTTCTGCTTCTGATACGGGAGTATTTACTATAAGTGCTTTTCACACGGGAACTTGCCAGCATACACAACAGAGCTCCCACCAGCACTAATAAATAAGTAGAATCAATTCCATAAAACATATCCTGTTCCTCCTGGTTATTATGATGGAAATTTCATTCCGCAGTTGATTTCATATCCAAGAAGGAAGTCCCTTGCGGACATCCTCTTTTTTCCTTCCGGCTGCAGGCTTTTTACTCTGATCATGTCTTTGCCTGTTGCCACGTCAAAGGAATCTTTATTTTTTGAAAGTACCGTTCCCGGTTCCTTCCGCTCTTCCGATGGCACTACATCTGCCTCCCAGATTTTTAACGTTCTGCCACGATAGGTTGTGTAGGCGCTTGGCCAGGAATTTAATCCTCTTATGAGCCGCTCAATAGAAACAGCATCTTTACTAAAGTCAATCAGTCCCATGGACTTGTTTAGCTTTGCAGCATAACTGGAAAGAGCATCATCCTGTTTTTCAGGCTCCAGTTCCTTTGCCTCAATTTTAGGCAGAGCTTCCACAATCAACTCTGCTGCCGCCTCCATCAGCTTATCATGAAGGCTCTCTCCCGTTTCCTTTTTATCTATGGTAACTTCCTTTTTCATCAGCATGTCGCCGGTATCAAGTCCCTTTGCCATCTGCTGAATGGTAATGCCGGTTCTTTCCTCTCCATTTATAATGGCCCACTGAATAGGCGCCGCTCCCCTGTATGCCGGAAGAAGGGATGCATGAATGTTGATGCACCCATATTGAGGCATATTCAAGACTTCTTCTGGCAGAAGCTGTCCGAATGCCGCCACCACAAATATGTCGGCAGAATATTTCTTTAACTCTGCTATCACTTCCGGGTCTCTGATCTTTTGCGGCTGCAGCACAGGAATCCCATGCTTTAATGCGCATATCTTAACGGGTGGCATCTGCACTTCTTTTCCCCGCCCTTTCTGTTTATCAGGCTGGGTTACCACTGCTGCCACCTGGTGTCCGGCACGAATGATTGCTTCAAGAGAAGCAACTGCAAAATCGGGAGTTCCCATATAGATTAATTTCATATTGATACCATACCCTTTCTGTTGATGGTTCTTTACAGAATACCTGCCATACTTTAATCGGCGCTTTCCGTGCTTTGCAGCTCCCCTTCTACTCTTTCCACATACAAATGTCCGTCAAGATGATCTATCTCATGACAGAGTGCTCTGGCAAGAAGCTCTGTGCCTTCTATTTCAAAAGGTTTTAAGTTTTCATCATAAGCTTTAATTTTGACGTAATTAGGTCTTGTTACTACTCCTGTCTTGCCTGGAACCGAAAGACAGCCTTCATTGCCTGTCTGTTCACCGCTTTCTTCCATGATGACCGGGTTGATCAGCAGAATAGGATCTTCACCCGTCACATCTACTACTACGATTCTTTTCAATATCCCCACCTGAGGAGCCGCAAGTCCTACGCCATCTGCATGATACATGGTTTCAAACATATCCTGGATCAGATCTTTCGTTCTTTGTGTTATCTCTGTAACCTCTTTGCAGGATTTATTTAATACCGGATCTCCTATTTCTCTTATGTTTCTGATTGCCATTTTCTTTCCTTCCTTTCTCTTTGCACAGGACTTTTAATAGCTGTCCATAGGGTCAAAATCAAACTGCACATTCTGTTCCTTATGTATTGTCTGATTTAAAAAATTTTCTATTTCATCTTTATAACGGATCAACTGATCATAATCCTTATGTTTACAGTATATCACAAAACGGTAAATATCATTTATCTTACCGATCAAAGCGTTGGCGGGTCCAATGACCTGCATCCTTCTGTCCTCACTTTTATCTGATGACTTCTTTAAAATACCACTAATTTCTTCCGAAAGTTTTTTCCCTGCATGTTCTTCTTTGGAAGTAATAAGGATCGCCATCATATGGGAAGACGGCGGATAACCTGCCAATTCCCGATAAAACATTTCTTCTTCATAAAATGCCTTATAATCCTGAGCTGCTGCCCTGACAATGCTGTAATGCTCCGGATGATAAGTCTGGATCACCACTTCTCCCGGCTTCTTTCCTCTGCCGGCCCTCCCCGCAGCCTGGGTAAGAAGCTGGAAAGTTCTCTCTCCACATCGATAATTGCTGTCATTTAAAGACAGATCTGCCGCAAGAATCCCTACCAGTGTAACATTGGGGAAATCATGCCCTTTTACAATCATCTGAGTACCCACAAGAATATCTGCTTTCCCCTCGGAGAAAGCAGTCAATATTTCTTCATAGCTGTCTTTTCTGCGAGTAGTATCTGCATCCATACGAAGCACTTTTGCCTCCGGAAATCTTTTATGGATCTGCTCCTCTATCTGTTGTGTTCCTGCCTTAAATCCCAGAAGATATGGGGAAGAACAAGATGGACACTTATCCGGCTGCCTTGTTTCATATCCACAGTAATGGCACACCATTCTTCCGCCTTGATGCTGAGACAGAGACACATCGCAATGGGGACATTTCATAACATAGCCGCAGCTGCGGCAGGATACGAATCCCGCATATCCCCGTCTGTTCAAAAAAAGAAGGATCTGCTCTTTTCTCTCAAGCCTTTGTTCCATCAATTCCTGCAGGCGGAGACTGAAAATGGAACGGTTTCCATTTCGCAATTCTTCTCTCAAATCTATGATATCAACAGAAGGAAGCATTCCTCCCGTCAAACGTCTGTCCAAAGTGAAAAGCTCATATTCGCCGCTCTCTGCTCTGTTATATGCTTCCAGGGAAGGAGTTGCGGAACCCAGCACAAGGCTGGCTTTCTTCATCCGTGCAAGGAACCGGGCTGTTTCCCTGGCATGATACCTTGGCATGGACTCGCTTTTGTAACTGTTTTCATGCTCTTCATCCATAACGATCATTCCCAGATTGGGAAAGGGTACAAACAGGGCGGATCTGGGGCCGATGATCACGTCGATCTCTCCCTTTTTGGCTCGTTCCCACTGGTCATATTTTTCTCCCGCAGAGAGTGTGGAATTCATAACGGAGACCCTGTCTCCGAATCTCTTATAGAACCGGAGCAGCGTCTGATAAGTCAGCGCAATCTCCGGTATCAGCATAATGCACTGTTTTCCTCTTTCAATCATCCCTTCAATGATAGAAAGATAAACCTCTGTCTTACCGCTGCCCGTGATTCCGTGAATCAGATAAGTTTTTCTGATTCCCTCATCATAATCTGTAAGCACCTTACTGCTAATCTGCCTTTGTTCTTCACTTAAACGATTCCTGACTTCGACACCGGCTTCCATTTTTACAGGATTCCGATAGTAATTTTCGGCTTCAATGGAAATCGCTCCTGCTTCTCTTAAACTTCTCAAAGCAGCAGGAGAAACATTCAACTTTTTCGTTACCAGTTCATAAGGAAGCACCGGCTCTTGTGAAAGCTGGGTAAGCAGCCTTACTTTGGCATGCTGATGCTTCCGCATACATTCTCCCAGAAGAGAAGTAATCTCCTCTGGAGTCATAAGCCTTAGGATCTTTTTCTTTTCCTTGGACTTCATGGCCTTTTTCACAGGGAGCACTGTCTTTAACGCTGCAATCATAGTAGAACCATAAGCCTTTTTAATCCATGCCGCAAGCTTCACTGCATCTGCTTCTATTGAAAGAGCATCCTTTATAATACTGTCTATTTCTTTCATCTTTTCAGGTGGATATTCCGCTCTGTCCGTAATATCGATAACATATCCCTGCCGCAGACCACTGGCGGCGCCAAAAGGCACCATTACACTGCTTCCTATCTCCAGTATCCCATACATTTCAGATGGTATCTTATATTGAAAGGGCCTATCCACTTTTTCATGGGAAATATCAATAATGATATTTGCATATCTGCCCTCTGTCATGTCCTGCTTTTTCTTTCCTCCAAAATATCTGCTATCAGAACTCTTTCATCCATAGGGTATTTTACTCCCCTGATTTCCTGATAATCCTCATGACCCTTTCCTGCCAGTACAATAATATCTCCCGGCTGTCCGTGGTCAATGGCATAGGCAATAGCTTCCTTCCTGTCACAGATCTCCACATAGCTGCCATCTGTTTTGTCCATACCTGTCTCTATATCATGAATAATATCCTCCGGTTCCTCGAATCTGGGATTATCTGAAGTGATAATCGTCAGATCTGCAAGTCTCCCGCTAACTTCTCCCATTTCATAGCGGCGTTCTTTTGAGCGATTCCCTCCACATCCGAATACACATACCAGTCTGGCAGGATGATACTCTCTAAGAGTTGACAAAAGGCTCTCAAGACTCATGGCATTGTGGGCATAATCAATTAACAGCGTGAACTTATCCGATACCGGTACCATTTCAATCCTGCCCTTCACATGGGCTTTTAAAAGCGCTGCCTGGATTTTGGGAACTTCTACTTTAAAGTGCCTGCATACGGCAATTGCCGTCAATGCATTATATACGCTGAAACGCCCGGGAGCAGGCACTTCTACCGCAAAGTCCATCTTCCCCTTTACGTGAAAGGCAACACCCAGTTCTCCCGGTTTATCGATCAGCTTTACATTCTCTGCATAAATATCTGATGATGGATCAAATCCGTAAGTTTCCAGATCACAGGTATGACCTTTCACTACCGCTTCCATATGTTCATCATCCTTATTTACAATACCATGACGGCATTGCTTAAAGAGCAGTCCTTTACATGCCTGATACTCCTCAAAACCCGCATGCTCATTAGGCCCGATATGATCCCGGCCAAGATTGGTAAAAATACCTAATTCGAAGGTAAATCCCTGGGTTCTGTGAAGCTTAAGTCCCTGGGACGCCACCTCCATAACTACGATTTCACAGCCTTCATCTGCCATCTGTCTGAAATACTGCTGAAGCAGAAAAGATTCAGGCGTTGTATTATTAGCAGGAATATGCTTATCTCCGATGATTTCCTCTATAGTTCCCACAAGTCCTACTTTGTATCCTGCATTCTCCAAAATGGATTTGATCAGATATGTGGTGGTGGTCTTGCCTTTGGTTCCTGTAATGCCTATGATCTTCATCCGGTCTGCCGGATGTCCGAAATAAGCCGCTGCAATAAATGCCATGGCATATCTGGTGTCCTCCACCCTGATAATGGTTATATCATATTCTTCCGGAATATCTATATTCTCCTGTACTACCAGTGCGGCAGCTCCCTTTCTGGCTGCTTCCAGCGCAAAGGTGTGTCCGTCCACGTTATAACCGCAGATACAGATAAACAGACAGTCTCTGCTTATTTTTCTGGAATCGTATACCACTTCATTTATACTTTTGTTCATACTGCCCCGTACACACCGGTAAGACAGTCCCTTTAACAGCTCTTCACATTGAAACATATTTTTCCCTTTCACTTACGCCTCCAAAAGGGGCATAAATTCTTCATTCCTTTTATAATAAAATAGCATGAATGCATCTTTTTTTCAACTTTGCTTTTGTGCCCTCTCTGCCTCATATACAGAATAAGTCCTATTATTCTTTTTCCATATACTTAATGATTTCTTTAGATGATTTTAGATTTTTATAATGAAGTGTACACATTTTAGACACATTTTATGTTTAATATAAATATCAAGATAGTTGAACAACTCACTATCTCCCCCCTCATAAGAAAGCAAAGCCTCCGGCATCCCCCGGAGGCTTTTGCTGTATATGAATACCCATGCTCTCTCAGCAGTAATGCTGCATGACTATCTGAATCCTTTCCCTGCCGGCAAAATAATTGATATCCGGATAATAAGCCATTGTAATATGCGCTTCTCCCTGTTCAAGCCGGCTCTGATATAGTCTGTCCACGGTTTCTTTTCCGTATTTATTCACAAGAAATTCATTCAGTTTCTGCAGATCCCCAAAATAAATCATATCGTAGTTTCCGCCTGTCTCATCACTGATCACATATTTCCCCACGCTTTTCTTCCTGCCTATTGCTTTTCCGCTTATCAGGCTTATATTTTTCTGTGCAAATAAAGGTCTTGGATTTCCCGTACCGAAGGGTTCCAAATACGATAATTCCCGAATAAAATCCTTACTTATATAGGAAAGAGGCATAGGCACATCAATATGGATCACTTCTTCAAAATCTTCTTCTGTCAGCCTGCAGTTTTGATTCAGTTTCTGCAAAAGAGACGCAATATCCTCCTCTTTTGCCATGGATAATCCTGCCGCCATCTTATGCCCGCCGTACTTGGTAAACAGTTCCCTGCATTTTGTCAGCTCTCCATACATATCATAGGCTTCTATGGAACGACCGCTGCCTTTGATTCCTTCCTCCCCCTTAGTCAACACGAAAACCGGCCTGTGGTACTGTTCTTTGATTCTTCCGGCAATGATTCCTGCCAGGCTTTCATGAGCCTCCGGCAGATAAAGTATCAATATATTATCTGTCATCAGACCCTTTTCCTCTATCTGTTTTTTAGCTGCCGCCACGCCGTCTTCCGTCATTTTCTTTCGGCTGTCATTCAGATTTTTTAGATCCGCCGCCTCTACTACCGCATCTTTCCATTGCGTCTCTTCCAACAAGAGAAGCGCTCTGTCAGCACTGTCCAGTCTTCCTGTAGCATTGAGACAGGGGCCCAGGATAAAACCCAGATGATAAGGGGTAAGTTCTTTCCCCTTCAGATCGTTTTGCAGGAGCAATGCCTTAAGCCCCGGATTTTCTGTCTGCCGGAATGCCTTTAATCCATATTTCACCAAAATACGGTTTTCATCTCTAAGCTCCATAACATCACACACTGTGGCAAGAGCAACAAAAGGAAGCAGGGCGGACAATACCTCCTGCTTCTTTTCTTCCGGCATTTTTGCCGGCAAAGATTCCTTTTTAAATAATGCCTGTATCAGCTTATACGCTACCGTACCGCCGCAGATCTCCTTAAAGGGATATGAACAGTCCGGCTGCTTAGGATCAATAACAGCATCCGCTAAAGGAAGCAGAAACCGCTTTTCTCCGTTTTCCTCTTCAAAAGGCACTTCATGGTGGTCTGTCACCACCACAGTCATGCCAAGTTCTTTTGCATAGGCAATCTGGGAGGCTGCTGCAATCCCATTGTCGCAGGTAATAATGGTATCAATTCCATCCTGCCATGCTTCTTTGATCAATCTGTCATTTAATCCATATCCATCTTTCATCCTATGGGGAATCACCCTGTCCACCTTACCTGAAAGCTGACGGATTCCCTGCGTCAGAATAAAAGTCGAACAAATACCATCCACATCATAATCACCAATAATACGCATGGATGCGCCGGAGTTGATTTTGGATAGAATGATCTCTACGGCTTTATCCATTCCATGCATTAAAAAGGGATCGTGAAGGTCTTCAAGATTTCCCTTAAGAAATTTACGGATTTCTTCCTCTTCTGTCACATTTCTATTACGTATGATTCTGGCAAGCACAGGCGTAATATGATACTTTTCTGCTATTTTATTAAAGTCTGCCTTTTTGGCAGCTACCATCCATTTTGCCATGATCTGTGCCTGCCTTACTTCTGTACTTTATGAAAAAGTTTTATTCTGCTTTTGCAGGAAATACTTTACGCAGTACCAGCCACAATGCTCCTGCAAGACATACGGAGGAATAAGTTCCGCAGAGAATACCTGCCATTAAGGGCAGTGCAAATTCTTTCACGGAAGTTACTCCGAAAGCATAAAGCGCTGCTACCATGATGAAAGTGGTCAGGGAGGTGAAGATACTTCTGGATAAAGTCTGGGTAATACTTCCGTTGATCATATCCTCCATGGAATCTTTCCTTCCCATAACAGCTGCATTCTCACGTACACGGTCAAAGATAACAATGGTGGCATTGATGGAATAACCTACAATTGTCAGCATACATGCAATAAATGTGGTTCCTACAGATACCTTTACAATTGCATAAAAAGCTAAAACCACTAATACGTCATGAATCAGGCAGAGCACAGAGCTTGCTCCAAAACGGATATCCTTAAACCGGAACCACACATAAATCAACATGCAGATGGTGGCGATGAGTACTGCAAGAACAGATTCCTGCTTCATTTCACTACTGATTGTTGAACTGATGGTTTCTGCTGTAATCTTCTCCGCATCTACAGAAAAATTATCTACCATGGCATCTTTAAAGCTTTCCCTCTCTTCCACGGAAAGAGAACGTGTTTTAAAGATTACCTCATTGGTTCCTTCAATCTTCTGTGTCTGAACATTTCCATCGCCTGTAATATTTTCAATCAAAGGCACTGCCTTTGTATCAATATCCAAAAGACTCATATCTTCATTAAATACAACATTGGTAGAAGTACCGCCGATAAATTCAAGGCTGTAATTCAAAATATTATCAGTCTTTGACTTGTTGATGCCCATGAAGATGACACCTGCAAGAATCACTGCAATAGAAGCTCCAAAGAATGCTGCTTTCTTGGATGTAAATGCAACTGTCTTTGCTTCCTTTGCAATACCGTAGAGTTTCGCATTCTGCAGGCCAAGTGCATAAAAGGCTTTTATGATCAATTTAGTGACTACCATAGCGGTAAACATAGACAAAATAATGCCGAGAGCCAGTGTATAGGCAAACCCTTTAATGGTACCGGAACCCATGGCTCCAAGAACTGCTGCTGCAATTAAAGTTGTAATATTTCCGTCCACAATTGCTGACTGGGCTTTCTTAAATCCAATGTCAATTGCAGATTTAACTGTTTTGCCTTTTGCAAGTTCTTCCCGTATTCTTGCAAAAATAATCACGTTAGCATCCACTGCCATACCAATAGAAAGGATAATACCTGCAATTCCCGGAAGTGTCAGGGTAATATCAAATCCATTCAGTAAAATAATGGTCATTTCCACATACAGTAACAGTGCAAGGCTTGCTGCAAGACCGGAAATATAATAAACCACGATCATAAATACTACAATGACAGCAAATCCTAATGCTCCTGCCTTCAGACTGGTTGAAATTGCCTCTTCTCCCAGCTGTGCGCCTACCACTTTGGAATGAAGTTCTTCAAGTTCCAGCTTAAGACCACCGATTCTGATGGTGGATGCCAGCTGTTCTGCCTCCTCATGGGTAAAACTTCCGCTGATCTGTGCTCTGCCGTCTGTTAAAGCTTCCCGCACCGTGGGCGCATTGATAATGCTTCCATCATAATAAATACCAAGAGTTTCTCCCTTCTGATATGCATTGGCAGTTGCCTGTGCAAACTTTTGGGTTCCTTCCTCTGTCATGACTAAATCAACGCCGTTTTCGGCATTACCCATGCTATTTTTAATGGTACCAGCCTGGGCATCCTTAACATCCGTACCTGAAAGAACAGCGCTGCCGTCTGCAATAATTTCATCTATACTCTTATACATCATACGAGTATATCTGTCGTAATTATAATTTCCTTCCGAGTCTGTTTCAGAAATGAAATACAAAGAACCCGGTTTCCCCAATTCTTCCAGAATCGCATTAGCATCGGAAACACCGGGGATCTCAATATTGATCCGGTCATCCCCTTCCTGATATACAACAGATTCCGTACTGTAGGTCTCCACACGCTTTTGCAGCTTGTAGATAGTATCAGCCATATCCTCTTTGCTTGGTTTTTCTTCCCCTACTACCTTATAGGTAATACTGACGCCGCCGGCCAGATCAAGGCCCAGCTTAACAGCAGAGGCTGAACCGGCATGTTCAGTTCCGACACCGATAGCCGCTGTATATCCAAGACCTCCAAGCAGCAGTATCAGCACCAGCAAAACTATGATTGCTTTGTTCTTTTTCATCGCTTTATTCTCCTTCTTCTTCGGCCAACGCCGCTTTTATCATAATCGCACATTCAATGCGTTTCCTCTGCAGTTCACAGCCAAGTTCATAGACATCATGAATGTTTCCATGGAATTGATAAGAATTAGCTGCACATCCGCCGCTGCAATAGAATTTAGCAAAACAGCTTCTGCATTTTTCCTTGGCATACACATTGCAGGTCTTAAACTCGTCCCTGATATCTGTTCGTGTGATTCCTTCATTTACATTGCCCATCAGATATTCTTCTCTTCCTACAAACTGATGGCAGGGATAAAAATCTCCCCAGGGTGTAACTGCCAGATATTCTGTTCCCGATCCACACCCTGATAATCTCTTTGCTACACAGGGGCCTCCTTCCAGATCGATCATAAAATGAAAGAAATTAACACCTTTACCCTGTTTCTTTCGTTCAAGAAGTTCTATGGCAAGTCGGTCATATTCTTCCAAAATCCCTGGTACATCTTCAGGTCTTAAGGCATAATCTTCCTCCGGCTTGGCCACCACCGGTTCCACCGAGATCTGCTCAAATCCAAGATCTGCAAGATGCTGTACATCCTTTGCAAAATCAAGATTGTTGTGAGTAAACGTGCCTCGCACATAATAGTTTGTCTGATTTCTGCTCTCCGCCACCTTCTTAAATTTAGGAACAATGACATCATAACTGCCCTGTCCTCCTCTATGGGGACGCATCCTGTCATTTATTTCCCGCCGTCCGTCAATGCTGAGAACAATATTAGCCATTTCCTTATTGGCAAATTCCATGATCTCATCATCTAATAAAATGCCGTTAGTGGTCAATGTAAAACGGAATTTTTTATGATGAGGCTCTTCTAAGCTTCTTCCGTAATTCACAAGGTCTTTAACCACCTGCCAGTTAATAAGCGGCTCCCCTCCAAAAAAATCCACTTCCAGATTGACACGGTTTCCTGAATTGGCAACGAGAAAATCAAGGGCTTTTTTCCCCACTTCAAAACTCATCAGGGCGCGCCGCCCATGGTACTCTCCCTCTTCTGCAAAGCAGTAGCAACATGCCAGATTACAGTCATGGGCAATATGCAAACACAGCGCCTTGACTACGGTTTCTCTTTTCTTAAAATCAGTAATATACTTTTCATATATATCTTCTGTATACAGTAAGTCCTTTTCTTTAAGCTCCCATATTTCTTCAAAAGCCTCTTCTAAATCTGTTTGCTGATATTTATCTTTAAATCTATCAAGAATATCTCTTCTGGCAGCTTCCTTTTCCTTACAAAGGATTTCCTCAACAGCCGGAATGATATCATACACTACATCATCCACTACATGAACAGAACCGCTGTTCACATCCAGTACGATATTATAACCGTTATTTTTGTATTGATGTACCACTTTTCATTATCCCTTCTGTTCGTTTTGCAGACAGATCCGGCTGTGCCGCTGTTAACGCACAATAAGCAGCGACTTAAGTCGCTGCTTACAAACCTTATCTACTTGTGCAATAATTCTGTGCTCATTTTCACTTCTGTCTAATTATTTTGCATTCTCACAGCTCTGATTTCCTACTGTGCAGGATGTCTTACATGCAGACTGGCAGGAGGTCTGGCATTCACCGCATCCGCCCTTCTTCATGGATTGTTTTAAGTCTCTTGTTGTTAACGTCTTAATACGCTTCATATTCCTATCTCCTTTAAAACTTGGCTTCACAATTTCATATAGTATAACATACATCTTGAATTTGGGAAAGGTTTTTTTATGCTTCTGCCACAGGTACATTTTCTTTGTCGCTTTCCTGATACTCCTCATCCTCTTCTCCCGGAAGAGTCATTAGCACATTAACCACCCTGTTCTGATTGATTCCCTTCACCTGTAAAACAATGCCGTTTTCCAAAGTAATTGTTTCTTCATCCTCCGGAAGCCTGTCGAGATTTTCTATCAACAGACCGCCTATGGTATCATAATCCTCGGAATCTAAGGATGTGCCCAGTTCATCATTGATGTCATCCAGCTTCATACTGCCTTCCACCAGATAACTTCTCTCTCCCACTTCCCGGATCAGTTCCTCTTCATCCTCGTCATATTCATCTCTGATTTCGCCTACAATTTCTTCCAGCAGATCTTCCAGCGTGATCATTCCTACGGTTGAGCCGTATTCATTCAGTACAAATGTAACATTAACTCTCTTTTCCCTCATTTCCATAAGAAGATCGGCTGTTTTCTTATATTCATAAGTGTAATAAGCTTCTCTTAAAATATCAGCGATCCGGAAATTCTCTTTATCCGTGATCAGAATAATGTCCTTAATATTGATCAAACCGATGATATGATCTTTATCTTCCTTATAGACCGGAATCCTGGTATACATACATTCCCTGAAAAGCGCCATGATCTCATCATAAGAAGCCTCTTCATCAATGCTGGCCATATCAATTCTGGGAATCATAATATCCTTAGCCACTGCATCGGAAAAATCAAATACATTGTAAATCATTTCCCGCTCTTCAGATTCGATCACACCATCTTCGTGGCTGACTTCTACATAAGTACGCAGTTCATTTTCTGTCATGGCAGTGTGCTTATTGACATCAATATGTAAAACTTTCATAATACCGCTGGCCAGCTTGTCTACAATAAAAATGACAGGAGTCATGATCTTCATAAGTCCTGCAATAACAGATGCATAAAAGAGCGCCAGCTTTTCCGAATAAATCATGGCCATGTTCTTAGGCACGATTTCTCCAAACAGTAAAACGGCCACTGTCAGGATCCCCGTTGCAATTCCTACCGAAAGATTAATTTTCAATGCCAGCGTTGTAGCCAGTGAAGAGGCAGAAAGATTAACGATATTATTCCCTATTAAAATTGCACTCAGCATCTTACCGTATTTGTCCAGTACATTCAACGCTGTCTGCGCACGTTTATTTCCTTCATCGGCAAGAGCTTTAAGTCTTACTCTGTTTACAGTGGTAAGAGCTGTTTCCGCTGATGAAAAGAATGCAGAAAAAAAGACCAAAGCTAAAACAATCAACAATTGTATGACACCATCGGTATCCAAGTTTCAATCACTCCTTATTTCGTAGAATACAGCCGCCCGGAACCATCTTAAGATTCCTGCTGCTTAAAACAGTCAAAAAAATATTACAATAGGTGGGTCTGCCCTGTCAAGTTCACACATATGATTTTATATAAAGAATATATAAACTTTATATAAAACCATCTACAGGAGGCATATCATGTTAAAAAAGCTTACCTTCAGCAACCGGCTGACCTTCATTTTAAAAAGCCTGCTTATTTCCTATCTTTTTACTGCAGGTCTTCTTCTTTTGCTGGCCCTGATGCTTTATCGATTTTCCCTTACGGAAAAAATTGTTTCTCTTAGCATTACCATAATCTATATTCTTGTAACTTTTCTCGCCGGCTTTCTCGCCGGGAAAAAAGAAGGCTCCAAAAAATTCCTTTGGGGACTTCTGATGGGGTGTCTGTACTTTTTGGTCCTGACCGCTGTTTCCTTTGCTGTAAACCATGGCGCCGTAAATCTGTCTTCAAGCTTCTTTACCGTTCTCATCCTCTGTTCCGGAAGCGGTATGTTAGGCGGCATGCTGAGTTAACAAACTTTTATGTTTTTCCTATATTAAAATCCCATGACAGCTTTAAGAAAAGATTCTCTTCTTATATCTGACATGGGATTTTTTTAGTGCACCGCCATTCCCAGCAGTCTAAAAAAATTTTTGAAAATATAAAAACATAAAGTTATGACAGAAACCAGCAAAAATCCCATACAGACTGCTGCAATACTCATCATCATCTCATGATAGCTGTAATGTCTGGTAGGAATATAAATTTTCAGTTTTTCCGTCAAATAAGCCACACATAACAGTATGCCTGCTGCAATTCCCGTTTTCCATGTCCATCTCCATTTTCGGAAAGTAATATGGATGGTGGCTGTCCCTAAAATACCTATCAGAAAGAATATGATCACCCTTCCCATCTGCCTGATCTTATAAGTCAACTGTAAAAGTTCTTCTTCTGTAAGTTTTCTTCCTGAATACACTTTATCTGCCACATATTGTGTGAACCGCCTGCCCAAAGCTTCTGCTTCCATTCCGTTTTGAAAGGACAAATATGCAGCCGCCCCCACTGCTGCAATAAAGCAAATCCACAAAAAAGCAATCAGCGCCGGATATCCTTTCTCTTTTTTCATATAATACCCCTTTTCCGTTAAATCCTATTCCTGCAACAGCTTCCGCTTCCGTTCGATCATCTCATCAATCTTTTCTATATAGAGAGCCACATCTTTTACATTATCACATCGCTCAATTCTGCCATCCCCGTAAACACGCTTCGTAATGCTGCCTGCTCCAAGGGCCACGATGGTCTGTTTCTCCTCCATGATAAGAATATTGTAAATACCGAACTTCCCTTCTCCGGCGTATCCTACATTTTCAAAGTTTCCTGACATGTTCTTTTGTCTATACAGATAGTATGGCATCATACCCAGCTCTTTAGCACCTTTCGCCGCAATTTCCATAGTCTCTTCCGTGTTATTTAAAGAAGTAATGCCGTTTTCCTCAACCCAGAGGTTCAGCTTTGATCCCCGCTTAATGGCAAGGGAATGGACTGTAAGACTATCCGGGGAAAGTTTCTTTATTTCTGCTATAGTGGCACTTACGTCCTCTTTCTTTTCTCCCGGAAGTCCCAGGATCAGATCCATATTAATGTTGGTAAATCCTGCCTTTCTTGCAAGGTAAAATGCCTCCTTCACCTGCTCTGTAGTATGTTTTCTTCCAATCAGCCTTAAAGTCTCCTCTTTCATTGTCTGGGGATTGATGGATATCCTTGTAACTCCCCATTTTTTAAGGACTTCAAGCTTCTCTTTTGTAATACTGTCTGCCCTTCCCGCTTCCACTGTAAATTCTTGTACGTGGGAAAAATCAAACCTCTGCCTTACCTTCCCAAGCAGCCTGTCCAGTTCTTCCGCCTCAAGGGTAGTGGGGGTACCTCCGCCAATATAGACCGTATCTAAAAGTTTATCTTTATAAATCTCTGCCGTAAATTCTATCTCCCGTTCCAGCGCATCCAGATATTCCTCTATTCTCTTTTTCCATGAGGCTATGGGAAAGGAAGTAAAAGAACAGTACAGACACGTAGTGGGGCAGAAAGGAATTCCTATATACAGACTGTAGCCATCCTGATAGTGGAGAGCAGAGAGAATCTCTTTTTCCCTCTTGGCAATATCTATAGCAAGAAATCCCTTTGCCTCACTGATAAAATACGTTTCCTGCATGTACTTAAGAATATCCGCCTCACTTTCCCCCTTTTCCAATAATGACATAGGAATCTTGGTAGGCCGGATGCCGGTCAGCGTTCCCCATGGGAGATCTTTTCCCAGATTTTCCGATAAGACAGCATAGAGTAACTGCTTCAGTCTGTTTTTTATTTCAGCGCGCTCCATACCCTTAAAAATCTCCACACTCTTTCCGCAAAAAGAGGCGCTTTCTTTTTCCTCTTTAGTATCAATCAAGGTAAGGGTTATAAATTCTTCCCCGAAGTAAAGCATCAGATCGGGATATCCCTGCGAAGAACTGCAGGAGGCCTCTTCTTCCCCTGCAAATAACTTAACATCACATTCCGGATAAAAAGCTTTTATTAAAGAATGTATATCGTATTCAAATCCCTGTATATTTACTGATACTGCAATTAAATTCTGTTCCATGTTTTCCCTCGCTAAAAAAGGTATCTGCCATATGGGATAAAGCAGATACCTTTTAGAACCTTGATTCTGTCTGTTATTGCTTTCCGCATTTATTCTACTGTAACTACTTTAGCCAGATTTCTGGGTTTATCCACATCCAGTCCTTTATCCAGCGATACATAATAAGCAATCAGCTGAAGGACTATAGATGCAGGCATTACCATAAACTCATCTGCCATAACCGGAAGCCGGAAGATCCGACTCCATATTTTTTCCTGTTCAAGCATTTCATTGCCCTTGATCAGCAAAATAACCTTGGCTCCTCTGGACTGTACTTCCTTAATATTGGAAAGTTCCTTACTCTTTAGTTTATCCTGGGTCACTACTGCAATGACCGGTGTTTCTGAAGTGATAAGCGCAATGGTTCCATGTTTTAATTCCCCGGAAGCATATGCCTCCGAATGGATATAGGAAACTTCCTTTAATTTAAGGGAACCTTCCAGTAAAATAGAGTAATCCAATCCTCTTCCAATCATAAATACATCTTTTGCATTTAAGATAGTGGTAGCAATATAATGCACCTCTTCCTTCCTTGCCAGCACTTCTTCCATGACTTTGGGGACACGGAGAAGCTCACTCATATACCGCTGAACCTGGGCATCTTCCCATAAACCTCTTGCAATAGCCATTCTGGCTGTTAAAAGATAAAGCACTGCCAGCTGGGTGGTATAAGCTTTCGTACTTGCCACCGCTATTTCAGGTCCGGCATTAGTATAAATCACATGCTGGCTTGCCCTTGCAATAGAAGCGCCTTTTACATTAACGATAGAAATACTGGGAGATCCGCATTTTCTGGCAAATTTCAATGCCTCCAATGTATCAATGGTTTCTCCCGACTGTGAAATCGCGATTACCAGCGTTTCACTGTCAACTACCGGGTCATTATACATAAACTCTGATGCCATTACTACATCCACATGAATACCGATGATAGACTGGATCAGGCTTTTTCCCACCAGTCCGGCATGCATGGCTGTACCGCATGCAATTACGCAGATCCTTTTACACTCTGCAAGCATGTCATCCTGAATCCCTTCTGCCGACAGATCAGGCTTTCCGTCTTTGATCCTTGGAAGAATGGTAGCTTCGATCACCCGGGGCTGTTCCATGATCTCCTTTTCCATATAAAAAGGATAACCGCCCTTATCACTGCGGCTCACATCCCAGTCTACAATAAGCCATTCGATATAAGCCCTGTCACCGGACAGATCATACATTTCAATGCCATTCTCAGAAAGACATACCACATGAAGTTCCGGCACTACAAAGTACTGTGTGGTAAAGGGTACAATAGCCGCCACATCAGAAGAAAGGATAGCACCGTCTTCCGTATTTGCCGCTACAATGGGACTGACATTTCGTATTGCAAAAATCTTGCCCGGTATATCATCAAAAAGAATGGCCAGTGCAAAAGTGCCTTTCAGTTTCAACACTGTTTTGCGGATTGCCGCATAGGGATCGCCATCGTAAAAACGCGACAGCACTGCTGCCACCACTTCACTGTCTGTCTGGGAACGAAGCTTTCCGTCCAGCTCATATTTCTCAATTAACTGTCTGTAGTTTTCAATGATGCCGTTATGTATCACTGTAATCTTGCCAAAACGGTGAGGATGGGCATTTTCATCACACACGCCTCCATGAGTCGCCCATCTTGTATGTCCGATTCCGCAATGCCCTGCTATGTTCTCATTTTCACACAGCAAACGCAGATCTTTTACCCTGCCTGCACATTTGGTGATTTCCGCCGGCCCGCCATGCTCATTGGAAAGCGCTATACCTGCGCTGTCATACCCTCTGTATTCCAAAAGTTCAAGGGCATTCAGCATGATCTCTCCGGCATCTTTCGTTCCTGTATATCCTATAATTCCGCACATATATTATTTTCCTCATTTTCCCACATCTGTGTATTTGATTCCCATTATCTCTGATTATAATTACGAAAAATCCATCTGATATATTCTTAAAAATCATGTTTTATGGATTCTGATTCCGTTATACCGTATTTGTTTTGCAGTTACCTGCATATTTGCCGGTATATCACGCACCGGAAAGTACGGAAGGGCACCCGCCGAATTTTCGATAGCCCTCCACCTCGTCATCCTTTTAAATGATATACATTAAAGGCTCTGGCGCTAATGAGGAAAACAATAACAGTAAAATATGTAATTATCAAGGTTCATTTCAACCATTATACACAAAAGCATATAGGTTGTAAAGTAGCACAGATATCCGTTACATGACACAAAAGAAGCCGTTCCTTTCAGGTTCGGCTCCTTTTCATTTCTTTGTATTATTCTATTGGTATTCTACAAATTCACCATACTCTTGCCATATATTGCAGACCCAGGTCTTTCCCTGATTAAAAATGATTTCCTCATCATTTTCATCATAAAATTTAGCAGGGGTTGCATCGCCGTCATAACGCTTCCATGTTCCTTTTATCACTTTGCCGCCGGTAAATACAATCGCTTCCCCTTCTCCATGGACGCCAAATGCCAGATAATCATGATCATCTCTTACCTCGCCGTGACAATACTGCAATACTACATTAGATACGGCAATCTGCGAGCCGTCAATCTCGTCCACCTGCTTTTTCTGATTCTGGTAACGATAATACAATCCGTCTTCCTCATGATATTCAAAGTAAGGATTATAAGCGCCATATCCGCCCTGGTTACCGGACTGTCCGCCGGGGTAAATCATTACTGCCGTGTCTGCATCTTCATAGTTGTCCTGTGCCTTTGTTCCATCTGCTGCAAAGGTAAAAGGCGGCACATAATCTTCATCATAATCCCAGTCATATCCAAGCCGGTCTGCCGCTTTCAACATACCGTCAATAAATAAATATCCCCGGAACTCATCTGCATATCCCGGACGCTCCACTCTGTCGAAGGCTTCGTGAGCAGGATTATTGATTCCCAATACTGCGGCACTGATATTCTGTACCGTATCACGGTTGATCAGTTCCTCCACATAAGGTCTTGCAAGTCCCCAGTTACAATAAATTGCTTCATACCCCATTGCCACATAGACAAAATAATCGCGGCTGCTTCTGATAGGTCCGATTCTGTCTAAATCGTCAAAATCTTCTACTACTGCCATCAGTCTGGTAATACGTCCTTCTACAGGAGCTTCATAAATAATGCTGGCTTTAGAAATTCCATACTGAGGCATTGCCGGTGAATTATTAGGAATCATAACTGCAATGGGACGCCTTTTTACAACGTTTTCATCCTTCCATTCACCTGTTAAATAACTCTGCATTTTCCCGTCTACGACTTCTCTTTCCCCAATGACAGCCAGTTCCTGCGGCTGCACAGTAGGTTCAGCTTCCGGCTGTGCTTCCTGTGTAGGAATTGCCACTTCTTCCACAATTGGTTCCGGCTCCGGTTCTTTGTCCTTTCCGCAACCTGCAAGCAGCGTCATTGCCGCTATAGAAATCATAAATCCCATCCAAATTTTTTTCTTCATCTGCATTCCCTTTCCTGACAACTTTTATAAGAAACTGTTATTTTCTCTTTCATACCCGATGGTAGTAGATGCTCCATGTCCCGGAAAGACCTTCACATCATCTTCAAGCACCATCAGTTTTTCCCTGACAGAGCGTATTAGACGGCTCATGCTTCCTGTTGGAAGATCTGTCCTTCCCACTGATTCCTGAAATAAAGTATCTCCACTGATCAGAATCTTATCCTTTTCAAAGTAATAACAGCAGCTTCCTTCCGTATGTCCCGGCGTGGCAAGCACTTTCCCTTTGATACCTGAAATTTCAAATTCCTCTTCATCCTTAAACAGTACATCCGGTACAATACTGCATGCTCTTCCTGCCTGAGCGGAAACATTCAAAGCGACATCACCGCAAAGTTCTTTTTCTCCCTCATAGGCATATACCTTTGCACCGGACATTTCTTTTAACCGGGAAACACCCCAAATATGGTCAAAGTGTCCATGAGTCAAAAGAATGGCTCCTACCGAAAATCCTTTTTCTTTTAAAGCTTCATAAATATAATCTCCATGATCTGCAGGATCAAAAAACAGTACTTCCTTTTTCCCTTCTTCATAAATAAAATAACAATTGGTCTGACATGGACCTATGGTAAGTTTCCCGATTTTTAAATCTGACATTTTTCTTCCTTTCTATCCGGTTGTTCTCTCTATATCAACAACGCTTTCTATGGTCTTTACCTTTTCTATAATGCGGATCAGTTCTTCCCTGCTGCTGATTTCAAAGGAAGTGGATAATGTAGCTATTCCCTGCTTGCTGACCCTGGTATTCATGGAAAGGATATCAATATCCTTTTCTGTCAGCGCCTTGGAAATATCCGCAAGAAGTCCGTTCCTGTTATTGGCATAAATCTTGATTTCGGCAATATATCTGCCTCCATTTGCAGTGTCCGGTGAATCCTCCCATTCTGCATCAATGATGCGGGCTCTTTCTATTTCCGGCAGGTTTAAAATATTAATACAGTCCGTACGGTGAATGGAAATTCCTCTTCCTCTGGTAACAAATCCTACAATCTCATCTCCCGGCACAGGAGAACAGCACTTGGAAAAACGCACTGCCACATCGTGAATGCCTTTGACTACAATGCCGTTTCTTGAACCGATCCTGGATGGATGGACGATACTTTGTGCGTTTTCCGCAATTTCTTCCAAAACCTGCTCGTTGGTCATAACTGCCTTACGCTGCTTATCATAAAGTTCCAGCATCCTGTTGATGATCTGTCCTTCCTTCAGGCCGCCATGACCTACTGCCGCCAGCACGGAGTCCCAGTCCCTGAAACCATACTTACGCATAATAGGATCCATATAATCCGGTTTCATAAGTTCCTGGATATTAAGGCTTCTGGCACGACAGTAATTATTTAAAAGTTCTTTTCCTTTTACTATATTTTCAACTTTAAATTCGTTTTTAAACCATTGATTGATTTTATTTTTGGCCTGAGTGCTTTTAACCACATTCAGCCAGTCACGACTGGGACCTTTGGAATTCTGTGAAGTAAGTATTTCAATCTGATCACCATTTTTTATTTCATAATCAATGGTGACCAGCTTACCGTTCACTCTGGCGCCAATCATCCTGTTGCCTACCGCGCTGTGAATGCTGTAAGCAAAATCAATAGGCGTAGAGCCTGCCGGAAGATTCTTTACCTCCCCTGTAGGCGTAAAGCAGTAAACACTGTCTGAAAACAGATCAAGGTCACTTTTCAAAAGATTCATGAATTCCTGATTGTCAGACATATCTCTCTGCCATTCCAATATCCGGCGGAGCCATGTAAGCTTCTCTTCTTCAGAATTATCTGCCTTCTTGCCGTCGGATGCTTCCTTATATTTCCAGTGAGCTGCAATTCCGTACTCTGCTGCCTTATGCATTTCAAAGGTACGGATCTGAATTTCAAAGGGCTGTCCGCTGGTGCCAATCAGTGTGGTATGAAGAGACTGGTACATATTTTCCTTGGGCATGGCAATATAGTCTTTGAACCGCCCCGGAATGGGTTTATACATCTCATGAATGATTCCAAGAGCTGCATAACAATCTTTTACCGTATCTACAATAATACGTACCGCAAAAAGATCATAAATCTGATCAATAGTCTTGTTTTGATTCTTCATTTTCTTATAGATACTGAAGAAATGCTTTACTCTGCCGTCAATCTGTGCCTGAATGCCTGCATGGACAATATGCTCACTGACTTCATCCACAATGCTTTGAATATATTTTTCACGAACCTTTTTCCGGACTGAGATCTTATCCACTAAGTCGTAATATGCTTCCGGCTCCAGATATTTTAAAGATAGATCATCCAGCTCTACCTTGATTTTGGATATTCCAAGTCTTTGGGCAATAGGAGCGTAGATTTCTACAGTTTCTTTGGCGATACGCAGCTGACTTTCCGGCTTTTGATACTGAAGTGTACGCATATTGTGAAGCCGGTCCGCCAATTTGATCAGGATAACACGAATGTCCTTAGCCATGGCAAGAAACATTTTCCGAAGATTCTCTGCCTGCATTTCCAGCCTGTCCGGCTTATCTCCTTCTCCCATGAACTGGAGTTTCTGGAGTTTGGTAACACCGTCAACTAAAAGCGCAACATCATCTCCAAAAGCTTCTCTAATCTCCTCCTCTGTCATAATGGTGTCTTCCACCACATCATGAAGAAGACCGGCAGCAATGGTTTCTTTGTCCATTTCCAGATCTGCCAGAATAATGGATACATACAGTGGATGTATGATGTAAGGTTCTCCCGATTTTCTGAACTGGTCTTTATGGGCTTCATAGGCCACCTGGTAAGCCTTCTGAATCAAAGAGATATCATCAGACGGATGATATTTTTTAACCCGCAGAATTAAATCCTCATACAGTTGTTCCGGACTTTGGAATTCCCGTATGGGTTCTATTCTTCCATCATCAATGACCACTTCATTCTTTGTTGTTTGCTTTCCGTCTTCTGTCATATATTCACGCTTTCAATTGAAGTTACAAACTATTTTTTTGGCATATTTAATTATTATATATTTTTTTATGCAGATAGTCAAATTTTATCCATGAAACCAAAAAGCCGATATACCTCCTATGGCTGTATATCGGCTTTCACTATGCTTATTCGTTAATATAGTAAACTCTAAGCACTCCGTGCTTATCGTTAATATAGTAAACTCTAAGCACTTCGTGCTTATCGTTAATATAGTAAACTCTAAGCACTCCGTGCTTATCGTTAACCCATCGGGTAAAATCAAATGCGGTCCCTTTTGGGGACCGCGCTTGATTTTCTTCCGATGGGTTACATCATGCCGCCCATTCCGCCTCCTGCAGGCATTGCAGGCGCTTCTTCTTTGATATTGGCTACAACGGATTCTGTTGTAAGTAAGGTAGATGCAACACTGGTTGCGTTCTGCAGAGCGCTTCTTGTTACCTTTGCAGGATCAAGGATTCCTGCAGATACCATATCAACATACTCTTCTTTCAGAACATCAAATCCTACGCCGGCATCAGACTCTCTTACTTTATTGATAATAACACTGCCCTCGAGACCTGCATTAGCTGCAATATGGTAAAGAGGAGATTCCAGTGCCTTTAATACAAGCTGTGCTCCTGTCTTTTCATCTCCTGCAAGGGTATCCGCAAGTTTCTCCACTTCTTTGGCTGCATGGATATATGCAGAACCGCCACCGCAGATAATACCTTCTTCAACAGCTGCCCTTGTTGCTGCCAGAGCATCTTCCAGACGCAGTTTAGCTTCTTTCATTTCTGTTTCTGTAGCGGCGCCTACGCGGATAACAGCTACACCGCCTGCCAGTTTTGCAAGTCTTTCCTGTAATTTTTCTCTGTCAAAATCGGATGTAGTTTCTTCAATTTGTCCTTTGATCTGATTGATTCTTGCGCTGATTGCGTCTTTGTCTCCTTCGCCATCAACGATCACTGTATTTTCTTTCTGAACTTTAACGGATTTTGCACGTCCAAGCTGATCCATAGTTACTTCTTTTAAATCCAGACCCAGCTCACTGCTGATGACCTGACCGCCTGTAAGAATTGCAATATCTTCAAGCATTGCTTTCCTTCTATCGCCATAACCGGGAGCTTTCACTGCTACTACATTAAAGGTTCCACGAAGTTTATTCACGATCAATGTGGTAAGCGCTTCTCCTTCCACATCCTCAGCAATAATAAGCAGTTTTGCACCAGACTGGACAATCTGCTCCAGAAGAGGAAGGATTTCCTGAATATTGGAGATCTTCTTATCTGTGATCAAAAGATAGGGATTCTCTAAAACTGCTTCCATCTTATCCATATCAGTTGCCATATAAGCTGAAATATAGCCTCTGTCAAACTGCATACCTTCTACCAGGTCAAGCTCTGTCTGCATGGTCTTGCTTTCTTCAATGGTAATAACGCCATCACCTGAAACCTTTTCCATTGCATCTGCAACCAGCTGTCCTACTTCTTCATCACCTGCGGAAATAGCCGCTACTCTTGCAATATGCTCCTTGCCGTTTACCTTGGAGCTCATCTTTTCAATAGCCTCTACAGCAGCATCCGTTGCCTTTTTCATACCTTTTCTTAAGATAATCGGATTAGCGCCTGCTGCCAGATTCTTCATACCTGCATTTACCATAGCCTGGGCAAGAACAGTTGCTGTAGTTGTTCCGTCTCCGGCTACGTCATTTGTTTTGGTTGCAACTTCTTTCACAAGCTGTGCACCCATATTTTCGAATGCATCTTCCAGTTCAATTTCCTTTGCAATGGTAACACCATCATTGGTAATAAGGGGTGCACCAAAAGATTTATCAAGAACCACGTTTCTTCCTTTAGGTCCTAATGTAACTCTTACGGTATCTGCCAGTTGATTTACACCTGATTCAAGAGCAGCACGCGCGTCTGCACCATATTTAATTTCCTTTGCCATGATCATCGGCCTCCTTCAATATAATTTGATCTTTAAACTGCAGTTTTCTTATCTGCTGATATCTGAATGAAATCAAAATCCGTATCTTACTGAATAACTGCAAGAATATCATTCTGCTTTACAATAATGTACTCATCCTCTTCTATCTTCACTTCTGTTCCGGCATATTTGGAATAAATAACCTGATCGCCGACCTTTACTTCCATCTTAACTTCCTTGCCATCTACTACTCCGCCGGGACCTACAGCAATAACTTCTGCCTGCTGAGGCTTCTCTTTACTTTGTCCGGGTAAAACGATCCCTGATTTGGTAGTTTCTTCTGCAACTAACTGTTTTAATACAACTCTGTCTCCTAATGGTACTAACTTCATTTGACTGCCTCCTTTATTATGTGAAATAAATCATTTCCAAAATCTTGTTAGCACTCATTTGTATCGAGTGCTAATCGCTAAAACATATATTAATTTTATATGCACATCTTTGCAAACGGTATCACCAGCGTATTTTTATATATTTTCTCTTGTTTTCTTATTTTTCCTCTTATTTTCTCTTGTTTTCTCATTTTTATTCTGTCAATACGATTTAATAAATAGTTTATAAAAAGTTGTTTTACACTATTGCAATTTCCTATACCCAAAAAGAATCCTGCAAGCAGGATTCTTTTTTATGATATACCTTTCCTTAGACGCTCCTGATACCCAGGCGCATTTTTCACTTCGAATTTATTATTGAACATCTCATATTCCGCATCTGACAATCTGTCTTCCAGCTTTTCTTCAATATTGGTCTTATAGACCATGCCCACTGCAACAGACGGCGCCAAAACTGCATCTTCATATGTATTACAGCCATTCTGTATGCTCTGTGCATATTCTTCAGCTTCCCCTTCCGTTGCCATAGGAATCAGTACGCCAAATGCATCCCCATCAATTCTTCCTATGATATAGTCGGATTTAGCTTCTTTTTTCAGAATGCCGGCCACAATTTGAATCAGCCTGTCGCTTTCCTCATCCCCAAAATGGTCATTGGCAAATTTCCAATCATTGATGTTGACATTAAGCACTGCCACCGGCACTATTTCCGACTGGTCAATAGCTTCCATTCTGCTGTTAAAATGATTCTTATGGAAGACTCCCGTCAATACATCATCTGTCTCATTCTGAATGAGCTGGCGGCGTCTTTCCTTAAGCAGAACTTCCAATTCCTCTAAATAAATACTGGTTTCATGCCGAAGATAAGTTTCCTTCCCAAGGCTTTCCAAAAGCTTTACCGTGCTGTCCATCATATCATTGATCAGCTGTCCGCCTTTCTTTGATCCAATTTCTTTTATATATAAATGGCCGATGGTACGGTTCTGCACACGAATCTTTCTGCCGGGATCATTGACCACATCAGGATAAAAGCCAAGAAAACTGTCTCCAATTACGATTTCTTTTTCCCCATGCCTGTCCGTAAGCAGCACATTAACTTCTAATGCCTCCGAAAGATTCAGAAGGTATCCTTTTACAATATCCATATTATATAAATTGGAAAAAGCATAATTCCTGATATTTTCCTTGATTCTTTTGTCGTAAGGTATTGACTGATATCCCATATAATAACCTCTCTTATATCCTTAATTCCCTTTTATAAGTATACCGTTGTTTACATATTTTATCAAGTAATTCTTATCTTTCAGGCCGCCTTCCGGAAGCACTTTCCGGCTTTTGATAAGTCAGATTATCATTAAGCTGACTATATTCACCCCGCTTGTTATAAGAATCCATCAGATAGTTATGTGGCTGTATCTGCATCGGGATGTCTTCCTGCAGCTTTTCATCCGTCACCTGCCCGTTACTGTTTTTTCCTTTGGCTTCATATTTTTCTCTTCCTGCAGAAGCCTGCTTTCCCATAAGAGCAGTAAAGGACTCTTTACTCTTTTTGAACTTTCCAAGGGCATTGCCGGCACTGACTTTTATTTTTTCCCGGATACTTGGAATTCTGTCTGTAATCCGGTGTCTGAACCCTTCCTGCATTACAATGACGGCATCATGGATTCCTGTAAGAAAGCTTTCCTTAAAAATGGTCACTACGCTTTTCTGATTTTCCGTACCTTCATCTCCAAGGGCATCCCAAAATCCTTTTGCTGCACTAGTTCCCTTTTTTCCGGAAGTTTTCCCGGGCAAGGAGCTTAAACTATTTATATAGTCCTCATTATCTTTACCGGAAGCTTGCGTGGCGGAAGGATTCCCACTGTTTGTCAAAGAAGGGCCTCCTGCCTGCTTCTTTACTCCTTCCTCACTAAAATGACATTCCGTAATATGATGGTGATGAGTAGATTTTTGATAATTTCTGTTTTGAACAGAGGTATAATCACTGTTGATCTGCATATTGCCTCCTGACTATGGAGCGGTAAGATAACTGGTCACCGCATAAACTGTCTGTCCGTTATAATCAAGCTGGGACCAGCCGTTATCTCCTATTCCTATTCTTGTCAGTGTTTCTCCGTGATGGAGCACTCCTACTATGGTATCTTCCCTGCCTGTGCCGGGTTCACTGCGAAGATTCGTTTCGTCCTTGGCCGTGACCGTATCACTGACCGGCGTATAAACGGGTCCCTGGGGCGGCGCCTGCTGCCCGGTATCATTCATATCTGTAGTAAGATAACTGCTTACTGCGTAATAAACCTGTCCGTTATAAATAAGTCTTGACCAGCCGTTATGTCCGATACCTGTCCTTACTGCAGTATCTCCGTGCAGCAGCTTGCCTGCAATGCTGCTGTCATTTAATGTACTGGGTTCTGTCCTTAAATTGGTTTCCTGTTTGGCTGTTACAGTCTCATTGACTTCCGTAAAGATAATTCCCACTTCAGGATTGGCCTGTACTGTTTCCGCAGGGGTGTCATCCTTAGCTTCTGCCTCCTTTGTATAGCCGAAATATGCAATATTGATATCTGTTTTCTTTCCTATGCCCGCTACCACACCCTGACTGGTATACTGCCACATATCATGGATGCCGCTGTAAGAA
This sequence comes from uncultured Lachnospiraceae bacterium, assembly GCA_964614185.1. Taxonomy (GTDB): domain Bacteria; phylum Bacillota; class Clostridia; order Lachnospirales; family Lachnospiraceae; genus Suilimivivens. The sequence continues at coordinate 34,200 of CAZTKJ010000015.1, forward strand.
GAAGCTTTCGTTTCAGGGTAAGGGGTCTCCGGATATTGTGCAACCCAAATCTTATAGTTACTTTCCAGTACCGTGCTGTTCCAAAGCGCATTTCCTTCCAGCTCTCCTTTGGAAGCATAGAACATAGGTGTATATCCTCCTTCTGAAATTTCATTAAGGAATGCCACTGCCAACTGAGTCCGTGTTTCTATGTCAAGACCGTACTGTCTGCTGTCGGTGGATTGAAAATCCTCACAGTTAAAAGCCACCGGATATGTGATCTTATATTTGGCAATAATATCCTTAGTAAAGGCTGCCTCACTCTTTGCCTCCTCAACAGTGACTGCAGAGGAAAAAAAGTAAGCTCCCAGTTTAATTCCTGCTGCCTGTGCCTCCTGAAGATTGTACCTGGCAGTAGGATCTTCAAAAATTTCTCCTGTGGATTTCGCCCGGTAGCCTACACGGATCATGGCAAATTCAATACCGGATTCTTTTACCTTTTTCCAGTCAATGGTACCCTGATATTTGGAAACATCAATGCCCACTGTCACTCCCTTTATTTCATCAGGATTGATATTTGCCACATTGACTTCAGCTCCTGCCCCCTGGCCGGTCATTTGCTCCGACTGAGGATCCTGGGCATCGTCAAGAGCCCCTACTGCTACTTCTTCCTGTTCCTTCTCCGGTGCATTGTCAGCAGCAGGAGGCTCTGCTTCTTCTTTGTCCGGTGTTTCCTTCGCCTCTTCTTTAAGGGGTTCACTCTCCTGTATTTCTTCCTGTTGTAACTTATCCTGCTGATTCTGCTCTAAGACCTGCAGTACTGTATCCCGCTCTTTTCTGCTCTTATTCATTGACACAAATAGAATGATCAACAACAACAGGAGCAAAACTACGCTGATTACCGCCAAAAGAATCATCTGTGTATTTTTCTTCATTCCCATTCCTCTCGCAAAACATCACCTGTAATTTGACTATCAGTCTCTATATAGACTCTTAAGAAGCTCAATTTCCTTCTGATATCCGGGCAGTTCATTGGGCGTTTCCAGATAAAAGGGAAGTTCCCTTAATCTGTGGTCATTAATAACCGCCTCAATTGCTTTAAGGCCGATACCGCCCTCTCCGATTTTGGCATGTCTGTCCTTATGACATCCCAGTACGTTCATGCTGTCATTCAGATGTATGGCTTTTAGCCTTTCCAGCCCTATAACATTATCAAATTCCCTTAATACTTCATCCAGTCTGTTGACAATATCGTAGCCTCCGTCAAATACATGACAGGTATCAAAGCATACTCCCAGCCTGTCATTCTTTTCTACTTTATCAATGATACGGCGAAGTTCTTCAAAATTCCTTCCCACCTCTGAGCCTTTCCCTGCCATGGTCTCCAAAAGAACCGTAGTTGAAAACTCTTCTTCAAACAAGCGGTTTAAATGATCTGCTATCAGATCTATTCCTATATCTGCTCCCTGGCTGACGTGACTTCCGGGATGAAAATTGTACATGGCCTCCGGGATATGTTCCAAGCGTCTTAAATCATCCTGCATGGTCATAAACGCAAATTCACGCAGTTTCTCCTCTTTGGCTGCTGCATTTAGAGTATAAGGCGCATGTGCTAAAATGCGGGCAATCCCATTTTCCCCTGCAAAGCAAAGATAAGCCTCTATATCTGCAAGATCCAGGGGCTTTGCTTTTCCTCCTCTGGGATTCCTTGTAAAAAACTGAAATGTATTTGCTCCTATTTTAACGGCTTCCTTTCCCATTGCCAGAAATCCTTTGGAAGAAGATAAATGACATCCTATCCGTAACATAAACCAATCTCTCCTTTACTTATCTTATGACCTGTCAAGTATAACATATCTTTCCCCAAACGCAAAGTTCTCCTTGACATATTCCAATACATCATTTATATAGTATAAGAAATCATTTTTTAACAAAGGAGCATACATAATGATAAAAGTATTGGTAGATTCTTCGTCTGACTATGGAATGGATGAAGTCCGGGAGAAAAATCTGGAATTTGTTCCCATTCACGTTACCATTGATCAGAAAGATTATGCTGATGGTATTGATTTTGCAAAAGACGAGTTTTATACCCTGCTGAAAGAAAGCCGGGATTTTCCTAAAACCTCTCAACCTTCTCCGGAAGCTTTTCTTTCCTATTTCAGGAATGCACAGGAAAAGGGTGACACCATCATCTGTATTCTTTTATCCTCTGCTTTAAGCGGAACATGTCAAAGCGCCATGATTGCAAAAGATATTGTGGAATATGAAAATATCTATATTATTGATTCTCTGTCAGCTACTTTTATTATCAAAATCCTGGCAGATTATGCTGTTTCCCTTATTGAAGAAGGCTATCCTGCCGAAGAGATCGTTGCAAAAATAGAATCCTTAAAATCCCGCACAAAGCTCTTTGCCGGTCTTGATACTTTAGAATATCTTGCAAAGGGCGGACGATTGAGCAAATCAGCTGCTGCCGTTGGGGAACTGGCTAATATCAAGCCTATCATTACCTTGACGCCGGAAGGCAGCGTAGGTGTCCTTGGTAAGTGTATCGGCAAAAACAAAGCCATTGCCCAGGTACTGAAACATCTTCAGGAAGAAAATGTCTCCACGGAGTTTCCTCTCTATGTCATCTATACTTATGGCACGGAAAACTGCGAAAAGTTTGAGGAAAAGCTGTCGGAAAACGGTTATTCCATAACAGGCAGGCTGCAGGTAGGCGCTACTATCGGCGCTCATATCGGGCCTAATGCTTTCGGTGTTGTCTTTGTCACTTCCTAGACCATGCATTTATGGGTTTGCAAAGTCCAAAGTACCAAAAGAAATACTTTTAAATACCACATATGTGTGATAAGATTGAATGTGGATGTTATGACAAGCATCCTATTTAAGGAAGTACGAGGTATATAAAATGTTAAAACAGGTATCTATATTTGCAGAAAACCGTAAAGGAACCTTTCAGTCCATTACCGGGATCCTGCAGGAAGAAAATATCAATATCTTAGGGTCCGTAACAAATGACAGCGCTGAGTACGGTATTGTCAGAATGATTGTTTCCGATACGGAAAAAGCTTTGGATGCCTTACGTCAAAAAGGATATCTTTGCCGGGCCAATGACATCCTTGGAGTGGAAATGGCAGATGAAATCGGCAGCCTGAACCGGCTTCTTATCAGCCTGTCCGCAGGAAATATCAGTGTAGACTATATTTATCTGTGCTTCAACAGGGATACCGGCAAACCTGTGTTGATCCTTCATACAGATGAAATCGGCGAAGTAGAAGAATATTTAAAATCAAAGGGGTTCTCTGTTCAATAGAGAACCTTTTATTCATATATGAACACTTCACAATCACTTTTTTCTGTGTTAAAATATGACTATGATTCAACCGTTTTAGAAACAAAGGGGTTTGTTTTAAAGCGAAAGATTCAAATAAATGTATGTGTGGTTACGCCGGTATTTCCGGCTGACAATATGGGGTAATGTATGACACATAAAGAAAAAGCAAACCAGTTATTAAAACAACAGTATCACTGTTCTCAATCGTTATTCGGGGCATTTGCAGACGATTTCGGATTAGACCTGAAGACAGCATTTAAAATCAGTACATGCTTTGGCGGAGGAATGCGTCAGGGCGGAGTATGCGGATGTATTACAGCTTCCTTACTGGTTCTTGGCATGGCTTTAGGATTTTATGATTCCCAGGATAAAGAACAGGAAATATACGGCAACAAAAAGACAGAAGAATTTATACGACTCTTTACTGAAAAAATGGGAGGCGCCGTTAATTGCCGGGATATTTTGGGAAAAGATATTTCTAAGCCGGAAGATATGGCCATCATCCGTAGTGAAAAGCTGATTTTGCAGAAATGTCCCAAAGCCATTGATATCAGTATTGATATATTAGAAGATATGCTTGCAGACGATCTTAAATATGCAGCCGAAAACAGTATCAATCTGGACGATATTCTGGAAAATGACGAAATGCAGAGCGTGCTGAAAAATATCGGCAGACGGAAACGGTTTAAGAGGAATGTGAACAGACTTATTTTTTCTTCTTCCAAGGATATTGCTTTTATTCAATTTGATATACGTAAGTTTAAAATTATTAATGATGTATATGGAGAAAAATTCGGAGACCAGGTCTTAGATTTCATTATCAACCAATTGAAAGAAATCTGTCATGAAAAGCAGCTTTATATTAATCTGCGCAGTGATGTTTTCATGGTGGTGACAGAATATGATCAGGAAGAAGAAATCACTAATTTCATCCAGTTGCTGGATTCTAAGATCAACAACTATAAAAATGTAAAGATCCAACTGTCTTATGGTATCTATACCGTAGAAGATAAAACCATGGAACTTCGGCAGATGGAAGACCGTGCCGCTATGGCGCGTAAGGCTGCCAAGAATAATGTATTGTCCAATATCCTGTTTTATAAGGAACAGTTCAAGGAATCCTTATACAATCGGAAGTTTATTGAAGAGAACATGCAGGCAGCAATTACGGAACGGCATTTCGTCATGTATCTTCAACCCAAATATAGTATTACCCAAAATAAGATCATAGGCGCTGAAGCTTTAGTACGGTGGATTCATCCTGAACGGGGAATGATTTTTCCCAATCAGTTCATCCCCATTATTGAAGAAAATGGTTTTATCAAAAAAGTAGATTATTACATATGGGAAGAAGCCTGCCGTTTTATTAAAAGATGTGAACAGGAAGGAATTGTATCCTGCCCTATTTCTGTTAATATGTCAAGAGTCCATCTTCGGGATGATGAATGTATTCAGGTACTGACAGATATGATAGAAAACTATCAGATCCCCAAGTCTCTTTTAGAGCTTGAAATAACTGAAACAGCTGATGACCAGCAGGTATGCTTAAAGGCGTTACAGCTAAAGGAAGAAGGATTCACACTGCTGATGGATGACTTCGGAAGCGGTTACTCTTCCTTAAATATCCTTTTGGAAACTCCTTTTGATGTCATAAAGCTGGATAAAAAATTTATGGAAAACATGGTAGTATCAGGCAAAGGGCGTCTCATTTTAGAGCAGGTAGTTTCCATGGCAGGCAAGCTGAACTTAGAACTCCTGGCAGAGGGCGTTGAAACCAAAGATCAGATTGACTTGCTGCAAAGTATCGGTTGTGATCAGGTGCAGGGATTCTTTTATGCCAAGCCTATGCCTGCGGAAGAATTCTTTTCTATTTTAAAACATCAGCAGAGGGGCTGTTAAAATTTATACTAAAAAGCGCAAGCTGCTTACTGAGCTTGCGCTTTCTTTATCCTCTTATAGATAATGCCTTGTTTCCTGTTGAAGCAACCATCTTTTCTAATGCAGACTGAATGTCTGTCTTTTTGCTTTCTGACTGCTCTCTTTTGGTTCCATTTTCTTCTGATTGAGTGCCTGCCGTTTGCTTTCCGTTCTTTTCGCACTCTTTCGTAAGGGTTTCCATACATTCGCTGTCAATCATGACCTGCATCTGGTAAATGCCCTTTTTAATCTTCTCATCTTCTTTTTTCCGTCTTTCGACTTTACTCATCTGCTGCTGTTTAAATTCCTCTATATTCCCTATATTCATTTTATCAGTCCTCCCGGTTACCATCATTTTTAGCCTTATTCCACTATTATTTTTATCGGCAGGACTGACTGTTTTCTTTCATAAAATGTAACGAAAAGATTATTTATTGTTCTTAACCTTGATCTGAGAAGCAATTTCCTCTACCTTCTGCTCCGTAAGAATGTATTTTCTATGGAACAGAAATACTGCCACCAAAAGCCCTGCAATAGGAATAACTGTCATCGTCATACGAAGTCCAAAAAGGGAAGAGGCTGATACGTTCGCTGCTGCCGCATTTGATGTATCATCACTTAAATTGCAGACAGATAAACAAACTGAAGCGATCAAAGCTGCAACACCGGAAGCCAACTTCACTACAAAAGTCTGCATAGAGAAAATAACACTTTCATCCCTGCGGTTGTTCTTAAGTTCACCATAATCTACCGTATTGGCCAAAAAGACTGTGGTCAGAACTGTCAGAAGGCCAAATGCCGCGAATACGAAAAACGCCGGTACCAACAGGATATAAAGATTGGTCATTCCCAGACACATAAGTGCGAATAATACCCCATATCCTACAATAGCCATAGCAAAACTCACATAAAATACCTGTAAAGAACTGATGAACTTACGCAGTACCGGATAAAAGATCATCATGGATAAAATCTGGATTCCCCCGCCAAATGCATTGAATAAAGTATAACCATTGTACCATGTTTCTCCGCCAAAATCATATTTAAAGAAATAAATCAACAGATTGGATGTTATATAGAGGGAACCATTAATCAATACAATAGCAATTACCACAATCATTGTCTGATCATTCTGAAGCAATGCCTTAAACATCTGTCCTACGGAAGGCGCCTCTACGTCTACCGTGGATTTTTCCTTGATATTTATACAGGTAATTGTAATGAAAACAACAAAAATAACAGCAATGATCAAGGCAAACAATTTAAAACCGTTCCTCTCATTTCCCCCGCCCAATGCCTGAACACACATCATAGTGACAATCGTGACCAGCGCAGAACCAACTCCTGCACAGGAACGAGCCAGGGTCGTAAGTCCTTCTCTTTCCCTGCCTCCTTCCGTAAATGCCGGAATCATGGACCAGTAGGGAATATCCATCATAGTATAAGTAATGCCCCATACTACATATGTAATGGCTGCATAGGCAATCAATCCGCTTCCGTCAAGGGTGGGCGGCGCGGCAAACATTACATATAAAATAATGGCATTGGTTATAGTTCCGATCAAAAGCCATGGTCTGAATTTTCCCCATTTCGTTCTGGTCTTTGCCACCAGCACTCCCATAATGGGATCATTAAATGCATCAAACACTCTGGCTGCCATCAGAATAACTCCCATTGCAATTGCACTGACGCCCAGAATGTCCTGGTAATAATACAGAATATAGCTTGCAGAAAGCATATAAACCATATCTTTTCCTACTGCTCCAAGACCGTATGATATTTTTTCTTTACCTGTTAGCTTCATAAAAGTTACCTTTCCTTTCCTTCTGTTTTAACTTTATTATGTATCATAATTCCTTCCATTAAAATGTTGACTACTTCCTCCAATGCTTCCTTATAAGATATTCCATTCTGTATCAGCACATCTCTTTGAAAAAACTGTTCTAAGGAAGCCTCCATCATCATTTTTAGGATAGGGAGTTTCACCGGTTTAATGCTCCCTTCCTCAATTCCCTGCTCTATCAGTTCCAGGGTCTTTTCCCATCCGGTCTCCAAACGAAGTTCTACCTGTCTGTAAATCTGAGGATATTTTCCCTTTAAAAGATAGAGCTGACGAAAATCTATGTCTTTATACACATCCGGAAGGACACCCAAAACCGTATGTATCTTTTCCACTGTACTAAGCTTCCTGTCTTCAAGTACCCTTCTTTCACTTTCCTTAATAGAATCAAAGATATAATCTACCATTTCCAAAAACAATTCTTCCTTGTCCTTGAAAACTGTATAGATTGTTTTCTTACTCATTTTTAAGAGGGAGGCAATATCATCCATTGTAAATTTTAATCCCTTTTGATTAAAAACCTGTATGGTTCCTTCCAAGATAGTTTCTTTTAATTCCACCATTCACTCTCCCATCCTGTTTTCTTTCCGGTGATCCACTGCCATACCGGCATTTTCTATCATTTAAAAAGGAAACTGCTTTTTTTATTTCAGTTTCCTCTATTTTATCATTCTATGAACAAATCCACAAGAAACTATTTTCACAAAAATGGTTTCCTATTTTTATCTAATTTTAACAGTTTTATTGTTTTTTCTGCAAAGCAGGACTCCTGCTAACAAAAGCGTGGGGAAAATAATTCCCGCTAAAATTCCAATTTTCAGATTATCTTCAAAGAAACTGGACACAATTCCCACTAACGTGGGACCTCCGGAACATCCTATATCTCCTCCTAAAGCCAGCAGTGCAAACATGGCTGTACCGCCTCTTGGAAGTTTGGCAGATGCTTTACTGAAAGTTCCCGGCCACATAATTCCAACCGACAGCCCGCAAAGTCCACAGGCAATCAGGTTGATCTGCACAATGGGTACTATGGAAATGCACAGATAAGAAGTAATACATAAGATACTGCTGTATATCATGAATTTATCTAAATCAATTTTATCTCCATACTTCCCATAAAATGCCCTGGAAGTTCCCATCAGGATGGCAAATACCATAGGTCCTGCCAAATCTCCTGCTGTTTTGGAAATGTCGAGACCTTTTTCTGCAAAAGTGGAGGCCCACTGGCTGACTGCCTGTTCACTTGCTCCAGCACAGATCATCATGACAAACAACACCAGAAAAATTTTCATGGAAAACAGTTCTTTTATTTCCAGACCTTTCTCCCCTTCTTTCATCAGAGAGGCTATCGGTACCTTTGCAAAAGCTACTCCATTGCATAAAGGAATCAACGCCCAAATAAGCGCCATGATTTTCCAGTTTGAAATTCCAAACACTCTAAAGAATATGGTAGAAAGCGCTACTACGCCTACATGACCCCAGCAGTAAAAGGAGTGAAGCATACTCATAGCTTTCTCCTTATTATCGGATGGACAGGCTTCTACAATGGGACTTACAAGCACTTCCAGAAGCCCTCCTCCTACCGCATAAATCATTACAGAGATCAGTATTCCAATGAATGGACTGGGAAGCAGCTCCGGAAGAATCGTCAAAAACCCCAATCCTGCTACGCTAAAAACATGTGCCATGATAATGGACACCCTGTATCCGATTCTGTCTACAAATCCTACAGACAGAATATCTACCAGCAGCTGTACTCCAAAATTAATTGTAACCAGCATTGTGATCTGAGATAACGGTATCCCATAGATACGCTGAAAAGTCAGGAATAAAAGCGGTACAAAATTATTTACAATGGCCTGAACAATATATCCGATAAAACATGCTGTTATAGTTTTATTATACTGATTTCTCATACTCACCCATTCACTTTAGCTGCAAAATCAGTCATTGCCTCAGATATCTTGATCTGCTGAGGGCAGACTTTCTCACAGCTGCGGCATCCCACACAGGAAGAAGGCTGCTTTTCCTCAGGAATAGCCATCAATACCATGGGAGCAATAAATCCGCCGCCAGTAAAACTATGTTCATTATAAAGATTCAAAAGAGTAGGAATATCAAGCCCTTTAGGACAATGACTTACACAGTAATGACAGGATGTGCAGGGCAATGTATGATTCAACATACCCTCTGCAACAGTAAGCAGCGCATCCCACTCCTCTTTAGTAAGGGGTTTATCTGTTTCAAAAGTCTTAATGTTTGCCTGTAACTGTTCAAGGTCAGACATGCCGGAAAGAATCATTGTTACACCGGGAACTGTCTGCAAAAAGCGAAATGCCCATGCCGGAATATTTTCATCCGGTCTCATGTCTTTTAACTTCGCCGCATCTTCCTCTGACAGTTTGGCCAGTCTTCCGCCTCTTAACGGCTCCATGACCCAGATGGGAATGTTATAGGAACTTAAAAGTTCTGCTTTTGCCTTGGCATCCTGGAATGACCAGTCAAGATAATTAAGCTGTATCTGACAGAATTCCATTTCTGCACCATATGCTTCCATGAATCGTTTCATAATTTCATAGCTGCCATGTGCCGAGAATCCAAGATGTTTGATTCTTCCGTTCTTTTTTTGTTCCATTAAATAATCAAAAATACCATATTTTTCATCCAGGTACGCATCTATATTCATCTCACATACGTTGTGGAATAAATAAAAATCAAAATATTCCACGCCGCATTTTTCAAGCTGCTTTTCAAAAATCTCCTTTACCTTGGTCATATTAGACAAGTCATATCCCGGAAATTTCGTAGCAAGATAATAGCTTTCCCTGGAATATTGACTTAGTATCTTTCCCATAACAATTTCTGAATTACCATCATGGTATCCCCATGCGGTATCATAATAATTAATGCCCTGTTCCATGGCACAGGCAACCATTTTTTCAGCAGCTGCATAATCAATTTCTGCATCGTTCCCGCCTATTACCGGTAGACGCATGGCTCCCATCCCAAGTGCGGATAACTGTAAGTTTTGAAAATTTCGATAAATCATGGTGATTTCCTCCTCTTAAAACTTCGCCTGCATGTCTTTCATTTATGTCTTATTTTTTTAACTGAAATTGGGCAATGTTATCCATCAGCGCTTGTGCACAGCTTCCTAAGTGTAATGAAATTTCAGAATTATCCTCAGCACTGTCCGCGTTATTCTTGATCATTTCACTGATTTCTTTAATACTTGCAGAAATTTCATCTGCTGAGTTTTTCTGTGTTTCAACAAACTTTACAATTTCATCCACCATCCGCGTATTGTTAGCAGAATAATCTGCACTGTCAGAAATTGTTTTATCTGTCTTTGCCACAAATTCTTTTCCCTTTTCCACAGATGTCAGCGAATGAGCAATTACATCTCTTATCTTTGCACTTGACTGAGAGCTGCTGGCTGAAAGTGCGCCAATTTCATCAGCCACTACTGCAAATCCTCTGCCGGCTTCTCCGGCTCTTGCCGCTTCAATCGATGCATTTAATGCCAACAGATTTGTCTGGCTTGCAATTGCATTGATTTCTGTTACGAATCCTGCAATTTCATCATAACAGCCTGCTATCTCATCCATTGCCAAAACCAGCTCATTCATTTCTTCATTTCCAATTGCCAGACGTTCATTTACATTATTTGTATTTGCTTTAATGGAAGATGCAAATTCTGCAATCTTTTCCATATTATCTGTCAGACTTTTCATTTCTCTGGAAGCATTGATAACAGATTCGCTTTGCATTGCTGCTGCGCTGGCAACATTTTTACTGGTTGCTGACAGATTTTCCGAGTATTGAAGTACTGTGGATGCCTGATCATTGATTTGTGTAAAGCTTTCATTCAATACCTTAATAATATCAATCAATGCAATTTCAATTTTTTCATAATCACCTGTGTACTCTCCATCTACGCTGAAATTCAGATTTTTCTCTGAAATGGAAGTTACCGTATTGGTAATTTCTGAAATGTAGTGCTGCAGACTTTGCATTGTATTGTTAAGAGCCCGTGACAATGCATTTACTTCCTGGGATTGTTCATCCACATTAAATATGTAGTCCAGTTCACCGTCTGATATCTTACTTACATTTGCTGCCAATTCTTCAAGTGGTGAAAACATTGGATTGATTCCTTTGATCAGCTGTTGTTTTGCCAGTTTGCCAAGGACAATACCAAGTACTACTGCCAATAAAATAATCAAAGCAATTACAACCATTACCCATGTAAGAGATATAACGGCTACCACGTTCCAATCTGTGGTTTCTGCAATGTTACTGATTGCAAATTTAGGTCCTCCGCTATAATCCCAGATCAATTTTGTCTTCAGCTTTTCTTTACATACACTTTTGTATTTTCCGCCCAATGCATCTGACACTGTTGTGCTTTTATCGTTACTCAGAGCAATATCCCCATTGGGATGTGTTAAAATAACGCCTTCTTTTGATGATAAGAATACGTAATTTCCGCCATTATAAGAGCTTTCGATCAATGCAACCAAATCATCCATATACATGTCCATTCCGGCCACACCGATAAGGGAACCATCCTCATATATTGCTTTAGAAAGCGTGATACAGATATTCCCGGACTGCTCATCTACATAGGGCTCTGACACATACACTCCCTGGGTATTTGCCGCACCTTCATACCATGAACGCTCAGACACTACAAAATCTTCTCCCGGAAGCCATCCTCCTGACATATAAGTCATGATTCCATCTGAATAAATCACGCCATCCTGTTTTACACAAACATACACTGCCGATATATCATCATACTGCTCTACCAGTGTATCCACATAGGCATAATAATCTGACTGTGCTGTTCCTGAGGCAACCCCTGTTGCAACGGTATTGATAAATGCGACTTTTTCCGACATCGCATTATCTACCTGAGAGCTATATAATTGTACCTGCTTGGTATTGTCCTTAATCGTATACGAAAATATGATTGCAAGTACCGTTACCCCTGCTAACAGACATAACCCCCAAATAATTCTTCTAATTGACAGATTTGCTCTTTCATTGACATTTGAACTAAGCTTTTGTAATTCCATTTTATAATCTCCTTCAGTATGACGTATCCATTATATTTTATCAAAGTGTTAATCGTTATTCAATGTCAAATCTGCTTCTGAGGCGGACATTTTACATTTTTACGTGAAGCTGCTCTTCCATCAGCCCGCTGTCTCCTACCGCCCAGATACTGCCATCCGGTGTGTCAAGCCAGAATCCGCAGAAATCATCCATTTGAAAGTCCCTTGTAAGTATAAATCCATTAATTATATGTAAAAACATGCATTTGCACATAAAATTACGATAAAGAAACAGTTATCAAACCATTACATCCACAAAATTCACCATTGGAAATGCATAAATGTTTTGGTGTTTATTTTCAGGCACAAGCAAAAGCAGTCTATCATCTTTACTGCGTACCATGACATTTGCATATAAGAATCTTGTTCGGCTTTTTCCTTCATATTCATAAACCACTAATTTATGATTAAACATTCTGCTCCCAAGATGCAATGGCCATGGAGAAGGTTTTATCTGACTGGCTTTTACAATGTAATATTTGGTTTCCGCTTTTTTTAATGCCAAACACTCAACAAGCATACAGACCGCAATCAGGAAATCATCAAGCCAAAAGAGAAACATTATAAATGCAAAATATCCAAATGCAGTCATTTTTGCGTGTGTATTCACATCGCTCGAAAGGCCTATTACAAACATTATGGAAATCCCAAAAATTAACGATATTACCAAAATTGTAAAAAACTTTTTTATTGCAGATTTTTGCAATCTTTTTAATATAATTTTCTTTTTCTCATCTTCTAAAATCATAATCTAAGCCTTTCGTTCCTTAATATCTCCTATGATCGTCCCGAAAAAACGATTGCCTGCGCTTTTTTGTTTTCACATATAAAATATATTATAATATACATACAAATAAAAGAAAAGAGGCAGGTAAATTTATCACGCCAGTACAAAGTCTGCTTCCAAACCAATATTTTGTCATAAAACTCTCGCCCATAGAAAACGAATCCATCCGCTTTCTATGGGCGAGAAAATTAATTACATCTTACTTATCCAAAAACCCTAAAAACTTCTTCCACTCCATGTAGCTCTTCAAGTCCCCATAGCGGTACTCCGACTGCATGATGTCATTCACGATTTTTATCCAGTCTGTCTTTTCTGAAAAACTCCATGAACCGGCATTTCTCTGCTCTGCATTTTTTACGGCTTTTGCAACTGCGGCTTTCAAAACAGTGTCCTCAAAACTACCCTTTCCGCTTTCTTTCAGATTGACAGTATAGGCATACATTTCAGCCGTATCACAGTTTTTCGGGTCTACCTTTGACACATCCACCATCTGTTCTGTCACATTTCCCGACTTATCCCATGTTTTCACTTTATATACAGGATTTTCCGGATCAAAGCTCTGTGTCTTATAAACGGAAATGGAGGAGCCGCTTACAACATCCGCCCATGCACTGACTGCAATATCTCCTGATCCTTCATCTGCACCATGCAAAACAGCTGTCGCTTGCCCTGCTGCCTGTGCTGCTTCCGTCATCTGTCTTGCAAAATTTCCCCCTGTCACATTTCTTTCTGTCTTTCTTGTTTCATATTCCGATGCAGGGTATCCTACTGCTTCTATTCCATTAATGCCCACCTTTTTGTTCCTCCTCTATTCTCATTATTGATGTCTATAAAAACTTCACTCTCTTCAATGCTTTTCATCTATTTCACAGCCTCGTTATTTATTTCGTCTTATGCCTGCCTTCCATTAACATTTGCTGCAATGAAATAGCATTTTCAGGACATAAAATATTTTCCACTGTAACAGAAAAGACAGATGGAATTTTCTCCATCTGTCTTGGTACTGCCAATTTCTCTGGTATCTTCTATATCAATTTAACACCCAAATAATTCTGCTGTTTTATTCATTCTCTCTGCAATAGAAACGCCAAAAGGACATCTTGCTTCACAGGCATGACATGAAATACATTCGGACGCTTTGTGCTCTAATAGTTCATAATGAGCTTTCACAGTTGCAGGCACTTCCGGCTGCATGGTTGCAAGATCATAGTATTTATTTATCATCGCAATATCCAGTTCGGAGACACATGGCTTACAATGCCCACAATAGGTGCATTCGCCTCTATAGGAATGGAAGGGAGCATTTGCAATAACGGATGAATAGTCTTTAGCCTTCTCAGAAGCATACTCATATGCAACTGCTTCATCTACTTGCTCTTTCGTATCATAGCCGCATAGAACAGAACTTACACCGGGTCGGGTCAGGGAATAGTGGATGCACTGTATGGGAGTCAGACTCACGCCAAAAGGAGAACGCTTTTCATCAAAAAGCCTGCCCCCTGCAAAGCCTTTCATAACGGTAATACCTACATCATATTGCTCGCAGAGCTTATACAACTCTGCTCTGTCCGGATCAATTCCTGCAAATTTTTCATCATACTCCTCTACAAACATAGTGTCTAAATCTTCACTGGCCGGAAGCATATCAAATGCCGGATTAATACTGAAAAGAATCATTTCTACAAGTCCGGACTCTACTGCTAATTTGGCAATCTGCGGATTATGAGAACTCATTCCGATATGTCTGATTTTACCTGTTTTCTTCAATTCTTTCACATAATCAATAAATTCAGATTCCATAATGTCATTCCAGTCCTTAAGGGAATCCACAAAGTGAATCATTCCAAGATCAATATAATCCGTCTTTAATCTGGATAAAAGATCTTCAAAAGCCGGTTTAACATATTTCATATCTCTGGTACGACTATATTGCCCATTTTGCCATGTAGAGCCAATATGCCCTTGAATGTACCAATGCTCTCTATTTTCACAAATGGCTTTGCCAATAATATCTCTGGATTTTGGGTCCGGCATCCAACAATCAATAATATTGATCCCTTTTTCACCTGCATATCTAATCACTTCCACAGACTCATCTTCCGGATGCCGCTCTAACCATTCGCCGCCAAAACCAATTTCACTTACCATCAGATTTGTCTTTCCAAGACGTCTTTTTTCCATTTTCCCCGATCTCCTTCATGTAATCCACTTATCTTCCTGCAGATACCTGCTATTTTTCATTATTATACCATTATCATAATGACTGTCAATTATGACGGATTCTACTTCAACACAGGCATGGATAGAAGGTTTCCACAGCCATCACACCACATCCTAGAATTTGTCTGCTAATTCTGCAGCCTGCTTACATCCGTCAGTTTTTTCAATGTCACCTACATTCAAAACTCCCGGAATCAGAACTTCACCCACCATTTTCCATTTCAATAGTGCGGCTGAACGCTCAACGGGAATGCGGACACCATCCATAACAGACATATCATCCTCTTCGCAGCAGGTAATTAGTGCACAGTCCTTTCCTGCCACATCTTTTCCTGCCACGCAGAACGAAAACAGCCTGTCGATCACGCCCTTGATCTGTGCCGGAATGGAATACCAATAAACAGGCATCGTAAAAACAATTCCATCTGCCTCCAAAATAGACGGCGCAATTTCATTAAAGTCATCATCAAAAGAACATGCTTTACCGGTCTTATAGCAGGTTTCACAGGCATGGCATCCTCCTATTTTTTTCATGGCAGCATCAAAACGAATCACTGTATGCCCCTTACTCTCTGCTGCCTTGATAAAGGCATCTGTCATAGCAAAACTATTACCGTTCTTTCTCGGACTTCCTGTAATCACAACAATTTTTTTACCCATAAGATGTTCTCTCCTTTACTCTTTTATTACTCATCTTTTACTGCTTAACTTGTTTTGCAGTCCCTACTATGATATTAGCATGAACTAAACAGATTACAAGTACGCACATTTAGGTGCGATACTTACCCAAAGGTTCTATACTTACCTAAAAGAAAGTATGGTCTGACCAAAATCTGTCATATAGGAAGTCCAAGTCAGGTATTACTAATAAATCAATAAATATGGAATTTCTCTAACCGATAAACCTGCTCCTCATCTATTTGGGCAATACCGTTTTTATAGTCATACCCCATTTTTTTGTAAAAACCTACGGCTGTAATTGATGCCGGGATTTCAATTCGCTTTGCTCTTAAAAAGAATTCATCTTGTTCAAGTGTTTGAATAATCAGCTTTCCTATCTTCTTACCTTGATACTCCGGCAGAACAAAAATAGTAAGCAAAATACTTTCGGTTGTGCTGCCCCAGTAACCGGCAATCGCACCACATCCTACAATCCGCGAATCATCATAAACAACATACATATGTCCGTGTTTTGCGCGTTCAATCAATACCTCCGCTGAATGTGATGATACATTGGCTTCGATATATTCTTCTGAATAATCTTTAATGTTTACGGTTCTCAAAGTCCTGGCTATTAATGATGATACTTCTTCTGCATCTTCTGTTCGAAATCTTCTGATCTTATAAATATCGTTCATACTACCATCCTCGCATACACTGGTATAAAAAAGCCCTTTATGCCAAAACATAAAGAGCATTTTCTGCTTCTTACCGCAAGATATTTTCTTATTTCTTTTCTAACACACGATCCACCCTCTCGCGTAAATTCTGCTTGTTAAAAGGCTTGATCACATAGTCTTCCACCCCAAGCTTAGCGCTTTCGAGAACCGTATCCTTATTCCTCATGGATGTAAGCATAATAACAGGAATATCTTTGCATTCCTCCCTGTCACGGATTTCTTTCAGCGTCTCAATGCCGCTTTTTAATTCCATCTGAATATCCAGCAGAATCAAATCCGGTCTTTCCCGCTTCAGATATTGCAGAGCACGCAAACCGGAATTAAGTGGAATAACCTCATATTTATCCTTCAATTCCTGCTCAATTGATGCAAGACTAATACTATTATCATCCACAGCCAATACTTTCAGTTTATTTCCCATCTGTCATTCCTCCATCTTACTCTGCTGCATCAAATCCCTCAGCATCTGTTCTGCAGCATCATCCTCATATAATTTCAGCTGTTCCTGTATTTCCTTTAGCTTTCTTTCCATATTGGGGTTCAGCCGGTATTGTAGAATCTCCTCTATCTTATGGGCACACTCCTTGGCGCGGAAATTTTCAAGACTGGTCAAGGCATCCTGGATTTCCCGCATCAAATCTGCCTGTTCTATTTCCTGCCTCTTTTCTTCTACATCTTCCGTTTTCAGGCTTTTTTCTAAAAAGTCCTGAATATGCTCTACCTGCTCCTCATATTCTGCCAAAAGCTTGGAAATGTGGCTGTCAACAAAGGTCTCATCTCCTCTGTACACGGCATTTTCATGCTCTCTGGCACTGGCTGAAATTTTCATTGCTCCCACATTTGCTGAAGCACTCTTCAAGCCGTGTACCTCTATGCCGTAGCCTTTATAATCCCCTTTTTCCCAAAGCTCCTGCAAGCGCGTCAGTTTGCGTTTTCCATCCAAACAATATAAATTCAAAAGCTCCTGATATTCTTCTGCACTGCCGGAATAATGCTTTGCCACCTCATCCGTATCAATCCCTTCAATCAGGATATTTTGAAATTCCTTATTCTTGTTATCGTTGAATCGCTTGCTTTCTACCGACACTTGACCCGGTATTATTTTTTCCTTCGGAATCCATTTAAGCAACGCCTCATGCATCGCCCGTATTTCCAAAGGCTTAGTAAGAAAATCCTGAAATCCATTTTCCAGAAAACATTCCCTGACGCCCTCCATGGCATTGGCAGTCAGCGCAATCATTATGGGCAGTCTGCCGTTTTCCCCACAGTCCTTCCGAATAATACTTGCTGCCTCCAATCCATCCATTTTCGGCATCATGTGATCCATAAAAATAATATCATAACGCTTCCTGCGGACAAGCTCTATTGCAGCCGGACCGCTGTCTGCTTCCTCAATATCCAAGCCATAAATCTTCAGCCTAAGTCTTGCTACCTTTCTGTTAATCATATTATCATCTACTACCAGCACTGTACAGTCTTTTACTGAAAATGGCTCCAGACTTTCTTCCTTCTGGACTGCTTTCTCCGGGATCTCGGACAAAGGTCTGCTGTCCATAATCTTCTGCGGGATCTCCACAGTAAAAGTAGTTCCCTCGCCATATACGCTTTCTACTCCAATGGTTCCCTTCATCATATTGACGAAATGCCTGGTGATAGCAAGCCCAAGGCCTGTTCCCTCCACGCTTCTGTTTCTCTTAGAATCCACTTGCCTGAAATTATCAAATATTCCTTCGATATCTTCTTCGCGGATACCGCATCCTGTATCCTCAATCTTAAAAACCAAAATCTCCATGTCATGTGTTTTTCCCGGCATCCCTGCAACAGAAATCTTAACATAACCTTTCTCAGTAAACTTCAGGGCATTATTCAGAATATTGATCAAAATCTGCTTTATTTTACCCTCATCCCCCAGATATCGACACGGAATGGACATATCAAACTTGCTTTCCACCAACAGTCCACGCTGGGATGCCATCACGTCCATCATACTCAACACTTCATTCACAAGCGCTTTTACATGATATTCTGTCGGTATCAACTCCATCTTTCCTGCTTCCACCTTAGACAAATCGAGAATATCATTGATCAGCTCCAGAAGATTTCTTGAAGATGCCTTAATATCACAGGCATACTCATACACCTTCCGTCCTCTGCTTTCTTCCATAATGATATCGCTCAACCCCACAATCGCATTCATTGGCGTCCGAATCTCATGAGACATATTGGCAAGGAAAGCGCTTTTGGCAACATTGGCCTGCTCCGCCTGTTTCTGCACTCTTTTAATCTCTTCTATATAATTTCTCGTCTCTGTCACATCCAGAATCAGGACAACATAACCTGCATTCTTTCCGAATCTGTCCAGAATCTGTCTCGCATGACTTTGGTAAAAGCAGTCGTTTAAAAAGAATTCCCCTTTTACATCATCGCCAAGAATCCCCTGGGGAAAGCCCTCCAGCTCATCAACAAGCTTTCCTTTCGCGCTGTTATTTAAATTTCTAAAAATACCTGCAGCCGCCGGATTATAATCGACAATCCGTTTCTGTTCATCCAGTGCAATCACACCATCGCTCATACTATTCAGCAGAATCCCTGTAGCCAGACTGCTGAAATCAAAAACTTTCCTTCTCCATATCAGGATCACCACCATTGAAAGAGTCAGTCCTAATGCAAGAGGCGTTGGGTCATATACGTCCGTCAGCTTCATAGAATAGCCCACAAGGGCCACAATCGGCAGGAAGGACAAACCAAGAATCAGTCTGTATTTCCTATCCGCGGCATACTCCGAGTTCCTGATGCAGGCACGAAACAGCGCATACAAAGACAATGCATAAGGCACAATCGATCCGCACACCATAAAAAGTCCATATCCCGGTCCATACTCCAGGCTCAGATATCCATGCCCCTGTGCAGTTTCCAGCCAATCTACCTTACGATAATAAAGTTTATGTAAATCACAAGTTAAAACAAGCCCCAGAATAATGACGTCCACAATCTTCAAAAATCTCATTGTCTTAACCGGCGCTTTTTCAAAACAATAGTTGAATATAAATTCACAGTAACTGATTGGAATCGTCAGCGAACCCATGTACTGCACCTTGACAGCCACCATTGCTGCTTCTACCGTTGGCGCTGTTATTTCCAGCATATATCCCGCATTCTGTATCAACGATCCAACTAAAAAACACATCATCAACTTCTGCTCTCTGGAACCGCTCCCCTGGAGCAGGAAAATTAAAGCAATGGCAATTACACAAATACCAAAAATTTCAAGACATAAAAAACCAATATCCATAACTTTATATCACCACACAAAGAGTTCTACATTTTTACAAATAAAAGCAAAAATCCAGTCTTATAATATCAGTTATCTTTGAAATTGTCCATACTAAACCTATCCACCATTCTTTTTCCTTTTTGAGATAAAATAATTTTTCAAAAAGGAAAAGATGCCTTTGAGTTTATGGCTCAAAAGCACCTTCATTCTTTACGATTATTCTAAAGTAATAAATCCATAGTTTGCCCTGCCGTTCTCCCAGATACCCGTCACATCATACACATAGCCTGCTGTGACACCGGTGAGCACAAACTCTCCATCTTTTTTCTCAACATCAACGCTTTCACCTTCCGGTATATTCTCTGTACCCAGAAGTTGGGAATCATAACGAACCACTTTCACCTCATCAGGTATCTGTGAAAAATCCAGTGTAATATCTAATGGCTCCGTAATGTTCACATCCGCCAGTTCCTCTCCTGTTTTCCACTGAAGCACATGTGCTGCGTCCGCCACTACCGCATTACTTAAACCATCTTTATCTATATAAAACCATTCATATCCGCCCCGGTTCACCATCACAGTAACGGATGCCAGATCCGTAGTGTATCCCAGATTCATGGTGGGCGGCTCTGCCGGATCCGGTTCTGTATATATTTGATCCACCAGATTCTGATAAGCATCGGCATCCGATGGGTCCCCCTGCTCTATTACTTCCATCTTCGTGACCCCCGGATACTGTCCCGGATAAGATTCCAACATGATCCCGTTCCCATAAATTTTTACCACATTCCCTTTCACCAGCTGCTCCTGCGTAATTTTATTCCCATTAATATCATAAATTTTCTCCGGGAATGTAACAGTAAAAACTCCTGCCTGTTCGCTTACAAAGATATGTCCTCCTTCACCAAAAGGAATATAAATTGCCGTGATTGCTTCCTGTTCCATACCCGCCTTACCGTCTTTTCCCAAAAACATCCATATAAATACGCCTGCCAAGATCAAAATAATTACTGCAGCAATGCTGATCAATCCTATTTTTTTATTCATATTCTGCTCCTTCCTTCTTTCTGGGAAAGCTTTTTGGGAGATCTTCCGGGAAGTCATCCTGAAATTTCCCCGGAGAGTTTTCCAGAAATTTCTTTGCTTCTCTGCACCACTCTAAGTATGCGCAATAAGTTTTAATTCCAAACTCCACGGTGAGAAGATAATATTTGTGAGTGTCATCATCCTTGAGACATTCTTTCAAAGCTCTTTCCGCTTCCCAAAGATATTCCATCTCTTTTTCCATCTTTTCCCGAAAAGCTTCAATATGCGCTATTGCCTGAGCTTCACCCTGTTCATTCCCAAAAAACAGTTTCAAAAGAGTCTCATAACGAATCTCGTCCCTTTCAGCCGGCTGTTTCAGCCACTCCATCAAATATTCCCTTCCGGTCTCGGTGATCGCATAGATTTGTTTGTTTCTTTTATTTTCGCCGCATTCCTCACGAACTGCAAGTCCCCGCCTCACTAGTTCGCTTAAGGTCGGATAAATACTTCCATAGCTTGCTCCCCAAAAATACTTTAAGGTAGTATCCATCCGCTTTTTTATTTCATAACCGGTCAGATCCTCATGACTTAGCAGTCCTAAAATCACACAGTCCATCTTTTTTTCTGTTGCCATCGTTACTCCTTCTATTCGCTGCCTGCGAACATAAAATATGCGTACACTGTATACTTATCAAAATCCCCTGTTCCACAAAAATATGCATCTCCTCCTCGATCTGTCTGATATAGATACGAAGGAGCTATATAATTTTATGGATATTTCACAAAATTTTTCAAGAACGATCATCCTGTCTGGCATCAAAACCATATGCCAAAACGGAGCGTGGACATTGATCGATGCAGGCACCGCACTGAATACATTCCATATTCCTCCACCCCTGTTTCGGAAATTTATCATTGACGGCAAATACACATTCCTGTAGACCTCCTGCCGGGCAGAGATAAGCGCAAAAAATCCTGCCAAATGGAACGGAAAGCACAAACATCGCTGCAAATACAAGAAAACTTCCGTTGATAATTCCTTTCATCCCCGCCTCAAAAATCAGCGCCGGACTGAAATAATAAAGTGTCACCGGAAATAGCAGCAACGATAGAATAAGCAACAATTTTCGAATCTTTTGTCTTTTCATGTCCGATCCTCCATATATCAATTTGATATATATGTCAAGAATCAGCAGAAATAAAAACCGCGGAGGCAATCATTTATATGCCTCTGCGGAACAAGGTGTAAATATTATTTATGCTTTTATATCAAATCCTACTACTGTTTGTGTCGTAGATATGGAATTATTGCCCATGCTTATTTTACTTATCAGATTTTCCGTAACTTTTTCCATATCTGTTCCCATTACAGTGATATCATATTTCCGGTTTTCTACGGGCTCCTGTTCTGATTTCTTTTGAGCCAGCTTCTCCTGCTCAGCCTTCTTCTCTTTGTTCTTTTCAAGTAGTTTCTCCCATTCCTCTTTACGTTCTTTGTTTCTGGCTCTTGCCTCTTCAAGCAATTTTTTAGATTCCTCTGTACCCGGATCGGATTCAAAAACACCTACGCACTTTGTCGTAATACAATCCTCACTGTCTATACTGATTTCCAGACTGACCAGCCTTGCTCCGTTCTTAGCAGAATTTTCACATATTTTATTGATGCAATCCGGCATTTGGGAAAGCGTATTCTCTAGCCATTTGGCCGTTTTGGGATTGGATGCCGCTTTTGAAAGCAAGCTTGAATTGATCGACACAGAACTATCCTTTGTCGGTGTCAGGCAGGCATACTTATTATTCAGATATTCTGAATATTCCCGTCTGCTTCCGTATGTACCCTTCTTCTCTGTTTCCTTTCTTACCGGTTTTGTCTGTACTTCTTTTTCTGTATTAACCTGTTCCACATTACTGTAATTGTTTGTAATCTCCATTGCCATAATATCATCCTCCTTGACCTGAAAATTTAAAGTCCTTTTCCTGTTACGCCTTTATATCAAAACTTGCCCCTATTGGTGCAGATGTACCAGAAGAAGCAGCTATAACTTTCTGCGCAATAGCTTATATATCCGTACCTGTAACACTTATGGTATATTCGTCTGTTTCGTTCCCTGCTTCTTTGACGGCCTTTTTCTCTGCCAGTCTTTCAGCCGCTTTTTCTTCCTCTGCCTTCTTCTCTGCCCGTTTCTCTTCTGCTTTCTTTTCTTCTCTCCTCTCCTTGAGCTTTTCTTCCAATTCTTTTCTTGCTTTTTCTGTTCCCGGATCGGCTTCCGATTGCGTAACAACTTCTGTCGTCATACTGTCATATCCATTCATAGTGATCTTACAGCTTATCAGTTTTGCGCCACGCGCCGCTGCCGCTGATTTCACGCTATCAACTACGTTAGGAATCAAAGATAAATTATATTCCAGCCATTCAGATGTTTTTTCATCACTTGTAGCTTTAGCCAAAAGTGAACTATTTATATTTACTGAATAATCGGAACTTTTCAAACAATCATATTTTTCGGTAAGATAGGACAATTCGTCCTTTGCTGTCCTTCTGGCGGCTGTTTCCTTTACTGTACCTGTTCCCTCTGTTACCTGCTTTTTGCTGTCTGCAGAATTTGTGTAACCAGCATAAATGTTTATGTAATCTGTTACTCCTGAAATTGCCATAATTTCGTTCTCCTTCCTTTTTCATATATTTATTACTATATTTCCCTTTGTTGCAGCATTACTGTGACCTTGAATAGATCCCTCCCAGCTTTGATATCCATATACCCTAAATAACGATCTGCCACATCTTCTACATTTTTCAGACCAATACCATGCTCCATCAGTACATCCGGCAGGCTGCTTGGCTTCATTGTTGCCGGAACAGCCTCCCCGTCCTTCCATTCCAATTTTCCGTCAAAGCTGTTCTCCACTTCTATCAGAAGGAAATGATTCTTCCTTTTCAGGGTAAGACTGATATGGCGTTTTGCCTGTTCCAGATTTTCACAGGCTTCTATCGCATTATCCAGAAGATTATTCAGCACAATCCCCATATCAAACGCAGATATGGTATCCGTCTCCCTGTAATCAAACTTTACCCTAAATAAAATACCGGATTTTACTGCCCTTTGGTATTTATCATTGATGATGACATCCGTCACGGCATTTCCCGTGCTGAATTTATAATCCAGCTCCTGCATGGTTTCATCCAGCTTACCAATGTACTTTTCTACCTCCTCATATTTTTCTCTGACAACAAGCCCTTTGATATTTGCCATATGGCTTTTCATTTCGTGCCTTACTTTGCGGATACTTCCATAGAAGTATTCCGCCTCTTCCAGCCTCCTTTTCATGGCTTTCATCTGCTGTTCTTCCACAAAATGCTTTTCTCTCTCATCCTGCAGTTCCTTGTACTTCTGAAAAATATAAACTGCCGAGATTTCACCGATACAGATCAAAACCGCGATCATCGGTATTTTCCATATCATTTCCCTGCGCTGGGTAAAAAGGGAAAAGACTTCCTGATCTATCTGCACCACAGAAATATCCACAACCATCCATGCAAGCATACTTCCTACAATATTAAGAGCTGACAGGAATATGGCATCATGCCAGTTCATGACAAACGGCTTTTTTACAATCTTTCTTACCATCCCTATCATGAGCAGAAATGCCAGAGTAAAAAAAATAATATTCAAACTCTGTCCAATCGCATAACATTTATACATATGAAACATATAGTCTGCATTCTGAATATCCAACCTGCCTATCATATCAGCCATCAAATATTGATAAATGCTGTTTGAAATCAGGAAACTCATTCCATTAAAATTGTAGAACAATAACAGCGTAAAGACCGCCTTTTCCAGATGTCTCCCATATTTTATATGGCAATACCCTAAAACAATGGCTGCTAATACCGCATACCTTACCCATGTCGGAACAGTCAGGCATAAATACAGAATCACATTGACAGCCGCAAATATCCCTGCGGAAAACACTGCTTTTTTCTCCTTTTCTGTCCTGAAAAAAATAACCCACATTATCAATAAGAGTATGACGCGCAGGAGTACAAGGAATAATTCACATAAATTGTTAAACAATTCATATCCCGCTTGGCTCATTTACTTATCCTCCGAAATATAACCCAAATACGCCTTTATAAAATCCTGATATTTGTATTTTGAAATCAAAAGGCTGCTGCCGTTCTTCATCAACACCTCTGTCCTGCTGTATCTTTCCACATATTTCATGTTGACCAGATACCCCTTGTGTATCCTGAAAAAGCTTTTTTTAAGCTCGTTCTCCAGCTCTCCAATTTTTCCGTAACACTCTATTTCCCCATCCTGCATGAACACAATGATCTTCCTGTTGCTGCTCTCAATATAGTAAATATCATCTACCAGAACTTTTCTTGTCACATTCCCATTTCGAACCAGTATTTTCCTTGGCTCCATGTTCTTTTTTGTTTCCATATGACGGTACTCCCGCAGAGCCAGTGCGAACACATCTTCAAATTCCTTTTCATCTATCGGCTTCACCAGATACTGAAAAGCATTGACCGAAAAAGCCTTCGGCATATACTCCGGGTAGCCCGTTACAAATATCAAAATAGGCAGGCTCCCCCACATAGCTTCATCCCGTTCTTCCTTCCACTTCCTGATCTGTTCCGCCGCTTCCATCCCATCAGTGCCATCCATAGAAATATCAAGAAAAAGTATATCTATCTGTTCCCTGTCTTCCTGCTGCCAAAATTGCAGCAGTTCTCCGCCTGATGAAAACTCCATGATTTGACAGTCTGCATTCTGCATTTCTATCAATTTTTTTATATAAATGCGTATATTTTCTTCATCATCACAAACCACTATATTCAATCTATTTCACCTCATGCTAAATGTTTTATTATCCATTATGCCTATTATTTTCCATCCAACTATTTTATCGGATAAAATCAATGAAAAGAAAGAAGAAGTGTTGTATCTGGACATTTGGCGGCAGTAACCGGACATTATGGAAAACATTCTCCCTATAGAAAAGACAAACCGCCGCATATGGAGTAAAACCATAGCGGCGGTTTCTTTTCTACGTCCTTATACTTACCACATTAAGAGATCACTGCATTCTGCCGCCTGTATGTATCGTTATCCTTTTGGCTTAGTTCACTCTCTATCTGTGACAATTTCTTCTCCAGTTCCTTGACCTTCTCTTCATCTCCTGAAGCTGCTTTTATCTGCTGTTCCAACTGCTGTTTCCAAAATCAATATCACTGATTCCGCAAGGATATGGAACCATCAAAGAACACTGAATCTCTATCTGGTTTTCTTCCGCAACCCCCAATTTATTCCCAAGCAGAATATCAAGCACCGGATGGTTGGTACTGACAGGAAATGACAGATCCGCCGTTAAGTTTTCCATCCCCTCCACATACTGTAATGCTGCTTCTGTTTTTTGGTTCTGTAGCAGCTCTTTTACAACCGTTATATGGTTTTTTATATCATGCCGGAAAGATTTCGTTTTTTCGTAGCGCAGTTTTGCTTCTTCCACATACTGCCCCAAAGAATGTGCCTGCAGCTCTAACAACGCCGCCTCTTTATCCAATCTGAAACTTTCTGCCAGCTTTTTATAAGAAAACATGATGCAAAATAAACTAACTGCCCCTAATAACTGCATCAACAGCATTTGGTAAGGATTCACGCCGGACATCAATCCGTCTTTTTCTATGGTAACCGTATTTCCATAAACATTTTCATTGATATATTCACTTGCTAAAAAGATCAATAAAGCCGGCATCAGTATCATAAATATATATTTTCTGCTGACTGTTTCATCACATGCACAGCATTGCTGTATGACCCGGTAACACAAGACCGCCAGCATAAGGGCAATAATATTCCCTGCCCACTCAAAGATAAAACCACAAATCCTTGGATTTTTCTCAATAACAACAGGAAACAGAATATAGGATATTGAATTAAATAATCCAAAGCATAAAGCCATAATTTCAACTGTTACGACAGCATATAAAGTCGCAGGAACAAAATCTGTCCTGTAAAACAGTTTTCCTGCTGCTATAAGAAGCAGGATAAATACAAGAAACGCCCAAAATCCCTGTACATTAAAGACCTCAAGAAGGGCCATTCCAAGGACCCCAAACAATATGCAGTATATGGGTTTACCTTTTTTCTGCAAAAAACCTGTGAAGAACCAAAACCCCATAAATATTTCAAGGCTTGTCATGACGTATATGCTAAAGAAATCCAAATAATCAATCATTTTACAATCTCCATTCCCTCATATACTGTAAGATCACTTTTGAGAATTCCTTACTTCTAAGGCGTGACACAGGTATTTCCTTTCCATCCGCCA
>CAZTKJ010000016.1:0-60818 GCA_964614185.1 uncultured Lachnospiraceae bacterium
AGGTTGATGAATGAAAAGGCTTTTCCCGTCATGGTAATGGCAATAAGCCTGATACCCATAAATAGATAAGAGCGGAAACAGGCTGATCAGCTGAAGGCATTGACGCAAAACATTGGGAAGAGAAACGTCATCTGCCCTGTCATCGTAGGAATATAAGGTCAGAACGCTTCTTGCCAAAGTGTTCATCATATCGCTGCTTGGAGCTTTCATGATGATATCCCTTACAAAGCTGGTAGGCAGGCTTCTATATTTGGATAGAAGCAAACGGAAATCCGCCAGCTCCTTTTCATTCGGAAGCTTGGAAAAAAGAAGGAGATAAGTAATCTCTTCAAAGCCAAAACGACCGTCTTTGGTAAAGCCGTTTACCAGATCCTGCACGTCATAACCGCGGTAAAATAAACGGCCATGCGCAGGGCGGGAAACACCGTCCACAATCTCTGTGGCACGTACATCGGAAATATTGGTAAGACCGGCCAGAACTCCCTTGCCGTTTAAGTCGCGAAGCCCTCTCTTGACATCATATTTCGTAAAAAGTTCAGTATCAATAATGTCTGCCTGTTCACTCATCTTAGCAAGACGAATAATATCTGGGGTAATTTCTGAAAATGCATTATGATCCATTAAAAAACTCCTTTCATTGTGTATATTACAAAACCGGTAAAGTAAATTTGACCTGTGTATAATGAAAGACCAATTGCCGAAATAATTTAGAATATTTCAGAAAAAGTTAACATACCCATCTTAACATGACTGTAACTTTCAAACAAGAGTAAAAAATATAAAATATTTGTAAATTCCCCAAGTTTTGTAAAAAATGAGAGCTCTAAATATTGACTTTTAAAACCAGGTCTGCAATAATACAATAGATGTGCTATATTGCGCACCATAAGTAAAATACCGCAGTCAAAAGCCTTTTGGAGGGTGTGGGCAGCGGTGAAAATATACATTTATTAAGGAGGATGACATATGTCAACAAAAGCTTATTATCCAATTTCCGAAATAGGCGCTGGTAAAGTTGGTTTTTCCAAAACCCGTTCTATTATCGAAGCTGCTTTTTACGGAAACAATGTAGTAAAGGTAAACACTTTAAAAGAAGCTTATGAATTAGCTAAAAATTCACCGGGAACCATTGTTACGGACATGCCCGTTAAGGATGGTGAGACATTTGGTCTTGAAAAGGATGCAAAGGTTCTGCTGTTTAATGATGGCGCAGTAACAGGTCGTTATGCTGCAGCACGCCGTATTAAGGGCGAACCTGGTGTTGATGAAGCAAAGCTTGATAAAGTTGTTATGGACGCTGTTTATGAGACACGTTGGAAAACTATGTATCATGCAGAGTGCTTTGTAGGTCTTGACCCTGAATTCATGGTAAAGGCTCACCTTCTGATTCCGGAAGGAGAAGAAAATCTCCTGTATAACTGGATGATCAACTTCCAGTATATGTCAGATGAGTACGTTAAAATGTATAAAAAATCCAAACCTGTAGGAGATGGAAAAGAGCCTGATATTTATATTTTCTCAGATCCTCAGTGGGCACCTCATGAAGCACCTGATGTAGATTACAGCTGCTTAAGCGATCCTCTTACTCTGTGCTACTTCGATACCAACCAGAACTGTGCAGCAATTCTTGGTATGAAATATTTCGGTGAGCATAAGAAGGGAACATTGACTATGGCATGGGCTCTTGCAAACAGAAACGGTTATGCAGCATGCCACGGCGGACAGAAGGAATACACACTGGCTGACGGTTCCAAGTTTGTAGCATCTGTTTATGGTCTGTCAGGTTCAGGAAAGTCTACTTTGACACATGCAAAGCATGGCGGCAAGTATCCTATTACCGTTCTTCATGATGATGCATTTATTATCAATACAGATACCTGTGCTTCCGTAGCATTAGAGCCTACTTACTTTGATAAGACAGCAGATTATCCTACAGGATGCCCTGATAATGAATATCTGTTATCTGCTCAGAACTGTTCCGCAACTCTTGATGAGAACGGAAAGATCCAGCTTGTTACAGAAGATATCAGAAACGGCAACGGACGTGCTATTAAATCTAAATTATGGTCTCCTAACCGTGTAGACAAGATCGATGCTCCTGTTAATGCAATCTTCTGGATCATGAAGGATCCTACCATTCCTCCGGTAGTAAAGCTTGACGGTGCTGCACTTGCATCTGTTATGGGTGCAACTCTGGCAACCAAGACCTCTACTGCAGAGCGTGTTGCAGCAGGTACTGATATGAACGCACTTCGTATCGTTCCCTATGCAAACCCGTTCAGAACCTATCCTCTGGTTAATGACTATGAGAAGTTCAAAAAACTGGTAGAAGAGAAGAACGTTGCATGCTACATCGTAAATACCGGTGACTTCATGGGAACAAAGGTTAAACCTGCCGATACACTTGGCATTCTTGAAACTATCGTTGAAGGAAAGGCTAAATTTGAGAAGTGGGGCAACTTTGATGATGTAGAGATCATGTATGACTGGGATGGCAAGACTGCTGACTTTAAGCCTGACTTAAATGATGCTTCTTACAAGGCTGCTTTAAAGGCTGCTATGCAGAACCGTGTAGACGCTGTTAAGGGCTTTGCAGAGAAGAAGGAAGGCTATGATAAGCTTCCTGATGAAGCACTTGCTGCTGTTCAGAAGCTGGTAGATGCACTTAACTAATTTTACAAGAAGGTTTAAGGGGTATGTCTTTTAAGACATACCCCTTTTTTAACATGAGGACAGCTTACAAAGCGCGGTGTCTGTTATTTTGAATAGATGTATGAGAGACTTTGGAGAGAATGAAAAATGTCTGTAAAAAAAGCGGAGGATGAAAATTTACTGCATACAAAGTACGGTATTATAAGTAATGCGGTTTATGTACTTAAGAAAATAAAGCAATATTATCCTGTTCTTCTTTTTCTGATGAGTATCAGTGCTATTACCCAGTCCGTCATGCAGTATATGTGGAGTTTTATAGGGAAATTTGTTATAGATATTGTGGAGCAGCAGGCAGAGTGTGCAGATAAAGATTTTGCACCGTTGTTTAAGCTGCTTATCTGTGTCACCATAGTGCAGTTTATAGTCATGATCACCAATACCATTAGCAGCAACAGAATGGGAAGTTCCTTTATTTTTGTTCGTATGAGAGTAATTGCGGAACGTGTGGACAAGGCCCTTTCCATGAATTATCAAATGTTGGAACAACCGCAGATATTGGATATGCATCAAAAGGCATTAAACGCTACCGGTGGAAACGAAAATGGAGTAGAAGGACTGATGCGTTCCATTTATGCAAGCAGCGTACAGGTCCTGTCAATGATAGTTACCATTTTCGCAGTTACGGCGCTTGATTTAAGAATGCTGCTTATTCTGGCTTTCATTTCTTTTCTGCAGTATCTGTTTTTCAGATATACCGTAAAGAAAGACAGAAAGGAAGTATGGGATAAACTGGCTCCTATATGGCGGAAAATCGACTATATGGGGAGGGTGACGCAGGATTTTGATTATGCCAAGGACATTCGTCTTTTTGATATGAAAGAATATCTTTCCGGTAAACAACATCAGGTTCTGATGGAAAAGCAGGAAAAAATGCTTCATAGCAGGAATCTCTGGATCTATAATTCCGAATTTGCCCATCTTATGTCTATGATCTCTACAGCAGTGGTATATGGGATCCTGATATTTAATGTAATAGACAGGAATATGTCAATTGGTAATTTTACACTTTATTTAGGACTTTCCACTACATTTACTTCGGCATTGACTCAATTTTTTAATGCTTTGGGAGAATATAAAGACCGGTCTTTGCAGGTAGATGATTTCCGTTCCTTTATGGATTTGAAAGTTGAAGAAGATAAGGATGCTATCCCGGTTCCTCCTTTGGGAAAATATACTTTTGAGTTTAAAAATGTTTCCTTCAAATATAAGGGCGCAGAAGGGTATGCACTGAAAAATATCAATATGACGCTGGAATACGGAAAGCGGCTTGCAATTGTAGGATTAAACGGGGCAGGCAAGACTACCTTTGTAAAACTTCTTTTAAGACTTTATGATGCAACAGAAGGAGAGATTCTTTTAAACGGAATAAATATTCAAAGATTTAAGAGAGAAGAATATTACAGACTTTTTGCCCCTGTATTTCAGAGCGTGGAATTATTTGCCTTTCCTTTGTCTGAGAATGTATCCATGAAAACACCTGAAAATACCTGTAAAGAGAAAGCATATGAAAGCCTTTGCAGAGCCGGACTTTCAGAAAAGATTGACAGTCTTAAAGACGGTATAGATACAGAAGTTCTGAAAATAATCCATGAAGACGGTATAGACCTTTCAGGAGGAGAAAAGCAGAAGTTAGCCCTTGCCAGAGCGCTGTATAAGAATGCACCGGTCATGATACTGGATGAACCTACGGCAGCCCTTGATGCATTGGCGGAATATCATTTGTACAAAAGCTTTGATGATATTATCGGGGAAAAGACAGCGGTTTATATTTCTCATCGTCTTTCGTCTACACGGTTCTGCCACAGGATAGCAATGTTTGCAAAGGGAGAGCTGACGGAATATGGCTCTCATGATGAACTGATGGCTAAGAAAGGCGCCTATGCAGAACTGTTTGAAGTTCAGGCTCAGTATTACAAGGATAAGGAGGCTGCCACAGATGAATGAGAAAAAAAGCGCTTTTAAAATGGTATGGGCAGCTTTAAATTACTTTTATCCCATTGCATGGAAACATTACAAAGGATTTTTTCTGTTGGGCATATTGAAAATAATCATTTACACATTGAAGCCTTTCATTGCAATTATAGTGATGCCGCTGATCATCGATGAACTGCTTGGGGATAAAGATATACAAAAACTGATTTTGTGCACTGCCATAATTGTAATAGGAGAAGCAGCTTTATCACTGATAGGTTCCGTAGTAGATGTTACTTTGGAAAAATATAATGAAAAGATGTCCAATTTTTTTGAAGAAGAGATGAGCCGGAGAGTAATGGAACTGGATTTCCAGCTTACAGAGGATAAGACGGCATTGGATCAGATTGAAGCAGCAAGAACCGGTATGAGCTGGTATTCCGGCGGCGTATATGGAATTTCCATACAGCTGTTTGGAATCATAACATGCATTTTTACAATTGTGGGAACTGTGGCCCTGATCCTTATGAATGCCCCTGCTTTGTTTGTAGTGACAGCAGTGCTCCTTATGATCTACGCAGCTGCCAATAGTAAAGAAAACCGTATTGATATGAAAGCATTTGAGGAGCTTTCAAAAATTAACCGGATATTTGGTTATCTTGGATATGGTATCACTGATTTCCGATATGGGAAAGATATCCGTCTTTATCATGCCCGGGATATGATGCTGCAAAAATGGGAAAAATATTCCGATGATAATCTGAAAACGTGGAAATGGCAGGCAGATAGAAAGCTTTTACCTGAGTTTGCAAAGACCATTGCCCATGTGCTCAGGAACTTTATTATTTATTTATATCTTGGCATTTTGGTAATTACAGAGAAAATTACCATAGGTATTTTTTCGCAGATGCTTTCTTCAAGTTCAGTTTTTTATACGTCTGTGGAAGGGTTGGTTTTTTACATACAGGATATAATAAAACGTACCAATTATGCATATGAATATGTAAAATTCATGAATTATCCGGCAGCGATAGAAAAGGGTAAAAGGCATGTAGAAACAAGGGAGCATATAATTGAATTTAGAGATGTTTCTTTCTGTTATCCGAGCACAACAGCCAAAATACTGAATCATATAAATCTTGTTCTCCATCCGGGAGAGCATCTTTCCATAGTAGGGCTTAACGGTGCAGGAAAAACTACTTTTGTAAAGCTTTTATGCAGATTATATGATCCGGTGGAAGGTGAAATACTGTTAGACGGGGTAAATATTAAGGAATATGATTATGGTGAATATATGTCTTTGTTTGCTCCTGTATTTCAGGACTTTAAATTGTTTGCATTTTCTATCAGGGAAAATATTATATTAAGCAGAACCGTTAATGAAGCGGAAATCCGTAAAATAGCAGATCAGGTAGGACTTTTTGAGAAAATAGATTCTCTTACAGAAGGAATGGATACCATGCTTTTTAAAGGTTTTGATGAAAATGGAATAGAGCCTTCAGGAGGAGAACAGCAGAAAATTGCTATTGCAAGGGCACTCTTAAAAAAAGCGCCGGTAGTTATTCTGGATGAGCCTACAGCTGCCCTTGACCCCATAGCAGAATATGATATTTACAGACAGTTTGATGTTCTTGTGGGAAATAAGACAGCGATTTATATTTCCCATCGTCTTTCCAGTTGTAGATTTTGTGATCGGATTGCAGTTTTTTCAGAGGGGAAGATCATGGAATATGGTACACATAATGAGCTGGTGGACAAAGTAGATGGAATTTATGCTAAAATGTTTGAAGCACAGGCACAGTATTATAAATAGTCATTCAATTGCAAAATTTTGGGTTGTATTATGCGCCGATATTGGATATAATAAAAGAAACCTGAAATGTACGATAACTCCTGTTGTTTTGAACCTACAGATACTTTAAACGGGATTCCTACATTGTCTGGCGGCTGTCAAGCCCTCACTACGGAAAACATGCTTTTTCGGAGGATTGGAAGGGAAGGCAAAAGTGCAGATTGCGGTTACCCACCTAGCATAGCTAGGAGTCAAAAGACAGGAACCGGCATTTTGGGGATATACCAAAAGGTATAGATATAAGCAGCTTGATAAGCTGTGATTTTACAAAAGAAAAGCAGCCTGTTTGCGGGCTGCTTTTCTTTTCTGCCTGCTTGTCTGACAGACAGATTGGTGTTTGATGATGAGATATCTGATTTTTTGATGAGGAGTAAAGAGAAATTTATGGAAAAAAGGTTTCGGATATTGGGAAAGCTGATGCTTACGATCCTTTTGGTAATGGTATTTATTTATTTGATTACTAGAGATGTGGCGGTGTGGCAGCTCAAACAGCCAAAGGGGGAACTGGCAGATCCAGAGGAGGTTCGGATTTTGACGGAGGAAATCCTTATGACGGATGTCGTGGTGCCGGATAAGGAGGGACTTAGAAATTTCTGGAAGGAAAATGAAAGTGAATATTTGGACTATGGTACATACAAACAGATTCTCGGATATTTAAGTCCAGAGGCAGGTGATTATCTGTATGAAAGAAAATATAAAGATGAGTTCTTGGTACTGAAAGAAGACTGGTATGACAGTTACGACAAATTATTGAAGCAACTGGGATTGCAGGAAGAGATCCGGAAAGAACAGGTGAACATCCTGTGCGGAAACACTTATCTTACAGGAGAGAATCATATTGAAGAAGGTGAACTTCTATGTAATGGATCAGAAAGATACCTTTTTGTTTCTCCTGAGTTTGAAACCTGTGAGTTCAGTACCGTACAGGCTTATGTAAGAGGAAACCGCCTTTTGGTACTTACAGAGCGCCTGACAGGAGAGCAGGAACTTGATAATGCGTGG
The DNA here is from genome assembly GCA_964614185.1 of uncultured Lachnospiraceae bacterium. GTDB lineage: Bacteria > Bacillota > Clostridia > Lachnospirales > Lachnospiraceae > Suilimivivens. Next base: position 7,478 of record CAZTKJ010000016.1, read on the forward strand.
ATCATGGAATGCAATACGCAGGAGCTGCGTTTTTTTGACGGTTACTATGAAATTTCCCTGACCATGGATCGTTTAATACCTCAGACTCTTGCGGAAATAGAACAGTCAGAGGAAGTGGGTGGATGCAGGGAGCAGATTGCAGACCTGAAATTTAAAGAGGGAAGTCTTAACGAGCTGTCTGTTAAACGTAAGAAAGTGGGAGGAAAGCTTTTAGGCTTGGGAGATGGAACGCTGGAGATAGAAGGGGTTGGCATTTTGGAAGTGGCGGAAGATTGTGTAGGATACCGACTTTACGATAAATTGCAGACTGCCGGCTTAAAGGAACTTTCCATCGGGTATTCTTTTGCAGATTTTGTGCTGGAAGATGGAAAGGTATGCGCTTTTCTGTTGGTACGAAAAGAGAAGATGGAAAATATTCGAGTGGCAGTGAAGAATAATGACAATGGACAGATCTATCATTCGGAGATCAAAATGGTCTGCCCCGATGGGCTGCAAGTTTTCTATGGAGAATATGAAGACCGGAAGGAGATGGAGATTCCTGCAGGGGAAAGATTTTGTGTTGAAAAGGACAGTGAGTATTTAAAAGGGGGACGCATGGAGGTACATCCGAAGGTTCAGTCGGGCAGGATCGAAGTGATCTCTGAGCAGCGTGCATATGGCAATCCTGCTTACTGGGGAATCATGGAGATTGCAAATACCGATCAGGGAATGGTATTGATCAATGAACTTCCATTAGAGGAATATTTGTATTCGGTTGTGCCCAGCGAGATGCCGGCTTCTTATCCGATGGAAGCGTTAAAGGCCCAGGCTATTTGTGCCAGGACTTACGGATACCGATATCTGACACAGCCAGGATATGGAAGCATAGGGGCGCATGTGGACGACAGTGTAAGCTATCAGGTTTATAATAATATTGCAGAGAACGTGAATTCCACAAGAGCGGTAAAGGAGACCTCAGGAATCGTTTTGTATTATGGAGAGGACCCCGTAAATGCTTATTATTATTCTACATCCTGTGGTTTCGGAGGTGATGCGGGTGTGTGGAATGAGCAGCAAAAGGAAGAAATGCCCTATCTGAAATCAATTTATGGCGGCCTGATTGGGGAAGGAGATTATGAGGAGCAGCTGTTGCCGGAAGATCTTGCAAATGAAGAGCGCTTCCGGGAATATATTTCCCAGGTAGATGAGCAGGCCTATGAGAAAGAGGAACCCTGGTTTCGGTGGCGTTATACGGTAGAAGATTTGGATGTGTCCTTGATGGCGGACCGGTTAAAGGAACGGTATCATGCCGTTCCCGATAAGGTCCTATATGAAAAAGAAGAAGGCTTCGTCAAAGAAGAACCCGGAAAAATCAAGGAGATTTATGATATCCGTTGTCTGAAGCGGAAGGAGGGCGGTGTCATGGATGAACTTTTGCTGGATACAGACCAGGGAACCTATAAAGTAGTGTCAGAATATAATATCCGTTATATTTTAAACCAGAAAACTGAGGTGATCCGGCAGGATGGATCGTTTTATGAAAGCAGCACGCTTCTGCCCAGCGCTTACATAACAATTGATACTGTCAAATCGGGGGAAAGTGTGGTAGGATATACTATAATCGGCGGCGGGTACGGACATGGTGTGGGAATGTCACAAAACGGTGCGAAAGCTATGGGACTTATGAATTCAGACTGTGAGGAGATACTTACATTTTATTTTGGAAACTGCCGGATGGAAAACATTTATGGATGAGGATACTTCATGTTTAAAAGACTTTTATTTATCGGATATGACTTTGGAAAACATATGAGTAAAAAAAATATCAGTGCCTTTGCGGCCAGTACGGCTTTCTTTATTTTTTTGTCACTGATTCCTGCATTGATGCTGCTTTGCGCATTGATTCCATATACGCCCCTTACAGAGGCAAATCTGATGAGTGTGGTGACAGAAATATCGCCGGAGGCCATGCATCCGCTGTTGATCAATATTATTGCGGATGTCTACGAAAAGTCTATAGGAATCATTTCTGTTACGGCAATTGCAACGCTGTGGTCAGCAGGAAAAGGGGTGCTGGCGTTGATGAGAGGCTTAAATGCAATTAATGATGTGGAAGAAAACAGAAATAATTTTCTTCTCCGACTGGCAGCATGCATGTACACTATATTGATTCTGCTTGTCGTAATCTTTTCACTTCTGGCAATGGTGTTTGGAAATACGCTGGTCGGACTGATCGAGGATATGATTCCTCAAACAGCTTTTTTATTTAATCTGCTGATGCATTTCCGAATTCTCTTTGTGTGGCTGGTGCTTATTTTGGTGATCGGATTGATGTATACTTATGTGCCGGGGGCAAAGCTGGGATTTAAAATGCAGCTTCCGGGAGCCGTAATTGCCGCAGTGGGGTGGAGCATTATGACATGGGCATTTTCCGTATACGAAAACGAATTTAACGGTTTTAATACTTATGGAAATCTGACCACCATCATTATTTTGATGTTGTGGCTTTATGCAGGCATGCATATCATTTTAGGATGTGCCTATATAAACCGATATTTTAAACCGGCTTTTCAGTTCTTTATAGGAAAAAAGGGTGTTGACAAGCGAAAGAAGATTGACTAAAATAAGTGCAGTTGAATACATGGCTGTGAAGGTGCTAAGTAACATATTATTTTCTGCCAGAGAAAGGAAGTCACCGGCTGAAAGCTTCCTTAAGTTCAGATAATATGCGAATTTCCCACCGGAGCTTTCGAATTGAAGCAGGAAAACAATTTTTGTGAGTAGGTTCGGACGTGGCGTGCGTTAAGCGAATGAAGTGTCTGCCGGATGGCAGAAATTTGGGTGGTACCGCGGAGAAATTCGTCCCTTGTATGGAAGCATACAGGGGACTTTCATTTTTTCAAAATAAAAAAGGAGACAAGTAAAATGATGTTTAATGCAGATGATTTGAAAAAAGCTTTTATGGATGACATTCAGGCGGCAAAGTCTGAAATCCAGCTTTCCGAAGTTTGGAAAAAATACCTTGGTAAGACCGGTTCTGTGCAGGGATTGATGAATGGAATCAAGCAGGTTGCCAAGGAAGAAAAGAAGGCATATGGTCAGTTTGTGAATGAGGTGAAGACCTGGGTTCAGGAGAAATATGATGAGAAAAAAGCGCAGATCGAGGCCTTTGAACTTCAGCAAAAGTATGAAAAGGAGACCATAGACGTAACGGTTCCGGTCAAGATCCGTCCTATGGGAAATCTTCATCCGCTGACTACAGTGAAGTATGAGATGATCAATGTATTTTCGGGTATGGGATTTGAAATCTTTGAAGGTCCGGAAATTGAAGATGATGACCATAACTTTACCAGACTGAATGTATTAAAGGATCATCCTTCCAGAGATATGCAGGACACCTTTTGGCTGACAGAGGATCTGCTTCTGCGTACCCATACATCACCGGGACAGATTCGGGTGATGGACAGCAAGAAGCCGCCCATCAAAGTGCTTGTTCCCGGCAAGGTATTCCGTTCCGATTCGGATGCTACCCATTCGCCTATGTTCAGCCAGATGGAGGGTCTGGTGGTGGATAAGCACATTACACTCTGTGACCTTCAGGGGATGTTAGATGAATTTGTTAAAGGACTGTTTTCCGATGCAGCCAAGACAAGACTGCGTCCTTCCTATTTCCCGTTTACCGAGCCGTCGGTAGAGGTAGATGTGAGCTGCTTTAAATGCGGCGGAAGCGGATGTTCCCTCTGTAAAGGAACCGGCTGGATCGAGGTCCTTGGCGGCGGTGTGGTGAATAAGAAGGTACTTGAAAACTGCGGTATTGATTCGGAAGAGTATTCCGGGCTTGCTTTTGGTATTGGAATTGAGCGTATTGCCATGCTGAAATATGGAATTAACCATATGGGCAAGTTATTTGAAAATGATATCGACTTTTTAAAACAATTTAAGGCATAGTTGGAGGTGCAATCGTGAAAGTATTACTTAGTTGGTTAAAGGAATATGTAGATATTGATGTAACGCCAAAGGAACTTGAGGAAAAACTGTTTTCTGCCGGACTTGAGGTGGAAGAAGTTGTATATCTTGGTGAAAATATAGAAAAAATATATGTGGGTCAGGTTACTTCTATCGAGAAATATGAGGGAACACACCTTTATATCTGTCATATTGACTGCGGAGAACAGGGGCATGATCATTTGATTCTTACCGGCGCTGACAATGTATTTCAGGGGGCGAAGGTTCCTGCCTGCCTGGTTGGTGCAAAGCTTCCTAACGGGATGGAAATCACACCCAGGAAGATGAAGGATATGACATCCTACGGTATGCTTTGTTCAGGGGAAGAACTTGGTCTTAACAAGGATTGGTATCCTGGTGCTGATGTGAACGGTATTATGATCCTTGATGATGATGCACCGGTTGGAGAGGATATTAAGAATTATCTGGAACTGGATGATTATGTGTTTGATATTTCCATTACTGCCAACCGTCCGGACTGCCAGTCTGTCCTTGGCATTGCCCGTGAAGTTGCTGCTTTCCTTGGAAAGGAGATCAAAAATCCGGATATGAACTATACATGTGAGGACAAGGTCAATGAAGATATCAGCGTGACGGTTGTTGATCAGGATGTCTGCCCGAGATATTTAGGGCATTATGTATATGATGTCCAGTATAAAGAATCTCCTCTCTGGATGAAGAGAAGACTGATTGCAGTCGGACATAATGCAATCAATGCCATGGTAGATATCACAAATTATGTATTGGTTGAAATCGGTCAGCCTATGCATGCATTTGACCTCAGTACTTTAGAGGGCAGTTCTATCGTTGTCAGACGGGCAGCGGAGGGTGAAGAACTGATTACATTGGATGAGAAGAAGCGTATTCTGGATAGCAGCAATCTGCTGATCTGCGATAAAGTAAAAGCGGTAGGTCTTGCCGGAGTTATGGGTGGTCTGAACAGTGAAATTACAGAAAACACAAAGGAAGTGCTGTTCGAGTCTGCAAAATTCATGAAAGACAGTGTCCGCAAGACTGCGAGACGGCTGGGTCTTCATTCGGATGCAGCAGCCCGTTATGAGAAAGGCATCGATGAATATTCTGTGGAATGCGGTATGGCAAGGGCCTTAAATCTTACCCAGACTCTTGGTGTGGCGAAAATCAGTTCCTCTCATTTTGACGTGAGTGCCGGTGCGTCTACAGAAAGAAGAGTGATCCAGGTAGAGACTGCAAAGGTGAACTATGTGCTGGGGATTGAGGTGCCGGAAGAGGAAATGGTCAGGATCTTAAAGAACCTTGCTTTTGAAGTGGAACTACAGGATGGAATCCTTACTTTAGCCGTTCCCCGCTACCGTGAGGATATTGAGAATGATCAGGATATTGCGGAGGAAGTGATCAGAGAGTATGGTTACGATAAGGTGGTTCCTACGTTCCTTGGCGAAGCCCTTGTTACCAATGGCGGATTAAGCGGGGAACAGAGCAAGGAACTGGCAATAAAGAATTTTCTGTGTACTCAGGGATATTTTGAAATTCAGACCATTGCCATGACGGCAAAAGGAGAATTTGATCAATTCCTGATTCCGGAGGAGGCAAAGGAAAGGAAAGCTGTTGAGATTTTGAATCCCATCACGGAGAATCTCAGCATTATGAGAACTTTTATGGCCCCCGCCATGGTAAAGGCGCTTGAGAATAACATCAAGAACGGTCAGTCCGATTTAAGATTCTTTGAACTTGCCAATATCTATCTTCCAAAGGATTTACCGCTGACAGAAGCTCCTTATGAGATCAAAACTCTGTGTCTCGGGACTTCCGGCACAGAAGAAGATTTCTTTACTATGAAAGAGACACTGGAAAATTTGGCGGCATATAATGACCTTACCTTTAAATATCAAAAGGGAAATGTGCCCTATCTTCATCCGGGAAGGACTGCGGAAGTATATTGTGATGGAGAACTGATCGGTGTTTTTGGCCAGTTGAGATATGATATTATTGATTCCCTTGCCATTGCAAAGGATAAGAAGGCGGATACCAGGATTTTTATTGCAGAGTTAAATTATGATGTACTTAAAACCAAATTTAAGGAAAAGATTAACTACGTGCCGGAATCTCCGTATGCGAAGACCAGCAGAGATATTTCCATGGTGGTGGATAAGAAAGTAGAATGCGGACAGATCATTGAGACAATTGAACATGCGGATGAGCTAGTTTCAAGGGTGGATCTGTTTGACATATTTGAAAGTGAAAAGCTTGGATTTGCAAAGAAGAGTATGGCATTTAAGATTGAGCTTGCCTCCGCCGAAAAGGATGTTACAGATGAAATGACAGACGAAGTGATCGGAAAGATCGTGAACCTGCTCAGTGATGCTTATGGTGCGCAGATGCGCAGCTGATGCAATGGTCAGGTGGATAGAAGGTTGAATGGAGGACTGGGAATGGAAAAGAAAAATACTTGGGAAATCTATAGTAACAAGCAGTTAAAGGAAGTAGATGCATTTGCAGATGAATACCGGAGCTTTCTGGATGAAGGAAAAACAGAGCGGGAGTGTGTGGATTTAATTGTCAACATGGCGGAAAAAGCGGGATACAGCGAGCTTCAGAAGGTCATGAAAGAGGGCAGGACTCTGAAAGAGGGGGACAAAGTTTATGCGGTATGCATGAACAAGTCGGTTGTGATGTTCCGTATTGGAAGACGTCCTATGACGGAGGGAATGAACATTTTGGGAGCACATATTGATTCTCCCAGACTGGACGTGAAGCAGAACCCTCTCTATGAAGATGGCGGCTTTGCTTATTTGGATACCCATTATTATGGCGGAGTAAAGAAATACCAGTGGGTGGCAATTCCTTTAGCACTTCACGGTGTGATTGTAAAAAAAGACGGAACCACAGTGGAAATCAGTATTGGAGAAAGTGAAGAGGATCCGGTATTTTTTGTATCCGATCTGTTGATTCATCTGGCAAGTGAACAGTTGGAAAAGAAAGCATCGAAAGTGATCGAGGGAGAGGCTCTTGATATCATCATTGGAAACCGTCCCATCACCATCGGAAAAGAAAAAGCAAAAGGTGAAAAAGAAACTCCCGAAAATGAAAAGAGTCAGGCACAGGAGGCAGTGAAAAAGGGCATTCTGGATATATTAAAGAAAAATTATGGGGTGGAGGAAGAGGATTTCCTCTCTGCGGAACTGGAAGTAGTCCCTGCCGGAAAGGCAAGGGAAGCAGGCCTTGACAGGAGTATGATCTTAGGCTATGGACAGGATGACAGGGTATGTGCCTTTTCTTCCCTGAAAGCTATGCTGGAAGTGGAAGATACTGACAGGACAGCATGCTGTCTTTTGGTGGATAAGGAGGAGATCGGCAGTGTGGGCGCTACCGGTATGAAATCCCGATTTTTTGAAAATGCGGTAGCCGAAGTGATGAATCTTATGGGAGAATATTCGGAACTGAATGTAAGGAGAGCTTTAGCATCATCCTGCATGCTTTCTTCTGATGTGAGCAGTGCTTATGATCCTTCCTATGCCTCAAGCTTTGATAAGAAAAACGTTGCTTATCTTGGCGGCGGCATGGTGTTTAATAAGTTTACCGGTTCAAGAGGGAAATCAGGCTCCAATGATGCCAATGCGGAATATCTGGCGCATATCCGCCAGATCTTTGAAAAAGACAAGATCAATTTCCAGACAGCTGAACTGGGAAGAGTGGATTTAGGCGGTGGTGGAACTATTGCCTATATTTTAGCATTGTATGGAATGAATGTAATCGACAGTGGCGTTGCGGTGCTCAATATGCATGCCCCTTGGGAAGCAACCAGTAAAGCTGATGTATATGAGGCAAAACGGGGATATGTGGCTTTCTTAAAGGGAGCAGACCTGTAATGACCGGGGCAGAGCTTAAAACTTCGGATTTTGCATTTGATTTGCCAAAGGAGCTGATCGCTCAGGATCCTTTGAAGGACAGGGCAGCATCCAGGCTTCTGATGGTAAACAAGAATACCGGAGAATGGAAACATGATAATTTCCGGAATATTATTGACTATTTAAGACCGGGGGATTGTCTGGTGCTTAATAACACCAGAGTTCTTCCGGCAAGACTTCTTGGAGTCAAAGAGGATACTGGCGCAGCGGTGGAGATACTTTTATTGAAGCGCCAGACAGGCGATATATGGGAAACTCTTGTAAAACCCGGAAAGAAACTGCGTCCCGGGGCAAAAGTACGGTTTGGAGACGGAGAGCTGCGGGCAGAGATCATGGCAGTGACGGAGGAGGGAAACCGGCAGGTACGTTTCTTTTACGAAGGGATCTTTGAGGAGGTCTTAGACCGCCTCGGGGAAATGCCGCTGCCCCCTTACATAACTCATAAGCTTCAGGATAAGAATCGCTATCAGACCGTATACGCCAAATATGACGGTTCGGCAGCTGCTCCTACAGCGGGGCTGCATTTTACGGAAGAGCTGTTATCGAAGATCGAAGCAAAGGGAGTGAAACTGGCTTATGTGACTCTTCATGTGGGACTTGGAACCTTCCGTCCGGTGAAAGCAGAGAATCTTCTTGAGCATCATATGCATTCCGAATATTATCAGATTTCTGAAAAGGCAGCAGAGACAATCAATCATACAAAGCAAAGCGGGGGCAGGGTGATCTGCGTTGGAACCACAAGCTGCAGAACTATAGAAAGCGCTGCGGAAGAAAATGGTATGCTTAAGGAGTCCTGTGGGGACACCGACATTTTTATTTATCCGGGATATCGGTTTAAAGTGCTGGATGGTTTGATCACTAATTTTCATCTGCCGGAATCCACACTTGTCATGTTGGTCAGTGCATTGGCCGGCAGGGAGCATGTGCTTTCGGCTTATGAGGAAGCGGTTAAGGAAAAATACAGATTTTTTTCTTTTGGAGATGCCTGCTTTTTTACTGACAGCTTTACAAAAAATTCTATTTAGTATATGATAGAAACAGGTTATAGTTACAGGAGGTCTTTATGGAAGAAAGAAGAAGAAGCAATCGAAGAAAGTTATCATCTAAGCTGATCGTAAACAGGCTTGGAGGCGTAGAGGTTAATGAAACCATAGAGATAGAGATTGTGGATGTATCCAAAACAGGAATCGGCTTTACTTGTGATAAGGCTCTTGAAATAGGTGCTGTCTATGAAGGATATTTAAGAATCTGGACACAGGAAGTGCTGCATGCTTTTTTGGAAATTGTCCGTATTGAAAAGAGAGAGACTGATTTTGGTTATGGAGGCATTTTTATTGGCATGCCGGAAATAGACGCAGCAAGAATTGAAGTTTATGATACTGTTGAAAGCTGTCTGAATACAGAAGCAGAAGAGAAAATAAGTGAAGAATAATGAAAACCAAACATCGGTCCGCTTAGCGGACCGATTTATTGGACGAAAATACCATAAGCCAGTCTTATGGTATTTTTAGGATAGAAAAAGATGGGAAAAAGTTTAAAAAAGAAAAAAGTGATTACAGCTGTTTTAGTGATTTTGCTGGTGATGGTCTATGTGATGATTTTTTCCTTTTCAGCTGAAAATGGGGAAGCTTCTTCTGATGCCAGTGTGAAAATTACAAAATGGCTTGTTAAAATATATTACAGGCTGGTAAACGGGTTTCAGGGAAATAATGATGTGATATTGGAAACTGTAGCGGAAACAGAAGGAAGTATTAGGAAACTGGCGCATTTTATAGAATATATGACAGTGGGATTCTTATCTATGGGAATTGCTGTTATGTGGGTGGAACATATAAGCAAAGCTTTTATGCTGGTTGTAGTACAGCTGATTGTTTCAGCAGGATGTGATGAGATTCATCAGTATTTTGTGCCGGGCAGATATGCATCTGTCAAGGATGTTATTATAGATACCGCAGGCGGCATTGCAGGAATACTGGTTATACTTTGCATAATGGGGATCAGAAAACAATGGAAACATATTCGGCAACTAAAATAAAAAATCTTTTTTTAAGACAAAACTATCTGGAAGCATGGAAAGATTATGAAAAGGCTGTTAAAGAAGGAGGAGGATGGGATTATGTCATCCTGACTGCTTCTAACGAGGCACAGGCATCAGCATACCGGCTTGAAATAGAACATCGACAAAAAAAGGGGATGCTCCCTTCTCACAGCAGCTATGTGGTTCTGCCTGACCCGGAGGGAAAGAGAGTAGGTTCAGGAGGAGCCACTTTTCATGTGCTTAAGTATTTGGCTATGGAAGCAGGAGAAAACATTGAAGATTGCTTTGACGGAAAGAAGATATTGGTCATCCATTCAGGCGGCGACAGTAAGAGAGTACCCCAGTACAGTGTCTGTGGAAAACTGTTTTCCCCTGTTCCCAGACAACTGCCCAATAAGGAACCCTCTACGTTGTTCGATGAATTTATGATAGCAATGTCGGCTGTGGCAGACAGAATTGAAGACGGGATGATGGTCTTATCAGGAGATGTACTTCTTTTATTTAATCCTCTGCAGCTGGATTTCCAGTTTAAAGGCGCTGCAGCGGTTTCCATTAAAGAGCATGTTAAAATCGGGAGAGAACATGGTGTATTTTTAAGAGATAAGGAAGGAATGGTAGAGCAGTTCCTTCATAAAAAATCAGAAAAGCAGCTTTATGATTTAGGGGCGGTAAATGAACAGGGTAATGTGGATTTAGATACCGGTGCAGTTCTTTTTGACTGTGATCTTTTACATGCATTAATGTCTCTCATCAGTACGGATGGAAAAATTGATCCCTTTAAATATGACAGATTTGTAAATGAAAAAGCCAGAATCAGCTTTTACGGCGATTTTCTTTATCCCCTTGCCCAAAAAGCCACATTAGAGGATTTTTATAGCCAAACTCCGGAAGGAAGCTTTAACAGCGAATTGGAAGAATGCAGAAAGCTTATATGGGAAGCTTTGTCCGGTTTTAGTATGAAAGTAATCTGTCTTTCACCGGCAGAGTTTATTCATTTTGGAACAACGAAGGAACTGCTTCATCTGGTAACGGACAAAATTGAAGATTATGAATTTCTTGATTGGAGAAGCTGTATCTGCTCCAATCTTGAAACGGACAAATTTGCTGCTCATAACAGTTATATTTGTGATGAGAGCAAAATAGGTAATGGCTGCTATCTGGAAAATAGTTATGCAGGCCCCGGCATAAGGATGGAAGAAGGGGCTATTCTTTCAGGAACAGAAGCAGACCATGTGACAATACCTAAAAATACAGTGGTTCACTGTGTGCAGCAGAAGGGAAGATTTACAGCCAGAATATACGGAGTGGAAGATAATCCTAAAGGAACCTATGAGGAGAATACCCCTTTTCTTTCAGGGTGGCTAAAAGACATACTTGATTTTTATCAGGCAGATATTCATGACATATGGGATGGGAAAGAGCATTCCCTATGGCTTGCAAAACTGTATCCTGTCTGTGATACCATGCAAAGCGCAGTGGAACGATCATTGTTCCTTGTTAAAATGGCGGAAGGAGAAGCTGATAAGGAAGAGGTGAAAAGCTGGCTGGCATCAGAAAGAACCAGTCTGTTTGACAGTTTTAACCAGGCAGACATCAGCGCAACGCTGCCTTTTAAAACAAGACTGCAAAATACGATACGTACGAAACTGTTTGTAAAAAGACTTACGGAAGGTGTCTATTATAAAGAGGCTCTTGAAATCTTAGGTTCCGGCATATCCGAAGAAACCCGCAGCGAACTTATAAAGATAGCAAACAAGAGTGATTATAAAACGGCCATGCGGATTTATTATGCCCTTGGTATGGAAAACAAGTGCTTTGAAACCATTCGCTCTCAGGTATTGGAAAGTGCGCTAAAGAGCAGAAAAAAAGAATCAGAGTTTAGAATTGCAGAAAATGAGGTTTCTATAGAACTTCCTCTCAGGGTGAACTGGGGAGGAGGATGGACAGATACACCTCCTTATTGTAATGAGCAGGGCGGTATGGTATTAAATGCTGCTATCAAGCTGAACCATATTTTTCCGGTACAGGTAACGGTAAAAAAACTGACAGAATTGGAAATCCGGTTTGAATGTGCAGATTTAAAGGTTGAAACTACCATATACAATCTGGAAGATATCAGAGACTGTATGAATCCTTATGATCATTTTGCACTGCATAAAGCGGCCCTTCTTGCATGTGGGATCCTGCCGTATGAAAAAGCGGAAGAAGAACCGGATCTGCAATCCTGTCTTGCCGGTCTTGGAGGAGGAATCTATTTATCCACAAAGGTAGAAGGCGTGCCTAAAGGTTCTGGTCTTGGTACCAGCAGCATTTTAGCAGGGGCCTGTGCCAAAGCACTTCTTGCTTTTGTGGGGTGTAGTGTAACGGAAAATGCATTGTTTGATATTGTATTATGCATGGAACAGATTATGAGTACAGGAGGAGGCTGGCAGGATCAGGCAGGGGGCATGACAGACGGCGTTAAAATGATTACCAGTAAGCCGGGCATCAGGCAGATTCTGCATCTTGACAGAATCGTGATACCGCCGGAGGCAAGAGAAGAATTAAACGAGAGATTTGCTATTGTCTATACAGGGCAAAGAAGGCTTGCCAGAAATCTTCTAAGGGATGTGGTGGGAAATTATATCGGCGGAAGAAAGGAGTCGGTAGAAGCGCTTTCTGCTATGAAAATAACTGCAAAGAAGATGCGAGGGGCTCTTGAAAAGGGAGATATTGATGAACTTGCCCATTTGTTTAATGAACATTGGAAACTATCACTGCAGCTGGATGAGGGAGCTTCCAATCTTTGTATTGAACAGATATTTATGGTCATTGAGGATCTTATTGACGGAAAATTTATTGCCGGCGCAGGAGGCGGAGGATTTTTACAGATTATTATGAAAAAGGGTGTGACAAAGGAACAGGTCAATGAAAGGCTTTCTGAAATGTTCCAGGGCACCGGTACTGCCGTCTGGGACAGTCAGTTGATTTTTTAAGAAATTATATGTTATATAAAAAAGCGCAAGCTACGGAGCTTGCGCTTCTTAAATTACGGAGTTAAAGAGTGAATTTGTTGACGATCTCCTTTAAGGCATCGGCGTGCTTCATAGTATCTTCCACAATCTGGTAAGTATTGGCTGTAAGACTTACATTTTGGGAACTGTTTTCCGCTACAGAAGCAGCCCCGGAAGATGTTTCAGAAACAGTAGTGTTGATCATGTTTATGGAAGCTGACATTTTCTTCATGGCATTATCCAGTTCGTCAATGGAAAGATCGATCTCAGTCATGGTCTGATGGATAAAATCAGCATCCTTGGAATACTGGTCACTGACTCCGATAAAACTCTGGTAATCGGGAAGTACCTTAGTATCCAGAAAATTAAGGGCTGCTTTTATGCTTTCCTCCATTTGATAGACAGCTGCATTTACTTCTTCCACGATCTTGTTAATGCCAAGGACTGTTTGAGAAGACTGCTCTGCAAGTTTGCCGATTTCACCAGCTACTACTGAAAAACCTCTTCCTGCTTCCCCTGCTCTGGCAGCTTCAATGGAAGCATTAAGAGACAGGAGCATGGTCTGATCGGTAATTTCCATGATCGTATCTGCCAGTTCATTGATCTTAGATACGGCTCTGGAATGAGCAATGGCGTTTTCACTGCTTTCCTTTACTTCTGCATATAACCCTCTGGTGCGTTCGGATGCCTGCAAAGTGCTTTGACGGAGAGATTCTGCATGTTTCATGATTTCTTCAGACAGAGTAACGCCTTCAGAAGCTTTTTCGTTAATGGCAGCTGTATTGAGTCCCATATCCTGAATATTGCTGCTGATAGCGCCGGTGTTAGCAGCAGTTTCTTCCATGCCGGCAGACAGCTGTTTGGCAGTGGAAGCGGAGTGCTCCGCATTGTCTGCAACAGTATTCGCGATTTCATGCAGCTTTAAGGAGGTGTGGCTGATGGAATCTGAAGAAGTGGCCACATCTTTCATCATTGCACTGAATGCCTGACGCATTCGCTGCAGGGCCCGGCTCATGGATCCTGTTTCATCTTTTCTTTTTAATAAATAGTGATAAGAAGTGTCATGTGAAATATCAAGATTAGCGGTATTGTTGATAATATGAGTGATGACCTTAAGGGGCTTAGTGATGCTTGCAGTAAATACAAAAGCGGCTATTGTCATTACAAGGATCAAAATAGTACTGATCTTTACGGAACTTCCCCTCATTTCATCGATGGAGGCAAGAACCACATCTTTATCCACTACAATTTCGAGAATCCAGTGGTTCATGCCGGAAACTTTATAGGCAACAAATTGGGAATCTTCTTCTGTTACAGTGGTTTCAGGAATTTCGGAAGCAGAGATTTTTGCAACTACTTCTTTAATTAACGGAGAATCAGAAGGAGTGCCTATCTTGGAAGCATCGGGATGATATATGTAAAGTCCCTTGCTGTCCGTTAAACAGGCATAGCTGGAATCAGAACCGAAAATCTTGATTTTGGACAATGTATCGGAAAGAAGAGAGACTTTGATGTCTGTAAACAAAACACCGGACAGCTCCTCTTCAGAGAAATGGGTTTCTTCCGGCATACCGATAGAGATCATGGCTTCGCCTGTAACGTCATCAATAAAGACATCACTTTGGGCAGGAGCATGAGTGTCAAGAATCGTTCGGACAAATTCAGAATCCGAATAATCGGTGTCTTCTTTGGAAGGATCGGAACTGCCAAGCAAAGTCATGGTTTCAGCAGCTACAAAACCAATTCTGTCATGAGTAGGATTCTGTTTTAAATATTTATCAAATGCCGCATGGACTTCTTTGTTGCATTTGGCGCCTTTATTTACATTAAAAGAATTAAAGTTTTCAGAACCATTTAGGTAAGTGAGAGTTGAATTGTACTTTTCAATGGACTGTTCAATATAGCTGTTTTGAGCTTCGGCAATTTCACAAAGTGAATCATTTGTATAGGAAATAAGAGTTTTTCTTGAAATATCAGTCAGATAGAAGTAATTGACAAGAACTGCCACCAAAATAGATGCTGCAATTACAAGGGATAATTTAGTTCTGATGGAAAAGCGGACATCAGATTTCATATTTTTAATTGTTTCTTTTTTTTGTTTCATTTTCTTTTCTTTTGCCATGATGATGCAAACCTCCTAAAAGTTGGGATGTATGAGATAGCCCTTTGGTTCTAGTATTTTGCGGGCGGCATAAATACTTTCCTCTTCATAAAATTCTATCTGAAGAACGCCATCCTGTAGTTCTCTGTTATGTACAATGCCGATATTCTTGATGCTGATATGATTTAATGCGAGGATCGTGGCTATGGAGGCCAGAGCTCCCGGTTCATCAGCAATTTCAATATTGACAGTATAGGATTTTTTAATGGGACCACTGGCTGTGCCAATGAAGGAATCCCGATAATGTCTGGCATCATCAAAAAAATGATATAGGGAAGCTTCTTCCTGTGTTTTGATGATACTTCTGATATGTTGAAGCGAGGCAATATAATCATCAAGCAGAGAAGCAATATTTTCCGTATTAGTCAGACATATTTGCTGCCACATGGAAGGGGAAGAAGAGGCAATTCTCGTAATATCTTTAAATCCCCCGGCAGCAATCATTTTCATAATGCCGTCATCTGAATCCGACTCCTTAATGAGATTGACTAAAGAGGCTGCAATGACATGGGGAAGATGGCTGATAGCAGCTGTTACATAGTCGTGCTGTTCATATGGCAGGACTAATGGGATGGCGCCAAGAGATGAAGCCAGTTCAAAGTACTGCGAAACCTTATCATCAGGCACTTCCTTAGTAGGAGTAAGAATATAATAAGCATTTTCCAGAAGAATTGCTTTAGAATTGATATATCCGGTGCGCTCGCTGCCGGCCATAGGATGACCGCCGATAAACTGGGCACTCAGACCCAACGCATCAATATGTCTGTGGATATCCGATTTCACACTGCCTGCGTCTGTCAATAGACAATGGGGAGACAGGAATGGTTTTAATTTTAAGAGATTTTCATTATTAAAAGAAACCGGTGCACATAAAAAAATATAATCGCAGCATCCGAAACCTTCATTGATTTCAGGAAGAGCCATATCTAACACCCCTTCCTGAAGGGCCAGCGCCGTGTTTTTGCTTTGCGCATCATAGCCGATCAGATGGCAGGAGGGATGGAATTTGCGAAGCGCTTTTGCAATAGAGCCGCCGATCAGGCCAAGACCGATAAATCCGCAGGTTAAATTTTTTCTCATGATAACAATGTCCTTTCCTGTTCTTAAACTCTTTAAAATAATAACATTTCACAGTATGAAATTCAATAAAAGAAGTGAAATAAATTTATGTGTAAATTGCACGATTATACTTGTAATAATCAGAATGTTTTAGTAAAATGTACTTGTGGGATTTCCGGTAAGGAAATAAAGTTGCTGAAAAACACAGCAAAGTGCCCAAAAACATATAAAACGGAGGAACTCTATATGAATATTTACACAACCGACAAGATTAGAAATGTCGTATTACTGGGACATGGCGGTGCAGGAAAGACCAGTCTGGTGGAAGCTATGGCATATTTGTCCGGTATTACATCGCGCCTTGGTAAGGTTGATGATGGCAATACAGTCAGTGATTTCGGCAAGGAAGAGCAGAAACGTAAAATTTCAATCAGTTCTTCTATTGTTCCTATTGAGTGGGCAGGCTATAAGATCAATGTAATTGACTCTCCCGGCTTTTTTGATTTCGCAGGAGAGGTTGAAGAAGCGATCAGTGCAGCAGGAGCTGCAATTATTGTAGTGAACGGCAAAGCAGGCGTAGAAGTAGGAACCCAGAGAGCATGGGATTTGTGTGAAAAGTATAAGCTGCCGCGAATGATTTATGTCAGCAACATGGATGTTGACAATGCATCGTTCCGACAAGTGGTAGAAGATATGACAGATATGTTCGGCAAGAAGATGGCTCCTTTCCATCTGCCTATCCGTGAAAATGAAAAATTTGTAGGTTATGTTAACGTCATTACGGAAACCGGTAACAGATGGCAGGGTAAGGAAGTGACGGAATGTGAGGTTCCTGAATACAATAAGGCGAATTTGCAGATGTGCCGCGACACTTTGATGGAATCTGTTGCAGAAACCAGTGAAGAAATGATGGATCGGTATTTTAGCGGAGAGACATTTTCAGAAGCGGAAATCAGAGCAGCACTTCGTATCAGCGTATGCGATGGAAGCATTGTTCCTATGACTATGGGATCTAACTTACTGTGCCAGGGTATGTATACACTGCTTGATGATATAATCAAGTACTTCCCCAGCCCGGAGAACAGAGTAGTAGCCGGCATCAATATGAAAACAAATGATATTTTCCAGGCGGATTATGATTTCTCCAAAGCTAAATCAGCATATGTATGGAAGACGATTGTAGATCCTTTCATTGGTAAGTATTCTTTGATCAAGGTAAATTCCGGCGTTTTGAAAACGGATGATTTGATTTACAATGTTGATAAGGACATAGAAGAAAAGATCGGTAAGTTGTATGTGATGCAGGGAAGCAAAGCGATTGAAGTCAAAGAACTTCATGCCGGAGATATCGGCGCACTTGCAAAATTAACGGCAGCTCGTACCGGTAATAGCTTATCCACCAAAGCAACTACCATTAAATATGGTCAGTGGGAGATGCCAAAACCCTATACATATATGAGATATACGCCTAAAAACAAAGGTGATGTAGATAAAATTTCCCAGGCTCTGCAGAAGATTTCTCATGAAGATATGACGATGAAGTATGTGAATGATTCGGAAAACAGGCAGATGCTTTTGTATGGTATGGGAGATCTGCATTTGGAAGTTATTGCCAGCAAGCTTCTCAATGAATATAAGGTTGAAATAGAATTGAGTCAGCCGAAGGTAGCTTTCCGTGAAACAATTAAGAAAAAGTCAGATGTTGAATATAAGTATAAGAAGCAGTCAGGTGGACACGGACAGTACGGACACGTAAAGATGCGTTTCGAACCTTCCGGCAATCTGGAAGAGGCTTATGAGTTTACACAGGAAGTTGTAGGCGGTGCGGTTCCCAAAAACTATTTCCCTGCAGTTGAAAAGGGAATTCAGGATTCCGTATTAAAGGGACCGTTGGCAGCTTATCCGGTAGTGGGTGTTAAGGCAGTTCTTTATGATGGTTCCTATCATCCGGTAGATTCTTCTGAAATGGCATTTAAGACGGCAGCTGTTCAGGCATTTAAAAAAGGTTTTATGGAAGCCGGTCCTATTCTGTTAGAGCCCATTGTTTCCGTGAAGGTTACCGTACCGGATGCATATACCGGAGATATTATGGGTGACTTAAATAAACGCCGCGGACGTGTGCTTGGTATGAATCCTGTAGCAGGTGGAAAGCAGGTTATTGAAGCAGATGTTCCCATGATGGGATTATTTGGATATTGTACGGATCTTCGTTCTATGACAGGCGGACGAGGTGAATACGAGTATGAGTTTGCCCGCTATGAGCAGGCGCCCTCTGATGTTCAGGAAAAAGAAGTGGCAGCCAGAGCAGCTAGTGTGGCAGAAGGTAGTGAAGATTAAAACAACATAAGTTCTTTTTAGAAGAAGGCGGGGGATGCTGTATATGGGGGTATACAGCATCCCGTTTTAT
The DNA here is from genome assembly GCA_964614185.1 of uncultured Lachnospiraceae bacterium. Taxonomy (GTDB): domain Bacteria; phylum Bacillota; class Clostridia; order Lachnospirales; family Lachnospiraceae; genus Suilimivivens. The sequence continues at coordinate 26,007 of CAZTKJ010000016.1, forward strand.
ATGCGCAGGGGTGCGTAATGTATATTGTCATGAAAACCTAAAACTTGTTGTGTACTTGCGTAAGAATCTTGACATTTACAGGGAATATAGGTAAAATTGGGATTGGTTTATATTGCCATAATGTAAGGAAAAGAATGGAGGACGAATATGGCTGAAATATATAATCACAGAGAAGTAGAGTCTAAATGGCAGAAAATATGGGAAGATGAAAAAGCATTCAGGACTTCCGATGACTATACGAAACCCAAGTATTATGCGCTGGTGGAGTTTCCTTATCCTTCAGGACAGGGACTTCATGTAGGACATCCAAGGCCTTATACGGCTCTTGATATTGTTGCAAGAAAAAGAAGAATGCAGGGATATAATGTTCTTTATCCTATGGGATTTGATGCATTTGGACTGCCTACGGAAAATTATGCCATCAATAATCATATCCATCCCAAAATTGTCACCAAAAATAATGTAGAGCATTTTAAGGGACAGTTGAAGGCTCTTGGCTATTCTTTTGACTGGGAAAGGGAAATCAACACTACTGATGTGGGATATTATAAGTGGACACAATGGATTTTCTTAAAACTTTTCCATGCAGGACTTGCTTATAAAACAGAGATGCCTATTAACTGGTGTACTTCCTGTAAAGTAGGACTTGCAAATGAAGAAGTGGTAAATGGTGTTTGTGAAAGATGCGGATCAGAAGTTGTCCGTAAAGTGAAAAGTCAGTGGATGTTAAAGATCACTGCTTATGCCGACAAACTGATTCAGGGACTTGATACGGTTGATTATGTAGAGAGAGTTAAAGTTTCCCAAAAAAATTGGATTGGTAAATCTACTGGTGCCGAAGTAGATTTTTCCATTAAGGATAAAGAAGATAAGCTTACGGTTTATACTACCAGACCGGATACTCTCTTCGGAGTGACTTATATGGTTATGAGTCCGGAGCACCCTTTGATTGATAAATATAAAGATGAAATAAGAAATTTTGAGGACGTAATAGCTTATAGGGAAATGGCAGCGAAGAAATCTGATTTTGAGCGTACGGAACTGGCAAAAGATAAGACCGGTGTCATGCTGGATGGCATTACTGCCGTTAATCCCGTCAATGGGAAAGAAATTCCGGTATGGATTTCGGATTATGTTCTTATGACTTACGGAACAGGTGCCATTATGGCCGTGCCTGCCCATGATGAAAGAGACTGGGAATTTGCCAAGAAGTTTAATATGCCTATTATTGAAGTGGTAGCAGGCAGCCCTGTAGATGTAGAAGAAGCGGTATACACTGATGTGGCCACAGGAACACTTGTGAACTCTGAATTCTTAAATGGTCTTTCTGTAGCAGATGCCAAGAAAAAAATTACGGAATTTCTGACAGAAAAAGGTATTGGCCATGCAAAAACGAATTTTAAACTGCGTGACTGGGTATTTTCCAGACAGCGTTATTGGGGAGAACCGATTCCTATTGTAAAATGTGAGAAGTGCGGTTATGTAGCCCTTCCTGAAAGCGAACTTCCGTTAGAACTTCCTGATGTGGAAAGTTATATGCCCACAGATAACGGAGAATCGCCGCTTGCGGCCATGACAGAATGGGTAAATACAACTTGTCCCTGCTGTGGAGGACCGGCAAAGAGAGAGACAGATACGATGCCTCAGTGGGCAGGTTCCTCATGGTATTTCTTAAGATATACAGATCCAGACAATGATAAGGAACTGGCAAGCAAGGAAGCCCTTGATTACTGGATGCCTGTTGACTGGTACAATGGCGGTATGGAACATACGACACTGCATTTGCTGTATTCTCGTTTCTGGCATAAATTCTTATATGATGAAAAGGTTGTTCCCTGTCCGGAACCTTATCAGAAACGGACTTCCCATGGGATGATCCTTGGCTCTAATGGAGAGAAGATGAGTAAGTCCCGGGGAAATGTTGTAAATCCTGATGATATCGTCAGAGATTATGGTGCTGATACGCTCCGTACTTATGAAATGTTTATTGGGGCCTTTGACTTAAGCGCTGCATGGTCAGAAGACGGAGTGAAGGGCTGTAGAAGGTTCTTAGACAGAGTATGGAAGTTGCAGGACATTGTTACGGATGAAGACGGTTATTCTTCTGATATGGAAGTGAAAATCCATCAAACCATCAAAAAAGTAAGCAATGATTTTGAAAATCTGAAATATAATACGGCAATTGCTGCCATGATGGCATTGATCAATGATTTCTATAAGAAGAATGCAGTTACTGCAGGAGAGTTTAAGACACTGCTTACGCTGCTTAATCCTGTAGCGCCTCATATTACGGAAGAGATATGGCAGAAAATGAGATATCAGGGCAGATTGTACCAGGTTCTCTGGCCGGAATTTGACGAAGCCAAGACTCAGGAAGCAACAGTGGAAATTGCTCTTCAAATTAATGGTAAGACCAGAGCTGTCATGAATATTGACAAATCAGAAGAAAAAGAAGCTGTCATTGCTAAAGCCAAGAAGGAACTGGCGGACAAACTCACAGGAACCATTGTAAAGGAGATCTATGTTCCCGGACGGATTGTAAATATTGTTCAGAAATAGACAGAGGAGAGGGTCACGGTAATGTGACCCTCTCATAATATGCTCAGGAAGTTGCCCGCATAGCAAGTACCTTATCCATCTTCGCAAGTTCATCAGGTGTGGCATGCTTTTTAAGTACTGTGACAATAGCATTGATTTCTTCATTGGAGAAAGAAATATTTTTTTCCTTTCCGCGTTTGGCAACGGCCATGAAAAAAGGAAGAAGCTGCTCTTTACGGAGAGAACTGCTTTCAAAAACAAGGGCCTGCAGAAATTCCAGTTTATACGGGTCAATATCTTTTAAGGATTCATCTTTCATCCATTCATTCGTCATGATGATTACCTCCAAATAGTTGAAACATTTCTTTTTGCTCAGGAGAGAGCATGTTCATTAAAATATTCATGATATCGGGTCCTGATTCTGTTCCGGAAGCTGAGTCTTGTGTGAATAAATCACTGAAATTCCCCATATCCGGCATAAAATCTTTCATCATTTCCATGGTTTTTGAAATTTCCTGGTACATTTTCATGCTTTGCAGCAGATTTTTGATCTGTTCTATCTGTCTGCGTTCTTCCTCTGTGCAGAAGGGAAGCAGTTCGCTGCACAATTTAAACATATCGGGAGAAGCTTCTTTTTCCAGACAGCCGCAGACAGAATAAGGGTGATTTTTGTAAAAATCAATGGTGTAGTTCAATTCCAGGAATTTAATATATACAGCAAGAGATTTCTGTGACTGATTGTCCATATAGGGCAGCATGATTTTCAGCATTGCTATATGGTTTGTACTGAATAGCGTGTCAAATGCAATTACTTTGTTCTGCTCATTTGAGTCCATGGATATTCCTGCTTCCTGTCTTCTGATATAGTGTATGATTTTTTCTTAACAGGTATGCAGAAAAGTAGGCTCCCTGCGGAGCCTACCTTTCAGACATGATGAAAAGAATCAGTTGCTGTTTAGCAGCCGCATGAGCCGTTGCCTCCACAGCAGAAAAGAAGTAACAGGATGATGAGGATGTTGTCACATCCGCAGCCGTTATCGGAATTACTTAAGAAACTACCGTTGTTTCCGCATCCGCCGCAGAGAGAAAGTAAAATAATAATCCAAATGATGGAATTACATCCACATCCGTTGTTGGAAAGTGTAGAAGAAGAACCGCATCCACATCCTGTAGCTGTTAAATCACTCATTGTATTGCCTCCAAAAGGTTTTGTTTATGGTTTATCATATGAATTATGGCTTGTATGTGTTTCCGTAAATCAAAATATTTTTAAGAAAATTTTTTGCACAATATGTAGATAAAGACTTGAATTAATTTCGATATATAGTAAAATAAACTATATATGTCTAAAAGGAGAAATGAACCATGACGGCAGAGGAACTGACAGTAGCCGGCAGACGTTTCCGAACCCGGTCAGACTATGAAGCTGCTCTGCGTGACCAAAGAAAAATTGAACGGATCAAGGCAGAAACGAATTTTGATAATCCAAAACAGATATATGATTTATATAATGAATTAAAGAGCGGTGCTTACAGATTTGAGACGGTAGTAGGCACGGATTTTGATGATGGAATATATGAGCAGGTAGAAAATCTGAAGAAAAAAGGTATTACTGCCCAGAATGCAGCTTCTTTTGAACATACCGGCAAAAAACAGAAGAAAAAAACTGAAAAAAGAAAAGCGGAAAACAGGACGAAAAAAGAGACAGATAAACCAATAAAGCTGTCAGACTATGATAAGGATATGCAAAGGCAGATCCTGAATGAGCTTAAAAAGCGGGAGAGAAGAAGAAAATGGATAGTAGCACTGGCGTCCTTTGTTGCAGTGCTTTGTTTTGGTTATTTTTTTGTTTACTATTTTTTCAGTGCGAGAACCAGTATGGATTATGATGAGCTGGCTGCTTTAAAGGGCAGTGAAGCGCTTTCAAATACACAGCCTAAAAATGAATTTGAAATACATAAAACGGGAATTCAGCTTCCGGACGTGCTGGATGAGTACAAAACTTTATATGAAAAAAATAAAAAGCTAATCGGATGGCTTAAAATTGCCGATACAAATATAGATTACCCTGTTATGCAGACCAGTAATAATGAGTATTATCTGGATCATAATTTCAATCAGGAATATGATAAAAACGGAAGTCTTTTTTTAGATTACAATTGCAGTATATACCCGGCATCTACCAATCTGATCATTTACGGACATCATATGAAGTCCGGAAACATGTTCGGAAATCTGCAGAAGTATGCCAAGGAATCTTATGGAAAAGAACATGCGGTCATTCAGTTTGACAGTATTTATGAAGAGGCAACTTATCAGGTGATGTATGTATTCCGTTCCCAGGTATATAGTGAAAATGACATTGTTTTTAAATACTATCAGTTTATTGATGCAAATTCAGAAGAGGAATTCAATTCTTATATGAGAGAAATGGCCGCTATGAGCCTGTATGATACAGGTGTGACAGCCAGCTTTGGAGACAGTCTGTTGACATTGTCAACCTGTGATTATTCACAGACAGACGGCAGGTTTGTGGTAGTGGCAAAGAGAATCAGGTAACTGAAAAGGAGTAATATCATGGCAAAAAGCGTTGCGAAAAAGAAAAACAGAAGGTTGAGAAGACAGATCAGGAAAACAGTAGGCGCATTGCTTATGGTTACGGCGATAACTGTTGCGGCGGTTCCGGTACAGGATATCAGCGCAAATCCTACAGATAACAGCGGGGCAAATTTCAAGATGAAGGTTGCCGTACTGGATTCTAAACAAAAAGCAGCCGGATCCACATCTGTCTTTAAAAAGGCGACTTCACCTTATACAAGTAAGATTCCCCATGCATGTGAGAGAGATGATTCTCCGGAGGAACAGATCATTTATTCTTCAGGAGATGGTAAATATCAGTTTGTTTATATGCGTCCTACTAAGACGGATAACAATAAAGTTGCCGTTATTTTAGGTTACAATCCGGGACTGCTTCGTGACAGTACCTTAACCATTCCGGAAACACTGGAAGCCTACAGAAAGTATACGGATAATGTTACTGCCAGCGGCTACTGCCTGGTAAGTAAGCAAAATGAATTTCTTCATTATGTAACTCAGGTTCATAAAAAGGATGAACAGGGTAGGCTTTTATATACAGTCCGTAATCTATACGAATGGAGTGACGAAACCGGACAGGAAGAGCTTAAGAAAATCAACTCAGATCAAATTTGGCGGAATGATGATGGCACCATTAAGTACCGTAATGAGGAACCGGTAAAAAATCCGGAACCCGGTGATCCTGAAACCCACTATGTTTTCTATGATGTAGATCCCATTACGGAAGACCAGTATAATCCCTGTTACCATGAACAGATAGATAACTGGAAGGATATAAAGGATCAGGATCTATACTATGCCAGAGTAAATGACGATGGCAGTTTATATAAGGATAAAGACGGAAATCTTGTTATCAGGCAGGCAAGAGATGATGACCAGCACTGGAAGATTGAAGCGGAAGTAGCTTATATAGGGTCAGAAACAGTTATTGAGCAGGAAAATAAATGGGTGCTGGGACCGGAGATCACCGAGCCGGATCAGGGTATCTTTGCAAATCAGAATAATATTACTAATTTGATCATTGGCAACAATATCAAAGGTATCAGCGATTATGCCTTTTACAGCTGCGGTACCTTAAGCAGCATTGACCTGTCTAAAGCTAATGCTGTAGATACCATAGGAAACGGTGCATTTGCCAACTGCAGAAACTTAGAAAACTTCAATATTGCATCTAATGCTAATCTTACGGCAATCGGTAAAGACGCTTTTTATTACTGTCGTAAACTTACCAGCTTTTCCGTACCGATAGGTGTTCAGGCCATTGGTGATAACTGTTTTGAAGGGTGCACGGCACTGCAGACAGTTGATTTTAACGGCGGCGGCGACAGTGAAGTATTCTTACGTGAACTGGGGTATCACGTGTTTAAAGGCTGTTCATCATTGATTGCAGTTGATTTTCCTCCTGTTTATGAGGAAACGGATGTGGATATCGATATGTTTGAAGGCTGCACTTCCTTGCAGCGTATTAAGATTCCCAACAGTAAAGTCAACATTGGCAAATTCCATGATGGTGGAACAAACGGTGCAGGAATTCAATATCCTGTATGCAGTATGACTTGGGAAGATTTCGTTAACACAGTGCCTTCCACCTTTTATTTTGAAGGACCTAATGTGTCTGAAATTCATAATACAGCCAAGGAACAGTCCATTGCCTTTAAATATCTGAATCAGGAATTATATGAAAAAATGATGCATGAGCATGATGCTGTTAAGGATGGTGCATCCAAACCGGATGGAACATCGGCAAATGTCTTGTATCAGGTAAATAACCGTAACGAACTGGTCAACTTTGTTATTGAGCAGGGAAGCAAGCCGGACAATGTTACCATTCCTGCCCAAATCGGACCTTATGGGATTTCCTCCATTGGAGAAGGAAGCTTTAATGATAACTGTGATCTGGTCAAGGTAACTATTCCTGCCTCCGTTACCTCTATTGGCGCCAATGCTTTTAAGGGATGCCATAATCTTGAGACGGTGATATTTACAGATGCATCTACCATAACTAACATAGGAACCAATGCTTTTAAAACACAGGAGGCGGATTGCGAACATGTAGATGAACTGTATCCTGCCAATAAAGCCAAAAAACCGGAACTTTACTTTGTAGGGGCTATGATGAATGATGCCGGTGCAGATACAGTGCCCTTTAAATATGCTATGAACGGTATCAGCAATATCAATAACACTAATCAGGAGAAAATCTGGATCACCTGTCATAGCGGCTGGCCTACTAACCTGGAAGTACAATATAAATATGATCCTATTGAAAATACAGGGGAAGCGCAGCTGGTAGGTTATCCCAGATATGAAATGATCAATAATGCAACAAAAGCGGAAGCTTGGGTAGAATCTCTTCCCTATGTCACAAGCGCCAATAAGCAGGAATATTTGGAAAAAGTCTTAAATGCTACAAGATATTATGAAGCAGCAGATAAAACAGGTTTAACACAGCCTACAGAAGAGGAAATGAGAATTGTAACTTCTGCATTGAATGTAGCAATTCCCAGCAGTGTAGACAGTATTAAACCGGGACTGTTCTCAGGTCAGACTTATGATGAAGATGGGGAACCCAAGCAGGTTCTGGATGAAGACGGAAGTCCGATCAATCCTGATACCTACATACAGTCTGTTTTGATCAATGGTGTAGACACCATTGAACCCTATACTTTTAAGGACTGTACCAAGTTAAATTCTGCAGACATTATCGGTAGTAAATATATTGATGACTATGCTTTTGACGATTGTAAAGCGCTGCAGTCCGTAACTTTGGGAACCAATCTGACAGATACCGGAAAGCGTCCTTTCAGAGGATGTGATAAGTTAACAAATGTCAAATGTCTGGATACCGATTTTTCTTATGGAAATGGTATTATATATAGGAATACCGGAAGCGGAACAGAGATTGTAGAGTGTCTGGAAGGTCGTGGCAAAGCGATAGGTTCTTATACCGTGGGACCGGATGAATTTACAGGAATCACCTCTATTAAGGAGGAGGCTTTTGCAGACTGCGATGAGATCGGTAAAGTAGATTTGTCTTTCACTACGGTAGATACCATTCCGGAGGGATGTTTTAAAGAGACAGACGATCTTAATACAGTTGTTCTGCCGGATACGGTTAAGAATATTGAAGCGGAATCCTTTGCAGACAGTAATATCAGGGTACTTACCATTCCGGGCAACCAGGCTTATATTGCAAGAGATGCCTTTAAGCATCCGGATGATCAGCAGATCATCATATTTGAATGTATTGAAGGAACTACAGCAGACCGGTATGCAAAAGAAAATGAAAACTGGTATATCAATCCGGAATATGGCAAGGTTTACTTAGAGCACACAGTTATTTTCTGGGATTATCCTTATTATCCCGATACCACTACCCAGGTTAAATTTGCGGAAATGAAAGTAAGGGACGGAAGTGATGCAGTGCCGCCATCCCCGGCGCCTTTACATGACGGTTATCAGTTCAGCAGATGGACTAATTATACGAATATTTCCAAAGATACTGATGTATATCCGGTATTTGGTTCTAACATCTATGAGGTTAGATTCCTGGATTGGGATTCTAAGCTTTTAGGAGAGATTCAGTATGTAGAAGAGGGAAGAAGTGCAGTTCCTCCAACTCAGCCTACCCGAGAAGGATATACCTTTGACAGATGGTCACAGGATTGGAACAATGTTACGGAAGACAGGATCATTACTGCGATTTACGTAGACAATTCCAGTGATACCAGCAGGCATACCGTTCAATTTTATGACTATGACGGAAAGCTTTTATATACCCAGTATGTAAATGACGGCGAGGATGCCATAAGGCCGGAATCGCCTGTAAGGCCAGGCTATACCTTTACAGGCTGGATACCGGTAGATCATTTATTAAATGTAACGGAAAACAGAACAGTGACTGCAAACTATCTTCCTGCCTCAAATAACAGTTCAGGAGGAAATAGCGGAAATGGAAGTGGCGGCAGCAACGGTAATAATGGCAGCAACGGCAGCCCGTCACCTTCCGTATCACCCAGCGCAGCACCGTCAGAATCACCTTCTGTTACGAAATATACGGTATCTGTTTCAGGCGGAAGCGGAAGCGGAAGCTATGCAGCAGGTGAAATCGTAGCTCTCAATGCATATTTTATGGGAGAAGGGCAGAGCTTCGATAAGTGGACTACTTCCACTGCCGGAGTGGGATTTGCAAATCCCAATGCATCCTCTACTACATTTACTATGCCGGCAGCTAATGTAGCCATTACGGCCACCTATAAGACAGGAAACAGCAGTTCCTCAGCTAATAATGGCGCTTCGGGAGGAGGCAGTACACCTTCAGGCGTAAATAACGGTACTACAGTGGAAGTGACCAGACCCGGTTTTTCCAATACAGGCCTGGCAGGAGCAACAGTAAGCGGTGCAACGGACAATTTCATTGTAAAGGTAACGGAGCAGCAGGCCGCAACAGATGCAGCAGTAGCAGCGCTGCAGGCAAGATACGGCGATTTAAGCAGAATCAAGTATTTCCCTATGGACATTAGTCTGTATGATTCTACAGGACGTACTAAAATTGCGGATACATCAGGTATTTCTGTAAATATTACCCTTCCACTGCCTGATGACATGGTACAGTATGCCGGAAATAACAGAGCAGCGGCAGTTGTGAATGGAGCTTTAGAGGACTTAAACGCAAGGTTTACTACGGTGGATGGAGTGCCGTGTATTAACTTTACAGCTACCCACTTCTCACCGTATGTCCTTTATGTAGATACAGCTAATTTAAGTGAAGGAACAATTGATGTGACACCCAAAACGGGAGATCCCATTCATCCAAAATGGTTTTTGGCAATCGGTCTGGCATGTGTTTCCCTGATTCTGTTCTTTAAGAAGGAGAAACTGCCGGTTAATACCAAAACAGCATAGGAGAGCCCTATGAAGAAAAGAGCAGCCAAATTTCTGAGTGCATTATTGTTTGCAATAGCACTGGCAGTCACGCAGATTCCTGTATCAGATGTAGAAGCGGTGGCTTCTACATCTGATTTTCAAATGGAAGGAAGTAAATTACTGAAGTATACAGGCACGGCGGAAGTCGTGTCTATTCCCGATAATGTAAAAGAAATCGGAGAAGAAGCTTTTGCAGGCAATGATAATCTAATTAAAGTCACCATAGGCAGCAATGTGGAAAAAGTAGGCTATCGTGCCTTTGCAGATTGTGATTATCTGCGTACCGTTAAAATAGGAGATTCTGTAACGGAACTTGCAACAGCAGCCTTCAGTAATAATAAATCTCTTAGAAATGTTACCATCGGAACCGGGTTAAGAATCCTTGGGAATGGTGTTTTTGCAGGCTGTTTGCAGCTTTCTTCCCTGTCAGTATCTGAGGAAAATCCTTATTTGTATTATGGTAACGGCATTCTCTATGATGATGAGAAAAAAGTCCTGTATGCGATGATGCCGGGTTATGAAAGAGCTTCATTGACTCTGCCTGATACAGTGGAAGAAATCAATGCGTATGCATTTTGGGGAAATCCTTATTTGGAGCATGTGGTATTAGACAGCAAACTGAGCAGTATACCTGCTTATGCATTTTCCAATTGTATGAATCTGAAAAATGTAGAAATCCCTCTTCCCGTCAGAAGTATTGAAGCCAAGGCCTTTGAGGATTGTGTCAATCTGCATGAAGTAACGCTGCCGGATTCTATGAACTATATTCATGATACAGCTTTTGACGGATGTATCAGAGCAGAATTTGCAGCAACGCCGGGTACGTATAGTGCAGAATTTGCAGCAGCGTTTAAAGATTCCCTGGCAGAGCGTATAGAATATGAGGAGGTACAGGATTCTCAGATTGTTACGGTTGATGAAGTGATAGAGAATATACCAAACGTAGAAGAACAGCCGGCCAATGAAACGGCAGCATCAGGTGAAGAGCCGGCAGAGCCTCCGGAGGCGCCTACTACTATCACAGGCAGTTCTTCTAACGGCAGGCTTCTTGGAGAATCCAGCATTGTAGCAGGACGCGCAGTAGTGTTTATTGATAACAGCCGGGGAGATATATCTGCAGGCAGTGGAAACCAGGGAAAGATTGATTTAGAAACAGCTATCAATGATGCAGAAGTTCCGGAAAATAATGTGATTTTTGATAATGCGCAAAAGGGCAGGGATTTTCCCAAATATACGGTAGTAGGGAATAAAATTGCCTCTCAGGCATATTATCAGGATCATACAATTACAGAATATACAATAGAAGATGGAATTACGGAGATTGGCGATTTTGCTTTTGCAAGGTCATCCATTGGAGCTATTGTAATTCCGGAAGGAGTGGAAAAAATCGGTTATGGAGCATTTTACCATTGTGATAATCTGACCGATGTGACGATTCCTTCCAGTGTAAAAGAGATTGGGGCTAATGCATTTGCCAGAACGCCATGGATGAGTGGGATGCAGAATGGAGGGAGTCCCTATGTTATAGTGGGAGATGGGATTCTGATCGCTTATTCCGGTACGGACAGCGTGGTAAACATTCCTGATCATGTAAAACAGATCGGAGCAGAAGCTTTTTCAGGACACATGGGAATAACAGCAGTAAATATTCCGGATTCCGTTACTGTTATCGGAGAAGGCGCTTTTAGCGGCTGCCGGAATCTGAAAACGGTAAATGGCGGCAGACAGCTTAAAAAGATTGGTGACAGAGCATTTCAGAACTGTCCCTTGTCTCAGATCGTAATTTCGCAAAGTGTGGAAGAAATAGGTCTTGGGGCTTATGACTGCCCGGGAGGAACCGATACGGTAATATTTGAAGGCAGTCGACTTCCGGCTCTTACTATGGGAGAACGTTCAGGGCGGCTTTCTAATTTGGAAAGCAGGACTTATGCTTTTGATAAATGTAAAATAGCAATTGTGCCAAATCAGGTAAATGAACTGGAAGGAACGGTTCTTGCAGCAGGAAGCATGGGATTCCATGGAGTAGTATCTAATGAATCAGGCAGCATGCTTGCCGATCTGTCAGAAGGGGCATCACAAATTGCCGGATCGGGAGTTTTAGTGCAGATAGACAGTAATTCCATTATGAGTAATGGGGAAAATGCCATGGCAACTATGCCCGGCAATGACGGCAGTTATGTGCTGAGGATTTCTGATTCAGATACATCTTTGGAAAAGATTGCCGCTGCTTATAGTGAATTATACGGGGGCAGGCAGCCCTCAGAACTTTTGGCTTATGATATTTCTCTCTATGATCATACAGGGCAGATACCTATTACCAGACTTGGCAAGCAGTACATTACCGTACAGATACCTAAACCTGCAGGTTTAAGTACAGATAGCTTCCATCTTGTAACCTTAGATGGGGACGGACAATTAGAGGCAGTTGAATATCAGATTGTTAATTTGGAAGATGGAGATTATATCCAGTTTAAGACCAGACACTTTTCTCCTTATGGAATTTACAGATATTCCGGTTACAACGGACAGGGTGTAGTCAGTGACGGAAAGGCAGTGATCAGCCTTTCGGGAAGAAAGGATGATACACCGGATACGGGTGATCCGATTCATCCAAAGTGGTTTTTAGCCATAGGACTTTTGGCAGCATCTATTGCATTATATTTCTATGGAAGGAAAATTTCTCCTGAGTGGAAAAAGAAAATTGAATAACAGGAAGAAGACTCCCGGCATATGATAATTAAAAAACCGGGAGTCTTTTTTATGCTTCGGGTCAGAAAACAGATTGGATGCAGTGATGAGGTGGTAAGATCCTGCGGAAACCGTGGCATTACCATAGCCATGCTGGATACGGGAATTGCCACCCATCCTGATTTTGATAATAGATTGATTGCCTTTCATGACTTTGTCAATGGGAAGAAAAAACCTTATGATGACAGCGGACATGGAACTCATGTGGCAGGCTGCATGTGTGGAAGCGGCAGAATTTCTAATGGCAAATACAAAGGAATCGCTCCTGCAAGCTATCTGGTAGTAGGCAAAGTATTGGATTATAAAGGTGATGGCGTTATCGAAAATATGGTAAATGGGATTGAATGGGTGCTTCAAAATAAAAAGCAATATGATATCCGTGTACTTAATATTTCTATAGGGATGGGAGAAAGTGCCGGAAAAGAGAGAATGGATTATCTTCTTACATTAATTGACGAGGCCTGGAGAAGCGGACTTATTGTAGTATGTGCCGCCGGTAATTCAGGTCCTGAGGCTATGACCCTTTCACCTATAGGAGCCAGAAAAATGGTGATTACGGTAGGATGTAATGAAGGAGGATATTTTGGGGACAGGAAGGATCTTTGCGAAAGCTATTCCAGTCGCGGCCCAAGTCCGTATGATATGAAAAAACCGGATATTGTGGCGCCCGGAACAGATATTGTCTCTTGTAATGCTTTTATTGAAAGGCGGGGATGGAGCTATAAGAATGCTTATATTGCTAAAAGCGGAACTTCCATGGCAACGCCTATCGTATCCGGTGCCATGGCACTGCTTTTACAGAAATATCCGTTTTACCGTAACGATCAGGCGAAAAAAAAATTATTAAGTACAGCAAAAGACTTAAAGGAGTTGTGGAATAAACAGGGGGCAGGAATGGTACAGGTAAATTCCTTATTGACATAAGATGCTCTGTTGTATACAATAATACAGTAGTTTTAATGCAATTAGGAAGGATAAGCAATGGACTAATGAGCAGTTATGATGTAAAGAAAGAAGTAACAGATAAATATTCTTTAAGGGGGAGGGTGTTCCATAAGCTGAGAGAGGATATCTTAAGCGGCAAATATCAGGAACATGAGGAACTTAAAGAAGTGGCCATCGGAGAGGAACTTGGCGTCAGCAGAACCCCTGTCAGGGAAGCCTTCAGGCAGCTGGAACTGGAAGGGCTGATTCAGATCGTTCCCAATAAAGGAGCTTATGTTACCGGCATTACCGCTAAGGATGTAAAGGATATTTATATGATCCGTTCTTCTTTGGAAGGAATGTGCGCAAGACTGGCCACTGAAAATATTACCAAGGAGCAGCTTGAAGAGCTTGAAGAGAATGTGTATCTGGCAAGCTTTCATGCCTCCAAGGGTCATATGGAACAGATGGCAGAATTAGATAACAGATTTCACCATATCTTATATGAGGCATGTAATTCCAAGATGCTTGAGAATCTGCTTCAGGACTTTCATCAGTATGTCATACGGATTCGTAAAAAAACACTTTCAACAAAAGAAAGAGGAATTGCATCCAATGAAGAGCACAGAAAGATTATGGAGGCTATTAAGGCAAAGGAAGCAACAGAAGCGGAAAGACTGGCTACTATGCATATGAACAATGCCTATGATAATATGGTAAAAAACGGGCTCTATGACATTTATGAAGATAAGTAAAGTACAAATCGTTTCACAGGAAAGGAAAAGAAGATGGCAGAGAAAATTAAAATGAATACTCCCTTAGTTGAAATGGACGGAGACGAAATGACCAGGATTTTGTGGCAGATGATAAAGGAAGAGCTTTTGCTGCCCTATATTGATCTGAAAACAGAATATTATGATCTTGGTCTGGAACATAGAAATGAAACAGATGACCGTGTGACGGTAGAAAGCGCCGAAGCCACCAAGAAATATGGTGTGGCTGTTAAATGTGCAACAATTACACCAAATGCCGCAAGAATGACGGAATATCACTTAAAGGAAATGTGGAAAAGTCCAAACGGCACGATCCGTGCTATTTTAGACGGAACGGTTTTCAGAGCGCCTATTTTGGTAAAGGGTATTGTTCCCTATGTAAAGAACTGGACAAAGCCCATCACGATTGCCCGTCATGCCTATGGCGATGTATATAAGAATACAGAAACCAAGATTCCCGATAAAGGCAACGCAGAACTGGTCTATACAACACAGGATGGAACGGAAGTAAGGGAACTGATTCATCAATTTAACGGCGCCGGGATCATACAGGGAATCCATAACACGGAGGAATCCATATCCAGCTTTGCAAGAGCATGCTTCGGATACGCTTGTGATACCAAACAGGATTTATGGTTTGCCACAAAGGATACCATTTCCAAGAAATATGATCATACTTTTAAAGATATTTTTCAGGAAATATATGACAATGAGTATAAAGAAAAATTTGAACAGCTGGGTATTGAATATTTCTATACTTTGATTGATGATGCAGTAGCAAGAGTGATTCGTTCAGAAGGCGGTTTTATATGGGCATGTAAGAACTATGACGGAGATGTAATGTCAGATATGGTAGCTACTGCTTATGGAGATCTTTCCATGATGACTTCCGTACTGGTATCTCCTGGCGGAGCATATGAATACGAAGCGGCTCACGGAACCGTGCAGCGCCATTATTATAAACACCTGAAGGGAGAGGAGACTTCTACCAACTCTATTGCAACTATTTTTGCATGGACCGGAGCTCTTCGAAAAAGAGGTGAGCTTGATAAAAATCATCAACTGGAAGAATTTGCAGACAAGCTGGAAAGAGCATGTATTAAAACAGTAGAAGATGGGAAGATGACTAAGAGTTTGTCACTGATTTCCACCTGTGAAAATCCGGTAATTTTAAACAGTCTTGAGTTCATTAAAGCTATTCGTGAAACTTTGGATACAATGTAAAAAACAGACATCCGCACATTATGGAAAAGTCCGTTATGTGCGGATGTTATTCTGCAAGGGTTTCCCAAAGGTCATATAACTCCAAAAGCTGTGTGTTAAGTTCTTCCTGTTTTGCTGATAATTCCTGCAGCATGGCTGCATCCACAGCAACTTCAGGTTTTTCCATTTCTTTGTTGATATCAGTGATCTGCATTTCCAGATCGGTTATTTTTTCTTCGCATTTTTTCCTGTCATTTTCTTTTTTTCGCTGTTTTGCCTGCAGCTCTTTTTTTGCCTGCCAGTCAAGCTTGTTTTCAGAAGCAGTTTCTGTTTTTGGTGACAGTCCGGATGGTGATGAGGGACAAGACTGTGTTAAGGCTTCTTTTTTCTCCAGATAGTAATCATAATTTCCAAGGTATCCTGTCAGTTTCTGATGGGCAAGATCTAAAATACGGCTGGCAGTACGATTAATGAAGTACCGGTCATGAGATACATAGAGGATGGTGCCTTCATAGGAATTAAGGGCATCTTCCAAAATTTCTTTGGAAATGATGTCAAGATGGTTAGTAGGCTCATCCAGAATCAGGAAATTGGACTCCGAAAGCATAAGTTTGGCAAGAGAGACACGTCCCTTTTCACCGCCGCTTAAATCACTGATCCGTTTAAAAACATCTTCACCGGTAAAAAGAAAGGCAGCAAGGGTATTTCTGATCTCTGTATTCGTAAGGGAAGGATAAGCATCTGAAATTTCCTCAAACAGAGTCTTATCAGAATGCAGTACATGATGCTCCTGATCATAGTAGCCGATATGGACATTGGTGCCAAGGGTAATAAGCCCTTTATCTGCATCTAAAAGTCCGTTGATAATTTTTAATATAGTGGTTTTGCCGGTGCCGTTATCACCGATAATGGCAACATGTTCCCCTCTTTTAATGTCCATGTCCAGATTGGAAAAAAGGCAAAGCTTCCCAAAAGATTTAGACAGATTTTCTATATGCAAAACATCATTTCCGCTGGTGCATTTTGGAATCAATGTCATATGAATGTCTGTGCGGGTCTGCACAGGTTTATCAAGCACTTCCATTTTATTTAACAGCTTTTCTCTGCTCTGGGCACGTTTAATAGATTTTTCCCGGTTAAAGCTTTTTAGTTTTTCAATGACGGCTTCCTGATGTTTGATTTCCTGCTGTTGATTTATGTAGGCATTCCATGCGGCAATACGGAGTTGTTCTTTTTTTACGGCATAGTCGGAGTAGTTGCCATTAAAAACAGTTGCTTTTGTCTGGTCAATTTCAATAACCTTATTTGCAATCTTGTCTAAAAAATACCGGTCATGCGACACGATGATGACTGCCCCTCTATAGTTAAGCAGATAATTCTCCAGCCAGACGATTGCATTAAGATCCAAATGGTTAGTCGGTTCATCTAAAATAATAAGGTCAGGCTTTATAAGAAGCAGTTTGGAAAGGGCAACTCTGGTTTTCTGTCCTCCTGAGAGAGTGGCAATAGATTGGTCAAAGTCTTTTTCCTCAAATCCGAGACCTTTTAAAACTCCGGTAATTTCACTTTTATAGGCGTATCCGTTTGCAAGCTCAAAATTATGGGTAAGTTTGGTGTAATGTTCCATAAGCTGATTCAATAAAGATTCATCTGCCGTTTTCATGGCAATTTCCGTTTCCCGGATTTGCTGTTCTAAAGCAATGATATCAGCCTTTACGCTTAAAAGCTCATCAAAAAGAGTATTTTTGCTGTCTACATTCTGATTTTGGGCAAGGTAACCGCAGGTTTTGCCTTTTGCAAGAGTGATAATACCTTCATCAGCAGACTGTTCTCCTACAATAATGCGTAAAAGGGTAGTTTTTCCGGCTCCGTTAATACCTATAATGGCAGCTTTGTCATAATCTTCAATATGGAAAGAAACATCGGTTAAAATACGTTTCTCGTTAAATGCTTTTGAAATATTCTGACAGGATAAAATCATAATTCCTACATCCTTTGATTTATGCTTAATATCTGTTTTAGTTTACCGTTTGATAGCATTTCTGTCAATGGATGCTCATTGTCTGTAAATAGAGTGAAATGTCTGAATTGATTGACATTTTTTTAACATTGAGCTATTATGAATATAACAAATCTGCATGATGAGAATGAATTTTCAGGGGGAATCAATATTGGAAAGTAAAGAGATCTCGCAGGCTGTAATCAGCCGTCTGCCTAGGTATTTCAGATATTTAGGAGAATTGAAGGATGAGGGGATTGAGCGGGTATCTTCTCAGGAATTAAGCGATATCATGAAAGTGACAGCCTCCCAGATCCGTCAGGATTTTAATAATTTCGGGGGATTTGGCCAGCAGGGATATGGTTATAAAGTAGAGTATCTGTATGAAGAGATCGGCAAGATTTTAGGACTGGATAAAAAGCACAATCTGGTGATTGTAGGTGCAGGAAACTTAGGGCAGGCGCTTATTAATTATATGAATTTTGAAAGACGGGGTTTTTTGTTTAAGGGTATTTTTGACAGTAATCCGGCGCTTTTTGGGAAAAAGATCAGAGGTATGGTGATTATGCCCATGGAAGAACTTCCCGCCTTTGTAAAAGACAACGATATAGATATAGCGGTGCTGACTATTCCCAAAGCCGGTGCACTTGCAGTTGCAGAACAGTTGGTGAAAGACGGAATTAAAGGAATATGGAATTTTGCCCATGTGGATCTGAATGTTCCAAAGAATATTCAGGTTGAAAATGTGCATTTGTCGGACAGCCTGATGAAGCTGGCTTATAGTATTAACAGATTCGGTCAGGATGACGGCATTTCAAATGAAGTTATCTGAAAACAGGAGGGGTATATGTCAAGGACGGACAAGATATTTTTACCTGCGCTTAGCGGAAGGAAAATTCCTGTACTGACGCTGGATAATAAGTGGCATCAGCTTCTTCAGAGATTCGAGCCTGATAAGAAACGGACAAAGTTGGAGGAAGAGCTGAATGAGCTTTTAAAAAAGCAGGGAAAAGCCAATACGGAAATAAAGGAATACAAAAAGCTGAAAAAAAAGCTTATGGATGAAATTGTAGAGCATGCAGATGATGCAGCCAGCGGCGGTAATAAAGAGGCGGAGCATAAGCTGAATGAAAATAAGAGGTTAATCAACGAGTGTAACCAGAAGATAGAAGAATATGAGGAATTACTTCTTACGCTGCCGAAAGAAATTGATGATATCAATATGAAACTCATGTTAAAAACCATGGAGGTCTGTTACGATACTCTGAAGCAAAATAAGGTGGAAATTGATGAGACTGCAAAATGGATTGCCATGATACGGGTAGAGCTTAAAAAGCGGCTGATCAGAAAGCAGGAGCAGGAGCAGATGAATCAGGATATTTATACTTATATGCACAATATTTTCGGACCGGATGTTATTGATATGTTTGATGTTGAATATTTAAATCAGGAAAAGGAGGAATAAGCTATATGCAATATATTGTTACAGCAGATGAAATGAAATTTTATGATGGTTATGCCATAGAAAAAATAGGAATGCCGGCGCTTTTGTTGATGGAGCGGGCAGCTATGGAAATGGCAGATGTATTGTCCAAGTACGTAAGAAAGGGAGTCAGGGTCATTGTATTTGCCGGAACAGGAAATAACGGTGGAGATGCTCTGGCTTTAGGAAGGATATTGGCAGCCAGAGGAGCAGTTGTCACTTTTTATATGCCGGGAAGTGAAAGTAAGGCAAGCAAGGAAACCAAAAAGCAGATTTCAATTATTAAAAATTTAGGGTTTTCCATTTTGAGCAATTTGCCGGAAGCGGAATATGATATTGTGATAGACGGATTATTTGGCATAGGCCTTGCACGGAATATTACAGGGAAATACGCAAAGGCAGTAGAGAGCATCAATAACCTGAAAGAAAAGGGAGCTTTGGTGGCAGCGGTTGATATCCCCTCTGGTATCCATGCAGATACAGGTAAGATCATGGGCTGCAGTGTGGAAGCAGATATCACAGTGACCTTTGAGTATGGAAAAGCAGGACACTATTTTTATCCCGGCAGAACCAAAATGGGAAAACTTTTTATAAGAAGCATAGGACTTACAGGGAACGCTTTTGAGGAGAAACACCCTTCTTATTTCTCCTTTGGAAGGGACGAAGTGAAACAGCTTTTGCCGGAAAGAGATCCTGCCGGCAATAAAGGGACATTTGGCAAGGTCCTTTTGATTGCAGGCAACAAGAATATGGCAGGCGCGGCAATTCTATGCGGCAGAAGCATTATGAGAATGGGAGCCGGCATGCTTAAGATTCTGACTCACAGTTCCAACCGCAATATTATCCAGAAATCGCTGCCGGAAGCTTTGCTGGAAACTTACAGTAAGATGCCGGAAGAAAAGCAGGTGGATGAAGCCATTGCATGGGCAGATGTGATCGTGGCAGGTCCCGGATTATCTAAAGGCGATGACGCGAAAGCACTGATGACACAGATCCTGAAACAAGGGAAACTACCTATGGTCATTGATGCAGACGGTCTTAATTTAATAGCAGAAACAGAAGAACTGAAGAAGGCTGTAAAAGCCTATAAAAGAAGAAAAATAGTGATGACGCCGCACCCCGGTGAACTGATCAGGCTGGCCGGTATTGATATGGAGCAATATAAGGAAAATGAAAGAGCAGAGGTAAGGAAGCTTGCTAAGGACTTTGGCTGCATTGTAGTAGGTAAGGATGCGGTAACTCTTGCATCATCTCCTGACGTAGAGGCAGTATATATGAATCTTACAGGAAATGACGGCATGGCTACAGCAGGAAGCGGGGATGTGCTCGCAGGTGTGATCGGAGGTCTCTTATCACAGCATGCTTCTTTTGAAGCAGCATGTCTTGGCATCTGCCTTCATGGGATTGCAGGAGATCAGGCAGCAGCCAAAAAGAGCCGCTATGGAGTGATGGCATCCGATATTGTAGAAGAAATCTGCAGAGTACTGGTTAGATAGCAGAGTTAGGAAAGAGGACAGAAAGGAAATGCCGGAGAATTACCAGAGAGTATACGCAAAGATCAGTCTTGATGCAGTGAGAGAAAATATAGAACATATCAAAGGGAATCTTGCTCCTGAAACAAAGATCATGGCGGTGATCAAGACAGATGGATATGGTCATGGCGCACTGCCTATTGCAAGGGAACTGGAAGAGTTTGACGAGGTATGCGGTTTTGCGGTGGCAACGGCAGAAGAAGCGGTTCTCCTTAGAAGAGCAGGGATTCAAAAAGCAGTTTTAATATTGGGATATACCTTTCCCTACAGTTATGCACAGCTGATAGAGGAAGAAGTGGAACTGACGGTTTTCAGAGAAGATACTTTATGGCAGCTGCAAGAAGCCGTAAATGGATTACGGAAGGCAAAGAAAGGGATTACAGCAAAAATCCACATTAAAACAGATACGGGAATGAACCGCATCGGCATTAAGCCGGATGAGAAGGGACTTGACTTTGTCAAAAAGGCCGTATCGTTAGAAGGCATAGAGGTAAAAGGAATTTTTACACATTTTGCCAGAGCCGATGAAACAGATAAAAGTGCGGCTTATGTCCAGCTTAAATTATTTGAGGATTTTCTTAGGCAGATAAAGGAGCAGACAGGATATCATATTCCCATCAGGCATTGTTCCAACAGTGCTGGGATCATAGAAATGCCTGAGGCCAACATGGATATGGTAAGGGCAGGAATCATTCTTTATGGTCTGTGGCCTTCGGCAGAAGTAAATAGAGATATAGTACCGCTTAGGCCGGTACTTTCTCTTTATAGCCGGATCGTTTATATCAAGGAGATAGCAAAGGGAGATTCTGTCAGCTATGGAGGTACCTTTACCGCAACAGCACCTATGAAGATTGCCACCATCCCAATAGGTTATGGAGATGGTTATCCGCGGGGACTTTCCGGCAAAGGATATGTGCTTATCCGGGGCGAGAGGGTTCCTGTTTTAGGGAGAATATGTATGGATCAGTTTATGGTGGATGTTTCCGCCATAAATGGTGTGAAAGAAGGGGATATTGTTACTTTGATCGGCAGGGATGGAGAAGAAGCCATTACCATGGAAGAATTGGGGGAGCTTTCGGGAAGGTTTAATTATGAGCTTGCCTGTGATCTTGGAAAGAGAATTCCCAGAATATATGAAAAAGGTGGAAAAATCCTGTGTACCAAGGATTATTACCAGGATTTTTAACTACAGTTGAATACCTTCAGACTTTATGGAAATACTAACTTATCAGAGAAGATAAACGAAAGTGTAACATGTGGAATGAAGGGTGTGTATGATATGAGAAGAGGGGATATTTACTACGCGGATTTAAGGCCTGTAGTAGGTTCCGAACAAGGCGGCATCAGACCGGTGCTGATCGTTCAAAATGATGTGGGTAACAGGCACAGTCCGACCATTATCTGCGCAGCGATCACTTCGAAAATGAATAAAGCAAAGCTGCCTACACATATAGAATTAAGTGCAGGACGATATGATATGGTGAAGGATTCCGTGATTTTGCTGGAACAGCTTAGGACCATTGATAAGCAAAGGCTGAAGGATAAAATCTGTCATTTGGATGAGGATATTATGAAAAAGGTCAATCAGGGATTAAAAATCAGTCTTGAGCTCACTACATAAGGAGAGAAGCGGAAAACTTGACGGCTGGTTTAGAAAATGGTATATTTTATCATGGTATTTTCTATTGAAACAAAGGAGATGGGCAAATGAATGAAAAATAAAATTTTTCGCAGGCTCGGTATTTACGGCGAGGATAATGTCGAAAGAATGGAAGAAGAAATCATTTCCATGGTCAATGAAGGCCATGAACAGGGTGTGCTGCATGAAACGGAAGCAGAAATGATCACTAACATTTTTGAATTTGGGGATAAAGAAGCCAAAGACATTATGACTAATCGCAGTAATATCGTGGCAATTGATAAAAATATGCCCCTTGAAGAAACGCTTGATTATATGCTGAACGAAGGTAAAAGCCGCTTCCCTGTATATGACGAGAATATAGATCATATTATTGGGATTCTTCATTTCAGAGATGCTATGCGGGCCCACAGGACTTTAGAGAATGCATTGCTTCCGGTATGGGAGGTAGAAGGACTTATCAGGGATGCTATGTTTGTACCGGAAACGAAAAATATTGCTGATTTATTCAGAACTATGCAAAAGACAAAAACCCAGATGGTTATTGTGATAGGAGAATATGGTCAGACTTTGGGACTTCTTGCTATGGAGGATATCCTTGAGGAAATCGTTGGCAATATTATGGACGAGTATGATGAAGAAGAGGCTCATATCGAAGAAACGGACAATCCGGATGAATACATAATAAAGGGAATTACAAGGCTGGAGGAGCTGGAAGAGAAGTTCGGTATTTCCTTTGGAGAACAGGAATTTGAGACATTAAACGGCTTTCTGATTTCCAAGATGGACAGAATTCCGGAAGAGAATGAAGAATTTTCCATGGATGTGGAGGGTTATAGATTCCGGGTAATGACAGTGGAAAACAGGATGATTCAAAGCGTTTTAGTGACAAAGCTGGCAGACCGAAAAGAAACAGAAGAAATGTTATAATATAAAGGAGATCAACTGATATGTCAGGACATGCAAAATTTGCAAACATTAAGCATAAGAAAGAAAAAAATGATGCTGCAAAAGGTAAGATATTTACCATTATCGGCAGAGAGATTGCAGTAGCAGTCAAAGAGGGCGGTCCGGATCCTGCCAACAATTATAAACTGGCACAGGTTATTGCCAAAGCCAAAGCCAATAATATGCCTAATGATACCATTGACAGAGGAATTAAAAAGGCAGCCGGTGATGCAGGTAACGTAAATTACAAATACATTACATATGAAGGCTATGGACCTAACGGAATTGCCATTATTGTAGATGCGCTTACCGACAACCAAAACAGAACAGCTGCCAATGTAAGAAATGCATTTACTAAAGGAAATGGCAATGTGGGAACACCGGGATGTGTGTCCTTTATGTTTGATAAAAAAGGGCAGATCATCATTGATAAAGAGGAATATGATGGTGAGGCAGACGAGCTTATGATGCTGGCTCTTGATGCAGGAGCAGAGGACTTTTCCGAGGAAGAGGACAGCTATGAGATTATTACAGATCCTGACGCCTTTGACGATGTATTAAAAGCAGTGCAGGATGCAGATATTGCATTTATTTCTGCAGAGGTTACAATGATACCCCAGAACTATGTAGAACTTACAGACGAAACAGCTGTTAAGAATCTGAATAGGATTCTGGATTTACTTGACGAAGATGACGATGTACAGGCGGTGTACCATAATTGGGATGAATAATATTTCGATATCTGTAAAAGAAAGCTGCTTGGCAATCATATGTCTTGCCATAGCAATAGGAATCAGAATATTTTTAATGATATCTGGAGATGTAGCTGTTACAGATGACTTTCACTATTATCAGGCTTCTGTGATACAGGAAGAGGAAAGGGAGCCGATAATGACTTCCGGGATTGTTTTTGCTTATACACAAAGTCTTTCAGATATTTCTAAACATACAGGAAACAGGATAGATGTAATTGCGGTATATCATATTATACTGCAGGCAGCAAGCTTCTTATTCCTGTTTTTTGGGTGCCATTATTTATTTGGAAAAGTGGCGGCATTTTGGGAAATTATGTTGTTTTCGGCTTCTCCCTATATGGTAAGAGAGATATTTAAAGTGTCTCCCGAAAGCTATTATCTTTTTGGATGGTCTCTTGTTTTTCTGATGATCTCCATTTTATTTAAAAGAACCAAAGAAAGAGGTTGGTATAGAAGCAACTGGGATGAATTATTTTTGATGGTAACGGGTTTTTTACTGGGAGTAGTGTGTATTTGGCATTATACGGGATTTCTGCTGGTCATACTGCTGATTTATATTACCATCAGAAATGCATCCGGTCTTCAGGAAAAAAGGGATGCATGGAAGGAAGCTTATGCTATTGCAAGTCTTTTGGACCAGGATGATTTTGATGAAGACGAAAATGTAGAAATTATGCCGGTGATCTTGCAGGTGATTTTTGTAGCAGCGGGAATGTTTGTTGGAGAGTACTGTACTTTAATGAAGTATACAGGAGTGACAGGAAACTTTATTAAAGGGCAGACAATATGGTGGCTGAAACAGCTGATTCATGTAGAAGACGGACGCTGGCAGGATATGGCATGGTGGTTCCCGATATGGCTTGCACTGTCAATTATATTAGGTGCAGTGCTGCAGGCCTTTGTCAGATTCATTTATAACAGAATGAAAGACCATGAGATCAGAAAAGTAGAAAAGCAGGAAAATAAAAAGCAGGAAAACAAGGAGCAGAAAAGAAAAAAGAAGAAAAGTAAAAAGAAGACAGCTGCCAAAGAAGAGGCTAAAGTCCCTGTAGAAACCAAAGTAGAAGAAAAGAAGGTCAATTATATAGAAAATCCGCTGCCTCTGCCAAAGAAGCATGTAAGCAGAACTTTGGATTTTAAAAATGATGAAAATAATGACGGATTTGATGTGGAAGTTAATACAAATGATGATTTTGACATTACATAGAAATTTTTAAATCACGTATAAAAAATCATAGAGAAAACATACTAAGAAGGACTGGTAATACAGTCCTTTTTTGTTTGCATAGGATTTAATGATATGTGAGGTGGCAGAATGTCGGAAAAAAAAGTGGAAGAAGAAAAGCATCGCGATGAAAGAATAGAGGAAACCGGACAGGTGACTCTTGACAGGAACGGAAAATCAAATATCCATTTAATCACAATAATTGGGGAAGTAGAGGGACATGATAACCTTGGAGGCAATTCAAAAACAACAAAATATGAACATATTCTTCCTCAGCTTGCGGCAATCGAGGATAGCAAGGAAATAGATGGGGTATTGGTACTTTTAAATACCATGGGAGGAGATGTGGAAGCCGGACTTGCCATAGCGGAAATGATAGCATCCTTAAGCAAGCCTACTGTATCCCTGGTACTTGGAGGAAGCCATTCCATCGGCGTTCCTATTGCTGTAAGCACAGATTATTCTTATGTGGTGCCAACAGGAACCATGGTCATTCATCCTGTACGTATGAATGGGATGGTGATAGGAGTACCTCAGACATTTGATTACTTTAAACAGATTCAGAACAGGATTACGGGATTTGTATGCGCTCATTGCGGCATTAAAAAGGAGCGTTTCGAAGAACTGATGATGGAAACAGGAGTCTTAACAAAAGATGTGGGAACTATTCTGGTAGGCGAAGAAGCGGTAGAGGAAGGCATTATTAATGAAACCGGCGGAATTAAAGAGGCAATGAAAAAGCTTCATGACCTGATAGATAAAAAAAAGAAAAAACAAAAAAATCTTAAGGATGACAAGAAGAGCTGAAAATGCTATACTATATAAAGTTATGTAAGTACGTATTGTAGTACTGAAGGGGTTTGAACAGTATGGCACAAGCAAGAAAAAATACTACCGGTAAAAGAACATCTTCATCAGGAAGGGGAGAAAGTTCCGGTAGGACTTATCAGAAAAAAACAACAAATAACAGCAGAAATATGAGAAGCAGTGAGCCTATGGATACCGAAATCCGTAATGAAATTCTGTTGATTGTACTATTTGCCGCAGCTGTTGTTCTTTTTTTGTGTAACTTTGGAGTGATTGGCGTAGCAGGAAACGTGGTCAGCAGTGTTATGTTTGGTATTTTTGGCATAACTGCTTATGTAGTCCCTATTGTTTTTTTTATTATGATCGCATTTGGTATGGTTAACAGTGGCAATTCTATAGCCATAAGGAAGCTGATAGCAGGCGTAGTCCTGTTTTTAATGATCGGCATTGTCTTTGAACTGTTTACGGGAAAGCCGGCAGGAGCGGAAACCTATCAGATAAAAGAAATTTATGAGAAATGCAGTCAGGAAAAGAATGGCGGCGGTATAGTAGCCGGAAGTCTGGCTTATTTGCTCTACCACTTTTTAGGCTTAATAGGGACAGTCCTTTTCCTGTTAGTAGGCGCTGTTATTTCTGTTGTAATAATCACAGATAAGTCTTTTGTAACAGGAGTAAAAGCAGGAAGTCGTAAGGTTTATGAACGGACAAAAGAGGACGCAGAATACAGAAGAGAAAGAGCACAGGAAAGACGAAGAGAGCTGGAAGAAGAAAAACGTCTTAGAATGGAGCAGAAACAACTTCGTAGGGAAGAACTGGAAAATGAAAAAATTTTGAGGATGGATAAGAAAGTCACCGGAGTTATGATAGATACATCCCTGACCAAAGAGGAGCCTCACAAGGACAAAGGCAGAGATGATATGCATGAGATCAATCTGCGGGATTTTGATGAAAAAATGGAGCATATGCTTCCTGCTCAGGAACCGGAAAAGGAAGAAACATTTGATTTTGAACATACGCCTGAAGATGTTTACATAGAAAAGGCCAAAGAAGATACAGGCAGCGATGCAATGCTGGAAATTACAGGTATGTTTGAAGAAGCAGAAGAAGACATACAACCGGAAAAGGTTTGGCAGCCGGGTTATGAACAGCCGGTAAAGGAGGAGCAGCCACGGCCCTTGGAAGCAAAAGTACAGGAGACAAAGAGAAGCTCTTCCGGTGCTGTGGGAACGGTAGTAACAGGTGAGATGTATAAAGAACTGCATGCTGATAAACCTGCTAAGAAATATATGATTCCCCCATTAAGCCTTTTGAAAAAGGGCATAAGTAAATCGGGAGATTCCTCCAGAGAATTAAAGGAAACAGCAGAAAGACTGCGGCAGACGCTGCAGACTTTCGGAGTAAAGGTGACAATTACAGATATCAGTCAGGGGCCTGCCGTTACAAGATATGAGCTTCAGCCGGAGCAGGGAGTGAAAGTAAGCAAGATCGTAGGCCTTACAGATGATATTAAACTGAATCTGGCAGCTACGGACATTAGAATAGAAGCGCCAATTCCCGGAAAGGCAGCCATAGGCATTGAAGTGCCCAATAAAGAGAACTCGGCGGTGGCTCTCCGTGATCTTTTAGAATCCAGGGAGTTTCAGGAATTTGATTCTAAAATAGCATTTGCTGTGGGAAAGGATATTGCCGGTAAAACAGTAGTGGCGGATATTGGCAAGATGCCCCATATGCTTATAGCAGGGGCTACCGGTTCCGGTAAGTCAGTCTGCATCAACACGCTTATTATGAGCATTATATACAAAGCAGATCCTGAGGATGTAAAAATGATCATGGTGGATCCTAAGGTGGTGGAATTAAGCGTTTATAACGGAATTCCCCATTTGCTGATTCCGGTAGTGACAGATCCCAAGAAAGCAGCGGCAGCTCTTCATTGGGGAGTGGCAGAAATGACAGACCGCTATCAGAAATTTGCGGATTTTAATGTAAGAGATTTAAAAGGATTTAATAAAAAGGCAGCGGAAATGCGAGCTAAGAATGAACCGGATGCGCCTGCCAAGATGCCGCAGATCGTTATTATTGTAGACGAGCTAGCTGATCTTATGATGGTGGCGCCGGGAGAAGTTGAGGAATCCATCTGCAGGCTGGCACAGCTTGCAAGGGCGGCAGGAATTCATTTGATCATTGCAACCCAAAGGCCTTCAGTAGATGTTATTACCGGTCTGATCAAGGCGAATATGCCAAGCCGTGTGGCCTTCAGCGTATCAAGCGGTGTAGATTCCAGGACAATTCTGGATATGAATGGAGCAGAGAAGCTTTTAGGAAAGGGAGACATGCTGTTTTATCCCCAGGGCTATAGTAAACCGGCCAGAGTTCAGGGCGCTTTCGTATCAGATAAGGAAGTGGCAGATGTAGTTGAGTTTTTAAAGAATCAGAAACTGGGCAATGTGTATAGTCAGGATATACAGGAAAAAATGGAACACATAGGTACAGCGGGAGGCGCTGCAGCTGGCGATAGCAGTTCCGAAAGAGATGAATATTTTTCAGAGGCTGGCAAATTTATTATTGATAAAGATAAAGCATCAATAGGTATGCTTCAGAGAGTATTTAAAATTGGATTTAACAGAGCTGCCAGAATCATGGATCAGCTTTGTGAAGCCGGTGTAGTAGGCGAAGAAGAAGGAACCAAACCCCGTAAGGTGCTTATGAGTCTTGAACAATTTGAACAGTACATAGAAGAGCACCTGTGACAAGAGGAGGAAAAGAATGAAAACAGATATTGAAATTGCACAGGAAGCATCTCTTAAGCCAATTACAGAAGTGGCAAAAGCACTTCAAATTCCGGAAGAGGAATTGGAACTGTATGGCAGATATAAGGCTAAAATATCGGATTCCTATATAGAGAAAACAAAAGATCGTCCCGATGGAAAGCTGATTCTGGTGACAGCCATTAATCCTACTCCGGCTGGGGAAGGAAAAACTACTACCAGCGTAGGATTGGGACAGGCATTTGGGAAAATGGGTAAGAAGGCTGTTATTGCCCTTCGGGAACCTTCTTTGGGCCCTTGTTTTGGAATAAAGGGAGGAGCTGCCGGAGGCGGATATGCTCAGGTTGTTCCTATGGAAGATTTAAATCTTCATTTTACAGGAGATTTTCATGCAATTACGGCTGCCAATAATCTTTTGGCAGCAATGTTGGATAACCATATTCATCAGGGCAATGAGCTTTCAATTGATACAAGGACGGTGGTATGGAAACGCTGCGTTGATATGAATGACAGAGCCCTCAGAAATATAGTAATCGGTATGGGGACAAAGGCAGACGGCTTTGTGAGGGAAGATCATTTTGTGATAACGGTTGCTTCCGAAATCATGGCAATTTTCTGTTTAGCTAATGATTTAAAAGATTTGAAGGAACGTCTGGGCAAGATAATCGTTGCTTATAATTATCAG
The DNA here is from genome assembly GCA_964614185.1 of uncultured Lachnospiraceae bacterium. Classification (GTDB taxonomy): domain Bacteria; phylum Bacillota; class Clostridia; order Lachnospirales; family Lachnospiraceae; genus Suilimivivens. The sequence goes on from CAZTKJ010000016.1 coordinate 55,552, forward strand.
GGCGAACCTGTGACAGCAGCTGACTTAAAAGCAGTAGGAGCCATGACGGCTCTTTTAAAGGATGCATTGAAGCCAAATCTGATTCAGACCTTAGAGCATACACCAGCTATTGTCCATGGTGGTCCTTTTGCCAATATTGCGCATGGGTGCAATTCCCTAAGAGCTACCAGAACAGCCCTTAAAATGGCTGACTATGTTATTACGGAAGCCGGTTTCGGAGCTGACTTAGGAGCCGAGAAATTTTTTGATATCAAATGTCGAATCGGAGGGTTAAAGCCGGATGCTGTGGTATTGGTGGCAACCATCAGAGCATTAAAATATAATGGCGGCATTCCCAAGACAGATTTGGGACAGGAAAATATGGTGGCGCTGGAAAGAGGCATTTTGAATCTGGAAAAGCATATTGAGAATCTTCAGAAATATGGAGTGCCTGTAGTAGTAACATTAAACAGCTTTATCACTGATACGCCAAATGAAGTTCGGTTCGTGAAGCAGTTCTGTGAAAACAGAAACTGTGAATTTGCTCTTTCAGAGGTTTGGGAAAAGGGTGGCGAAGGTGGAAGAGCACTGGCAGAAACTGTGCTCAGTACTCTTGAGAAAAAAGAAAGTCATTTTAAGGTACTTTATGATGATGGATGTTCATTGAAAGAAAAGATTGAAATCATTGCAAGGGAAATATATGGTGCAGATGGAGCAGAGTATACCTCAGCAGCAGACAAACAGCTGAAAAAACTGGAAGAAATGGGATTTTCAAATCTTCCGGTGTGTATGGCGAAAACGCAGTATTCTCTTTCAGATGATCCCAAGCGGCTTGGAAAGCCTGCAGGATTTCGTATTCATGTGAGGGAAGCTTATGTATCTGCAGGAGCAGGATTTGTAGTAGTGCTTACAGGGGAAGTGATGACGATGCCGGGACTTCCTAAGGATCCTGCGGCAGCTCATATTGATGTTGATGATAATGGAATCATAACCGGATTGTTTTAAAAAGGAGAAAAGATATGTTTCAGATTATTGACGGAAAAGCAATTTCATTACAGATAAAGAATGAACTGAAAGAAAGAGCATCAGCACTTAAAGCAGAAGGAATATCTGTTACTTTAGCTGTGATTCAGGTGGGCAATAATCCTGCTTCCAGTGTTTATGTTAATAATAAGAAAAAAGGCTGCGAATATATCGGAATAGGCTCTCTTTCTTATGAACTTCCGGAAGAAACAAGTGAAGAAGAACTTCTTGCACGGATTGAGGAATTGAATAAAAGAGAAGATATTAATGGTATTTTAGTGCAGCTTCCATTGCCTTCTCACATTGATGAAGACAAGGTAATAAAAGCAATTGATCCAAGAAAAGATGTAGATGGTTTCCATCCTCAGAGTGTAGGAGCATTATGCATCGGCCAGCCGGGATTTGTGTCCTGCACACCGGCAGGAATCATACAGCTCCTTAAGCGTTCCGGCATTGCCATGGCAGGCAGGGAATGCGTGATTCTTGGCAGAAGCAATATTGTAGGAAAACCTATGTCACTATTGATGCTCCGGGAAAATGCCACAGTAACCATAGCCCACTCTAAAACCATTAATTTAAAGGAAGTTACAAAGAGGGCGGATATTCTGATCGTAGCAGTAGGCAGACCGGGAATGATTACCAGAGATTATGTAAAAGAAGGGGCAGTAGTGATTGATGTAGGAATCAACAGAGATGAAAATAATAAGCTCTGCGGGGATGTGGATTTTGAGGATGTAGCCCCTGTCTGTAGTGCAATTACACCTGTTCCCGGCGGTGTCGGACCTATGACTATTGCCATGCTTTTAAATAACTGTCTGGAATCGGTAAACTTACAGAAGTAGTCAGATACGGAGTGAACACACATGAAATGTTCCAAATGTGGTCAGGAGATACAGGCAGATCATCTCTATTGTGAGAAATGTGGGATGGAAATCAGAATCGTTCCAGATTTTGAGCCTGAGATAGAAAACAGCATAACAGAAACGCTTTCTACTGTAGCTGAGGAAATAGAGGATAAGCAGGAAAAACAGCAGACAGAAGAATCAGATGATCTCTTTATGGAAGAGATAGAAAAAAGCTGGTTGAAAGTCAGGATGGCAGTTTTGGCAACAGTTATATTCATTACTGCTTTCATATCCATATTTCTGTATACTAACTATTCCGTTTCTTATCAGATCAATAATGCAAGAAAGTATGGAGAACAGGGAAAGTATGAAGAAGCTTTAAAATTTATTGATAAAGTATTGAAGCATAATCCCGAAAATACGGAAGCTGCGTTATTACAGGCAAGATATTATTCCCAGATGGGACAGATCGAAGAATCGCTGCAGGTGCTTCTTTCTCTGGTAGAGGGCGGGAAACTTTCCGATGAAGATGAAGAAAAGGCATATGAAGACATTATCAACATTTATGATAGGCAGGAAAGATATGAGGAAATCAATGAACTGCTTTTAAATTGCAAAGATGAAACCGTAGTGACCTTATTCCAGGGTTATATGGCGCTTGATCCGGAGTACAGCTATGCCAGCGGGAATTACGAGGAAGTTCTTTATTTAAGGCTGAGTGCAAATACCAAGGGAACAATTTATTACACTTTAGATGGAAGTACGCCGACTTCATTAAGCCAGGTATATACAGCGCCTATTCCTTTAGAGTCCGGAAGATATCAGGTCAATGCAATTTTTATGAATGATTATGGTATTGGGAGCAATGTTGTAAGAAACTGGTATGAAATTGATCTGGCGGTGCCTGATGCGCCTGTTGTTATTCCTGAAAGCGGTAATTATAATATACCTGCCACAATAGAGGTTGTGCTGCCGGAAGAAGGAACTGTGTACTATACTACTGACAGGTCAGATCCCAGCGTAGACAGCATTCCCTATACGGGGCCTATAGAAATGCCTCTTGGAAGGAGTAATTATAAATTCATCATTATTTCTGAAGAGGGAGTTTCAAGTGAAATAACCAGTAGAAGCTATGATTTCAATATGAATACGGATGTGACGGTAAATGTGGCAATTACCAATGTTATCAATGCACTGATACAAAGACAGGTGCTTACAGATACACAGGGTCATGTAGTAGGCGAATCCGGAAGATATCTTTTTCGATATCATTCTATTGCAGAAATAGGCGGAAGCTATTATTATATATTAAATGAATATTATGCAGATGGGAACGGCAATGAAGAAAAGCTGGAGCGGATGTATGCTGTCAATGTGTATACAGGAAGTCCTAATCGCCTTACTTATGATGAGTATGGGCAGATGGGATTGATTCCATTAGCGGACTAAGTAATTTTAATCATATAACAGGAGAGGAAATTAAGATGTATAAAATTGTAGAAGTAAAAGAACTTACTTCCAATATCTTTTTAATGGTAGTGGAAGCAAAAAGAGTGGCAAAAAGATGTCAGCCGGGACAGTTCGTTATTGTAAGGACGGATAAAGAAGCGGAGAGAATTCCCCTTACGATCTGTGATTATGACCGTGAAAGAGGAACGGTGACAATTGTATTCCAGATTGTAGGAGCCGGAACAGAGATCATGTCCAGGCTAAAGGAGGGGGATGCTTTCCATGATTTCGTAGGCCCATTAGGATGCCCTTCCGAGCTTGTGCATGAAGAGATTGAAGAAATAAAGAAAAAGAAAATCTTATTTGTGGCAGGCGGCGTAGGTACGGCACCGGTATATCCACAAGTAAAATGGCTTCATAAAAGAGGCATTGAAGCAGACGTTATTGTAGGTGCCAAAACAAAAGATATTTTGATCCTTGAAAAGGAAATGGAAGCAGTTGCCGGTAATCTTTATGTAACTACTGATGATGGTTCTTATGGACGCAGCGGTATGGTAACCCAGACTATTTCTGATCTTGTGAATGAAGGAAATCACTATGACCTGTGTATAGCAATCGGTCCTATGATCATGATGAAATTTGTCTGTAAGCTTACAAAAGAATTGAATATTCCCACAGTTGTCAGCTTAAATCCTATTATGGTAGATGGTACCGGAATGTGCGGTGCCTGTAGAGTAACTGTTGGGGGAAAAGTAAAATTTGCCTGTGTAGATGGTCCTGAGTTTGACGGGCATCAGGTGAATTTTGATGAAGCAATGCAACGTCAGCAGATTTATAAAACTGCCGAGGGAAGAGCATATCTTGCGATGAAAGAAGGAGATACTCATCACGGTGGATGCGGAAATTGCGGAGGTGATAATTAATGGACGTATTAAAGAAGATTCCTGTAAGGGAACAGGATGCAAAAGAAAGAGCTGCTAATTTTGAGGAAGTATGTTTAGGATATAATAAAGAGGAGGCTATGGAAGAAGCCTCAAGGTGTATCAATTGTAAAAATGCACAGTGTATTAAAGGATGTCCGGTGTCCATTGATATTCCCGGGTTTATTGAAAAGGTCAAGAATGAAGACATAGAAGCAGCTTATCAGATCATCAGTGAAGCTTCATCTCTGCCTGCGGTATGTGGCCGTGTGTGCCCTCAGGAGAGCCAGTGTGAAGGTAAGTGTATCAGAGGTATTAAAGGAGAACCCATTTCTATTGGTAAACTGGAACGTTTTGTAGCTGACTGGGCGGCAGAAAACGAGATAAAGCCACAGGGAGCAAAGGAGAAAAACGGCAAGAAGGTAGCTGTGATCGGTTCCGGCCCTGCAGGTCTTACCTGTGCCGGTGATCTTGCAAAGCTGGGATATGATGTCACTATTTTTGAAGCCCTGCACGAAGCCGGAGGAGTGCTGGTATATGGCATTCCGGAATTCAGGCTGCCTAAGACAGATGTAGTGGCAAAAGAAATTGAAAATGTGAAGTCACTGGGCGTCAAAATTGAAACAAATGTAGTGATCGGTAAGTCAGTAACTATAGATGAACTTCTTTCGGAAGAGGGATTTGATGCTGTATTTATCGGATCAGGAGCAGGACTTCCCAAGTTTATGGGAATCCCGGGAGAGCAGGCAAACGGTGTGTTCTCAGCTAACGAATATCTGACCAGAAATAATTTAATGAAAGCTTTTGAAGAAAACTCCAATACACCCATTATGAAAGGGAAAAAGGTTGCAGTGGTAGGTGGAGGAAATGTAGCCATGGATGCAGCCAGAACGGCCCTTCGTCTTGGCGGAGAAGTCCATATCGTATATAGGAGAAGTGAAGAAGAACTGCCTGCCAGAGTAGAAGAGGTGCATCATGCAAAGGAAGAAGGGATTATTTTTGATCTTTTGACTAATCCCGTGGAAATCCTTGTAGATGAAAAGGGATGGGT
>CAZTKJ010000017.1:0-59803 GCA_964614185.1 uncultured Lachnospiraceae bacterium
GTCCGATTTTAGGGTATGAACTTTTAAATTTGTCCACCCTATGGGGTACATTATAGAAAGCATTATCGTAGCTATAAACAGAAGAATTGTTAATAAGGAAGGATTAAAAGTACTTTGAAAATACAAAAAGTTTCAAATAGTGTTTTAATTACTTTTTTACTGTTATTTCCATTTTTTAAACCGCACAGTTTGGAATACATAGCACCACAGATAGATAGTCTGTATGACTATTTGAGAGTTGGGATATGTATACTAGTTGCCTATGCATATATCAAAAAAATAGTGCTGAAAAGAAGAGGATCTATTTTTTTAGTTATTGTACTAATTTATGAATTTTTATTGATTGTTAGCACAAGTCTCAATCATCAGAATATGAGATCAGCATTTCTATCTGCAGTGCTTATTATTTGCTTTTGTATGATAGTTGAACTTGGTATAAAAGAAAATTGTGTTGTTTTTATCACAGCGTTGTACTGGCTAACATTTATTTTGGTGTTTATGAATTTTGTGATATTGCTTTGGTACCCAGATGGTGTCGCACGACATAAATATTATTACTACCGTGTAAATTTTTGGCATATTGATAATCTGCTTGTTAGCTTGTTAATTTTTGCTATGGCAGTTGGAGAGCTTTATGTTAATTTATTAGGGCACTGGACAGTGTCTTCTATTGTACTTATGGGAATATGTGGAGCAACAACTATTATATGCTGGTCTGCGACAGGAGTTGTGGGATGGGGAGTTTATTGTTTTTTTCTGCTATTTATCTGCAATAAGCCATGGCAAAGATACATAAATGCACCATTTGTGTATTTGGTATGGGTATTAAGCTTTGTTTCATTATGTTTTTGGGGAATTCAAAAAAAATTTTTATACTTAATTGAAAATATTCTAAAAAAGAATATAAATTTAACTGGAAGAACAGAAATATGGGATATTTCTATTCATCTTATTCAAGAAAAATGGCTGTTTGGATATGGCGTTCCGCTAACTCATGGTTACGTATTTTGGCGTAATAAGTTCTATCACACTCATAATGGTATTTTCGAGATTATGATTCAAGGGGGAATTATAACATTAATTCCAGCAGTGATTTTGTATATTCTTTCAGCAAACATATTAGTTAAGTATCGTAGTAATAAGCTTGGAGGAATTATTTTAGGTGCAATTACTGCTATTTTAGTTACACTTTTGACAGAAGCATATATTTCAGATATTACAATATACGGATTGCTCATGCTATCATATTGCATACCGGAAATTGAACAGCAGATGATATGTGGCATACAGAAGGTAGATAAACGAATTCATTTAAAAAAGAAGCGTGTGGTAATAAATATATGGCAGAAAATAAAATGAAGAAATACATAGAAAATTCGATTATTGAAAATGCAATATTTTATTTTCTTAAAACTTTTTTTAATTTGTTATATCCAATTTTTACCTTTGTATATGCGTCAAGAGTTTTAGGTGTAGAAGGTATTGGACGGATTAACTTTACGAAAAATTTTATAATGTATTTTGTGATGATTGCAATGTTAGGAATGAATTACTATGGTGTACGTGAAGCAGCTCAATTAAGAGAAGACAAAGAGAAACTGAAGGAATTTGTTAGTGAAGTTTTTTTGATTAATTTATTTTCATCAATTTTAGCATATATACTGTTAGCAATCTGTATGTGTTTTTTGCATCAGTTGCAAGATTATAGGGTTTTATTGGTTATCAATAGTATTTCTATTGTTTTATCAGGAATGGGTATGGAGTGGCTTTATCAGGCTTTGGAAAAATATCAGTATATTGCATTACGGTCTATATTGTTTCAAATAATTGCTTTATGCCTTGTGCCTATATTGGTAAAGGATACAGATGATATAAACTTATATGCACTGATAGGGGTTTTTGCAACATCAGGATTTTATATATTAAATTTCTTTTATGCAAAAAAATATATATGTGTTTTTAATTATAAAATAAGAAATCTAAAAAGGCATATGAAACCAATTTTATTGTTGTTTGCTATGGCTGTGTCAATTGAATTATATACAGTTTTAGATTCAACTATGTTGGGATTTTTAAAGGGGGATATTTCTGTTGGATATTATACGGCAGCGATAAAAATAAATAAGATTATGAATACATTAATTACGTCATTAGGAGTAGTAATAATTCCTCGACTATCCTACTATTTGGGAAAACAAGAAAAGGAAAAGGCATATGGATTGGCAATAAATGTATATCAGACAGTTTTTATGCTTTCAATACCTGCATTTGTTGGATTATTCGTTTTGAGTAAAGATATTCTTTATCTTTTCTGTGGCAAAGAATACATTATTGCCGCAGATACAATGCAAATTTTAACACCCATTGTTCTTATAATTCCTTTTAGCATTATAACAAATTTACAAATATTTGTTCCCTTGAAAAAGGAGAAAAAAATTTTGATGTCTACCTGTACCGGCGCTGTGATAAATATAATTTGTAATGTCATTTTAATTCCACATTTTGCAGAAAATGGAGCAGCTATTGCTACAGTCTTGGCAGAGATGGGAGTATCAATGGTTTGCCTTTTTAATGTTAGAAAAATAGTGATAATAAGAGATTTACTTAAAGGGTATTATCAATATTGGGTTGCGTCAATTCCAACTTTGATTATAGGCAAAATGACAGATATGTATATTTCTGATCCTATAATTCGGATTGTAATGACAGTTAGTGGAACAATTGTATGCTATTTTGCAATTTTATACTTTTATAAAAATATTCCGTTTTTTAATTTGCTATCTATGTTAAAACGAAAATATTACAAGATGAAGTTAATTATGAACAAAAAAGTATGATATGAGTTATCTGTGAAAGGAAGATAAATGTATGTATAACTATCTAATTGTAGGAGCAGGACTATTTAGTTCTGTATTTGCAAACCAAATGATAGAAAAAGGCAAGAAGTATTTGGTGATAAATATATGTTCTCATGTTGTAGGCAACATCTGCTCATGGGAAAACGAAGGCATACAAGTACATATGTGTGGACCGCATATTTTCCATGCATTAGACAGGTGAGTATAAGATTACATTCAACAGTTTGCATAGTTTAATCATTTCCATTATGAATTGGTGACGAATTATAAAGGAAATCCCGGTAAGACGGTTATCACAAAGGAATATTCTTTAGGATGGAAACTGGGAGATGAACATGCTCCATCAGAATCGTATTATCCGATAAATGATGCAAAGAATCAGGTATTATATGAAAATACAGTCAGTTGACAGACAGAGAACATAATGTGATCTTTGGCGGCAGGTTGGCAGAATATAGATATTACGACATGGATAAGATTATTTGGAGAGCTTTGGATGCTGCGAAATAACTTGCATAAGAAAGGTACAACTATGACAAAAAAATCAAACATACAAAAGCAAATAATAAACCTCTTCGTTCCTGGGCGTCTCTGCCTTTTTGGCGAACACAGCGACTGGGCAGGGTTGCAGCGAAGCGTCAATGCAGATATCATCCCGGGAAATGCCATTGTTACCGGGATTGAGCAGGGTATCTATGGTTCCGCCGAAAAGGCTGATATTTTCTCCGTTACAAGTACATTGCCGGAATACCAAGGTTCTTCTTTTTCCTGCGAGATGGACATGAATAAACTCCGTACAGCAGCCAGGAAGGGCGGATTCTTTTCCTATGTTGCAGGTGTGACATCTTATATTTGTGAATGGTATCACGTAGGAGGGATGCACTTAGAGATTACGGACATGACACTTCCCATGAAGAGTGGATTGTCTTCTTCTGCAGCAATCTGCGTAATGGTAGCCAAGGCGTTTAATCAGCTTTATGACTTACATATGAATACATTGGGGTTGATGAATATTGCCTACTGGGGAGAACAGCGCACGCCTTCCCGGTGCGGACGGTTGGATCAGGCCTGTGCTTTTGGGGTGAATCCGGTCATTATGACTTTTGATGGGAATGAGCTGGATGTGGATCGGATCACAGTCCGGAAACCCCTTTATTACGTATTTGCGGATCTGATGGCAGGAAAAGATACGGTAAAAATTTTAGGTGATTTGAACAGGGGATATCCTTTTGCCCATAATGAGATGGAAAAGAGGCTTCATGATGCTTTGGGAAAGGATAATCAGATTATCACCAGCAGGGCGGTTTCTTATATTTCAAGTGGTGATGCGCCAAAGTTAGGAGCATTGATGACAGAGGCCCAGGCGCTTTTTGATGAAAAGGTGGCGCCCATGTGTCCGGAAGAACTGACGGCGCCGGTTCTACATAGTATTTTGGATGATTCGATGGTAAAAAGTCTAACTTATGGTGCGAAGGGGGTAGGTTCTCAGGGGGATGGCACTGTACAGTTCCTTGCCAAAGATGAAAAGACACAAGAACAGTTGGCGGAATATTTACGGAATAAGAAAGGCATGACCACATATACCCTGACCTTAAGGCCGAATACGGCAGTCCGTAAGGCCGTAATTCCGGTAGCTGGTTTTGGAACGCGCTTATATCCGGAAACAAGAGGTGTGAAAAAGGAATTTTGTCCTGTGGTAGACAGGGATGGACTGGTAAAACCTGCAATTTTAGTTCTGCTGGAGGAATTAGATCAGATAGAAATAGAAGAAATATGCCTGATTTTAAACAGAGATGAAAAAGAGTATTACGAAGATTTCTTTATGAAGCCTCTGCCGTTGGAACATTATAGCAAATTGTCTAAAGATATGAAGGCTTATGAGGACAAGATTAAAAGCATCAGCAAGAAGCTGAAATTTGTTTTTCAGAATGAACAGAAAGGGTTTGGACATGCAGTGTATCAGTCCTGTGGCTTTGCGGCAGGGGAACCGGTACTGCTTCTGCTTGGGGACACTATTTATCGCAGCAACACAGGCGTGCCTTGTACCAGGCAGCTTTTGGATGCCTATGAACGGTTTGGGCAGCCGATGATGGCGGTACATTCTGTGGAATTGCCGGAAGTAGTACATTATGGGATTTTTAGCGGCGTTTGGGAGGATAAGGAAGAAACTGTACTGAAGCTTACTTCCATTGTTGAGAAGCCATCTTGTGAAGAAGCAAGAGACTATATGTCGGTGTCCAATAGAAAACGTGCAGAAAATTATTATGCAGCTTTTGGCGCTTATGTGATTACGCGGGATGTTTATGACCGTCTGGGGTATGCAATCAGCCAGGGAATTACCAGTGAAAAGGGTGAAGTTGAGCTTACAAATGCGCTGGAATATGTGCGCAGAGAAAAAGGCATGATGGCTTTCGTGCCGGATGGAGAATCCTATGATATCGGGAATGCAGATGCTTATAGGAAAACGGTTGCAGAATTTGGAGTTATGTAAAGATTATAATTATATATATGAAATAAAAAACGAATAACCATTTACATATTTTATTAAATTTTAATAATTAATTCATTGACGATTATGGAATGCTTTTGATACAATAAGTAAAAGCATAGAAATTCTAACAGAAATTCGTTTATTATCTAATTGACATAAGGATGGTTCGCAAAGCGTGGCGTCCGTTGTTTTCTAATGGACATTCCGATTCGGAATGCATCCATCTGCATTAGAATCCTTGCTTTATCACCAACTAAATGAAATAAGGCAGGGAAGACAAACCTTTCGTAAGGGAGGATGTTCACTGCCTGCCTGAGGGAAGGAGACGGATGGGAAAGACTAAAGAAAAGAAAGATACAGCGGAAAAGGAGTTTGTAGCATTTCCTGATGTGGCAGCAGATGTAATCAATGCGTTGCTGTATCATGGAAGTAAGATAACAGAAGTTGAGAATCTATGGACAGGGCCGACAGAGACTATCTATCAGGGATATGAAAGACTTAGAAGCCAGTATGAGGATCTGTGTAAATATGAATTGGCAGACGGAAAGATAAATATCATGTATCTGATAGCCAATCAAAGCAGGCCGGATGGAAAGATGTTGCTCCGCAAGGCTGGTTATGTAGGAGGCATTTACCGCGAACAATATGAGGAAAAACAGCAGGATATATTTCCTGTCATTGAATTTATCCTATACTGGGGAAGTTTAAGATGGAAGGCCGGACACAGTATAAAACATCTGTTTAAATCAAGGAAACTTTCAGCGGAAGCATGGCAATATATTGATGATTTAAATCTACATATATTTGAGATGCGCTATCTGCCGGAAGAGACGAGAAAGCTGTTTCAAAGCGATATGCGGATTGTGGTAGACTTTCTGGCAGAAGGGAACAGCTACCGCTCTGACAGAAAGATTATACATAAAGCGGCTTTAATAAAAATGATCAAGGTGCTTTCAGGAGAAACGGATACAGAAGATGTTGAGAAGTGGATGGAAGAACAGGGAATACAGGAAGAGGGTGAAATTACCGTGTGCGAATTATTTGATCAATATGTGAGACAGGGAAGGGCAGAAGGAAAAATAGAAGGAAAAGCGGAAGGAAGAATCGAGGGCGAAAATCGTTTTGCCAGGCTGGTGCAGATGCTCATAGATGGAGGACGGAGTGAAGAAGTGAAAAAAGCAGCCTCAGATCCGGTTTACAGGGAGCAACTGTATCTGGAAGCTGATCTGCTTTAAAATGCCAATATATGAACAATAATGAAAATTAAAGCAGTTTGCAGTGTATCGATATTGTGAAGAATATCAGATATCTGAAAAATAAAAGAAAGTAGTGAATAGTTTTATGCCGGAGAAAAGGAAATACGCACCGGTCACTTTCATTTGTAAGGAGTGTGGCAATGAATTTGTAGTGTCATCTATAGAGCAGGAGCGCTTTATGGCATTGAATTTTGAGCTTCCCAAACGATGCATTGATTGTAGAAGGAAGCGCAAAAAAGAAAAAGAAGAAAGAGATATAGCTGCGCGGACTGAAAAAGATGCAAAAAATGCTGAGAAGAAGCGAGTTGATGATGAGAGAAAATTATCAGAATTGCTTATGATGATATCTTATAAACAGTTGTCACTTTCCGATTTAAAGGTGGACCAACCATTAAAAACCTTATTTATAATCGGTAATGGATTTGACATTATGCATGGAGTCCGTTCTTCTTATTGGAACTTTCAGGAAACATTAGGGAAAAACAGTGAACTGAGATTTCATCTTGAGACATATCTGAAGGCAGAGGACTTATGGAGTAATTTTGAGAATAATTTGTCACATCTGAACGCAGGTAGTATGCTGGACGTAATGGATATGTGGTTAGAAAATTTTGATGCATATAATTCCGGAAAAGCAAGTGATTTTTATTGTGCAATAGATGCGGCAATGTTGCCAATTCAGGTACTTACAGATCAATTACCTAAAAGATTCAGAAAGTGGGTTGAGACTTTAGAATCTGATGGAAACGTGCCTCTAAATAATTTGATTTTGAAAGAGGCTTTCTATTTGAACTTCAACTATACTGATTTCTTGGAAAAGCTATATGGTGTGCCAGAAAGTAAAATTAAATATATTCATGGTTGTAGAAAAAGAGTGAAAGGCAAGCAGAGACCAAAGCTCGTTTTAGGCCATATGCCCAATATAGATTATTTGAAGGACTACAAACCAAATCGACAGATGACTCCCAGGTATAGAAAGAATCCGCATCGAAAATATTTATTGGAATCAGCAATAGAAATTGGAACTGCAAACTGGATCGATTATTATGAAGAAGTATTTACGAAACATACACCTGAGATCATGGCGGAGAATAAAGATTTTTTTGAGAGGATATCTGACACATTACAGATTATAGTGATAGGTCACTCATTGTCGGAAGTTGATTATCCATATTTCAAAGAAATTGTTTATAAGAATCGAGGAAAGGCAGAGTGGCTTATTGGTTATCATTGTTATGAGGATTTGAAGCGTTTAATGAAATTTGTCGATGAGATGGGATTGATTGCAGATAAGGTAAGAATTTTTAGAACATAGTGTGGATGATTAAGGTACTTTCAGAGGAAAAGATACAGGAGATGACAAAATGCAGATGGAGAAGGGATCAAAGACGGATTGATGTAATATAAAATCTAAAGGGCTGATAAAGAAGATAAAAATATCTTTATCAGCCTTTCTGTTAACATAAGGACGGCTCGCAAGGCGTGGCGTTCATTGTTTGTTCAATAAGAAAATTCTCAACCTCTGCATAGTGTACTATGAATAGATTGAGAATTTAATAAGATATTTACTGCAATTCTGACAACAGTAAATAATGAGAAGGGATAAAATTCCCTTAAGATGTGCAAAAGAAATATATTTAAAATAAAAAGCTATTCTTCATAACCATGCGCTCTGGCATAGGAAAGAACTTGTTGAAGCTTTATTTCGGTGGCATCAAGTTCAGACATAATAACGTCACGTTCAGCTATGATAACATCACGTTCAGCTTTTAAGGTATCAACTTTTTCTTGCAGATCAGTAACCATCATTCGCTCCATGTTTTTATCCATGATATAAAGTGCTTCTGATAACATACTTATCAACTCCTTGGGATTTTGAGTGAAATTTGCAATTTCCTGATAGATAGGTGCAAAGCATGGGAAAAAATCAATTAATGATGTGATATTTTTAATATCAGTAGTACTTAAAAAAGTGAGCCATGCTTCCAATTCGTTACTATCTTTAGTTATATTATGTACGATAGAACGGAAACTGTCAAGGCAGATAAAGATATCTTCATGAAGGCCGGAAGACTCTTTATAAATATTTGTGTCAAATGAAGTAGTGCGTCTGTGGATATATTTATTTTTATTAGTATGAAATTCCTGCGGACTAAGACATCCATGATTACAAAGCTTGTTTGTTCATTTAGTTGAGTACCTTCACGAGGAATGATTTTAACAATTCGAACGGTATATCCTAAAATAGATGAAAGAAATGATTCCAGTCTGTCAGGATGAAGCGTTGGATTAAATATTTTCCGGAAAACAGGGTCATAAGTAATCTTAAGTCCCTGTTTTCCGATACAAAAATCAATTAACTCTTTCTTTAAGCCAGAGGGAAATTCAGAATATGTTTCCCAAACAGAAGGATGTTGTTTCAAAAACATTTCCACTTTTTCTTCTGAGGAGAAAGTAGCGAGAAATGTTGTATTGAAAATAGTTTTTTGATTAAAAGATGTGCTTACATTTTTAGACATGGAAGAACTCCTCAGATAAATCGGTTTTTGAAAACTCAACTGGAATTACATAATGAATAATTGTAAAATCGCTTAAAGAATATGTTAGATTCTAGTCAGAATTTATATGATTTATATGAAAAAAATATAGCATATATCTGTTAAAAACACAATAATAAGTTTTAAAATATATGTAGAAAAATAGTTTAAAAAATATTTTACTTAAAAAATAAAAACACAAAATGTAGTAGTGAAGTTATAAAAAATGTAGTATATAACGCGAAATGTTGTATTCGTCAAATTGCCTAAAGGCAGGTTTGTAATTAAAGAAAAATGCACGGATAAATAAAATTATAGCATTAAGAGAAAAATGTATTGATTACTCAGATACTCCAAGGCATTGAAATATCCACTTAAATATCATATGATATAATGAGCGTTAGCGAGAAGAATAAATGTACTTATTCTGCAGGGACATTGCCTGCATTTTTTAAGGAGATTAAGAAAAAGGATATAACCATAAATGACATACCTATGTTCTGGCTACTCATTATCATCCTGACCATATGGGAATTGAGGGAGAAATTATTTCTACTGCAAGCCACAGTAAAGATAGTATATCTGTTATATTAGATGATGGAGATTGTATTGTTGGAGATTTAGAACCAATAACTTACGTTGATGCCTATGAAAACAATTTATCCTTACGGACAGACTGGGAACTGGTTATGAGCTATGCGCCAAAAACAATTCATTATGCACATGTAGGAGATCAATATGAAGGAAGCAGCACTGCGTGATTTGATTGCGAAAAATATTCAAAAGTTAAAACCGGGATTGACTTTGCTTAAAAAAGAACAATATATTCCCGGTAAATATGGTACAGACAGTTTTATTGATCTATATGCTGCAGATAAGGAAAACCGTCATGTATTGATAGAACTGAAGCGCAGTGACGCTGCAGCCCGCCAGGCTCTTCACGAGGTTACCAAATATGTGGAAAATGTGAAAGAATATTTGGGAGCCAGAGATGGTGAGATTCATGTGATCATTGCCTCAACAAAATGGCATGAGTTGTTGCTGCCTTTTTCCAGATTCGTAAAGGAAGCAGGATTTTCCATAGAGGGATTTTCCATTGAGGTGACAGAAGGTGAAGCGGATTTTGAGGTCTCCCGAATCACACCATTGCCCATAGTACAAGGCAGATTGATTGCTCCCTGGCATAATCTCTATTGGTATGCTGATAAGGATGGACTGGAAATAGGGATTGTCAGTATAGAAAATGCCTATGCACAAAAGGGGATTGAAGACTATCTCATTGCCGTATTCTATCTGCCTGATGAAAGTACTGAAGAAGAGCGCAGAGATGCTGTTCGAATGCAGGTGGCTCAAATGGTAGGGAAGGATATGGATGAACTGCCGGAGATGCCGGCTATTCCGGTTTACGAATATGTTGCCTATACAGCGCTTCAGATGCTTTCTAAGGAAGTTTGTATGGAGATTATTTCAAGGGATCGGAAAAGTTTAAGTGAGATAGAAGAATTTCTGAAAACCCCGGATTTAACAGAGGAGGAAGTCTTAAGTACGCTGCATGATTATGTAGAGGCAGTAGAGCCTTCTCCGGATTGTGATTTTTATGAAATCGGATATCCTGCAAAATTCAGTACGGTTTATGATGCAGAAAGCAGCAAACTTCTAAAAATAATCCGCCATGGTCTGTTTCAGCGCAACATATTGCTTCGTGATGATATACTTTGTGCAGAACTGGCAGGTGAGGACGGTTCTACCGGTGAAAGGTTTAAGAAAACAATTCGTATGGAGAATTCTGCCCATGTCAAAGAATTGAAAAACGACATTACAGCGGCACTTTCTGACAATCCTGTTTGGCAAAGGCATATTCTTCAGATTATAGATGAAATTAAGAAAGAATTTCCTCATGCTGAAGTTGAAGTGTCTGTTTTTAATCCCTGTACCGGAGTTCTTACCCTTTACTATGCCGTTACCAAAGAAAATGGTTTATTATATATTCCGTCTTATTACATTATGGTAAAAAATCCGGATGAAGTCCGGCTATACTATGGGGTTTTGGAGAAAGGCGGCAATACGCTGACCTTTCCTGAAATATTGGAAAAATACTATATGGGGGATTTGGGAGCCTTGCTGCTTTCAGTAATCTGGCGGGGAAGAGAACCCCGGGATTGCGATATTATGGCAGATATGGGATTACAGTATAGTTCTTATAAAGTAGAATTACAGAATGATTCCCAAACTGTATCAATGCTTCGTAATGAACGGTGGCATCCTACAGAGGGCCGTTCTCAAGCGGAACTGCTTGAAGAGTATTTGGATGAAAACCTTCCATTGATAGATCAAATTGTAATAAAAATTTCTCCTAAGGATATGGGAATTGTGTTTAGTTCTCAGAATCCTGATATAGAGCTGGAAAAATATGTGGATATGGCTGCGGCAGAGCAAAGAAAGCAATATTATATCGGAGCTCCAGAGGTATGTGATATTTGTAAGTTTTCATTAGATAAGGAACATTTCCTTGTGGATGGGAAGCTTCGTAATGATGGAGCATGGGCATATATGTGCGGAGATTGTTTCCTTGCATATGGAGACAAAATAGAGTGGGGATATGGACAGCTATATCAACGTGATTCCCATGGATGGCTTCAGGTTGGCGGCTTTTGCCCGGAAGAAGAGTAAAGGGCATTTGGTCCAATAAGACGGTTGCGAAGCATGCTGGTGTTTGGTCCAATAAGACAGATGCGAAGCATGCTGGCGTTTGGTTGCCACCGCAATCTTTTTCTGATATACTTTACCTATGACAGCAGTAAAAATGGGTTTATGAGTTTGGATAGACAGGAGAACATAAATGCCAAAATA
The DNA here is from genome assembly GCA_964614185.1 of uncultured Lachnospiraceae bacterium. Taxonomy (GTDB): domain Bacteria; phylum Bacillota; class Clostridia; order Lachnospirales; family Lachnospiraceae; genus Suilimivivens. Next base: position 11,993 of record CAZTKJ010000017.1, read on the forward strand.
TGATAATCTTACCAGCGAGTTGCAGGAAAGAATTATAGAAGATAGAAGAAACCATGTGGTGAATCCTTATGCTTTTCAGGATAAGAATGTACTCCGAAGAAGGATGGATCATGACAGGGCCAATCTTTGGCGTCCTGCTTTTGTAAGGGATTCCGAAAAAATCATGCATATACCATATTACAATCGATATGCAGACAAAACACAGGTTTTTTCCTTATATAAAAATGATGATATTTCAAGGCGCTCCCAGCATGTGCAGCTGGTATCCAGGATTGCCAGAAATATCGGAAGTGTTTTGGGATTGAACGTAGATTTAATAGAAGCAATTGCTTTAGGACATGATATAGGGCATACACCCTTTGGACATGCAGGGGAAAGGATGCTGGACGAATTATATCATGGGGAAACCGGAAGATATTTTAATCATAACATTCACAGCGCCAGAGTGTTGGATAAGATCTTCCCCTTAAACTTAAGTATGCAGTCTCTTGACGGCATTATCTGCCACAATGGAGAACTGGAGTTAAAAGAATACAGGCCGAGGCAATATGCGGACTTTTCCAAGTTTGATGAAAAGATGAATGACTGTTACATAAGAAAAGGAGCAGTCAAGGAACTGGTTCCGGCTACCCTTGAGGGCTGTGTTGTAAGGGTGTCGGATATTATAGCTTATCTTGGGAAGGACAGACAGGATGCATTAAAACTTGGCATTTATGAAAAAATTCCGAAATATGACAGTAAAAGCATAGGTTCCACCAATGCGGAGATTATTAATAATATGTCCGTTAATATTATTGAGAACAGTTATGGCAAGGATTATCTGAAAATGGATGATGATTATTTTGAAGCCTTTAAAAGCGGCAAAAAAGAAAATTATCAGAAGATTTATGGTAACGAAAAACTGGAGTCCGTTTATGTAGAGCAGATTAATCCTATGTTTTACGATATATATTACAGACTTCTTAAGGATATGAAAGACCACAATAGAAATTCTGTTATTTATACCCACCATATTGATTATCTGAAAGAACTGACTCATTATTATTCTGATACTAAACAGTATGAGGAGTCAGAACCGAATGAAATCGTAGTGGATTATATCGCCAGTATGACGGATGATTACTTTATTGATCTGTATAAATATCTGTTCCCAACAGGAAAACATCAAGTAGACTATATTGGATATTTTGATGCATCACAGTAAAGTAAACGCAGTGAAGGGAGCATATGCCATGAATATCATTTTACTTTCCGGAGGCAGCGGTAAGCGGCTGTGGCCTCTTTCCAATGACATTCGTTCGAAACAGTTTATAAAAATATTCCAAAAAGATAATGGTGAATATGAGTCTATGGTACAGCGTGTATACAGACAGATTCGCAGCGTGGATAAAGAAGCTACTGTTACCATAGCAACATCTAAGACCCAGGTGTCTGCAATCCATAACCAGCTTTTAGAGGATGTAAGTATCTGTGTGGAACCATGCCGGAGAGATACTTTTCCGGCAATTGTACTGGCTGCTGCATATCTCCATGATGTGCTTCATATTCCGGAAGAGGAAGCGGTGGTAGTATGTCCTGTGGACCCTTATGTGGAAGAAGATTATTTTGCGGCAGTCAAGAGACTTTTCCAAATAGCAGAAAGCGGCGGTTCCAATTTGGTCCTTATGGGAATCGAACCCACCTATCCAAGCGAAAAATACGGTTATGTTATTCCAAAGGATGGGGAAGAGGTCAGTAAGGTGGCTTCCTTTAAAGAAAAACCGGATGTAAAAACAGCACAAGAGTATATCCGTCAGGGCGCTTTCTGGAACGGCGGGGTTTTTGCATTTAAACTGAAATATATACTGGAAAAGGCTCATGAGCTTATTGATTTTGCGGATTATCAGGATCTGTCTTCCAAATATAGTACGTTGGATAAGATCAGCTTTGATTATGCAGTGGTTGAAAAGGAAAAGAGTATTCAGGTCATGCGTTTTAACGGCAGCTGGAAGGATATAGGAACCTGGAATACCCTGACAGAAGCCATGGAAGAAGCCTGTATCGGAAAGGCTATTTTAAATGAAAGCTGTGAAAATGTTCATGTAGTCAATGAACTGGATGTGCCGGTACTTTGTATGGGACTTAAGAATGTAGTGGTTTCAGCCAGCGCAGAAGGAATTTTGGTATCGGATAAAGAACAGTCAAGCTATATTAAGCCATATGTGGATCAAATCAGCCAACAGATCATGTTTGCTGAAAAGTCATGGGGGAGTTTCCGGGTTCTGGATGTGGAAGAGGAAAGCATGACCATTAAAGTGACATTGAATCCGGGGCATAGCATGAATTATCACAGCCATGAACGAAGAGATGAGACTTGGAGTGTTATTGCCGGAAGAGGAAGGGCAATTATTGACGGCAAGGAACAAATTGTAAAAGCCGGAGACGTACTTACTATGGAAGCCGGCTGTAAGCATACGATCATTGCTGATACAGAGCTTAAGATCATTGAAGTGCAAAAGGGCAGGGACATCAGTGTACAGGATAAACAGAAGCATGAACTGCCAAAACTGAACGATTGAAGATTTTTACTATAGAACAGACCAAGGAAGGAGCATGGTACAAAATGAAAATAGCAGTAGCTGGAACAGGCTATGTGGGATTGGTAGCCGGTGTGTGTTTTGCAGAGCAGGGATATGATGTAACCTGCGTGGATGTGGATGAAAAGAAAATAGAGATGATGCGTCAGGGGATTTCTCCCATTTATGAAGACGGATTAGAGGAATTGATGCGGAAAAATAATGCCCGAGGAACACTTCATTTTACCACAGACTATAGGGCGGCTTACAAAGATGCAGATGCTGTTTTTATCGGAGTGGGAACGCCGGAAATGCCGGATGGAAGCGCCAATCTAAGTTATATAGCCACTGTTTCAAGGCAGATTGCCGAAACCATAGAAAAGGATTGTCTGGTGGTTGTAAAGTCTACGGTACCTGTGGGAACCAATGATAAGGTAGAGCAGTTTATCAGAGACTTTTTAGTACATGATGTTAAAGTTGAAGTGGCATCTAATCCCGAATTCTTAGCTCAGGGTACGGCAGTTCATGATACGCTTCATGCGGCAAGAATTATCATAGGAACGGAAAGCAGAGAGGCAGAAAAACTTCTTAAGGAGATTTATGAACCCTTTGGAATTCCAATTGTATCTGTAAAACGTCGCTCTGCGGAAATGATCAAGTATGCCTGCAACGATTTTCTGGCGCTTAAGATTTCCTATATGAATGATATTGCCAACCTTTGTGAATTGGTAGGAGCGGATATTACTGATGTGGCAAAGGGAATGTGCTATGATGAAAGAATCGGTGCCCGTTTCTTAAACGCCGGAATCGGATTCGGTGGGAGCTGCTTCCCTAAAGATACCAAAGCACTGAAATTTCTTGCCAGAGAGCATGGCTATAAACTACGCACAGTGGAAGCCTGTGTGGAAGTAAACAGCACTCAGAAGACCAGGTTATTTGAAAAGGCCAAAGACAGGATGATTTCCTTCAGCGGTCTTAAAGTGGCAGTACTCGGCCTCACCTTTAAGGCAGGTACGGATGATTTGCGGGAAGCTCCCTCTATTGATAATATTCAGCTGCTTCTTCAGAGTGGGGCAGATATTTATGCTTTTGATCCTAAAGGAGAAGAAAGAGCCAGAATGATTTTCCCTGAAGGAAAACTTCAGCAAGGTACCATGAATTATGTATCTTCTCCATTGGAGGCGCTGGATGGAGCCAATATTTGTTTTGTATTTACGGAATGGAAAGAAATGAAGGAATTGCAGCCTTCTGATTTTAAAGAAAAAATGCATACGCCTCTTGTCTATGACGGCAGAAATCTTTACTCTCCCGAGGATATGAAAAGCGCCGGAGTGGAATATTATAGTATTGGAAGGTAGCAGATCAGCTGCTATTTAACAAAGCCGAAAGGGATATTTATATGGAAGAGAGTAAATTGAATGTAAAACAGATCCTTATTTTCCTGGTGATTACATTTGCGGTAACATATGGAGTTGAAATATTTGTCATTGCCCCTATGGTAGGAAGCGTAGATGTCAATAAAGCAATGCTGGCTCAGGCACTGATTGTTATGGTCATGTTTATTCCGGCTCTGGGTGTTGTTTTAACAAGAATGATTACGAAAGAAGGATTCAGGGGCAAAGATTTATATTTTTCCATTCATCTAAAAAACGATTTAAAATATTATGGAATTGTATGGCCCTTATTTGCAGTACTTATCCTTGCAGGCGCCATATTGTATTTTCTGATTTTTCCTGCTCAATATGACGAAAACATGGGATATGCGGCAGCGCTCTTCAATGCCCAATTGGAAACGCCTATGACCGTCAAAGAGATAAGGCAGGTCATGATCATGCAGATAGCAGTGGGAGCAGTTTTTGCACCTTTTGCCAATATTATTAATTGTCTCGGCGAAGAGTGGGGCTGGAGAGGGTATCTGCTCCCGAAGCTTTTAAAGCAGTTTAAAGTAGTGCCGGCAGTTTTGATTAGTGGGATGATATGGGGTATCTGGCATGCGCCGTTAATCGTTCTCGGTCATAACTACGGAACCGGTTATCCGGGATTCCCCATTACGGGCATCCTTGCGATGTGTGTATTCTGTGTTGTGATTGGAACTATTTTTTCTTATGTAACCATTAAGACAGGCAGTTGTGTGCCGGCGATTTTGGGACACAGTATGATCAATGGATTTGCTACAATAGGAATTTATTTTACTTCTTTGGAAAATCCCTATAATGTGTTTCTGGGGCCGGCTCCCACAGGAATCATCGGTGGTACCGGATTTATTGCACTTGCAGCATATCTGCTTTGGAAGCTCCATAAGGAAGAAAAAACTTCTTGCCATTTAAAAAGCGAAGTGCTATAATACAAAAAGATTATAGAGAATTACTAGAAGAGTGGACTTGCAAAAGTCCACTCTTTTGTCTGATAGGAAATCCTTTCGGGTTTCCATGAGACAAAAAGCATTTCAGGATAAAAGAGGTGAAAGAATGTCAAAAAGAGAAACTTATGAAGAGCGCACACAGCAGCTGCTCATTCCAATTGCAGAGAAAAATCACGTAGAGATTTATGATATTGAATATGTGAAAGAAGGAAATGAGTGGTATCTGCGGGCCTTTATAGACAAAGAAGGAGGCGTGAACATAAATGATTGTGAAACAGTCAGCAGAGCGCTTTCGGATGAACTGGACAGGATGGACTTCATTGAAGATGCATATATTTTGGAAGTCAGCAGTCCGGGACTTGGCAGAACCTTAAAAAAAGATAAGCACCTTCAAAAAAGCCTTATGGAAGAGATTGAAATAAGAACTTATAAACCAATCTCAGGAAGTAAGGAGTTTAACGGAATCCTAAAAGCGTTTGATGATCATACCATTACCATCCTGTCAGGGGAAGAGGAAATGGTATTTCAAAGAAATGATATTGCAGTAGTGAAGCTGGCATTAAATCTTGACTAAAATTAGGGAAGGAAAGGAATAAGGGAAATGAATAAAGAATTAATGGAAGCATTGTATATTTTGGAAAAGGAGAAAGAAATCAGCAAAGAAACATTGTTTGAAGCAATTGAAAATTCATTGCTGACAGCCTGTAAGAATCATTTTGGAAAAGCTGATAATATTAAAGTGGAGATTGACAGGGAAACCTGTGATTTTCTCTGTTATGCAGAAAAAGAAGTAGCAGAAGAGATAGAAGATGACTGCCTCCAGATTTCTTTGGAAGATGCACAGAAAATAAAGTCGGATGCTAAAATCGGAGATATGATCCATGTGGAGATCAAATCCAAAGAGTTCGGACGTATTGCCACACAGAATGCGAAGAATGTTATCCTGCAAAAAATCAGGGAAGAAGAAAGAAGTGTTATTTATAATCAATATTTTGAAAAGGAAAAAGATGTTGTAACAGGTATCGTCCAGAGGTATGTAGGAAGAAATATCAGTATTAATCTTGGAAAAGCAGATGGTATTCTGAATGAAAGCGAACAGGTCAAAGGAGAAACCTTCAGGCCTACGGAAAGAATCAAAGTATACATTTTGGAAGTTAAAAACACACCTAAAGGTCCCAGGATTCTGGTGAGCCGTACACATCCTGAGCTGGTAAAGAGATTGTTTGAAGCTGAAGTTACTGAAATTAAGGATGGAACAGTTGAGATCATGAGCATTGCAAGGGAAGCAGGAAGCAGGACGAAGATGGCTGTCCGTTCCACTAATCCAAATGTAGATGCAGTAGGAGCCTGCGTAGGTTTAAATGGCGCCAGAGTAAATTCCATAGTAGAAGAACTCCGTGGTGAAAAGATCGATATTATCAACTGGGATGAGAATCCCGGCAATCTGATTCAAAATGCATTGTCACCTGCCAAGATAGTTGCTGTATTTGCTGATCCCGATGAAAAGACAGCTAAGGTAGTCGTTCCCGATTATCAGCTTTCACTTGCAATCGGTAAAGAGGGACAGAATGCAAGACTTGCTGCCAGACTGACAGGATACAAAATTGATATTAAAAGTGAGACTCAGGCCAAAGATGCTCCCGGATTCCGGTATGAAGATTATATGGATGAGTATGATGAATATGAAGATGGCGAATATGAAGATGATGAATATGAGGAATATGAGGAAGAGACAGCTGATGAGCCTGTAGAATAGGAAGGGGCAAGGTGATTATGGCAAAAAAAATTCCTATGAGGCAGTGTGTAGGCTGTGGTGCAATGAAGAATAAAAAAGAAATGATGAGGGTTTTAAAAACACCGGAAGAAATCATTGTACTGGATAAGACAGGCAGGAAAAACGGTAGAGGCGCTTATCTTTGCGTATCCAAGGAGTGCCTTATCAAAGCAAGAAATAATAGAGGATTGGAAAGATCCTTTAAAATGAGTATTCCAAATGATGTTTATGACAGCCTGGAAAAGGAGTTTGATGAAGAAAATGGATAAAGTTTTATCTCTTTTAGGGCTTGCCGCCAAAGGAAAAAATCTGGTCAGCGGCGAATTTATGGTTGAAAAAGCAGTTAAAGGGGGAAAGGCGGCACTTGTGATTGTAGGAACAGATGCTTCGGATAATACGAAGAAGATGTTTACCAATATGTGCAATTACCGCAGTATACCGATTCAATTCTATGGATTGAAAGAAGAACTCGGCAGGGCAATAGGGAGAGAAATGCGTGCTTCTGTGGCAGTGACAAGTCCGGGAATAGCAGCAAACATAATCAAACATTTGGAAGAACAGTAGTGAGACGGAGGTAGTAGAATGGCCAAATTGAAAGTGCATGAACTTGCAAAAGAATTAAATAGACAAAGCAAAGAAATCATTGCTTTTTTACAGGAAAAAGGCATTGAGGTGAAAGCAGCCCAAAGCTCCCTTGATGAAGATGCGGCAAATCTTGCTCGCAGTGCGTTCAGACAGGAAGAGGGTAAAAATAATGAAAATAAAGAATCAAAAGGCGAAGAGAAGAAGCTTCCTGAACCGAAAGAAGAATCTGTCAGTGAAGAAAAAACAGCTTCAAGTGGTTTAGAGATCGATAAAACGGCAAGACCGGTCAAAAATAATGAGGAAGCGCCTAAAAAGAAAAAGAAGATCATCTTTGTCAGCAATCCTCACAACAGTAATAATTATGCATCCGGACAGCGTCCCGGAAACCGGCAGAATCAGGGCATGGGGAGGCCATCTGCCCAGCCGGGCCGACAGGGAAAGGGAAGAGCGCAGGAAACACCCCATAAGATCATAAAACCTCTGACAGCTCCTTCAGCGCCTGAAACAATGAAGCCGGACTTCAAGCAGAATGCCAGAAGAATGGAAGAAGAAAGACAGATGGCAAAGAATGTGGCAGCACAAAAAGAAGCAGAAAGTAATGATATAGAGCAGAAAAAAGAAGTGCCTGTACCGCCTCAAAAGGATGCAGAAAATGTAGGAAAGGCTCCGAGCAAAGAGGAGAGATATCAAAAAAATGAAAGAACTCCGGGAAATAATCGCAACAATCAGGAACAAAGGCCTCAAAGAAACGACTCCAGAGGATCTGCGTTTGGCAATCGCCCAAACAATCAAAATAGCAGGAGTGATTTCAGGAATAACGGTTCTAATCAGGCAAATAGCAGGCCTGGTGGTGGTAATAGCCGTACTGAAAGAGGTAATGGCGGACAGGACAATCGATTTAGAAGGCCTGAAAAGCCGAACAAAAATTTCATTCCCGATGCGCCCATTAAAGATACGGAAAAGCATAGAGATGAAGAAAAACGCAGGAATAATCAGGAAAGGGATAAGAAGTCAAAGAAAGACTTCCTCTATGAAGAAGACGGCGTAGCCATAAAGGGCAGGAATAAGGCCGGTAAGTTCATTAAACCGGAAAAGAAAGTAGAAGAAGCGAAGGAAGAGCAGATCAAGGTAATTACTCTGCCGGAATCCCTTACGATTAAAGACCTGGCTGACAGAATGAAGATGCAGCCCTCTGTAATTATTAAAAAATTGTTTTTACAGGGACAGATTGTAACAGTGAATTCTGAAATTTCCTATGAAGATGCAGAGAATATTGCTATTGATTATGAGATTATATGCGAAAAAGAAGTAAAGGTTGATGTAATTGAGGAACTGCTTAAGGAAGAAGAAGATGCGGATGAAAAGCTGATCGCGCGGCCTCCTGTAATTTGTGTTATGGGCCATGTAGACCACGGTAAAACTTCTCTTCTTGATGCAATCCGCAAAACAAATGTAACGGATAAAGAAGCAGGTGGTATTACCCAGCATATAGGTGCGTATACTGTAAATATTAATGACCAAAGCATCACATTCTTAGATACACCGGGGCATGAGGCTTTTACGGCAATGCGTATGCGTGGCGCCAATTCTACAGATATTGCTATTTTAGTAGTAGCAGCTGATGATGGTGTTATGCCCCAGACCATAGAGGCGATCAATCATGCTAAAGCAGCAGGAATTGAAATTATTGTTGCTGTTAATAAAATTGATAAACCGGGAGCTAATATTGACAGAGTTAAGCAGGAAATGACGGAATATGAATTAATTCCTGTAGACTGGGGCGGAAGTACAGAGTTTGTACCGGTTTCTGCCAAGTCAGGAGAAGGAATTGAAAATCTTCTTGAAACAATTTTATTAACTGCTGAAATTTTGGAACTGAAGGCAAATCCGGACAGACGTGCAAGAGGTCTTGTTATTGAAGCGGAACTTGATAAAGGACGCGGCCCTGTGGCAACGGTATTAGTGCAAAAAGGTACACTTCATGTGGGTGATTTTATTTCTGCAGGCGCAAGCCATGGTAAAGTAAGAGCTATGGTTGATGATAAGGGAAGAAGGGTAAAAGAAGCCCGTCCTTCTACTCCGGTAGAAATTTTGGGTCTTTCTGATGTGCCCAGCGCAGGTGAAGTATTTATTGCACATGAAAGCGATAAAGTAGCTAAATCCTATGCGGAAACGTATCTGGCGCAGAACAAAGAGAAGATGCTGGAAGAAACTAAAGCTAAGATGTCCTTGGATGATCTGTTTACACAGATTCAGGCAGGCAATCTGAAAGAGCTTAATATTATTGTAAAAGCTGATGTGCAAGGCAGCGTGGAAGCTGTGAAACAGAGTCTTATGAAGCTTTCCAATGAGGAAGTTGTAGTAAAATGTATTCATGGAGGCGTAGGTGCTATTAATGAATCTGACGTTTCATTGGCATCTGCATCTGCAGCGATCATTATTGGCTTTAATGTCCGTCCTGATGTTATGGCCAAAACCATTGCGGAAAGAGAAGGCGTAGATATCAGATTATACAAAGTAATTTATCAGGCCATTGAAGACATTGAGGCTGCTATGAAGGGAATGCTGGACCCTGTTTTTGAGGAAAAAGTGATAGGTCATGCAGAAGTCAGACAGATCTTCAAAGCTTCTGCTGTAGGAAATATAGCAGGATCTTATGTGCTTGACGGTGAATTCCAAAGAGACTGCAAAGTGCGGATCACCAGAGAAGGAAAGCAGATTTATGAAGGCGCTTTGAAATCACTGAAGAGATTTAAGGATGATGTAAAAGAAGTAAGAGCCGGATTTGAGTGCGGATTGGTATTTGAAGGATTTGATCAAATGCAGGAGCTTGATATTGTAGAAGCTTACATTATGGTGGAGGTTCCCAGGTGAGAAAAAACAGTATGAAAAATACCCGTATCAACGGGGAGGTACAGCGTGTCATGGCAGAGGTGATCAGAGGTGAGATCAAAGATCCCAGAATCAGTCCCCTTACTTCTGTTATAGCAGTGGAAGTTGCTCCTGACTTAAAAACCTGTAAAGCATGGATCAGCGTATATGGAGATGAGCAGGCAAGGACTGATACTTTGGCGGGCCTAAAAAGTGCGGAAGGATATATCCGGAATCAGCTTGCCAGGCAAATCAACCTTCGTAATACCCCTGAGATCCAGTTTATTGTGGATGAGTCCATTGCCTATGGTGTCAGAATGTCTAAATTAATAGATGAGGTTATGGGTGAAAGCGAAGAAAAGTAATTGTATTTATAACATGAATTGCAGACCGGAAAAGGAGTATTATTAAAAGATGAATATTTTTGAAGAAGTAAAAAATGCAAAAACCATCGGTATTAGCGGGCATGTCCGCCCTGACGGTGACTGTATCGGCTCCTGCATGGGTTTGTATCTGTATTTAAAAAAGGTATGTCCCGGTGCGAGCGTGCAGGTTATGATAGAAAAACCTGCAGATATTTTTTCCTGTATTAATGATATAGAGGAAATTAATTCTGACTTTGAACCGATTACCGAAGAATTTGATGTTTATATTGCTCTTGATGCAGAAAAATCAAGACTTGGCGAAGCAGAAAAGTTTTTTGAAAAAGCAAAGAAAAAAATCAATATTGATCATCATATCAGCAATGCAGAAGGCAGCGGAGACATCAACTATATCGTTCCGAATGCCAGTTCCACAAGCGAACTGATCTATCAGGTAATTGCTGATAAGAGTGATATTGATGTACAGATAGCCAAAGCGCTTTACATAGGGATCATCCATGACACAGGTGTTTTCCAGTATTCCAATACCTCACCGGAAACACTGCGGATTGCGGCAGAATTGATTGCATACGGCTTTGACTTTTCGGAGATTATCGACAAAACTTTTTATGAAAAGACATATCTGCAAAACCAGATTTTGGGAAGAGCTCTGTTAGAAAGTATTCTTTTTATGGATGGCAGATGCGTAGTCAGTGTGATCAGTAAGAAGACAATGTCATTTTATAATGCCAAGCCTTATGATCTTGACGGAATTGTAAGCGAACTTCGTAATATCAAAGGTGTTGAATGTGCTGTTTTCATGTATCAGACAGATGATATGGAATATAAAGTAAGCCTTCGTTCCGGCGGAATTGTAAATGTAGCTGAAATAGCCACTCTTTTTGGCGGCGGGGGTCATGTAAAGGCAGCAGGCGTTACCATGAAGGGAACTTTTTATGATATTATTAATAAACTGTCAGAACAGATTGAAAAGCAGCTGAAGAAAGACTCTGTAGAAGCGGAGGAAGTATGTACCACGGAATAATCAACATATATAAAGAAAAAGGTTTTACTTCTCATGACGTAATAGCCAAAATGCGCGGTATCTGCAAACAGAAAAAGATTGGACACACAGGAACCCTTGACCCGGATGCGGTGGGGGTTCTTCCTGTTTGTTTAGGAGCAGCCACGAAATTGTGCGATATGCTTACGGATAGGAATAAAGAGTATATAGCTGTTTTAAGGCTGGGTATTACTACAGATACACAGGACATTTCAGGCAGAGTGTTGGAAGAAAAAGAAGTTACAGTGAGCAAAGAAACAGTTCAGGAAGTAATTCTTTCCTTTTTGGGTAACCAGCTTCAAGTACCTCCGATGTATTCTGCCCTGAAAGTAAACGGAAAAAAACTCTATGAGCTTGCCAGAGAAGGAAAAGAGGTAGAGCGCCTACCGAGACCGGTTTCCATTTATGAAATAGAAATTTTGGAAGAGAACATGCCGGAGTTTACTATCAGAGTAGCCTGTTCCAAGGGAACGTATATCAGAACTCTATGTCATGATATAGGAAAGAAGCTGGGATGTGGGGCCATTATGACAGCACTGACCAGGACCAGGGTAGGAGAATTCCCAATAGAGAAGGCATATACGCTTTCAAAGATACAACAGCTGTCTGATGAAGGAAGGCTGTGGGAGATTTTAGTGCCAATAGAGAAAGTGTTTGAAAACCTTCCTTCTGTTACTGTGAAAAAAGACGCATCGAAAGCGCTTTTGAACGGAAACCAGTTAAAGGCAGAAGAAATTGAAGAGCCGGCAGATACCATGGAGAAGGTTCGGGTGTATGATAGTGAGGGAAAATTCTATGGTATTTATGAATATGACAGCTCCCGGAAACTGTTTTGTCCGGTAAAATTGTTTTTCACGTAATAATTAGGAGATTGCTTGTAAAGCAGCAAGAAGGTTTGATTATGCAGATAATACAGAACACAACGGAATTTCAAATACAAGGCAGAAGCGCAGTTGCCATAGGCAAATTTGATGGGATTCACAGAGGCCATATAGAACTTCTTAGACATATCCTGAAGCAAAAAGAAAAAGGACTTCATGCAGTGGTATTTACATTTGATCCTCCTGCCTCGGTTTTTTTTGGAAGATCAGGTGAGAAGGAGCTTTCGCCTATAGAAGAAAAAAGAAGGTTCTTTTTAGAACTTGGAATAGATATTCTTGTGGAGTTTCCTTTAAATGAGGAGAGTGCATCAATTTCACCGGAGGACTTTGTGGAAAAAATCCTGGCAGGACAGATGCAGGCCGCTTATATAGCTGCCGGTGAGGATTTGTCTTTCGGATATCGGGGAAGAGGGAACAGAGAGCTTTTACAAAAACTTTCTGGCCGGTTTGATTATCAGACGGAGATCATCCCTAAGGTTTTAGATGGCAGTCGTGAAATCAGCTCTTCTTATGTAAGGGAAGAAGTAGAGAAGGGAAATATGGAAAAAGCAGCATGGCTTCTTGGAAGGAATTATGGCATTACCGGACTTGTGGAAACAGGAAAAAAGCTGGGGAGAAGGCTGGGAATGCCTACGGTGAATCTTTATCCGGGAGAAAATAAGCTTCTGCCTCCCAATGGTGTTTATTATTCCAAAATGATCAGTGAAGAGGGAAGTTATGACGGAATCACCAATATCGGCAGGAAACCTACGGTAAATGATACACAGACAGTCAGTGTAGAAACGTATCTTTATAATTTTATGGGAAATATGTATGGAAAAGAAGTGGTAGTAGAACTGATGCATTTTAAGCGTCCGGAGCAGAAATTTGGAGATGTGGAAGAATTGAGAAGACAGATGGAAGCAGATGTGGCAGACGGTAAAAAATTCCATAATAGTATAGTTTGACATAATTATGACCCTTTGTTATAATGACGTTGCTGATTTGTAATAAATTTGTAACAAATTATCGTATTGATCGCGGAAATAACATAGGAGGAACGTTGTGAAGAGAAGTATCATATGCGGTATATGTACATTGGCTGCAGGTATTATTTTACAGCTTCCGCTTACGGTTCATGGAGCAGAGACAGTATCAGGTAAGACGGAAGCACAAATTGATAATTATGAAGACCTGTTAACAGCAGGAGTATGGGATTCGCTTTCTGATGAGCTGACCAGAGAAGAATATAAAGAGATTGCCAAAGCAGCGGAGGGAGCCAGATGGGGATATACCAATCTGGGAATCTGCAATGTGGAAGAGAACAATTTAAATATCAGACAGGAGCCGGGAGAGAACGGAAAACTGGTAGGAAAGCTTCCTCGTAATGCAGCCTGTGAAATCATAAGCAGTGAAGATGGATGGGCATATATTACATCAGGTAAAGTAGAAGGGTATGTAAAGGAAGAATACCTGCTTTCAGGATTTTTGGCAGAGCAGAAGGGGAAAGAACTGGCTAAAGCTATTGCAGTTTCCTCTGCACAGGCGCTTAACATAAGAGAAGAACCCAGTACAGAGTCGGAAATCGTTACTTTGGTAGCCCAGGGAGAAGAACTTGAAATTGTAGAAATTCTGGATAATGGATGGATCAAGGTATATCTGGATGATGAAGAAGTTTATGTATCGGCAGATTATGTAGATATTAAATCAAATCTAGCTACGGCTATAACCATGACGGAACTTCTTTACGGCCAAGGTGTATCAGATGTAAGGGTCGACCTTTGTCAGTATGCAAAACAATTTCTGGGCAATGCTTATGTATGGGGCGGCACAAGTCTTACAAATGGTGCAGATTGTTCCGGATTTGTTTTAAGTGTGTTTAAGAAATATGGTGTGAGCCTTCCTCATTCATCCAGAGCACAGGCAAACTGCGGCGTAAGCATCAGCACCTCGGAACTTCAACCGGGAGATCTGATTTTTTATGCAAAGGGCGGTACCATCAACCATGTGGCTATTTATATTGGAAATGGTCAGGTTATTCATGCCAGCAGCCCCAAGACGGGGATCAAGATATCATCCTATAACTATAGGACGCCGGCTAAAATGATAAGAATTCTTCAGGACTAAAGTACAGTGTGAATTTCAGGCTTTACAGGGTCAGGAAACTGTGCTATCATGTAAAAGTATGAATTTCAGCCAAAGCTCAGCTTTTGGATACTCCAACCGGGGTTTAGCTTTTGGCGGTCTAAAAAGAAGGAGGAGAAACTAATGATTTCAAAGGAAAAGAAAACAGCAATCATGCAAGAGTATGCTACATGTGAGAACGATACAGGTTCACCCGAGGTACAGATTGCAGTATTGACAGCAAGAATCCAGGAGCTTACAGAGCATTTAAAGGAACATCCCAAGGATAACCATTCCAGAAGAGGTATGTTAAAAATGGTAGGTCGGAGACGTGGTTTACTTGATTATCTTAAGAAAAAGGATATTCAGAGATACCGTTCATTGATTGAAAGACTCGGACTGAGAAAGTAATATATCAGGGGAAAGCAAGCACGAGCGCGGCGAAGTATTTGCTTTTAGCTGATACCATAAATGCAGGGCATTTAGAGTGGATTAGGCGGAGCAGGCTGAAGAAATTCGGTTTCTCCGCCTTTTAAGCGAAGAGAGGAAAGATTCATACATAAGCTGTAGGTCAAGAAGTAACATAAGCTTTTTGGCAGCATAAAGTTTATGTTGCTTTTTGACAGACGGTGTCAGCCGTTAAAAAAGGGTTTATGTATGAATCAGATATCTTTCTTTCATTTAATTTAGGAAATCAAAAAGAAAAGGAGAAGGATTATGTACAAAACATTTTCAATGGAACTTGCAGGGCGCACTTTAAGCGTAGATATTGACCGCGTAGGTAAGCAGGCAAACGGATGTGCATTCATGCACTATGGTGATACCACTGTGCTGTCTACGGCCACAGCATCGGACAAACCAAGAGAGGGGATTGATTTCTTCCCTTTAAGTGTGGAATATGAAGAAAAATTATATGCAGTAGGGAAAATTCCGGGAGGATTTAATAAGAGAGAAGGAAAAGCCAGTGAGAATGCTATTCTTACAAGCCGTGTAATTGACAGACCCATGCGTCCTCTGTTCCCTAAGGATTACAGAAATGATGTTACATTGAACAATATGGTTATGAGCGTTGATCCCCTTTGCCGTCCTGAACTGGTGGCAATGCTTGGCGCAGCAATTGCAACCAGCATTTCAGACATCCCTTTTGACGGTCCCTGTGCCATGACCCAGATGGGATTAATAGATGGAGAATTTGTAGTCAATCCATCACAGGAACAGTGGAAGAATGGTGATTTAAATCTGACAGTTGCCTCTACGAAAGAAAAGGTGATTATGATTGAGGCAGGAGCTAATGAAGTGCCTGAAGCAAAGATGATAGAAGCTATTTATACAGCTCATGAGATCAATCAGACTATCATTGCATTTATTGACAGGATAGTGGCCGAAGTAGGAAAGCAGAAGCATGAATATACAAGCTGTGCCGTTCCGGAGGAATTATTTGCGGCTATCAAAGAAATCGTTCCAACCTCAGAGATGGAAGAAGCTGTCTTTACAGATGAAAAGCAGGTTCGGGAAGAAAATATAAAGACTATTACACAGAAGCTGGAGGAAGCGTTTGCAGAAAATGAAGAATGGCTTGCAGTGCTTCCGGAAGCAATTTATCAGTATGAAAAGAAAACAGTACGTAAGATGATCTTAAAAGACCACAAGCGTCCTGACGGACGTGAAATCACACAGATCCGTCCTCTTGCAGCAGAAGTGGATATTATTCCCAGAGTACATGGCTCAGCAATGTTCACCAGAGGACAGACACAGATCTGCAATGTATGTACATTGGCGCCTTTATCCGATCAACAGAAAATTGATGGTCTTGATGAAAATGAAGTAAGCAAGCGGTATATGCATCATTACAATTTCCCCTCTTATTCGGTAGGAGAAACCAAACCCTCCAGAGGCCCCGGAAGAAGAGAAATCGGTCATGGTGCACTGGCAGAGAGAGCATTGATTCCTGTGCTTCCGTCAGAGGAAGAGTTCCCTTATGCAATCCGTACAGTATCAGAAACCTTTGAATCTAACGGTTCTACTTCCATGGCATCCACCTGTGCTTCCTGCATGTCTTTGATGGCAGCAGGCGTTCCCATCAAAAAGATGGTTGCAGGTATCTCCTGTGGTCTTGTAACAGGAGAAACAGATGATGATTTCGTATTGTTGACAGATATCCAGGGTCTGGAAGACTTCTTTGGAGATATGGATTTTAAAGTAACAGGTACTACAGAAGGAATTACGGCCATTCAGATGGATATTAAGATTCATGGTCTTACACGTCCTATTGTAGAAGGCGCTATTGCAAGATGCCGTGAAGCAAGATTGTTTATCATGGATAATTGTATGAAGACGGCTATTGCAGAACCTCGTAAAGAAGTGGGACCTTATGCGCCTAAGATTATTTCCGTTCAGATCGATCCTGAAAAAATCGGTGATGTAGTAGGACAGCGTGGTAAAACAATTAATGAAATTATCGCCCGTACAGGAGTTAAGATTGATATTACTGATGACGGTAAGGTATCTGTATGCGGAACTGAAGCTGCTATGATGGACAAGGCAGTTGAATATATCAAAACCATTGTAACAGATTATCAGGAAGGCCAGATTTTCAAAGGTATTGTAGTCAGCATTAAAGAGTTTGGCGCATTTATAGAGTTTGCACCCGGTAAGGAAGGTATGGTTCACATTTCCAAAATTGCAAAGGAAAGAATTAATCATGTAGAAGATGTGCTGACCCTGGGTGATAAGGTAACGGTTGTATGCCTTGGAAAAGATAAAATGGGAAGAATGAGCTTTTCCATGAAAGATGTGGCACAGCAGTAAAATCAGTATTAAAGAGAAGGGATGGGATAGCAAATGAACAGGAGTGAATTGATCAAGAAAAAGTGCGAAGAAAAGCAGATTCGCATGATTGATTTTAAGATGACTGATATTGATGGGCGGTGGCGTCATATTACGATTCCGGTGGAACGGTTTGATGAAAATATTTTTACCTATGGAATCGGATTTGACGGTTCTAACTATGGATATGCGCCTATTGAGAAAAGTGATATGGTATTTCTGCCCGATCCGGATACTGCATATGTAGATCCTTTTGCAGAAGTTCCCACGCTGACCATGTGCGGTAATGTATGTACTATAGGAAAGGGAGAGAATAAGCCTTTTGATCAGTATCCTAAAAATGTCAGTCTTCGGGCAGTAGAATACATGAAGGAAAGCGGCATTGCAGATCAAATGATCATCGGGCCGGAATTTGAGTTTTATTTGTTCGATAATGCTCGTTATGAAGTAACACCGCAGCAGTGCGGATATCGGATCGATACCAGACAGGCAGCATGGAACTGCAGTCTGGATGTGCCCGGAAATAATGGTTATGAAGTGCCAAGCAAGGGTGGTTATCATGTAGCTGCACCTCAGGATGTAGGATATGATCTGCGCAGCAGGATGTGTATGATGATGGAGGATTGGGGAATCCGTGTAAAGTATCATCATCATGAAGTAGGCGGTCCCGGTCAGATGGAAATTGAAGTAGAGCTTGCAGATATGCCGGATATGGCCGACAATACCATGATCATTAAATATATTATAAAAAATATGGCAGCCAAGGAAGGCAAAACAGCAACATTCATGCCTAAACCAATTTATCAGGAAGCCGGCAGCGGTATGCATGTGCATATGCTGCTGTTAAAGGATGGTCAGCCGTTATTTTATGACGAAGACGGATATTCGGGATTGAGCCGTACTGCTCATTATTTTATGGGAGGACTGCTTAAGCATATTGCATCCTTATGTGCTTTTACCAATCCTTCTACCAATTCCTTTAAACGTCTGGTGCCGGGATATGAAGCACCTGTTACCATTGGCTATGCTACTTCCAACCGCAGTGCGGTAATCAGAATTCCGGCTTATGCCAAATCTCCGCAAACAAAGAGATTTGAACTGCGCAATCCTGATGCAACGGCAAATCCTTATTATGCTTATGCCGCAATTCTGATGGCAGGACTGGATGGAATCGAAAATAAGATTGATCCTTCCGAAAATGGCTGGGGACCTTATGATTTCAATTTGTATACTCTTTCTAAGGAAGAACAGGAAAAAATCAAGGGACTTCCCAAAACTCTTTCAGAGGCACTGGAGGCACTGGAGCAGGATCATGATTACCTGACTAAGGGCGGTGTTTTCCCTGAGAGACTTATTGATGTCTGGATAACCCGTAAGAGAGAGGAACTGAAAAAAATGGAACAGATTCCCAATCCTGCAGAGTTCCAGATGTATTATGATCTATAAAATTCTATAACAGAGTAAAAGAGTTTGCTATGACGGCAAGCTCTTTTTTTGTCATATCTGTTCTTTTCTTTCATATATTGAGATAAGAGATTGCATGGGAGGTGGCCATGAAGGAAGAGCAAATCTTAAATATTTTTCCAAACCGTATCAGGGAATATTTTCATAAGGCTGTAAAAAGAGTGGACGAACTTCAGGAAATTCGTTTTATGGCAGAACAGCCGGTGAGGATAATCTGCGCAAATCAGGAATACTTTTTAACAAAGACCGGTGAAATGTCAGAATTTCTTGATGAAAACAGCTGGCAGATCAAGGCTGGTGAACTGGAACAGATTTTAAACCATATCTGCAGTTACTCTCGTTATGCCTATGAAGAAGATATACGGCAGGGCTTTCTTACGGTGCCCGGAGGTCATAGGGTAGGAGTGGCAGGACAAGTAATCTTAAATGAGAGCGGTATTGTAAAAAACATGAAGTATATACGCTATATGAATATCCGCATAGCACATGAGATCATAGGCGCTGCCGATGTATTGATGCCTCTGATACATGAACAGGGAAGACTTTTGAATATCTTACTGATCGGACCTCCCGGCTGTGGTAAGACAACCATGCTGCGCGATCTTGTCAGACAGATTTCTGATGGAAGCAGATGGGCAGATGGCAGGCAGGTGGGGGTTGTAGATGAAAGGTCAGAAATAGCGGGATCCTATATGGGAATGCCGGAAAACCGAATGGGAATCCGTACAGATGTATTGGACAGCTGCCCTAAGGTTTTAGGAATGATGATGATGGTTCGCTCTATGTCACCGGAGGTGATTGCAGTAGATGAGATTGGAAGCCAAGAAGATATGCAGGCAATCAGAACAATACAGCAATGCGGATGTAGTGTCATTGCCGCCATGCATGGGGCATCCATGGAGGATGTGGTCAGACGTGGAATAGATGCAGCAGTCTTTGACAGGTTTGCATTTCTTGGTAAAAGAGATAATAAATGTGTGCTGCTTAAGGTACAGAGCAGAGAGGAAATGGAAAGTTATGTCTAAAATATTGGGAGCTGTTTGTTTGCTGCTTG
Organism: uncultured Lachnospiraceae bacterium; assembly: GCA_964614185.1. GTDB lineage: Bacteria > Bacillota > Clostridia > Lachnospirales > Lachnospiraceae > Suilimivivens. The sequence continues at coordinate 31,893 of CAZTKJ010000017.1, forward strand.
GAGCAGCAGGATTTGCATGGAGCATCTGTGCAGAACAAAAACGGAAACTGCTTTTCCTGAAGAACATGAAAGAGATGTATCTGCTGTTACAAAGTGAAATCGGATATACAGCCCTTCCTCTGCCGGAAGTATTCAGAATTGTAGGGGAAAAGATGCAGCCCCCTTTTGGGGAAAAGCTTTTGACAGTCAGCAGTCATATGACATTGGAGAGGGGAGAGGATTTTTCTGATATTTGGAATCATGTAATGTCTCAGTGTCTTAGGGAGATTTCTCTGACAGATTCGCAGGAAGAGCTTTTGCTTAAATTTCCACAGTGTCTGGGTATGAATGAAAAGTTAGGACAAGCGAATGCCTTAGAACGTTACATAGAGGAATTAAATCGCTTTATTTTACAAATGGAGGAAGGGAAAAAGAATAAAAACAAAGTTATTATGAGCCTTGGAATCGCAGCCGGCCTTTTTATGGTTATTATCTTGCTGTAACAGGGTATAGGAGGAACTATGGGAGTAAGCCTGATTTTCAAAATAGCTGCGGTGGGGATTTTAGTCACCATATTAAGCCAGATATTAAAACACAGTGGCAGAGAGGAACATGCTTTTTTAATTAGTCTCGCGGGATTGATATTGGTGCTTACATGGATACTGCCTTATATTTATGACCTGTTTGTTATGATTCAGGATCTGTTCAGTTTCTGAAGGAGGAATAGGAAATTGTGATGGAGATAGTGAAGATAGGTATTTTAGGAATAGCGGGAGTGATGATTGCCCTGCAGTTTAAAACGGTAAAACCGGAAATTGGCCTTTATATAGGGTTTGCAATCTGTATTGTGATTTTTGCATTTTCCATAAACGGAATGATGCAGATTCTCTCTAAAATAGAACTGCTTCAGAAATATATCGGCAGCAGCTCTTATTTTCATATTCTCTTTAAAGCAGTGGGAATTACATATATCAGTGAATTTTGTGCTTCTATTTGTAAGGATGCAGGATATGGGGCAGTAGCAGGACAAATAGAGATATTCGGAAAGCTTACCGTGCTTTTTTTGGGAATGCCCATTATGACTGCCGTTATTGAAACAATCAGTTCCATTGCAGGGTGAAAAGGCTGCAGAAAGGGTGTGGTCATTAAATGGAAAGAGAATATTGTTTTAAGCCTAAGGGATTGTTACGGAAGGTGTTGCTGGTAATCGTATGTTTCCTGTTGTCTTCTTTTACGGTACAGGCCGGCGAAAAAGAAAAGGATTATGGACAGACAGATGAAACATTCTATATTTGGGAACAAATGAATGATTATGATCTGCAGGAATTAGAAAATAGTTTTACTTCTCTTTTCCCTGATTATCAAATTGATATGGAAGCCATGTTTACGTTGATCATACAGGGGAAAATCACAGATGCCGGAAATATCTTTATAAGAGGAATCACAGACGGAATAAGAGGGGAATTGGAAGGCATGAAAGGGATGATAATAGGGATTGTTGTTATAGGGATTATTTCTTCCCTGTTTTCCAATTTTTCGGATATTTTTGCAGGACAACAGGTATCTCAGGCAGGATTTTATTTTTTGTATCTTTTCCTTATGGCTATCCTTACCAAAGCCTTTGTGTATATTTCTCAAATATCAGTCACAACCATTGAAAATGCGGTGCTTTTTGTTAAACTTTTTATTCCTACATGGTTTATGGCAGTAGGAGCGGCATCAGGCAGCGCAACGGCGGCTTTTTACTATCAGGCAATGCTGCTTGCCGCTTATCTGATTGAAAGCTTTTTGCTTTCTGTCATAATCCCTTTTGTATACAGCTATGTGGTTTTGGCTTTATTAAATGGGATTTGGGCGGAGGAGAGGCTGGCCCTTTTACTTGATTTTGTCAAAAAAGGAATTGGATTTTCCCTTAAAGCAACTATGGGAATTATTACAGGATTAAGCATGGTACAAGCAGTAATCGTGCCGGTAGTGGATAAACTTAAGATTTCGGCCTTTAGAAAGGCCGTTTCCGCAATTCCGGGAATCGGCAGCGTGGCAGAGGGCGTAACGGAGCTGGTGATCGGATCGGCAGTGCTTATTAAAAACAGTATGGGAATATTGCTCCTTGTATTGTTGTTACTGGCTTACATGCTGCCGCTTATAAAAATACTGGCTGTAGCAGGATTGGTGAAACTGGGAGCAGCCATAACCGGGATTGTCAGCGACAAGAGAATATCAGGCTGCGCAGACAGAGTTGGGGAAGGCTGTATTTTATTATTTCGATGCGTGTTTACGGCGGCATCATTATTTTTGATAGTGATTGCAGTAGTGGCCTATACAGTGAGGTAAAAAGATGATTGAAATAATAAAGGAAATCGGCATTTTTATTGTAATTGCACAGTCGGTTCTTTATTTTGTACCGGGACAGACCTATGCAAAATATGTAAAAGTCATTATCGGAATTATTATGATTGCCAAAATGACGCAGCCCATCCTGACTCTCATTACAGGGGAAGAATGGGAAAAGATTATGGAACAGACTGCTGTTATTGGTGATACACAGGAATTTGATACGGCCAAATTCTTTACAGAAAACAGTCAGAATACAATCCTTTTGGGAATTGAAGAAGAATTGAAAAACAGACTGGCTGGTGCACCTTTGGATGGATATGATGTCAGGAAGGTATCAGTAAAGACGGACAGGGCAGGTGAAGTGGAAAAACTCATTATAACTGTTTCCCGAGTGGGAGAAAAGAAGGAGGGGGAAATAGAGATTGAAAAAATCGTCATAGGAGAGAGGGAAGATGCAGGGCAGGATATCCTGCAGCAGGAGCATAGCAGATTAAGGGAATACTACGGAGAGCTTCTTGCAATGCCTCCCGAACAGATTGAAATCCGCATGAATGAATGAGCGTAGGAAAGGAAGGGCAGTTTAAATGGAGGAAAAAAAGAAAAAGACCTTTGATTTCTCAAAGCTGAAAAAAGAAAATTTTGTGGTTATTTTTCTGATAGGAATATTGCTTCTTGTCATTTCCTGGCCGGTGGATGGAGAAAAAATAAGCAGGAATACGGATAAGTCCGGTATAACGGACTTGGAAAGTCGTATAATGGAAGTATCACAGGAAGAAAGCAGTTCTTTCGATGTGGCAGACTCCGTAAGAAACGGAGAGGAACTTAAGGAATATACGGCAGCGCTGGAACAGACCCTGGAGGAAATTCTCTCTGCTATGGAAGGCGCAGGCCAGGTGAAGGTGATGATAACCTTAAGGTCTTCAGGAGAATCAATTGTTGAGAAAGATACTGTCTTTTCAAGAACATCTTCTACAGAAGTGGATTCATCGGGAGGAAGCCGAAATACTGCTGACAGTTCCGAAACGGAAGAAACAGTATATATAGGAAATGGAGGTAATGGGGGAACGCCTTTTGTGAAGCAGGTACTTTATCCCCAGATTGAAGGCGTAGTAGTCTGTGCCCAGGGAGGAGACAGCGCTACAGTAAATAAAAATATAACAGAAGCAATTCAGGCATTATTCGGAATAGAAGTTCATAAAATTAAAGTAATCAAAATGAGTTCCAGATAAAGGAGACTTAAGCGTTGAAAAATATGGTGAAAAAGAATCAAATCATGATTACGGCACTGGCAGTTATGATTGCAGTGGCAGGATACCTGAACTTTGCAGGAACCCAAATTACCAATGAAGATATTATGACCACAGGAACAGATTCTGCAATTGTTTCCGGTGAAACAAAGGATACGGATGTAGCAGCTTTATTTGAAATATCTGATGAGGATATGGAAGCGGCGGAAACATATGATATAGAAAGCATGGATTCAGAAATCATTACAGAACAGGAAAATTATCTTGAAGAAACTATGGCAGAAATGCTGGAGGGACAGATTTCTGAAACAGAAACGCCGGGAGAAGCCGTATTTACGTCCTCTGCCAGTCTGGATGTGCTTTCGGGAGCTAAGCTTATGAAGGAACAGGTTCGCGCTAAAAATAAAGAAACACTGTTGGAGATCATTAATAATGTGAATATCAGCGAAGAGCAGAAGCAGGAAGCAATTGATGGCATGATCGCTCTTACGGCTATTGCAGAGAAGGAGACAGCAGCCGAGATTCTGTTGGAAGCTAAGGGATTTAAAGATGCAGTAGTAAGCATCACTGACGGAATGGTGGATGTTGTGGTAAGTACAGCGGATCTTACGGAAGCGCAGCGTGCGCAGATTGAGGATATTGTAGTGCGGAAAACAGGCATTGGTGCAGAAAATATTGTAATCAGTACTACTACAGAATGATAAAATGTGGTATTCTATACAGGAGTTTATATGATGCCATATATTGATACGAAAAGAGAGGAATGCTTACATGAAAAGAGTATTTTTAATTGTACTTGACAGTGTGGGAATTGGAGCAATGGATGATGCCCCGGAGTTTGGGGATGCAGGATGTAATACTTTGAAGTCAGCATCTCAAAGTTCCTGTTTCCATATGCCTAATATGGAAAAGCTGGGATTGTTCAATATTGATGGGATAGACTGGAAAGAAGGATGCATAAATCCTCTTGCAGCTTACGGAAGAATGAAAGAAGCCTCAAAAGGGAAAGATACTACTATAGGACATTGGGAAATAGCAGGTATTATTTCAAAGAATCCGCTGCCGGTATATCCTGATGGATTTCCGGAGGAAATAATAAAGCCTTTTAGTGAAATGACCGGCAGAGGGATTTTATGTAATGCACCCTATTCAGGAACAGAAGTTATTAAGGAGTATGGAGACGAGCATGTAAGAACCGGAAAGCTGATCGTATATACTTCTGCAGACAGTGTATTTCAGATAGCTGCCCATGAGGATGTGGTGCCGGTGGAAACATTGTATGAATACTGTGAAAAAGCAAGAAAACTGCTGTGTGGCAGGCATAGTGTAGGCAGGGTAATTGCAAGGCCTTTTACCGGAAGCAGCGGCAATTATATCCGTACGCCAAGACGTCATGACTATTCTCTGCTGCCGCCTTCTCAAACTATGCTGGACGTATTAAAGGCCGCAGGCAAAGATGTGATCGGAGTAGGAAAAATCCGGGATATTTTTGCAGGCAGGGGACTGACTTCTTATGTATATACTAAAGGCAATACAGAAGGTATTGCAAGAACTCTGGAATACATGGATCAGGAGTTCGAAGGATTATGTTTTATCAATCTGGTAGATTATGATATGCTTTATGGACATAGGAACGATATCGAAGGATATGGCAGGGCATTGGCAGAATTTGACAGATTATTGCCTCAAATGATGGCAAAGCTTAAGAAGGAAGATGTCTTGATGATCACGGCAGATCACGGGTGTGACCCCGGATATACGATATCAACAGATCACTCCAGGGAATATACCCCCTTTATTATGTATGGACCGGATGTAAAGCCGGAAAATCTGGGTACCAGGGAAACCTTTGCAGATATAGGCGCAACTGTGTTAAAATGGTTAAATGTGCCGGGAGATATTATGGGAACACCGGTACAATAGAATACGTTTATGTGATATTTGGAGGAAATATACGTGGAAAGCTATAAGCAGGAAATAAACAGAAGACGCACCTTTGCAATCATTTCTCACCCTGATGCAGGTAAAACCACACTTACAGAGAAATTCCTTTTATATGGCGGGGCTATTAACCTGGCAGGAAGTGTAAAAGGAAAAGCAACAGCCAGACATGCGGTTTCCGATTGGATGGAAATAGAAAAGGAAAGAGGTATTTCCGTCACCTCATCTGTTCTTCAGTTCGAATATGACGGATTTTGTATTAATATCCTGGACACACCGGGACATCAGGACTTCTCAGAGGATACGTACCGTACTTTAATGGCTGCAGATTCGGCAGTTATGGTAATTGATGCTTCCAAAGGTGTGGAAGCGCAGACCAGGAAACTGTTTAAAGTATGCGTTATGCGCAAGATACCTATTTTTACGTTTATCAATAAGATGGACCGGGATGCCAATGATACATTTGAACTTCTCGATGAGATTGAGAAGGAACTTGGGATAGCTACGTGCCCTATAAACTGGCCCATTGGTTCCGGTAAGAGATTTAAGGGCGTATATGATAGAAAGAAAAAAAACGTGATTACTTTTTCAGATACGGAGAAGGGAACAAAAGAAGGGGAAACGACTGTCATTCCAATATCTGAAAGGGAGAATCTGCTGCATGCAATTGGAGAGGAAGCATCCCAGATATTGGAAGAGGAAATAGAGCTTCTTGACGGAGCAAGTGCAGAATTTGATTTGGAAGAAGTGCGATCAGGAAATTTAACGCCTGTATTTTTTGGTTCGGCACTGACTAATTTCGGAGTGGAATTTTTCCTGCAGCATTTCCTTGAAATGACTACAACACCGCTTTCCAGGAAATCAGATATAGGTTTGATCTCACCAACGGAAAATAATTTTTCGGCCTTTGTATTTAAAATTCAGGCCAATATGAATAAAGCCCACAGAGACAGAATTGCATTTATGCGTATCTGCTCCGGGAAATATGAAGCCAGCATGGAAGTAAAGCACGTACAGGGTGGCAAGGTCATGCGGCTGTCCCAGCCACAGCAGATTATGGCAAGTGAAAGAAAGATTTTGGACGAGGCCTATGCAGGTGATATTATCGGCGTTTTCGATCCTGGTATTTTTTCAATCGGAGATACACTCTGCATGCCTAAAGAACAGTTTCAGTATGAAGGGATTCCTACATTTGCACCGGAGCATTTTGCCCGGGTAAGACAGATAGATACCATGAAGAGAAAGCAATTTGTGAAAGGAATTACCCAGATTGCCCAGGAAGGGGCTATTCAGATTTTCCAGGAGTTCAATACCGGTATGGAAGAAATTATTGTAGGTGTAGTAGGTGTCCTGCAGTTTGACGTTTTGAAGTATCGGCTTGAAAATGAATATAATGTGGAAATAAAATTGGAACCTCTTGCTTATGAACATATCAGATGGATTGAGAATAAAGATATTGATCTGTCTAAGCTGGTAGGAACCTCGGATATGAAAAAAATCAAGGACCTAAAAGGGAATCCTTTGCTGCTGTTTATCAATGCATGGAGTGTGGGGATGACCTTAGAAAGAAATGAAGGTCTTATACTTTCAGAATTTGGACGTGGTTAGATGAAAAACAGATGGATTTTTCCGGTTTTAACAGGGATTCTGCTATTATCCGGCTGTAATGTGTTTCTTGAAGAAGATAATATTCCTCCGGTTGTAATAGAACAGCAGCCGCCAAAAGAAACCAAGGAGCCTTCCGGAATGGATTCCGATATGGCAGAGAATCTTAAGGGAAAACAGACAGGAAGATTTTATTTTGAACAGCTGAATAGTGAAGAACAGGTTATATATGTGGAAATCCTGAGTGCATTGCAGGACTTTGAGGAAGAGGCAGCTTTATCCTGTCTGGAAACAGACAAGATTGAAAGAGTATTTCAGTATGTTCTGAATGATAATCCGGATATATTCTATGTGGATGGCTATACTTATACAAGGTATACCCTGGGTGAAGAAGTTAAAAAAGTTACTTTTTCAGGTACTTATAACATGGATAAAGAAGAAGCAGATAAGCGGAGAGAGCAGATTGGCAGTTACGTGGATGCATGTCTTGCCGGAATCAGTCCGGATATGGATGAATATGAGATTGTCAAATATATTTATGAGTATATAATTGATAAAACGGAGTATGATGCAAATGCACCGGATAATCAAAATATCTGCTCCGTGTTCATTCATGGACGGAGTGTCTGTCAGGGATATGCCAAAGCTACTCAGTATCTGCTGAATAAAGCAGGGATCCCGGCAACCCTTGTTATGGGAAGGGTCTCCCAGGGAGAAGGACATGCATGGAATCTGGTAAGAATAGATAGAGGGTGGTATTTTGTAGACACCACATGGGGAGATGCATCTTATCAGATCGTAGAGGGCAATGCCGAAAAGCCTATGGGAAGCATTCCGCCAATCAATTATGATTATTTGTGTGTTACTACCTCACAGCTTAACAAGACTCATAGCATTGATACAGGAGCTGACATTCCCATCTGTGAGGATATGACGGACAATTATTATGTGCGGGAAGGCAGATACTTTACAGAAGTGGATAAGGACAAGCTTTCACAGCTTTTTTTACAGGCTTATGAAGCTGAAAGCACCTATATTACCCTGAAATGCAGTTCAGAAGAAGTCTACGGGGAGATGTTTAGCTATCTGATCGAAGAACAGGGGATATTTAAGTATCTGAAAAGCGGCGAGGGAACAGTTTCCTATGCAGAGAATGAAGAGCAGATGAGTCTCAGCTTCTGGCTCTAGAATGTAGGTACATTATTTTTTATACGTTTAGTCTAGGCAAAAACACCATTTTTTGATATGATTGAAAATAGATAAGATGGATAAGAAAGGAAATTTATCATGGAAAAAACATTGGAACAGAACACATATGTATTACAGGATGATGACGATCTGGGTACAGTTAAAATTGCTGATGACGTAGTCGCATCAATTGCCGGCATTGCAGCCACAGAAGTAGAAGGTGTGGTTTCCATGGCAGGCAATATTGGCAATGAACTCAGAAGCAAGATTGGCGTTAAGAATCTTGCCAAAGGTGTTAAAGTAGAAGTGATCGGAAAGAGTGTTAAGGCTGATATTGCGCTGGTAGTAGAATATGGCTATAACATTCCTGCCATTTCACAGAAGGTTCAGGATAAGGTTAAATCTACTATTGAAAGTATGACAGGGCTTAAAGTGACAGATGTCAATATCCGTATTGCAGGTGTCAATATGTTAAAGAATTGACAAAAGAGCAGATAGGACAAATTCATGAGCAGAAGAGAACTGAGAGAACAGATATTTAAATTATTGTTCCGTATAGAATTCAATTCTAAAGAAGAGATGCAGGAACAGACAGAATTCTTTTTTGAAGAAGAAAATCAGACAGACACCAAAGATGCCGCATATGTTACCGAAAAGCTTAACAGAATTTTAGAAAAATTATCAGAAATTGACCGGGCATTAAATGAAAAGGTACAGGGGTGGAATACGGAACGTATGGGCAAAGTGGATCTGACAATCTTACGGCTGGCAGTGTACGAGATATTGTTTGATGATACCATTCCCCTGGGTGTAGCTATTAATGAAGCAGTTGAGCTTGCCAAGAAATTTGGACAAGACTCTTCCCCTTCTTTTGTAAATGGAGTATTGGCTAAATTCACATAAGGCGGCTGATCAGATGCAGAACAATGTATATACCGTAGGTCAGGTAAATTCATATATAAAGAATATGTTTTCTCAGGATTTCCTGTTGCAAAGCATTTCCGTAAAAGGAGAGGTCAGTAATTGTAAATACCACTCCTCAGGGCATATTTATTTCACATTGAAAGACATGAAAGGAACGATTTCCTGTGTGATGTTTGCAGGGAACCGTTCCGGTCTTGCATTTCGGATGATTGAAGGCATGCAGGTCATTGTACAGGGTACAGTGGATGTATATGAGCGTGACGGCAAGTATCAGCTTTATGCCAAGATGATCGAACAGGATGGAGCAGGTGCTTTATATGAAAAGTTTGAAAGGCTGAAAAAGGAACTGGAAGAACTTGGAATGTTTGCCCCTGAATACAAAAAGCCTATTCCTAAATACTGCAGAACCATCGGAGTAGTAACGGCTCCTACCGGCGCAGCGGTAAGGGATATCATTAATGTTGCCACCAGGAGGAATCCTTTTATTCAGATTATTCTGTATCCGGCCATTGTGCAGGGTGAAGCAGCCAGCGCCAGTATCATTAACGGAATCCGTGCACTGGAAAAAGAACAGGTAGATGTGATGATCGTAGGGCGCGGCGGTGGTTCCATTGAGGATTTGTGGGCCTTTAACGAGGAATGTGTGGCACAGGCAGTTTTTGACTGCAGTATTCCTGTTATTTCAGCAGTAGGACATGAAACAGATACTACAATTATAGATTATGTTGCAGATCTTAGGGCACCAACCCCTTCTGCCGCAGCGGAACTTGCGGTATATGATGTGATGCTTACCCTGCAGCAGATAAGTGATCAACAGGCAGTTTTAAACAGACTAATCAGGAATAAGATAGAACGAAGCAAAATCCGTCTGCAGGCGTATCAGGCCAGGGTAAAGGCGAATTCTCCTCTGGGAAAGGTCAGGGAGAAGAAAACATGGCTTATGAATTTAGAAGACAAATTATCAGGAGCCATGAATGGACAAATCGCATCAAAACGCCACAGACTGGAAATTTATATAGAGAAACTAAAAGGATTGTCCCCTCTTGATAAACTGAATCAGGGTTTTTCTTACGTATCGGATGAAGACGGCAGGACGGTGACAGACATCAATCAGGTTCATACAGGTGACAGACTGCAGATATATGTTAAGAACGGTAAATTGTGGACTGTAGTCACAGGAAAGGAATAATCTAATTATGGAGAAAAAGGAAGAAACCTTTAGTCTGGAAGAAGCATTTATGAAACTGGAAGAGACGGTTGCTGCCTTGGAAAGGGAGGATATCACTCTGGAACAGTCCTTTGCTGAGTACCAGAAAGGAATGGAACTTTTAAAAAGATGTAATGAAACAATAGACAAAGTAGAAAAAAAAGTTCTTGTTTTGAACGAAAATGGAGAGATGGATGAATTTTAAAGAACAGATGCAGGAGAAAGCAGAGTATATAGAGGCAGTTATAAGAAAGTATCTGCCTAAAGAGCAGGGATATCAAAAGACAGTATTGGAGGCCATGAATTACAGTATCCTTGCAGGCGGTAAAAGACTGCGTCCTATGCTGATGCAGGAAAGCTTTCAGCTTTTTGGAGGGAAGGGTGATGTAATAAAACCATTTATGGCAGCTATCGAAATGATACACAACTATTCTCTCGTGCACGATGACCTTCCGGCAATGGACAATGATGAATACCGCAGAGGCAGAAAGACCACATGGACAGTCTATGGTGACGGTATGGCAGTGCTTGCAGGAGACGGACTTTTGAATCTGGCTTTTGAAACAGCAGCAGGCGCTTTCGAACATGCAGCTGACTTTGAAGAAACAAAAAGAATTGCAAAGTCCTTGCAGATTCTGTCATATAAATCGGGTATCAGCGGTATGATAGGCGGACAGGCAGCAGATATGACAGCTGAGGGCGCAAAGGAACTGCTTACAGAGCAGATGCTGCTTTTTATCCATGAGAAGAAAACGGCAGCGCTGATACAGGCAGCCTTTATGATTGGAGCGGTACTTGCAGGAGCCGATGAGGAAGATGTTGACCGGATGGAAAAGGCCGCATACAATATCGGAGTTGCATTTCAGATCCAGGATGATATTTTAGATGTGGTAAGCACTACAGAAGTGTTGGGGAAACCGGTAGGCAGCGATGAAAGAAACTGTAAGCTGACCTACGTATCATTAAAAGGAATTGAGGCAGCGAAAAAGGAAGTGGCTAGGCTTTCCGATGAAGCAATAGAAATACTTCAATCCTTTGACACCCAGAATGTGTTTTTGATCGAATTGGTTAGATCACTGATTACCAGAGAAAAATAAATTCCACATAAGAAAAGAAGGGATTAGCATGTTGCTTGACAAGATTAATAAGGCAAATGATATAAAGAACATTGCGGCGGAAGATTATTCTGCCCTTGCAGAGGAAATAAGACAGTTTCTCATTGAAAAAATCTCCAAAACAGGAGGACATCTTGGTTCTAATTTAGGAGCGGTAGAACTTACCATGGCACTGCATCTGGCGTTTCATCTGCCGGAAGATAAGATCATATGGGATGTAGGGCATCAATCCTATACTCATAAGCTGCTTACAGGAAGAAGAGATGGTTTTGAAAGTCTGCGCAAATACAGAGGCATGAGCGGTTTTCCCAAACGCAAGGAAAGCGATTGTGACTGCTTTGATACCGGTCACAGTTCTACTTCTATTTCAGCGGGACTTGGACTTGTAAAAGCAAGAGATATACAGGGACAGAAGCATAGCGTTGTTTCCGTGATCGGAGATGGTTCCCTTACAGGCGGTATGGCATATGAGGCGCTTAACAATGCTGCCAAGCAGGAGACTAATTTCATAGTTGTATTGAATGATAATAATATGTCCATTTCCGAAAATGTAGGAGGAATTTCCAAATACTTAAATAATATAAGAACGGCCAATGCATATCTCGATATTAAGGAAGGCGTTTATAATACGCTGAAAGATATGCCGAAAGGCAACAGAGTAGTTGAAAGTATCCGAAAGGCAAAAAGCAGTTTTAAACACTTGGTGGTACCGGGCATGTTTTTTGAAGATATGGGTATTACTTATTTAGGACCGGTAGACGGACATAACATTTCTGATATGGTACGTATGTTCCAGGAAGCAAAACGTGTCAGAAATACTGTCCTTGTTCACGTAATAACCCAAAAGGGCAAAGGATATGAGCCGGCAGAACGTCATCCTGCCAGATTCCATGGGGCAGAGCCTTTTGAGGTTATGACGGGACTTCCGTCAAAACCCAGAAATACAGCCAATTATACGGATATTTTTTCTACGGTCATGTGCAAATTAGGAGCCAGGGATGAAAAGGTGATAGCCATTACAGCAGCCATGCCGGATGGAACGGGCCTTAAACGTTTCAGAAATATGTATCCGGAGAGATTCTTTGACGTAGGGATTGCGGAAGAACATGCAGTGACTTTTGCCGCCGGGCTGGCAGCAGGAGGTCTAAAGCCGGTAGTGGCCGTCTATTCTTCTTTCCTGCAGCGGGCTTATGATCAGATTTTACATGATGTATGTATCCAGAATCTGCCGGTAGTATTTGCTATAGACAGAGCCGGACTAGTGGGAAGCGATGGAGAAACCCATCAGGGGATCTTTGATCTGTCCTACTTATCCTCAATTCCCAATATGCATATTTTGGCACCGAAAAATAAGTGGGAGCTTTCCGATATGCTGAAATTTGCATTGAACCTGAATGGGCCCGTGGCAATCCGGTATCCAAGGGGAGAAGCATATTCAGGACTAAAAGAATTTAGGGCGCCTATTGAAATGGGCAAGGCAGAAGCGCTGTATTTAGAGGGAGAAGTCTGCCTTATGGCAGTAGGCAGTATGGTGATGACTGCAGAAGCAGTTAGAGACCTTCTCCACGAAGCAGGAATAAAATGCAGTCTGATCAACGGAAGGTTTGTAAAGCCCATTGATCAAAATGCAGTAAGGTTTGCTGCAAGTAAGCATAAGCTTGTAGTAACCATGGAAGAAAATGTAGCCAGCGGAGGCTATGGAGAAAAGGTAAGAGAGTATTTTGACAGCCTGGGAACAGACTGTGAATTGATGAATATAACGATTCCCGATGAGTATGTGGAACATGGAAATGTAGACTTGCTGAAAAAGGAAATCGGAATTGATGCAGAGAGCATTGCAGACAAGATCATAGAACAGATGAAGTAATGCGTCAGATGGGAAGATTGGATTTATTGAATGAAAGAACGATTAGATGTTATATTAGTTCAGGAGGGGTATGCATCATCCAGAGAGAAGGCTAAGGCCATTATTATGGCAGGCAGCGTTTTTGTGGATGGTCAGCGTGAAGATAAAGCAGGAGCAGCCTTTGATCTTACCAAAATAAAATTGGAAGTAAAGGGCAATACACTGCCCTATGTAAGCCGTGGGGGTTTAAAGCTTGAAAAGGCAGTGAAACAGTTTGGATTAATTCTTACAGACAAAATATGTATGGATATAGGGGCATCCACAGGAGGATTTACAGACTGTATGCTTCAAAATGGAGCAGAAAAAGTGTATTCCATAGATGTAGGACACGGGCAGCTTGACTGGAAGCTGAGGAATGATGCAAGAGTGGTCTGCATGGAAAAAACGAATTTTCGTTATATGAAGCCGGAGGATATTGAAGATGTAATTGATTTTGCATCTGTGGATGTATCTTTTATTTCCTTAACCAAGATACTACTGCCGGCATGGAATTTACTGCATGATAACGGAGAGATCGTGTGCCTTATTAAACCGCAGTTCGAAGCCGGAAGAGAAAAGGTAGGGAAAAAGGGAGTAGTCAGAGACCCGAAAGTGCATGAAGAGGTGATTAAAAAGATCATTGATTTTGCAGACATTATGGGTTTTGTGATTCTGCATCTTGACTTTTCACCTATTAAAGGTCCGGAAGGAAATATAGAGTATCTGCTTCATCTTCAAAAAAATGAAGCAAAAGCATCAGGAATATATGAGCTGACGGAAACAGAGGCTGAAATACAGTTACGAAAAACAATAGAAGAAAAGAACGGTTATTCCTCCAAAGAGAAGATGGCAGAGGTTATTGACAGAACAGTGTGTAATGCGCATCAGGGATTGGACCGAGAGGACTAAAATGAAAAACTTCTATATTATTACTAATGAATGTAAAGATCCGGATTTTAAGATTACATACAGAGTCAGAGATTATCTTGTAAAATGCGGCAGAAACTGTATGATACGGAATCAGGGCCGGAATAATAATGGACATACGGACATCAGCCTTTTAAAGGATGATGTGGATTGTGTGTTAGTGTTGGGTGGAGACGGCACTCTTTTACAGGCAGCTGTTGACCTGGCAGATTTTTCCATGCCCTTTTTGGGAATCAATCTTGGAACATTGGGATTTCTTGCAGAAGTCAATAAGGCTGATATTGAACCGGCTTTAGAAAAGCTTCTTGCGGGAGAATATGAGATTGAAAAGCGTATGATGCTGGTGGGATATGTTTACAGTTCGGATCAGGAAAAGGATAATACCAGAGCGTTAAATGATATTGTTATAACCAGAAAAGGTTCATTACAGATTATTACATTTACGATTAGTGTTAACGGACAATTTCTTCACAGATACAGTGCAGATGGCATCATTGTTGCAACCCCTACAGGTTCCACAGGCTATAATCTTTCAGCAGGCGGGCCGGTAGTGGATCCTAAAGCACAGCTTATGGTCATTTCGCCGATTTGTCCCCATTCCATGCAGCATAACAGCATTGTGCTTTCTCCTGAGGATGAGATTACTATTACGATTGAAACAGGACATGATGGAGTCAGACAGGAAGTAGAAGCTATTTTTGATGGAAGTCACAGGGTCACACTATTTACAAATGACAAAATTGTGATTAAGCGATCAGAAAAGACAACAGGAATCGTAAAGCTGAAGAAAGCAAGTTTTTTGGAAATCCTTCATGGGAAAATGAATGATTAAAGCAAAGAAACCGGAGATAGGAAGAGCCATGAAAAAGAGCAGACATCAGAAAATAAAAGAACTTGTTGAAAAATATGAAATTGAAACCCAGGAAGAGCTTGCGGATAAACTAAAAGAAGCGGGATATGCCGTAACCCAGGCAACTGTTTCCAGGGATATCAGAGAGATGAAGCTGTCTAAAATATCCATGGGGGACGGCAGACAGAAATATGCCATATTAATGCACAATGATCATTATTTGAGTGATAAGTATATTCGTGTACTGAAAGATGGTTTTATATCCATGGATATGGCTCAGAACATATTGGTGGTAAAGACTGTTTCCGGTATGGCCATGGCAGTAGCAGCAGCCATAGACGCTATGAAACTAAAGGAAATCGTAGGCTCCATAGCGGGAGATGATACCATTATGATGGCAGTCAGAACGGTGGAAGATACAGAAATCGTTATGGAAAAAATACACGGTGTATTAGAGGAATAACCGACTTTGCAGGTAAATGCATGGGAGGAAACGGAATGCTTGAAAGTTTACATGTTAAAAATTTAGCATTAATTGATGAAGCAGAAGTAGAGTTTACAAAAGGACTGAATATACTGACAGGTGAAACAGGCGCCGGTAAATCAATTATCATCGGGTCTATTCAGTTGGCTCTGGGAGCAAAAGCAGATAAGGAATATATTAGGACAGGAGCAGAATATGCATTGGTAGAAATGATCTTTTCACTAAATGACAGGCAAAAAGAAGCTGTCCGTGAAATGGATCTGGAAGTAGAAGAGGACGGTACTCTGCTGTTACAGAGAAAGATCATGGCAGGACGCAGTATCTGCAAAGTGAACGGTGAAAATGTGGGTGCCGGCCAGTTGAAGATCCTTTCAGGTATTTTACTGGATATGTATGGACAGCAGGAGCATCAGTCTCTGCTTAAGAATTCCAAGTATAAAGACCTGCTGGATGGATATGCAGGAGCAGATATAGAGAACCTGAAAAGCCGATTAAAAGATTTATATAGAAGCTATAAGCAGGCGGAAGAGGAACTTTCATCAAATCAATTAGACGAAAATACAAGAAACAGAGAAAAGGATTTACTGTCTTTTGAAATAAATGAAATTGAAGCTTCTTCTCTTACAGTGGGAGAAGATGAGGAACTGGAAAAAACTTACCGCAGAATGAATAATGCCAAAAGAATAAAGGAAACGATCTTCCTTGTTCATGCCCTTACAGGGAATGGAGAAAGTACCGGTGCAGGAGAGACCATAGGGCGTGCTTTGAGAGAACTTAAGAATATGGTCAGCTATGATGAAGAAATAGAGCCTTTGGCAGAACAGCTTACGGATATTGACAATCTTTTGAATGATTTTAACCGTTCCATAGCCGATTACAGAGAAAGCCTTGAGTTTGATGAGGCAGAATTTGTGCAGATACAGGAGAGACTGGATCTGCTGAATCATTTAAAAGGAAAGTACAAAGCAACCATAGAAGAAGTGCTTAAGATCATGGAAGAGAAGCAAAACCGTCTTTTACAGTTGACGGACTATGAAGAATATTTAAGCGGCCTTCAGCTAAAAATAAAGGAAAAGAAAGAAGAAATACTGATTCTCTGCGGAAAGATTTCAGACATTAGAAAAAAAGCGGCGGATAAATTATCTTTGGAGCTTACATCAGCTATGGTTGATTTGAATTTTATAGATGTTGATTTTTCTATTGAAGTAGAACCTGTTTGTGAGCATTTTTCAGAGGATGGATATGACAAGATTGAGTTTTTGATTTCAACGAATCCGGGCGAAGAGAAAAAATCTCTGAAACAAGTGGCCAGTGGAGGAGAGTTATCCAGAATCATGCTGGCATTCAAAACAGTATTTGCCGATAAAG
Organism: uncultured Lachnospiraceae bacterium; assembly: GCA_964614185.1. Classification (GTDB taxonomy): domain Bacteria; phylum Bacillota; class Clostridia; order Lachnospirales; family Lachnospiraceae; genus Suilimivivens. Next base: position 48,950 of record CAZTKJ010000017.1, read on the forward strand.
AAGGAACAGATACACTGGTCTTTGATGAAATTGATACGGGGATCAGCGGCAAAACAGCATGGAAGGTTTCTGAAAAAATGGGACAACTCTCAGCGGAACATCAGATTATCTGTATTACCCATCTGCCGCAGATTGCAGCTATGTCAGATTCCCATTATCTGATTGAAAAGCAGGTAAAAAAGGAGCGGACAGTAACCGGTATCCACAGACTTTCCGAAGAGGAAAGCTTATGTGAGTTAGCAAGGCTCCTTGGAAGCGGCAGTGTAACAGAGGCAGTGCTTACTAATGCACGGGAAATGAAAGAAATGGCTGTAAAATCCAAGAATTAACATAATAAAATAAACAGATTTTCACATACTAAAGGAGACATACAAGTTGTATGTCTCTTTTAGTTTCCTATGAAACTAATTTAGCATAAAAGGATGTGAAGACTTGGAACAGATAGAAAACATTAACAGTGGACGTGTCGTCATCTACAGGGCGCTTTTATATCTGATGTTGGTTTTTGGCATTTTACTTACAATGGCTTCTGCATATTATCATATATGGTGCAAGGTGCCTTCCGCGATTATGGTTAAGGCAGGGGTCAGCCAGATTCTCGATTTTAAGGTGCCTGCTTCCGGGAAGTTATATAAAGATGCAGCGGTGGAAGCAAGCGGATGGATAAAAAGCGATACAGAGGTGGAAAGCATACAGATTGACTTCCGAAAGCCTGTTACGGTAAAAGCAAATCAGGTGGATCGCTACAAGCTGCAGGTAAAGTTATTTGGAATTATCCCTTTAAAAGATGTAGATGTAGAAGTAATTCAGGATATCCGGTTAAAACCTGCAGGGATACCCATAGGGATCTATGTCAAGACAGAAGGGGTCTTAGTAGTAGGAATAGGAGAATTTGAAGGAGAAGACGGACAAACATACAGTCCTGCCAAATATATTTTGCAGGCAGGTGATTATATCTTAGAAATGAATGACGAAGAAATTATGGGGAAGAGACAGTTGATTGAAAGAATTAGCTGTTCGGAGGGACAGGATCTCGTTTTTAAGGTCAAAAGAGGAGAAGAAGTTTTTGAAGTTATGGGCAGTCCGGAAATGAACAGGGACGGCGAGTATAAAATGGGTATATGGGTACGGGATAACGCCCAGGGAGTGGGGACTATGACCTATGTAGATGAAAACGGCTGCTTTGGAGCTCTTGGACATGGAATTAACGATGTAGATACCAGTGCCTTGATGACATTAAAAGATGGAACATTGTACCATACGGAAATCATAGGGATCACCAGAGGGCGCAACGGCTCTCCCGGTGAACTGACAGGGTTTATTGAATATGATGACAGAAATATTATGGGAACCATCACAGAAAACACTGCAAAGGGAATTTTTGGTATCTGCACCCCGGAAATTGCAGAAAGCAGTTCCTATGATTTTATGCCCATAGGACTTAAACAGGAAATTGAAAAGGGTCCTGCACAGATCATCTGTTCTTTGGGAAACGGAACAGAAGTATATGATATTGAAATTACGGATATTAACCTGGAAAACGACAATATTAACAGAGGTATTGTATTGAAGATCACAGATGCAAGGCTCCTTTCCACTACGGGAGGAATCGTACAGGGAATGAGCGGAAGTCCCATTGTACAGAATGGAAAGATCATCGGAGCAGTTACCCATGTGTTGGTGCAGGATTCTACTAAAGGATATGGAATTTTTATTGAAACCATGTTATCTCATTAGGCTGCGGCGCATGTGTTTTTTCAGGCTCCGCAATATGCAATGGAAAAGGAAGATCAAAAGGCATGTGGTTCCTACCAGCAGGGTATAATTCAGAAACTTCTTGTTGTTATTCTGATATGCCCTGTTTAAAAAGGGAATCCCCAGCACCATAAAAAAGTACCAGAACAGAGGTGACAGGAGAGATGATTCTTTCTTAGTGACAGTACCTGACAGCTTCAGGGAAATACCATCTGTCAGATGGTAGATGACAAGAAGAGAAACAAAATACACAACAGTACCGATCAGCGTATGGAGGTTTTCTGATGAAAAGGTATGTATGCCAAGCATAGTAAAATAAAAAGGAATGTAAATAGCTAAAATAATACGGAGACCGTTTACCAAAATAGTGAACAGATAGGAAAAGAAAATGCTTCCCAACATCCAAAGAAAGCCTTTCTTTTTTGTATCCATGCGGTGGATAAACGAAAAAATCAATGTGGCAGCAGTTATGATCATGAAGGAAATACCAGAACAGGAGGGCGCAATAAGAAAACGGAAACTGTAATTAACATATCCGGCACCGGGTTCATAGGAAAAGGGAATCCTGCTTAAGATACTGACCCACCTTGCGGTGGGAGCCAGTATCCATTTTAACATATCGCTATCCGCTCTGCTGTAAAAAAGCTTCATACTGAAAAGCATAAGAAATCCTGTCAGATAGAAAATAAAGTTTTTTTTCATGATTGTTCTGATGTTTTGGCTATTCATTCCTGCTAAACTCTCTTTCTTCTGTGGAATAGAAAATAAATGGCAGCCACAGCACTTACTGCAAAAATCAAAAAGATATCTTCCGGTTCGCTATAGGCTCTGTATCCGCCTCCTACGGCAAGGTTGGAAACTTTAAGAGGAAGGGGAAGCGGCTGGTCTACATCAGTGCTTTCCATAGCAGGATTCCTGATCTCATCAATTACTGCTATAAAGGAGGTATAAGGTGTCATAATGCTGTAAGCAAGGCCAATTTGGGTAACTTCTTCTTTTACGGAAGGATCGTCTTTGCTGTAACCATAATCCATCAGCCGCTCTAAGCGGGTGCGTGCCCACAGATAACAGATAGCATCATTCCGTTCTGTAGCCTGTGCATCAGAAACCTGTATTTTTTGTAAATAGTCCTGATTTCCTGTTTTTCCTGAAATCTCTATGATGCCATTGGCTTCGCCTCTCCATTTTCCAAACAGAACGATAGGTTTGCTGGCAAAGAGAGTGGAGGGAACTGCAGGTTCTACATCATATACTTCAAAGCCTTCATAGGAAACATGAATATTGGTAAGAAGAGGGGACTGTATATATGTGCGGAAGCGCTGTGCAGTAGCAAGGGCATCTTCAGCATCTGTTACAACAAAGGATTCTCCCAGTCCTGCTTTGGCAATTCCGCCTATCAGATAATCGTTTACAGAGCTTCCGATACCAAAAGAGAAGAAACTGGCTTTATCCATATTCTCATTAATAATGTCAAAAACATTCTGCTCTCCGGAAATATAACCGTCTGTAATGACAACAATGCTTCGGGCAATGGTTTCATCCATGGGAATAGCAAGAGCATCTTCTAAGGCAGGAGCAAGGGAAGTCCATCCGCCTCCATCTTCCTGATCGATCAGACGAAAGGCTTCCGCAATATTTTCTTCAGTGGCAGGAAGGGATTCCGGCGACATCTGGATAGCGGAGCCTGAAAAGAGTATGACATTGAATTTGTCAGTTTCTTTCAATCCTGTAACCAGGTCATGAATCAGTGTTTTAGCGGTATCTAAAGGATAACCGCTCATAGAACCGGAAACATCCAGTACAAAAATGTATTCTCTTGGAGGAATCTCTTCAGCTACATACCGTTCCGGCGGCTGTACCGTCAGCATGAAATAGTTTTCCTCTGCACCTCTGGTAAGTACAAGGCCGCTTTGCAGAGTTTCTCCCGTGAGTTTATATTTCAGGATAAAATCCCGGTTTCCGGCATAGTCTGAAGGATTGGCCAGAGTGACCTGGGCAATGGAATCTCCTTTTTTTGATACATTGACAGCATGAGATTTACAACTGAGGTCTGTAATAGGCACACCGGTAGAGAGGTTGACAGTAATATTATATTTTCCGGGAGGGGTATTGCCGTCCGGAAGATATGGAGTTTCTATCCAGCTGTCATTCTTAGGGTTGGAGGCATCAGGCGTAGCGCAGCGAGGACCTACAACAGTAGGGAAAACAAATTCATAAGTACCTTCCGTGGGATTGATCATCTCCGTATAATGCAGTTCGATACGCGCTGTATCGCCGGGCATAATATTTGCTACATCCATAGTAAATACATTAGGACGCTGCTGCTGTAACAGGGAAGCGCTTTTACCCTGGCTTTTAGCTTCTTCATACTCCTGCTTTGCCTCTTCTTTTTCCTTGATCTGTGCGGTAACACGCTGATTACCGATTTCCATGGTCATACCATGTATGGTAACATTGGAGGAGGCAGGAAAGACATAGCTTGCATTAATAGGATTTTCCCCCTCATTGGCATAAACCTGAGTAACATAAGTTTCAGCAATGACTCCGTTTATGTTGGTAACCACATTTGTTTCTTTAAGTGGAAAACGGTCTACGGAGGAATCTGCATCATGAAGAATGAAATAAGGGGCAAGATTTGTTTCTTCCTCTGTGTTATTTGAGGTTTGTGCATAAACAGTAGGAGAAATCATATTTCCCATCAACAGGGCTATAATAGGTAAAAGAATCCATTTTTTCTTTTTCATAGGGCGTACCTCGCTTGCTTTTGTTTTCTATACTTAACTTACAATAGCAATGCATCAAAATAGCATCAAAGTTGTATCATTTCTGCATCATTTTTGCATCATTTTTGCATCATTTCCCAAAGCTTCATTGACAGTGTTTTATGGAACGGATAAACTGAAAACAGACACAGGAGGAAAAAACGGTGAAAGAAAAAGCTGCTGCAACAGGAATCTATGGAGTGCTTCATTTTCTGGTAGATTTTTGCTGCGCTTTTTTTGTTTTCCGGATGATGCAGGAGGCACAGGAGCTTTATCTGTATTTTTTTATCTACAATTTTTGCGCTTTTGCACTGCAGATGCCGGTGGGACTTCTGGCAGACAGATTCCATAGAAATTCATTGACAGCTATATCAGGATGCATTCTGACAGCAGCGGTGCCGCTTTTTTATGGTGTCTTACAGGGAGAGGCAGCAGCACCTGCAATGGATATAGGCGCTGTGGTACTGACAGGATTGGGAAATTGTCTGTTTCATGTAGGTGGCGGTATTGAGATACTAAGAATAGGAAAGGACAAGCTTTGGCCTCTTGGAATTTTTGTATCGCCGGGGGCAGCCGGAATATTTTTTGGAAACATTTTGGGAAAAGGAGAAACAGTGCCCTTTGTTTTGCCATATGTTCTTTTACTCCTTGGAGCGGCAATTCTTTTCTTGTGGCAGAATAAGAACAGTCAGACAATATCTTTACATAGAGAGAATGAGAAAGAAAAACAAAGAGAGAATCTTCATAAGAAGAAAGTCAAAGCAGCAATAATCTGTTTTGCAGCGGTGGTGGTGCTGCGATCCCATCTTGGCATGATTTACAGCTTTCCATGGAAAAGGGAGATGGTTGGCAGTATTTTTTGTTTGATGGGAGTGATGGCCGGCAAAGCGGCAGGAGGAATTTTGGCGGACCGGTTTGGAATTGCCAAGACGATTTTCTTTTCCATGGCGGCAGCAGGGATGTGCTTTTTCTTTGCAGAAAATATGGGATTTGGAGTAATGGGAATTTTCTGTTTTAATATGTCCATGCCCCTTACTCTGCACCTGGCCTATAAGGCCCTTGGAAGCAGAGGATTTGCTTTTGGCATACTGACTTTTGCTATATTTATTGGATTTCTGCCGACATATTTTGGCTGCAGGAGCTGCTCTCCGGCATTGCTGGTTATTTACAGTCTGGGTTCTTTACTTTTGCTGATGGCAGGTTATGGATTTATGAAAGGAGCAGCAGATGAATATTATGATGCTTAAATTCATAGGCTCTTTAATTATTACTCTGGTAATAGAGTTTCCTATTGCCTTTCTCTTTCATGCAAGAGGAAAAGACTTATTACTGGTAGTGCTGGTGAATATCCTTACCAATCCTGCGGCAGTACTGCTTTCGGAACTTATGGGAGATCAACTTTCCATACAAATTATTCTGGAAATAGTGGTATGGGGAATAGAAGGGTGTTATTATAAAAGATATAGTATGGCTATGAAAAACGTATTCTTATGTTCCCTATGTTGTAATGCGGCATCTTACGGCATGGGAATATTAATGCGATAAAAGGGAGGAATTGTTATGAAAAGATTATACAGATGGATAGCGGCAGCCTATGGCATAGTATTTTTTCTGTGGATGCCGGCTGTTACAGCCTATGCAGATGCCATATGGGAGCCTTATGGTGATTTTTATGAAAATCATTATCAGGAATGTAAGATAGTAGCGGAAACTTATCTTTCCAACGGAAAGGAAGGATATGTGACACTGTATCAGGATCCTGTATCTTCTCAGGTCATCGGCCAGGTCAAAAATGGAAAGAGCATGTATATAGGATGCACATGGAAGGATAAAAAGGGCAAAGTGTGGGGAGCTGTTGCTCTTTGGAGTTTTGATTTGGAAGAGGGTGAGAGCCTTACGGCAGATACTGACAACGGATGGGTTCTGATGGCGGATATGGCAGAGATTTACCACGAGGATGATTTTAGAAAAGATCATGACATCGAGTTTGAAGAATACAATGGAGAACTGGATGATTATGAAATTCAGGACACCATGTATCTGTGGACTTATCCCGGTTCAGGAATCATCAGTGAGGAAATGTCAGACTACTTCAATGAAGGAGATGTACCTGCTTACGAATATCTCTATACGGATCCTGACGGACGGCGATGGACCCGCATTAGTTATTACTATGGCATTCGTAATTGCTGGGTTTGCATAGATGATCCGGAAAATGGGGATTTGACAACAAGCTACGAGCCCGGGGAAATCACACAGGAACTGTATCCGGCTCAAACACCTGAAAGTGGCAATCAGACTGTGATCGTGAATACTCGAGAAGAAGGTATAGAAATAGCAGTAGTATCTGTAGTGGCAGTTGTGGCAGTGACGGCAGTGATGATAGCTGTGATCTTCAAAAAAGAGAAATAAGTTAAAAGAAAGGCTGGTTATTGCAATGAGATATCCTGAATTTTTAAAAGAAAACGGAACGATTGGTTTTGTAGCACCTTCCTTCGGATGCCAGATAGAACCTTACAGAAGCGCTTTTGAAAATGCTGCCGGTAAATGGAAGGGGGCAGGTTATAAGCTGGATCTGGGTCCTAATTGTTATGCGGGAGAAGGTGTAGGTATCAGTAATACGCCCTTAAAGTGCGGAAAGGAACTGACGGATTATTACATAAGCAGCGAAAATGACTGTCTGATTTCCTGCGGCGGAGGGGAACTGATGTGTGAAATACTGGGTTATGTAGACTTTGAAGCAATAAAGAGGGCAAAACCAAAGTGGTATATGGGATATTCCGATAATACCAACATGACATTTTTGCTGACTACTCTTTGTGATACTGCCTCTATTTACGGCCCCTGTGCTTCAGCCTTTGGCATGGAGCCATGGCATCCAGCCATTCAGGATGCTTTTGCCTTGCTCAGAGGTCAGAAGCTTACTTTTGAAAGCTATGATATGTGGGAGAAGGAAAGCCTTAAGGATGAAGACCATCCCTTCCTTCCCTATAACTGCACGGAGCCTCTTCAGATCACCCTGTTTGATACGGAAGAGGGAAGGCTGAAAAAGGTGGAAACAGTATCTATGGAAGGAAGACTTCTTGGAGGCTGTATGGACTGCCTTGTAAACTTTTTGGGGACAAAATATGACAATGTAGATGCTTTTGTAGAAAAGTATAAGGAAGATGGTTTCATCTGGTTTCTGGAAGCCTGCGATCTGAATGTATTTTCCATTCGGCGGGCCATGTGGCAGATGGAAAATGCAGGCTGGTTCCGATATGTAAAAGGTTTTCTTATGGGCCGGCCTCTTAATGGTGAAAGTATGATGAATCTGGATCATTTTGGAGCGGTACTGGGAATTGCAGAGAAATATGGCGTACCGGTAGTGATGGATGCGGACCTTGGACATCTTCCTCCTGCGATGCCGCTGATTACCGGAAGCATGGCTAAAATTGAAGGAAAAAACGGCAGAATTTCGGTGTCTATGGAATTGAAATAGACGCAAGTGCGCGGTTTTACGCGATGAATGACAGTTGAATGGGCGTATCATGTTCTTTATAATAACTTCATAGCAATATTTGCATAAATATGGAGGTGATGTAATGGAACAGCTTAATTTAACTGCCATAAAAGATGCGGATAAGGTGTATCAGATTCTGGATGATCTGATTTCCATGAACAGGGAATTCCAGATTATGATCACAGTGCCGTCAGGAAGCAAAACAGCAGATACAGAAGGCAGAAAGCGGGCAGCCAAAAGCAGAGAGCTTACTTACAATCTGGAAAAAGACGTAACGGATATGATTCATGAAATCGGAGTGCCTGCCCATATTAAGGGATATCAGTATTTAAGGGAAGCGATTATGATGTCGGTAAAAGATCCGGATATGTTAGGTTCAATTACCAAAGTACTTTATCCTACCATTGCCAAAAAATATCAGACAACGGCAAGCAGAGTAGAGCGGGCGATCAGGCATGCCATTGAGGTGGCATGGAACAGAGGAAAAATGGAGACATTGGATAATCTTTTCGGATATACCATCAACACCGGGAAAGGGAAACCTACCAATTCTGAATTTATTGCATTGATTGTAGATAAAATTCGCCTCCAATATAAAAAATAATAGATGAAAATGTCCAAATTCTCTCTTTTAATGATTGGTTTTATGTTGTATACTATAAACTAAGAATACGAGTTGGAGGGTTTGTGATGAAGAAGATTCTTTTTGTCGCATCAGAAGGTGTACCATTTATTAAAACAGGAGGACTGGCCGATGTAGTAGGGTCTCTTCCCAAATGTATTGATAAGGAATACTTTGACGTAAGAGTAATTCTTCCCAAATATACCTGTATGAAGCAGGAGTTGAAGGATAAGCTCAGTTATGTAAATCATTTTTATATGGATTTCCATTGGAAAAATGAGTATGTGGGCATTTTATATGCTGAAGTAGAGGGAGTAAAATATTATTTTATAGATAATGAGATGTTTTTTAATGGCTTTAAGCCGTATAGTGATAATGCATTATTTGAAATTGAGAAGTATGCATTCTTTTCCAAGGCAGCGCTGTCGATTTTGCCGGTAATTGATTTCAGACCCGACATCATACACTGTCATGACTGGCAGACAGGATTGATTCCTGTTTACTTAAAGGAAAGATTTCAGGGAAATGAATTTTATCGCGGTATTAAGTCGATCATGACGATTCACAATCTGAAATTCCAGGGGAAATGGAGCATTAAAGAAGTACAGGATATTACAGGACTTCCCGGTTATTACTTTACACCGGATAAACTGGAAGCTTTTAAGGATGCCAATTTGTTAAAGGGCGGTCTGGTGTATGCAGATGCCATCACCACGGTAAGGGCTACATATGCAGAAGAAATCAAGACGGAGTTTTACGGAGAGAATCTGGATGGACTTATGCGTGCCAGAAGTAATGATCTCCGGGGTATTGTAAACGGTATTGATACCGATGACTTTAATCCGGAAACAGATAAATTCATTGAATTTAATTATAATGCCATGAATTTCCGTAAGGAAAAGATTAAGAATAAACGTGCTCTTCAGGCTGAACTTGGTCTGGAACAGGATGATAAGAAATTTATGATCGGTATTGTATCCAGGCTGACAGATCAAAAGGGTTTCGATCTGATTGCATATATTATGGATGAACTTTGTCAGGAAGATGTGCAGATTGTTGTATTGGGAACAGGCGAAGAGCGTTATGAAAATATGTTCCGTCATTTTGACTGGAAATACAATCAAAAGGTATCTGCCAATATTTATTACTCGGATGAATTGTCGCATAAGATATATGCGGCAAGCGATGCATTTTTGATGCCGTCTCTTTTCGAACCCTGTGGACTCAGCCAGCTGATGTCACTGCGTTACGGGACAGTTCCGATTGTCAGGGAGACAGGCGGATTGAAGGATACGGTAGAACCTTACAACGAATATGAAAGTACAGGAACCGGGTTCAGCTTTACCAACTATAATGCCCATGAAATGCTTGCTACCATTCGATATGCAAAATATGTATACTATCAGAAAAAACGTGAGTGGAACAAGATGATAGACAGAGGCATGGCGGCAGACTTTTCCTGGCATGTATCGGCAAGAAACTATCAGGAAATGTATGACTGGCTGATTGGATAAAAATAAAAGAGAGCTGTTGCATTCATAAATATTTTATACATATCAGAGAAAGTGTATAAAAGATTTCAGGATGCCGCAGCTCATTTTTTTGTGCTTTGATTGATACACTGGAAAGGAATTATTATGGCTTTAGACGGGATTGCGATTGCAGCGTTGACGAAAGAATTGAAGGAAAAACTGCAGGGTGGGAGAGTATACAAGATTGCCCAGCCGGAAAGGGATGAACTGCTTCTTACAGTTAAAAATAACGGAAGCCAGTATAGGCTTATTTTATCTGCAGATGCATCTCTGCCCCTTTTGTATTTGACGGAAAATAATAAAAAGAGTCCAATGAATGCGCCAAATTTCTGTATGCTTTTAAGGAAACATATTCAGAACGCCAGAATCCTTTCCATAGACCAGCCCGGACTGGAAAGAGTCGTGCATATCAGGATGGAGCACCTGAATGAAATGGGCGATTTATGCCAGAAAATTCTGACCATAGAACTGATGGGAAAGTACAGTAATATTATTTTCAGAGATGATGATATGATTATAGACAGCATGAAGCATGTTTCCACAGCAGTCAGCAGCGTAAGGGAAGTGCTTCCGGGCAGGACTTATTTCATCCCCCAGACAGAGGAAAAACTGAAGCTCCTTCATGAAGATACGAAAGAACTGCGGGAATGTTTCATGAAACGGTTGTAAGAAAAGAGCATG
>CAZTKJ010000018.1:0-58829 GCA_964614185.1 uncultured Lachnospiraceae bacterium
CTAAAAAGGGTGGGGCTAAACTTTTAAAAATGTCCTTGACAAGGGGTACAGTTTAGGTGTATATACCTATACAAAGTTATTATCAGAACAAATATTTATACCACTTGATGTGACTGATAATAAAGCAATTGCATATGCACCATTTCAAACAATCGCTCAATACTATGTTTCTTTAGGTTATTCTGGTATTGTTTGTAGCACGGTATGTCCAGTTGGGAAAAATGTGGTGTTGTTTGATAAGAAAATGGCTTGTCCAATAGGAGAAATAGAAGACTATCAAATATTGTAATACAAGAGAAACATAGATATATTCTCGCAAACGGCAAAAGTGTGAAAAAGGCTGTGGATATGTTCCCTCGAACCTAAAATTAGCGAGGAGATTCAGCGTATCCAAATGAGCCATACAGAAGCGGTCTGCCTTTTAAGCCGGAAACCGCGGTAAGACCAAAATTTCTGAATGAGCCTGAACCTCAAAATGAAATTATCTGCAAATGCTATGAAAATATAAATAATTGGAGGTGTCGCGCATGTTGGAAATAGCTGTTTGTGACGATAATGGGAAAGACTTAAACGCCATCACAGAGATACTGCATGAGATATGTGCGGAGATAAAACAGGAATGCCATGTGTCTGCTTTCCGATCCTCTAATGATCTGTTGGAAGGACATGCGAAAATAGATATAGGTATATTGGATATTGTCATGCCGGACTGCAATGGTATTGATTTAGGAAAAAAACTGAAAGAAAAATTCGGGGAGATTGCATTGATTTATACCACAAGCTATGAAGAATATTGCAAGCAGGTAATTAACAAAGTCCATGCGTTTTCCTTTCTTGTAAAGCCGCTTGATAAGGCAGAACTGAAAGAACAGATCACTGAATGTGTGCAGAGAACAAAGGAACATGTGCAGGATGGGGAAATTGTTTTTGAGAACGTGAAGGACGGCAATGGAGATATAATACCTGTTGTCCGGCTAAAGGTAAAGGATATTCTGTACTGTGAGTATATGAAATCGCAAAGGGAGATCTCTATTGTCTTAGAACATGAAGTGTATTTTTACCCGGCTGTGTTTGAAAGGCTTTCGGAGCAGCTGGAAAATTATGGATTTGCTGTCAACTGTCGGGGCAGTATTGTAAATCTTTCACATATAAAAAGGCTGAAAGGCTACACGATTTATCTTGACAATGGAGAGAAATTATCATTGACACAAAAACGTGTATCTGATTTTAAGGAAAAGATGAATACATATTTTCATGGAAAATAGAGGGTGGAAAAATGGAAAAAATCTTACTTGCGCTTTGTTCTCTGCTTTCCTGCTTTATCATAACTTATATTTTGTTTCAGTTTATGGACGAAAGATATCAGAGGGCATATAAAAATAAACGTATTTATCTTTGGTCGGGGATAGGGACTACCGTGTTCATGGCGGTATTGAATCTTCTGGATATCTCAATGCTGAATTTGTTTGCATGGATCGTATTGTTTGCTGGCGGTTCAGGGTTTCTTTACTTTGAAAATAACGTAAAAAGTATAAAAAGGATTGTGGAATGCGAAACACTTTTAGTTATTATAGCTTTTACGGAAGCGATGGGTGTTATTTTTGTCAACTGGCTTTTAAGGGTAATAGAAGTACAGATAAAAAGTCCGATCATGGTAACCTGCTTAGAAGTGACGGTTTCAAAGGTTGTAGTGATTTTTCTATATTATATTGCAGTCAGAGGTTTTATGAAAAAACGATCTGCCATACATAGTAAAAAGCAGTCTGTTACTTATATTGTCATATTTTTATGCAGTTTTATCAATATGATTGTGATTATGCAGGGACTTTCACATGATTTGGATAATGGAATATTGGCTGTCAATATGTGTTGTATCGTACTGGCTGATTTGTACTCGCTCTATTTTATAAGGGTGACGGACGAAAAGAAGGTCTATGATATAAAAGTCCGGACTTTGGAACAGCAAGCTAAGCTGCAGTATGAGTATTATTTACAGCAGGAGCAGAAATATAACCAGACGATTCAGATATTGCATGATGTGAACAGGCATATACAGTCGATCAAGGAACTTTGTGTATTGGGAAATACAGAAGAAACAAAGAAATACGCAGAACAAATAGGAGGTATCTTAAAGCCGTTGATACCGACTAAGTATACAGGAAATGCAATTCTTGATATTCTGCTTTCTGATAAAATCAGACAGACTGAGGATAAGGGAATGAATTTTTCTGTGGATTTGGGTGGTATCAGTTTTGATTTCATGGAAGCCATAGACATAACTACAATTTTTGGCAATCTGCTGGATAATGCGCTGGAAGCTTGCGAAGCCATACAGAACAAGCCGGATAAAGGGATTGCGTTGACTGCAAAGAAATTTCAGGAAATAGTCTCAGTGACGGTTGAGAATGACTGTAACCCCATTAAGTGGCGGGCAGATATGCCGATATCAGAAAAAGGAGAAAACAGGGGGATAGGACTGCTGAATGTCCGTAAAAGTATTGACAAATATGACGGAAATTTAAAGCTCCGGGAAAATGAGGGAAAATTCATAGCAGAGTTTTTCCTGAACACATGAAAATATATTTTCGGTGGATGCAGTAATAAGAGACGTGAGCTTTTTTAGAAAAATCTGTAACTCGTGCAGAAAATCTGTAAGTCGTGCAAAAAAAGTTATGATGAAAGAAAAAGATTTCGATAGAGATAGTGAAAGATTTCATTTATTAACAAAGAGATTTCAAAGTTTTTAAAAGTATGGGGAGAAATATGGCATGTCGAGAATAGCAGATTACAGTTTTTTATTGCAAAGTATGTTCGGAACAAAAGAGACAAATATAGCAGGCGGATTTCAGGTGTCGCAGTTGAACAGCGATTCCGTGCAAGCACAGTTAAGGGCAGCAGGCATTGATACAAATAGTAATCAGTACAAAGCAGTAATGCAGAGTATGTTATCATCAAGTCATGGTTTTGGTTACACAAATGTCCAGGCAATTAAGAACAGAATGAGCCGATATGATAAAGATGGTGATTATGTTGATCCTGTAACAGGATTGGCCGGTTTGACTGTAACAGCCAAGAATCTTGCAAGTAAGAATAAAATTATTTCCATTCCTGAAAGCAGCAGGGATGAGATGTTTAACTTAACAAAAAGAGAATTTTTAAGGGAAAATGGTGTTGCCAATGGTGATACAACCCAAAGGTCTGATGCTTATTTGAATTTGTATCGAAAGATGGATAAAAAAGACAGGTTAGCAGCCGGAAATACATTAAGGCAATATGAACGGGCATATACACAGGCATTTGTTGATGCAGTGAAAACTATTGATCCTAAGTGGAAACCGGGAAAAGCGATTCCGTCCGGAGCATTAGACGGAATTACAAGAGAATCTATCGACAGTTTACTTGTTAAATCAGGAAACAAACTTGTAAATAGAGCGTCTGCTTTGGAAGGTTCATTAAATATACAGGTATAACTATACATTATTGTATATTATAAATAAAAATGTAGAAATTTGAAAGGCATATATTTATGTTGATAAAATGGAATATAAAAGAAATTATATTAAAAAATATATATTCACTAATATATGGAATATTTGGCTGCTTAGGTTTAATATGTTTATTTAATTGGTTTGCTATAGTTAGTTTTCACGAAATAAGTAAATATCCTTATAGATATTCAATGTATATTGCTTTGGGAATGGTTTCATTAATTGTATGTATAGTAACTTTCATTTGGAATATTAAAACTTTAATGAAAGAAAAAAATAGAATCAGATATACTTTTTTTGAATCCCTATTTACAGTAATTATAGTTGTTCTTTTTTTCTTTATATTTGGATTTATAGATGCAAAAATTTAAATTACAATACTTTTATAGGTTACAATAATGTAGAAGAACAAAAGTGATAGTGTCAAGATTTTTTCGCAAAAATAATTCCAACCGTTTGGTAGCCGGCAATCAGCCGGCTATGATATCAGACAGCAGCTCATCTTCCGGTTTGGTGAGATGAGCCATGTTCATGTAACGGCGTGTTCCCCACTGGGTCCCGGCTACATGACGAAGACTGGCACATACCAGCATCAGGGCACTCTGCCCATCGGGAAAGGCGCCGATCGCCTTTGTCCGGCGTTTGATCTCGCGGTTTAGACGTTCGATGGTGTTGTTGGTCCGTATCCAGCTCCAGTGCTGGGTGGGAAAATCCATATAGGTGAGGAATTCCTCCTTCCATTAAAGATTTTCTTGACACCAAATATAGTCGGTGCTACTATAATATTATAGTAGCACCGACTATATTTGGAGAAAGGATTGTATATATGCGTATTTACTCAAACTACAACCAAAATGATTATGATTTAATACTTGAGGAATCAAAAAAACTAGGATTTACACCTTCCTCATTCCAAAATTATTGTGTAATGCTTTATATCATGCAAAACACCAATAATCGAAAAGGCACAACCAGCATTGCCACCTTAACCATAAATATGCTCAATGCTCTTAATTCACGATCATCCGGAGAAACATTTATTGTCTCTTCTCTCATTCCAAACGAGTGGCCTGACCTATCAAGAAGTGATAAAATGAGGATTGCAAAAGCATTAGCAAGCCATGTGAGAAATAACCCTTCTACTTTTTCTATTGATAGCATGGCTGATGGTAAAATAACAATATACAAAAAACTATAGTTAGAATTGGTCGAAAACCGACTGTGTAGCTATCCCATGATAACCTTTATATTTATTATTCCCATTCTCAGCGCACATATCGTTGAAAATGGCACATCTGAAAATATGATGGAGCAGAAAGGTTATTTCTACGCGCTTTACACGCTTGTAGAATAGTGAAAAAGATTTGAAAATGCAAACATATTTCAGAATATGGCTACTTATGAAAAACGTGATACTCAAACTGATTATTATCATACTCGAGAGCTATTTCGAAACACTATATATAATGGGATGGAAAGAGTTACTTATATGATTACTACGAAAAGTGGATATATTATTTTAAAGGGTATCAAATAGGAAAATATGCATATACTGTTATAACTGTAAAAATTGCTTGACATGAAGTTTATGGTTGAGTAAGATAAATACAGTGATCGCGTTGCAGAAACCTGTGAGGCCTGCGACCGGGGGAGAACCTGCGGGGTCTCCTCTTTTTACTTTAAGAGGATATTTATTATGCCAAAGATTTTTTTGAATTATGATCAGCAAATAGAAAAACTGAAGGATGAGAAAAATCTACAAATTGATGATACGGCGTACGCTAAGGATATTTTAAGGCAGACGAGCTATTACTCATTAATTGGAGGATATAAGGATATCTTTAAGAATCCAACAACCAAGAAGTATAAGGATGGAACGCGGTTTGAGGATATTGTAGAGTTATATTATTTTGATGAATCCTTAAGACAGTTGTTTTTGAAATATCTTATTAAAGTGGAAAATGAAATAAAATCACAAGTTTCTTACTATTTTACAGAAAAGAATGGAGAGAACCAAAAGGAATATCTTAATACTGCAAATTATAATTATGTAGGTAAGAAAAATCAAAAAGATATTGATCGCTTAATAAAAATATTAGAAGGACATGTTACTAAACCAACGGATTATCACTATATAAATCATGCACAGAAAAAATATGGAAATGTTCCATTGTGGGTACTGACAAATGCGTTAACATTTGGTAATATTTCAAAAATGTATATGTTGCTTCCACAAGATATACAGATTAAGGTCAGTAAGAATTATTCGTGTATCAATGAAAGCCAAATGACTTCTATGTTAACGGTAATGGTAAAATTTAGAAATGTTTGTGCACATGGTGAGCGGTTATTTACATATAGAACTGTTGATAGCATTCCGAATTTACCAATACATAAGAAATTAGGCATAGCTCAAAGAGGTACACAGTATATAAATGGAAAAAATGATTTGTTCTCAGTAATGATTGCTTTACGGTATTTTTTGAACGATGGTTGGTATAAGGAATTTATGAAAGAACTTAAAGCTCTGATTGATAAGTATCTTAAGAAACACGATAGTATAGCAGAACAAGAATTATATGAGAAAATGGGATTTTCAGAAAACTGGAGAAAGATAACTAGATATAGGAAATAGTGAGGATAGAAGATGTTCCCATTTAAGATGGTTTATGTTCCGATTTCAAAAGAGGAGTGATGCTCTATGATGATTAGCCCGGAAGAGTTTATAGAAGAATACAAAAATAAGTCATACGCAGATCTTTTGTCGATAAGGGATGAGTTTCTCGAGAAAATTCGAGTATTTGAGAACCACACTTATGATTCGGAGATGGTCGTAGTCCATCCATCGCCGGAAGTCGTCTATCAGTGCAATCTGAAGTACATGGGGAAGTTGTGTGAGCTGATTTCTGAGAAGTATAGCAAGTAGTTTCTTTTTGGTGATGCTGATGCTCGTGCCTACTTGGAGGTTATTCGTGATTTCCTAAAGTCCAAGAATCTAGGATATAACACTTCTCTGAAAAATGAGATCAAGAAGCGAAAAGCCGGAAAGAAATATACGATCCAGGACCACATCCAAGGCATGATTTATTCCATGCTTACGAACCAGACCAAATGTCATCGCGTTGAACCGCATCTGTCAGAAATTGACAAACTTTTTTTGATTATAATTCAGTGAAGTAAATGAGCAGCTGGTCAAGTTATCAGAACAGACGGGCATATCAAAAGTAGAAATTGATAATTTGATCTGGAGCTTTTGTGCAGATGGGTTTGGTGAGGTCTGTACAGCCATACCACACTGTAAGAGTTGTCCGATCAGAGATTGGTGCAATGGGTGTTAAAAATGTAGAGGAGACAGTAATGAGAGGGAAAACAATTCGACAATTTTTAATTGATGGAGAAGCAGATGGAAGATGGGTAAGCGAACTTTCTAATTGGACAGGAAAAGCATATAAAATACCTCGTACTTACGTTAATCGTTGTGCAGATAGGGCTGATATAGAGAATACAGGGGTGTATTTTCTTTTTGGTCGTAATGATGAGACAGATGCAGAGCAAGTGTACATAGGAGAATCTGAAAATATATTGAGCAGGTTAAAACAGCATCTTTCTGAAAAGGACTTTTGGACAGAATGCATCGCATTTATCAGTAAAGACAATAATTTGAATAAAGCGCATATAAAATATCTTGAAAATCATCTTTATATTTTGGCAAAAGAATCTAAAAGATATGAGTTAGTAAATAATAATATACCAGCAGAAGTATCCATTTCAGAGATGGATCGTGCTGAAATGGATGAGTTTATTGATAATATGCGTTTAATTTTGGGGGTATTAGGACATAAAATTTTAGAACCGTCTATAAAGAGTAAAAGTGATGAAAAAGAGAGCCTTTATATTTTGCAAGATCGTTCGGGAATTAAGGCGAGTGGTAAACCAATTTCAGAAGGTTTTGCAGTGTTAAAAGGTTCTAAAGTTGCTGATAATGTGGCAACATCCTTATCAAGATCAGTTGTTAATAAACGGCAAGTATTATTTGATAAAGGTATTATTGATGAGAACTTTACTTTTACTCAGGATTGGGCATTTACAAGCCCTTCACTTGCGGCGGCCATAGTTGTAGGATATAGTATTAATGGCAGGAATGCATGGAAGAATAAAAAGGGGATATCACTAAAAGAAATAGAAGAGAAATGAAGGGTTTCCGGGAGCCTTTACAGTTTGGAAAAATTGTTTGGCTTCCGGATTTTTTATTTCTCTACAATGCTGCTATCTTGAAAGGATAACCACTCTGCCTCCCGCAAACCATCGGACAGATCATTAAAAGTGCCATTGACTTTCCCCTTGGGGTAAAGTTTATACCGAGATTGAAAGGAGAGTTCATATATGCTTACAATTGGAGAATTTTCAAATATATGCCAAGTATCTGCAAAAACTCTTAGATATTATGCGGAAATAGGCTTGATATTGCCGGACGAGATCAATCCGGAAAATGGCTATCGGTATTATTCCATAAGCCAATTGGAGAAAATGCTGTTGATTAATCGCTTGAAGGCTTATTGCTTTTCTTTGGAGGAAATCAAATCAATCTTTGAATCAGAAGAACTGATGGATGAGGTGCTTTTTGCCACACTTAATAAAAAGAAAAAGGAGATAGCAGTAAAGGTACAGAAGTTTCAGGACACCCTGCATCAGATAGACAACGATATGTCAAATTTGAGAAAAGGTAAGTCCATTATGTCATATATGGAAAGAATTGATGTGCAGCTGGTTGAGGTGCCGATGATGTACCTTCTGTCGATACGAAAGAATGTTTTAGAGCATGAGTTTCCGGAAGAATATGGTATTTGTTTTGGAAAACTATTTCAGAAAATGAAAGAGAAAAAACTGACTGCAGCTGCTCCACCCATGGTGCTGTTTCATAGCGATGAGCACAGCCCATTTGGGTTAGATACGGAATTTGCCATTCCCATAAAAGAATATGCCACTGGAACAAGAGATTTCTGTCCCGGATTATGTTTAAAAACAGTTGTGAGGGGTTCTTATTCACAGCTTCCTTCAGTTTATGCCAAGCAAATAGAATGGGCCAAAAAGGAAGGTTATGAAAACAGCAATGCCTTGTATGAAGTATATGCAACAAACCCGGCAGAGGTTTCACAGGAAAACGAACTTATTACGGAAGTTTATTATCCGGTTAAAAAGAAGGTTTCAAAAGATCGGAATGACAAGCAGATCTTGTGAAGTATGGAGAGGAGAAAGTGTATTATGGATCAGATAAAAAAAGAAGAACTGGAACAGAAAATAAACAGTGAATACAGAAATACTACAGGTATAGTCATATTAAAAGATGGAATTGTATTATATGAAAAATATTTTAAGGGGTGTACTGCAGACAGCCGCGTTCACGTTTATTCTGTGACAAAAAGTGTTATCTCGGTATTGATCGGAATTGCATTGGATAAGGGGTACATTAAAAATATTGAAGAGAAGGTGTTAGATTATTTCCCTCAGTACAAAGTGAAAAGAGGAGAGACTACAATACAGAATATTACACTACGAGATATGCTGACAATGACAGCGCCTTATAAATATCGAATTTTTGCGCCCTATGTAAAATACTTTACAAGCAGCAACTGGGTGAAATTTGCACTTGATTTATTGGGTGGACGAGGTAAGATAGGAATATTCCGATATGCTCCATTGATTGGACCGGATATTTTATCGGGAGTTTTAGTAAAAGCAACAGGACAATCCGTCTTAGATTTTGCAACAGAGAATTTGTTTGAACCCCTTGGGATTAAAGTGGAAAATAATTTGTTTTTCAAAAACAAAGAGGAACAAATGGCATTTAACCAGTCTACGGATATTAGCGGATGGGTAGTAGACCCCACGGGAACTCATGCGGCAGGATGGGGACTTACTCTTACGCCTATGGACATGGCAAAGATCGGGCAGCTATATTTGAATGATGGCATATGGGAGGAAAGGCGGATTGTTTCCTCAAAATGGATAGAAGACAGTACGATGGAACACAGCCGGTGGAAAAAAAGGAATCTGTCCTATGGATATTTGTGGTGGGTAAATGAGGATGGTTATGCAGCTATGGGGGATGGCGGCAATATTATTTATGTAAATACAAAAAAGAAACTGGTGATTTCTATTGCCGCTCTCTTTGTACCAAAAGCTGAGGACAGAATAGAGCTGATCAAGAAATATATTGAACCTGTTTTGTGAGAATACGCTTGTTTTTATTGACAAGTGTATTTAGTTGGCAGAAAAATTTATGGGATGTTTTATATCTAAAATATCAGAGAGTGCAGTATATACTTTTTCTGCCATTCTCATAAATCCCAGTGCATTGGGATGTGTGCCGTCAACGGTACACTCTGCCCTGCCGTATGTTCCGAAAAACGTTTCACCGTCCAAAAACCATACCTTTTCATCGCCTCGTTTTTTTGCATTGGAATAAGTTGCATATATGACTTCCTTTCTGGCTTGTGCATCTGCTTTGGCTTTGTCGGTATCTGGGCGGCTCATTATTAAAATAGGAAGATCAGGGTGTGCCTTTCTGACAGTTTGGAAAAAAGCTTCATGAGTGTCGGAAAGCTGTTTCACATCATTTGCATTGTGGTCATAATCGTAAACAAATACACTCATATCAGTCAGGGAGACTAAATACCGGGCAAACTTCTGCTCACCCCTTGCGGAGCCTGAAAAACCAAAATTGCGGTAGTCAGCGTCCAACCAGCGGCATACGATGCTGGTATAAGCATTGCCTGCACGAGATGCACATCCTCCTTCCGTAATGGAAGAACCATAAAAGACAATGGGACTTGTTATTGTATATGTGGGTGCTTCTTCCACCCTTGCAGTATCATCTACCCCTATTTCCATAGAAAGAAGATGATCGTTTCTTGGGAGGTTGACTGTCACAATTTCCATTGTATTCTTTTTTGAAAATGTTTTTTCCACGCTGATTTCTTCCATTACATGAAAATTGGGAGCGATGTAGCCAAGATATTCAGATTCAAATCCCTTGCCCAGATAGATATCCGCTCCGGCAGAGCCGGACAGAGGAATGTTGATATCTTCTTTGGTTTGGCTTAGTGTCATACGAATGGTGAGATTAGGAGAGTCCGTGCAAAAACGTACGCGACCTCCCGTAGCCCGCCTGCCTAAATAATCATATTGAGGCATTTGCTCCAGCATGGTCTTTGGCAGCTTGTAAAATTGTCGGTTTACTGAGTCTGCCACAGCAAGACCGTAAATCTTCAGTGGGGATTGTGTGATATTATAATATTTCATGAGAAATCTCCTTGTGATGGTTTATTTAAATGATTATTAGTTTTTGATGAAAATTGAAAATAGTATTATAATTGCAGGTAAAGGATAGCACTTAAAAATCTGTGCGTCAAGCGCTGGCTCTTGATGTTTTACAGATATCCGAAATTAATCTGATGCAGAAAGGATTATCATAAAATGAAGACTTTAACACATAAAAATTCTTCTGTAGACTTACTTCATGGACCAATCTTTAAATCCATGATGATTTTTGCAATTCCCCTTTTCTTTTCCGGTGTTTTTCAACAGTTGTATAACACAATGGATACGGTGATCATCGGGCATACATTAGGAGATGAAGCATTGGCAGCTATGGGAGCAGCGGGAGCAGTCTACGACTTACTGATGGGATTTGCTTTTGGGGTTGGCAATGGGCT
The DNA here is from genome assembly GCA_964614185.1 of uncultured Lachnospiraceae bacterium. Lineage (GTDB taxonomy): Bacteria > Bacillota > Clostridia > Lachnospirales > Lachnospiraceae > Suilimivivens. The sequence continues at coordinate 11,204 of CAZTKJ010000018.1, forward strand.
TGCAGTGGTGACAGCCAGGAGCTTCGGAAGCGGCGACAGGGAGCATTTGAAGAAATCAGTAGCATCTGCCATTGTGATCGGTGCATGTATCACGGTAGCGATTACAGTACTTGTAAGGTTCATTTTGTATCCTTTCTTGCGAGTATTGAATACGCCGCCGGAAATTATTGACCAATCCTATGCGTATATTTCTACGATCACATTGTTTATTGTAGTTATGTTTGCTTACAATTTATGTGCGGGACTTTTGCGGGCCATTGGAAACAGTGTGATGCCGCTGGTATTTTTGATCTTGTCATCGATTTTGAATATTGTACTGGATTTGTTTTTTATTACCAGATTACATATGGGTGTGCGCGGCGCGGCAGTTGCAACGGTGATTGCTCAGGGAGTGTCAGTGGTATGCTGTCTTATTTACATAGGGAAAAAGGCCAAGATACTGATTCCGGAGAGAATACATTTTATCTGGGATAAGAAATTATATCAGGAGATGCTGGCCCAGGGGCTTTCTATGGGTCTTATGAGCTGTATTGTTACCTCAGGTACGGCAATTCTGCAGTCCGGAATCAACAATTTGGGATATTTGGTGATTGCAGGGCATACGGCGGCAAGAAAACTTGATCAATTTCTGATGATGCCCAATATTGCCATGAACCAGACAGTCAGTACTTTCGTATCGCAGAATTATGGAGCCGGGCAAGTGGAGCGAATCAGAAAGGCAATGAAGTGCGCCTATCTGTATAGTGTGGTGATAGCAGCCATTGCATCAGCGTTGATGTTTCTTTTTGCTCCATCGGCAGTGAAGTTACTTTCGGGTACCTCGGAAAGAGTGGTGATTGAAAACGGTGCACTGTACCTTCGCGTGGTGGCTCCGTGCCTGGTAATTTTAGGAGTATTAAACCCCACCAGACAGGGATTGCAGGCTATCGGACAGAAGGTCTTGCCTGTGCTTTCCAGTGTGATTGAGCTGTTTGGAAAGATTCTGTTTGTAGCAGTCTTTATACCGAGATTCCAGTATATGGCGGTTATCTTCTGTGAGCCGGTCATATGGTGTTTTATGATTGCAGAGCTTTTGCCAGCGTTTTGGAGGAATCCTTTTATCAGACGGAGATGATGCCGGGGAATGTGAAAGTAGTAAAATGATTCTGCTAACTTCCTATTGTAATGAAAGAAGGATTAGGCCTAAAATGAAATAAGAGCTTTATAAATTGAAGGAGGGAATGGAATGGAAAAGTATTTTGGAGAAGCTACACCTAAACTGGGGTTTGGCCTTATGAGGCTGCCCAAGAATGACATGGGAAAAATAGACATTGAGCAGACGAAGAAAATGGTAGATTTGTTCATGGAGGCCGGATTAAATTATTTTGACACAGCATATGTGTATGATGGCGGAGATTCAGAACGTGCTGCAAAGGCAGCTCTGGTAGACCGGTATCCCCGGGAAAGCTTTACGTTGGCCACAAAGCTCTGCGCATGGATGGGTGCAAATAATGAAGAGACTGCCAAACAGCAGTTTTATACCAGTCTGGAACGTACAGGAGCAGGGTACTTTGATTATTATCTGCTCCATGCCCTGCAGGCGGGAAATTATAAAGCTTATGACAAATATCATATTTGGGATTTTGTGAAAGAGCAGCAGGAAAAAGGATTGATCAAACACTGGGGATTTTCTTTCCATGCGGGTCCCGACATTTTGGATGAAATACTGACAGAACATCCCGATGCAGAATTTGTGCAGCTGCAGCTGAATTATGCAGACTGGGAGAATCCGGATGTGACCGCAAGAGCAAACTATGAGGTTGCCAGAAAGCACGGAAAATCTATTGTAGTTATGGAACCAATCAAAGGTGGTGCGCTGGCGAATCCGCCGAAGGAGGTTCAGGATATTTTCCACAAAGCAGATCCGAATGCGTCTTTTGCATCATGGGCAATCCGTTATGCAGCCTCGCTGGAAGGGATTATCACAGTGTTGTCCGGTATGTCCAATGTAGCACAGATGGAAGATAACCTTTCCTATATGAAAGAGTTTAAACCACTAAATGCCGAGGAACAGACAGCCATTCGGAAAGCGCAGGAAGCAATCAATGGCATAAAGTCTATTCCCTGTACAGGCTGCCACTATTGCACTGCCGGATGTCCGAAGCAGATTCCCATTCCGGAGATTTTTGCAGCACGAAACAAGCAGCTGGTATGGGGACAGCTGGAAGAAGGAAAAGCCGAATATGCAGATGCCATTACAGGTGGAGGAGCAGCATCCGACTGCATTGAGTGTGGGCAGTGTGAAAGAGCTTGTCCTCAGCAAATTCCTGTCATTGACAGGCTAAAGGATTGTGTAGCGGCATTTGGAAAGTGATATGATGCACCTGAGCATGAGCTTAGGTGCATTTCTAATTAAATAAGAAAGTTCCCAAAGGGTATCGGTGTTTGGTTTCCTGAAAATAAGATTGTTATATAAATGTAAGTTATTTTGAAAGATTTTAGTCAAAAGATATGATATTGTTAAATAGAAACCAAGGAGAAGCCGTTATGTTTTCCAGCAGGTATAAAATGGAGGTAAAAAATGACAAATAAACAGCGTAGAGATGCAGGATTAGCGTATATTTCAGATGATAGTATTTTTGAAGAGCAATGGGTATGCAGAGAAATTTTGCAGAAATTAAATTTTATGGATCGCTCTGATTTTGCGGGCATCAAAGAGGTGGTAAAGGAGCTTTTAGGGAAGTCGGAGGATGCTTTTATAAATCCTCCTTTCTACTGTGATTATGGGAAACATATTGAAGTAGGTAAGAATTTCTTTGCAAATTATAACTGTACGCTATTGGATGTTGCCAGAATAAAAATAGGCGATAATTGCCAGATGGCGCCTAATGTGGCAATATACACTGCCGGACATCCTATACATCCGGTCAGTCGTAACTCCGCTTATGAGTACGGTAAAGAAGTGGTCATAGGTGACAATGTATGGTTTGGGGGCAATACCGTGGTCTGTCCCGGCGTACATATTGGAGATAATGTAGTGATTGGTGCAGGTAGTGTGGTGACAAAAGATATTCCTGACTGGTGTATTGCAGCAGGGAACCCATGTAAAGTTATTCGTAAGATTACAGATGAAGACAAACGAAAACTGTTCCGTAACGAAGAGATTGACGAAGAAGCATGGCAGGATATTGTGGAACGGATGGAATTTTAAATACTTCTAACCGGAAGGAATAATTGACAGCATCCACTTCTGTATACTATGATAATGTGGATTCAGTCAAGTAAGGAGAAAGGAGTACTAACAAATGAATTTAAATCACATTATAGTAAACACACAGAACAGTATTCGAATAGAAGGGTCTAAAATATTATATTTTGATCCATTTAAAGTAGATAATGATGTTCATGATGCAGATATGATTTTTATTACACATGAACATTATGATCATTTTGAACCGGATTCTATTGCAAAAGTAAAGAAGGAAGGCACCTTTTTAGTGGCACCGGAATCTATGAAGGAGAAAGCTCTTTCCGAATCGGGTATGGCACCGGATAAGTGCATATTTTATGAACCGGGAGAAGTACATGAATGGGGAAGTATTGTAATAGAAACAATCCCTGCATATAACAAACTAAAGCCCTTTCATTTAAAAGCAAAGAAATGGCAGGGATATATAGTGACCATGGATGATATTCGCTATTATGTAGCCGGTGATACAGACGTGAATGAAGATATTAAGAAGGTACAATGTGATGTGGCTATGATTCCTATTGGAGGCCACTATACCATGGACAAGAAACAGGCAGCAGATTATGTCGCAGATATAAAACCTAAAGCAGTGATTCCAACGCATTATGGAAGTATTGTAGGTAAAAAGACGGATGGTATGGAATTTAAGAATTATCTGGAAACACTGGATAAGGATATCCAGGTGGTAATATATGAACTGGACTAAAATTATTGAGAATGCAATTGAATATATTGAACAAAATATCACTGATGATCTGACAGTTGCCGGGATAGCAGATGAAGTGAATGTATCTCCATTTTATTTCCAAAAAGGATTTTCCATGCTGTGCGGATATTCCGTAGGTGAATATATCCGAATGAGGCGGCTGTCATTGGCGGGCAGTGAAATGGTGTCATCCAATAGCAAGGTGATCGATCTGGCAGTCAAATATGGTTATGATTCACAGGACAGCTTTACAAAGGCTTTTACCAGATTTCATGGTAGCACACCAACTGATGTACGGCGAAATGGCGCATTGCTGCGATCCTTTGCGCCACTGCATATTAAACTCACATTAGAGGGAGGCACAGTGATGGAGTATAGGATTGAGCAGAAACCTGCCTTCAAAGTAATGGGTATATCCAGAATGTTTTCTTACGAAACTGCCAATGTGGATATTCCAAAATATTGGGATGAGGTTCATGTCCATACAGAAGAGAAGTCAGTGATGGGAATGTATGGGATCTGCTTTGATGAAAAGATGGAAGGCAATTGGTTCCGCTATATGATCGCAGATGATTTTGCAACAGAAGAAAGTGTTAAAAGAAAACTGGAAGAATGCGAGATCCCCGCCCATACATGGGCAGTTTTTCCATGTCGTGGAGCAATGCCGTCAGCTTTGCAGGAAGTCAACAAAAGGATATTTTCCGAATGGCTGACCACAAGCAGATATAAGATTGCCGAAGGATATAATATTGAGTATTACAGTAATCCCACTGACTTCAGAGAAGGAACACAAGATTCGGAATACTATACAGAGATCTGGATTCCGGTAAAGGAAAAATAGAAAGATGATATGTGGATGAACCGGTGAGGCAAACCGGACATATTGTGTCTATTATGAAAAATACGGGCATTTCCCATTTTTTGTCGTGTTATTTTTCATATTTTACAGATATCATGTCAGTGAAAGGAGGCAATGATGTTAGACCAGAAAAAAATCGGAAGTTTTTTAAAAGAACTTCGGAAAGAAAAGGGAATGACTCAGGAAGAACTTGCGGAACGGCTGAATATGTCCGGAAGAACTGTTTCACGGTGGGAAACAGGATTTAACATGCCGGAGCTTGATATTCTTATCTGGCTGGCAGATTATTATGAAGTGGACATCAAGGAATTATTAGATGGAGAAAGGAAAAATGGGAAAATGGAAAAAGATGTAGAAGAAACAATATTAAAGGTTGCGGATTATAGTAATAATGAAAAGCAAAAAATTGCCGGGCGAATGTGTTGTCTTTTTGTTTTGGGATGTATTGCTTTGATTACTTATGCTGTCCTGGAAATCTTAGGCATGGCGGATGAAGGAATTACAGAACAGATTGCCAGTTTTGCGTTAGGTCTCGCGCTTGGAGTGATGTTCTGCGGCGTTTTGTATACAAACGGGTGGATGGCAAAGTTCAGAACATTTAAAAAGCGGTTATTGCAAAGAAGCTAAATAGCAGTTAATTAAAGGTTTGTAAGGAAGTATATAATTTTAAAAAGCAGCCGGCATGATTTAACCATGCCGGCTGCTTCTTTACCGTGCATGATAACGAAAAAATCTTTGAGCGCGTAGCGCGACAGCTGCATAGTGGCTGTTTCGGATATATCTCTTAAGGCATCATTGATTAGGAAAAGCTTTGGTAGTATAATGATATTCTATAAATATGCGGTCAGATATAAAAAGATTTTTAGTTGGAGAGGGAGTTTTCAGTGAAAAAGAGAAAAAATGCAGTACAACAGGCTATTTATGTTCTGATTCTTTTTGCAGCTATCATTATTTTGTTCCAAGGATATACAATGCGAAATAGAGCGCGGATTAAAGAACAAAATAAGAATTATGCAGCAGATGCGGCACAGCTGAAAGCCATTCAGATAGATGAAGAATTAAATAATGCATTGACCCGCATCAGTACATATGCCTATTTTGCAGGGGAAAGCCTGACAGAACCGGTAATTACTGCCCAAATGCTGAAAAAAATGGAAGAAAATGTTGCATTTGATGCAATGCTGTTTACGGATATCAATGGTGTTGATCATGCCTCTGACGGACGGACCGGCGATGTGTCAAATCGTCTTGTTTACCTTGATGGCATTGAGGGAAACAAAAATATAGAGATTGTCTTTGAACCCTATTTTTTTGATGAAATCATGGCAAGCTTCTATGCACCCGTTTATTGTGAAGGGGAGATTGTAGGAGTACTAAGAGGAGCGTATTTGGCAGAGGAATATCTGAAGGATATGCTTGTTACTACTTATTTCGGAGAGGAAGCAGATGTATTTCTCTGTACGCCGGAAGGAAAGGTAATTGCAAGTTCCGATGGTAAAGCTTATGACGGTAATCTGGCGGATAGACTGGAAGAATCCGGTGTTATTGATAAAGATACAGCTGTTAATGTGAATCATATCTTTGAAAATGGCGGAAGCGGAGCCTTTATCTGTGCTTCCGGCAGCAAAACAGATAATATCTGCGTAACCTATTTGCTTGAGAATGATTTTGTTCTGGTGCAGACTTTTCCTAAAAGTGTAACACAGAGTATGGTATGGAATAGTAACATGGTGGGAATCCAGTTGGAAGCTGCATTGATTGGTTTATTTGCTGCTTATATTATTCTTCTATTGATTCGGGAAAAGCGTCAAAAGAAAGATTTGGAGCAGGAAAACAGGGAGATGGGTTATATCATTGATGGTGTCAATACATTATTTACCCGTTTTGCTATGGTTGATTTAGAGGAAAATACTTATCAGTATCTGGCCGGAACCGAACCGGAAGACAGCGATATAACGGTAAGCGGCAGATATGATATACTGATAGACTATTTGAGTTCCATTTTGTTAGAAGAAGAGGATCGTATTGAATTCGCAAGGACAATTGCCAGAGAATCAATCATAGAGGCGCTGGCAAACCACAATGACATACGACTGGAGTGCCATGTGCTTCGCAGAAACCGTCCGGAGTGGGAACATGTCAATATCATCTGTCTGGAAAGAGAAAATGATCAGGCAAGTAAGGTTCTGTTCATTCGTCAGAATATTACGGAATTAAAGGAAAGAGAAATGCGCATTCATGCCGAAATGTCGCTTGCAGACCGTAAGGAAAGACAGTATCGGATAGCCATTACATCTAGTGCACTTAATACTTTTGAATTTAATTTGACAAAAGATATTATAGAACATGATGTTACAAGTATGGTAGATGGAGAGCCTGTTTCCCTGATTGAGAAGGTAGGTCTGAAAGTGCCTTGTAAAGCATCTGAATGCTTTGAAAAGTGGCAGGCATATGTTTTAGAGGAATCTATAGAGGATTATAGAAGGATAGTCAATATAGAATATTTACAAGAGCGCTATGAACAGGGTGATGCGGAAGCAGATGTAGATTATTGGAGCAGGGCTGTACCCGGAAAGCTTATGTGCGTCAGGCAGTCATTTATTATGACACGGGATAATGATACGGATGATGTTATGGTCATGGTGGTATCTAAGGAAATTACGGAGCAGGTTCAGAAACAGAGAGAGCAGACACAGGCCCTGCAGGATGCTCTGATGCAGGCACAGCATGCCAACCGGGCAAAGTCCACCTTCCTTTCCAATATGTCCCATGATATCCGTACCCCGATGAATGCGATCATAGGATTTGCAACCATTGCAGCCAGCCATATTGACAATAAAGAACAGGTTCGGGATTGTCTGCAGAAGGTTCTCTCCTCCAGCAATCATCTGCTTAGTTTGATCAACGATATCCTTGATATGAGCAGGATCGAAAGCGGAAAGGTACAAATTAAGGAACAGGAGTGTAATATTTCCGAGCTGATGCATAATCTTTTGAATATTATTCAGCCTCAGGTAAAGGCAAAGCAGCTGGAACTGTTTATAGATACTTTTGATATTGTCAATGAAGATGTGATAGCGGATTCTCTGAAGTTAAATCAGGTATTTATCAATCTTCTCAGTAATGCCGTAAAGTATACTCCTGCCGGTGGAACCGTTTCTTTCCGGATCATGCAAAAGACCACATTCCATCATGGATATGGTGACTATTCTTTTATAGTTAAGGATAATGGCATTGGCATGTCACAGGAGTTCGTTGAGCATATTTTTGAACCTTTTGAAAGGGAGTCTACAGCAACCCAGTCCGGTATTCAGGGTACGGGACTTGGTATGGCCATTACGAAAAACATTGTGGAAATGATGAATGGCACGATCACCGTTGAGAGTGAAGTTGGTAAGGGCAGTACATTTACGGTAGAACTTAGTCTGAAACTGCAGGATGTGGAAAAGAATGCGGAGCAGATCAAAGAACTGGACGGCTTACGGGCGCTGGTGGTAGATGATGACTTTAATGTCTGTGACAGCGTAAGCAAGATGCTGAAAAAAATCGGAATGCGTTCGGAATGGACCACCTCCGGAAGAGAGGCTGCATATCGTGCCAAACTTGCCTGTGAAGAAGGCGACTCTTATCATACTTATATTATCGACTGGCAGATGCCGGAGGTGAGCGGAATAGAAACGGCCAGGAGAATCCGCAGCGTAGTGGGAAATGAAGCTCCGATCATTATTCTTACGGCTTACGACTGGACGGATATTGAAGAGGAAGCAAGAACTGCCGGAGTTACGGCCTTTTGTGCAAAACCTCTTTTCATGTCAGATTTAAAATCTGCATTGCTGGCTGCTAACAATATGATAGCTGAGGAAGAAGAAGCACCGGTATGGACTTTGGCTGATTTTGGCGGTAAGCGGATTCTGCTGGTAGAAGATATTGAACTGAACCGTGAAATTGCAGAAGTTATATTGACAGAATCAGGTTTTGAAGTTGAAACGGCACCGGATGGGACAGATGCAGTTGATATGGTGAGTAAATCAGCAGAAAACTATTATGATGCCATCTTAATGGATGTGCAGATGCCAATCATGGACGGATATGAAGCAACCAGAACAATTCGGAGTTTGCCGAGAAAAGATGTCAGGGATCTACCGATCATTGCCATGACAGCCAACGCCTTAGAGGAGGATAAAGAGGCGGCATTAAAGAACGGAATGAATGCGCATATAGCCAAACCTCTTGATATGAATATCTTTATGGAAGTACTGGGACGGTTTATTAAATAATTACTTCCTGTTTTTGATCAAAGACCTCACTGCAAACAGCGGGGTCTTTGATTTACGCGGCAGCCGCCAAATATCCGTCTGGGCGCGGCAGCATGGCTTGCTGCTTCGCGATGTCATAAATATTCTCTGCATTTTTCCTCACAATATTTGCAGCGGTAAATTTCTTTTTCCTCATCTGCAAGAACAAAAATATGTGGAAGCCCCTGCTCAATAGAAGTAATGCATCTGGGATTTTTACATTTAATGATATTCTTGATTTCTTTTGGAAGCACCAACTCTTTCTTATCTACGATTTTTCCATCTTTGATAACGTTGACTGTAATGTTATGGTCAATAAAGGCAAGCACATCAAGATCCAGCATATTGATATCACATTCTACCTTAAGGATGTCTTTTTTTCCCAGTTTGTTGCTTCTGGCATTTTTAATAATGGCAACCGTACAATCCAGCTTATCCAGCTGAAGATGATGATAAATAGCCAGGCTTTTACCGGCTTTAATGTGATCGAGAACAAAACCTTCTTCAATTTTTCCTACATTTAACATAGTGCTGTCTCCTTTCAGTCTACCTTAATATCAAGCAGTGTCAGAATCAGCGCCATCCTGACATAGACGCCATACTGTACCTGTTTAAAATAAGCAGCTCTTTTATCTTCATCAACCTCAACAGAAATTTCATTAACTCTGGGGAGAGGATGAAGTACAAGCATATCTTCTTTGGCAAGTTCCATTTTAGCTTTATCAAGAATATAAAAGTCTTTTAAGCGGATATAGTCTTCCTCGTTAAAGAAACGTTCTCTCTGTACCCGGGTCATATACAGGAAATCCAGTTTAGGCATAATGCTTTCGAGACGGATGACTTCTTCATAGGGAATGTTCTTTTCCTTCAGCATATCTATGATATAGTCAGGAACTCTCAGCTCTTCGGGAGAGATGAATATAAAGGTGATTCCTTCATAACGTACCAGAGCATTGATAAGAGAGTGGACGGTACGCCCGAACTTTAAGTCGCCGCACAAACCAATGGTAAAGTGGTCAAGATGTCCTTTCAGGGAACGGATTGTTAAAAGATCCGTTAAAGTCTGGGTAGGATGTTGGTGTCCGCCGTCTCCTGCATTGATAACAGGGATGGAAGAGTGGCTTGCAGCAACCATTGGAGCGCCTTCCTTGGGATGCCGCATTGCGCAGATGTCTGCAAAACAGGAAATGACACGGATGGTATCGGAAACGCTTTCTCCTTTGGAAGCGGAAGAAGAACCGGCATCAGAAAAACCAAGGACGCTGCCGCCCAGATTCAACATGGCGGATTCGAAACTTAAGCGGGTTCTGGTGCTTGGCTCGTAAAAGCAGGTTGCCAGTTTCTTCCCTTCGCAGGCGTGAGCATATTTTTCCATATTTTTTTCAATGTCATCAGCCAGATCGAAGAGCCGATCTAATTCTTCTACAGAAAAATCCAGAGGACTCATAAGATGTCTCATAGTATTGGTCTCCTTTTCTCTCTAAAATTTCCTATTATTCAAAAAATCGAAGAGTTTATATCCTCTTCGATTTTTAAAAATACATTACTTATATGTGAGTAAATCTGTTACTGCTTTTCTCTTTGGAGCAATAGGAGCTTCATCAGGATAACCTACAGGAATTAAAGCAGCCAGCTCCTGATTTTCGGGAATCTCTAAAAGAGAAGCAGCTTTTGCTTCATCAAAAATCCCCATAATTACAGATCCCAGTCCTTTTTCATATGCAGCAAGACAAAAAGCTTCAGCTGCAATGCCGGCATCAAACATCTGCCAGGTATCTTTTTTTGCGGTGGTAAAAGAACCATCGCGTTCATAGCCGCTGCGTCCTTTGATAAAGGTAAGAGCAATCAGCATAGGAGCATTTTTGATAATAACGCCATTGCCCGGGAACATTTCCGTACATTCATCGGCAATCTGGTCCTTTAACGCTCCCTCAACAGCAATATAGCGGGCAATCTGGGAATGCTTCCAGCTGGGAGCATAAGAAGCTGTTTCGATAATTTCATTCAGTAAATCATGACTGACAGGCGTAGCCTTATATTTGCGGATACTTCTGCGGCCTTTAATACATTCTTGTGCGGTCATACATAACCTCCTTTTGACTGGATGATCTATATTTTTATTATCATAGCATATAGGCGATTTTCTTTCAAGAATACTTTGCAATCTGAGTGGGAATTTAGTATACTCTATATTATAACAAAGGCGCCCGGAAGATGGATGTTGACAGATGTCAAAGGACGATCCGGCACTACATAATAAAGGAGGTTTTCTTGTGGCAACAGAGTTTACAGAAAGAAAAAGATGGCTGTTTTTCGGCCTTCCATTTACATTTACTAAATATACCATAGGAGACAATGTACTTACTATCGACAGCGGTTTCTTTAAAAAGGTAGAAAACGACTGCTATATGTATAAAGTTCAGGATGTGGAATTAGTAGCCTCTTTGGGAGAAAGAATTTTCGGACTTGGAACAGTGATCTGTTATACAGGCGATACCACTCATCCTAAACTGTCTCTTATCCATATCAAGAATGCCAAAGCGGTAAAAGAGTTTATTTTGGAAGCATCGGAAGCGGCGCGGCTAAAGAGACGTACCATCAATACCATGGATATTGGTGCAAGCAGCATAGATCTTGATGGAGACGGCATCCCTGACTAAGGCAGCATCTGTTTTCAAAAGTCCTGTTTGGAACTGTTGCATGTCAGATTGCACAAATTCTTTTGTGCAATCTGACAGCATCAATTTGAATACAGGACTTTTGACACCCGAAACCTATAAAAATAAGAAAGCGGTATGAACAGTTCATACCGCTTTCAAATGTTTAGGAATCCTGCTTATCAGAGACCAGCAAGCGTTCAAATAAAAGACCTGTCAAAAACCAGTTTGGGAAAAAATCCAGTCGTATGACGTCTTTGATACGCCAGCGGCAGTTCTCATAGGTCCAGGGACAAAGTTTTTTGGCAGTGAGAAAACTCCCCGATATATACTCTCCCATGAAAATGAACATGGCATAAATACTGCCTCTGATATGAGAGGGAAGGTGCCTTAGCAGCCGAAAAAGAGGGGACAGAAAACAGGCGCTTCCATAAATAGGAAACATCCAAAGAGAGGTAGTCCCTTTTAAAGATAATTGGCGTCTTCTCAGAGAGCCCGCCGCCGTAAAGATAATTTCCAGGCACCAGCCTGTGATTCCGCATTTAAAAAAGTTTTTCACCAAATTTTTCATCATAGAATCAGTATGGTCACCAGAGGAGAAATTATACATATGCAAGAAATAAATGAAAAAAATCCAAAGGAAGAGATGTCATATAGGGAAACCATGGACTACATTGACAGTCTTTCGGTTTATGGCAGTGTGCCGGGACTTACGAATATCATCAATCTTTGTGAAAAACTGGGAAATCCCCAGGATTGCCTTAAGTTTGTCCATATTGCCGGAACCAACGGAAAAGGATCGTTACTTTGTTTTACTTCAACAATCCTGAAGGAAGCAGGCTGCAAAGTAGGACGTTTTCTGTCACCTGAGCTTTTTGAGTACAGAGAGAAGATCCAAATAAACGGCAGAATGATTTCTAAAAAAGATCTCTGTTCTTATATGACCAAAATGAAGAAACTCTGTCAGCAGCTTATAGAAGAAGGAAAACACCATCCAACACTTTTTGAGATAGAAACGGCGTTGGCTTTTCTTTATTTTAAAGAGAAAAAGTGCGATATAGTGGTACTGGAAACAGGCATGGGAGGAGAACTGGACGCCACCAATATTATTAAAAATACATTAGTGGCTGTATTCGTATCCATTAGCCTTGACCACATGGCATATTTGGGAGACAGCAAAGAAAAGATTGCAAGGACCAAAGCAGGCATTTTGAAACAGGGATGCACCGCCGTGACCATACAGCAGACACCGGAAGTTATGAATGTGCTCATAGACAGATGCCGGGAAAAAGGTATTGAACTCATAGTGGCAGAGCCAGCCCGTGCTGTTCATGTAAAAAGTGGGGTAGAGAGGCAGAAATTTACATATAAAGGAGTAAAAGACATTTCTATTAGCCTGCCGGGGCGCTATCAGATCGATAATGCAGTTCTTGCTTTTGAAGTCATAAAGGCCCTTGAGAGGCAAGAATATTCTATACCGGAAAAAGCATTATATCAGGGATTTGCAAAAGCAGTGTGGCCGGGAAGGTTTGAACTGATCTGTAAAAAGCCGGTTTTTATTGCAGATGGAGCCCACAACAGGGATGCGGCAGTGCGGCTTGCGGAATCAATTGGATTCTATTTTACAAACAGGCGAATTATATATATAATGGGGATATTGAGAGATAAAGAGCAGGAGGAAATCATTAAAGCCACTTGTTCTTATGCGGATCAGATTTTAACAGTGCCTACCAAAGGACCAAGAGGCTTATCTTCCTATGAACTGGCATGTCAGGTCTGCAGATTTCATCATAATGTAACAGCTCTTGACAGCATAGAAGAAGCAGTGGAACTTAGTTTCCTGCTGGCAGATAAAGATACGGTGATTATTGCTTTTGGCTCCCTGTCTTATCTTGGACATCTGATAAGGACTGTTGCAAACAGGAACGAGCTTAGGAGTGATTTACATGGTAAATAAAGAGAAAATCGAAGAAGCCGTAAAGCTTTTGCTGGAAGGAATCGGTGAAGATATACACAGAGAAGGACTTTTGGAAACACCGGAGAGAGTTGCCAGAATGTATGAAGAAATTTATGGGGGGATGGATGAAGATGCGAAAATACCCCTGTCTAAAACCTTTACCAGTTCTGATAACGGAATGGTCATTGAAAAAGATATTACTTTTTATTCTACCTGCGAACATCATTTAATGCCTTTTTACGGAAAGGCGCATATCGCTTATATCCCCGATGGCAAAGTGGTAGGTTTAAGTAAACTGGCAAGAACCGTAGAGATTTATGCCAGAAGACCGCAGATCCAGGAAAAAATGACAGCGGAGATTGCAGATGCTATTATGACTCATTTAAATCCCAGAGGCGTTATGGTGGTTCTTGAAGCAGAACATATGTGTATGACCATGAGAGGTGTGAAAAAGCCGGGAAGCCGGACCGTTACCATGACAGCAAGAGGCGTATTTGAGCAGGAACAAGGATTGCGGGATACCTTTTTAAAATTGATTTCCGTCGGCAACGAGCCAAGTTGACTGTTTAAGGAGGAAAAACTGCCGAGGATGATACAGCAGACAGATATGGAAAGAGTAAACAATATTTTAAAACTTGATATTTACCAAAGCTATATAGAGAAAAATCATCTCGCGGAAAAAGAACGCAGATTCTGCCGTCACGATATGGCGCATTTTTTGGATGTGGCAAGAATCGCCATGATTTTAAACGAAAGTGAAAAATATGGAATTCCTAAGGAACTGATTTATGCGGCGGCCCTTCTTCATGATGTTGGAAGATGGAAACAATATCAGGATGGAACACCTCATGAAATAGCAGGTGCAGTTTTGGCTTCTGAGATTTTGCAACAGTGCCAGTTTGACAAGGAAGAAGAAGGGATCATAGTTACTGCAATCCGTAATCACAGAAATGAGGATATCAGAGAAGAAAAAGATCTGAAGGGGCTTTTATACCGGGCTGACAAATTGAGCAGAGCCTGCTTTTTTTGCCCCATGGAACAGGAATGTAAGTGGAAACAGGACCGGAAAAATAAGGAACTGTTCTTATGAATGACGGAAAATTCCGGGAGAAGATGGAAATGATAATCGGAAACAGAGCATTTGATGTAACAAATCATACGTATGTAATGGGAATCCTGAATGTCACGCCGGATTCCTTTTCTGATGGAGGAAGGTTCCATAAAAGGGATAAGGCATTGTTTCGGGTAGAGGAAATGATCAAAGAAGGAATGGATATTCTGGATATTGGAGGAGAGTCTACCAGGCCGGGATATACCTGTATTTCTGATGAAGAAGAGATAGAAAGAATCATACCGGTGATTACTGCGATTCGTTCAAGATTCGATGTGCCAATCTCTCTTGACACTTATAAAAGTGAAGTGGCGAAAGAAGGCATCAAGGCCGGAGTTGACTTGATCAATGATATTTGGGGATTAAAGTATGATAAGAATATGGCAGGCATTATTGCAAAGGCGGATCTGCCGTGCTGTCTGATGCATAACAGGAATCATGCGGATTATCAATGTTTTATGGAGGATGTGGCAGCAGATTTTTCGGAAACCTTAAGGCTGGCTGCCATAGCAGGCATTAAGGATGAAAGGATTATTCTGGACCCCGGGGTAGGGTTTGGAAAAACATATGAACAGAATTTGGAAATCATCAGCCGCCTGCAGGAGTTAAAGATATTCGGCTATCCTATACTGCTAGGCGCAAGCAGAAAATCAGTGATAGGGATCACGCTGGATACACCTGTAGAAGAAAGACTGGAGGGAACACTAGCAACCTCTGTAATAGCTGTTTTAAAAGGCTGCGGGTTTGTGAGGGTACATGATATCAAAGAAAATGTTCGGGCAATCAGGATGACAGAAGCGATTCTAAAGGCATAAGAACAGCAATAGGCCGGAAAGGACTGAAGGTATATGGACGAAATCAGGATTGAGGGATTGGAAGTTTATGCAGGGCATGGAGTATTTGAAGAGGAAAACAGACAGGGACAGCCTTTTCTGATCCATGCCGTTTTGTATACAGATATACGCGAAGCAGGAATCAGTGACGATCTGACACTGTCCACTCATTATGGAGAAGTGTCACAGCTGATCAACAGATTTGTAAGAGAGCATACTTTCCGGCTTATTGAAACACTGGCAGAGCAGACGGCAGAGAAAATTCTGCTGCAGTTTCCACGTATCAAAGCACTGGATCTGGAAATAAAAAAGCCAAGAGCCCCTATCGGACTTCCTTTTGAAAGTGTATCCGTAAAGATCAGCAGAGGATGGAAAAAGTCTTATCTCGGTATAGGTTCCAATATGGGAGATAAAAGACAGTACATGGAGGAAGCTCTCTTAAAGCTTGAAAAGAACGAAAAAATAAGAAATGTAAGAGCTTCTTCCTTTATTGTGACACAACCTTACGGAGGGATTGAGCAGGATGAATTTTTAAACGGTGCAGTGGAATTGGAAACATTATATACACCTTGGGAGCTTCTGCGCTTTTTACAGTCTGTGGAGAAAGAAGCCGGCAGGACACGGGATATCCACTGGGGCCCCAGAACTTTGGATTTGGATATTCTGTTCTATGAGGACTTTATTTGTGATTCAAAAGAGCTTACAGTGCCTCATCCGGATATGAGGAACCGCGACTTTGTATTAAAGCCGCTGAATGAGCTTTGTCCCTATAGCATGCATCCGATTTTCCATAAAAGTATAGGACAGATGCTGGAAGAGTTGCAGCGGAAGGGAGAAAATTAAGATGAAAGGCTTAAGAAGAAACAAAATCAAAAGATGTGTATGGATTTTCTTAAGCATCCTGTTTTTTCTTTGTGCATGCGCGCAGTCAAAAAAACAAGAACCCATGGGCGAGCCGGAAGTTAAGATCACTTTTTTTGATGTGGGAAAGGGTGATGCGATCTTAATAGAGACGGACAATAACAGAATGCTTATTGATTCCGGGTATGATAATACTTCCCAAGTGATTTTAGATTATCTGGACAGGCAGGAAATAGAAAATTTGGATTATATGGTGCTTACTCATTTCGATAAGGATCATGTAGGAGGAGCAGACAAAATTTTAGATGAGGTGCAAGTGGGAATGATCCTGCAGCCTGATTATCAATCTGACGGCGGTCAGGCGGCGGAATACTACACAACCATGGAGCAAAAAGGAATGCAGTCTGTGAAAGTGACAGAAACAATGTATTTATCTTTGGACAGGGCAGACATTCTTATTTATCCGCCGCAGCAGAAAGAATATGAAGAGGAAGACAATGATTTTTCTCTTGTGATCAGTATGTCTTATCGGGAAAAAAGATTTTTGTTTGCAGGAGATTGTGAAAGAGTCCGTTTGCAGGAGCTTTTGGAGCAGACAGAATTTGAACTTTCCCATGATGTTTTGAAAGTTCCCCATCATGGGAAAAAAGAGAAGAATTCTGAAGAATTTTTAGAAGCTGTTGCCCCTAAGGCAGCAATCATTACCTGTTCGGAAGAAATGCCGGCAGATAAAAAGATCGTAAGTATTCTGGAAGAGCAGGGCGCAACAGTTTATCAGACCGTGCATGGTTCCGTTACCTGTTTATGCAGCGGCGATGAGATGCAGATCATACAGTGAACCCCGCTGCAAAGCAGCGGGGTTGTTAACATAAAAGGTATAAAGAATGTTATGATCCTATGACGGCATCTCTTGCAGCAGTAAAGACAGATACATTTACCGCGCCATCGGTGGGAGTGCGGTAAACCGGCACTTCGTTATTATATTCATTAAAATAAACATAGTTAGAAGTAATGTTTATATTCTGATAATTGCCCTGAGCCACCACTTCAGGTTCACTGCCGTCAAGTCTCATTCGCATCAGTGCGGGGGCATTAGTATCGTTCTTTTGATAATAAATATAAGAATTTCCAACGTTAAAGCAGTCAACTCTGTCATGGGTTAAAACTTCCACAGTACCTGCAGGTAGGGAATACCGGCAGAGCCTGTAATTTTCACTTACATCCATGTAATAAATGTAATCATCCTTGTAGACGGGATACCAAAGATTACCGTTATAAATGAGGGAAACAGAATCTGTTCTGGTATCCAGTGCGTACAGATAATGATCTTTGTCCTGGCCGTTATAATAGATAATGCCGTTATGGCAGGCAGCAGGATTGATGATGCTGTCTGAAATCAATATGTTTTCAGATTTGTCGGTTTTCAGTTTATAAAATTTAGTAAAGTCCTTATTATTATATCTCTGGTAATAAAGGTAGTCACCTGAAAGCTGCATGGTAATACAGGCATCCCGGACAAGGCAGGTAGAGCCTTTGCCGTTTGTCTTGGAGCGGTAGACGCCATAAGTACGGAGGACATAAGCAAATCCGGAACCGCTGGAAGCGCTGTCCATGAAATAATAAAGATAATCTCCGGCGGCGTTGATGGAGGAAGTTCTGCCCTCAATAAGCTTTTGGACATCTGTTTCATCAGAATTCATAGAATACATGTGGCCATTGTCATAAGCATTTGAAAAATAGACTTTTCCATCCAGTTCACAGAAAAGACCGCCATTATTCAGATTTCCGGCAGTATTTCCCGTTACGGAAATATCATTTGAAGGGATCCTGCTGGCTAAATTTGAAATAACTATGACCGTGGCAAGGACTAAAACAAAAATTACCGCAAAGAGAATGTATTTCCAATTGTTTTTCATGACTGCTCCTATCTGTCCGCGTATGGGAACTATAATGTTTGAGTTTATTATAATGAATATTAATTCGAGGCGCAAGATGAAATCATCTCTGCCGGTAAAAGTCGGCAAACTGCTTGCTATCACGAAGTCTTTGTTATAAAATGAATGAAGGATTTTGCTAAAGAAGTAAGGGAAAGGATTTGGGATCATGGATTTATTGGAACTTCGCAGTCAGATTGATGAAATAGACAGACAGATCGTTGAACTTTATGAAAGAAGAATGGAGGTTTCGGGAAATGTAGCAAAATATAAGATAGAAACCGGAAAAAGAGTCTTTGATAAAGCAAGGGAAGAAGAAAAAATACGAAAAGTAAAATCCTTAACCCATAGCGATTTTAACAGCTATGGAGTGGAAGAGCTTTTTGAGCAGATCATGTCTATGAGCCGTAAGCTCCAGTATCAGATCCTGGCAGAGCATGGAGGCCTAAATAAGCTGCCTTTTATTCAGGTGGATGCTCTTGATTTAGAAAAGGCAAGAGTGGTCTTTCAGGGAGCCGAGGGAGCTTATTCCCAGGCGGCAATGCATCGCTACTTTGGAAATGCCATAGACAGTTTCCATGTGGATACTTTTCGGGATGCTATGATGGCCATAGATGAGGGCAGCGCTGATTTTGCGGTGCTTCCTATTGAGAATTCTACCGCAGGGATCGTCAGTGAAATTTATGATCTTTTGGTAGAATTTGAAAACTATATTGTGGGAGAGCAGATCATTCAGATTGAGCATTGTCTGATGGCGTCTCCGGGAACTAAGATAGAGGATATCAAAACCGTCTATTCCCATCCCCAGTCGTTGATGCAGTCTTCACGGTATTTAAATACCCATCCCAACTGGCAGCAGATCAGCATGCAGAATAATGCTTTTGCAGCTAAAAAGGTGGCCAAGGAAAAAGATAAGAGCAAGGCGGCCATAGCCAGTGAATATGCGGCAGAACTTTACGGCCTGAATATTCTGGAAAAGGGAGTTAACCAGTCCCGTACCAATTCCACCCGCTTTATTATTATTACCAATCAGAAGATTTTCTTAAAGAATGCAAAGAAAGTCAGCATCTGTTTTGAGGTAGCTCATGAGAGTGGTTCTCTGTATCATATGCTTTCTCATTTTATCTATAATAATCTGAATATGAATAAAATAGAGAGCCGCCCTATTGAAGGACGCAACTGGGAATACCGCTTTTTCATTGATTTTGATGGAAATCTTTCAGACAGCGCTGTAAAGAATGCCCTGCGGGGACTGAGAGATGAAGCCAGAAATATGAAAATACTTGGAAATTATTAAAGGAAAGAACGATGAGAGAACAGGAATTAATTGTCTATAAGGATTTTGCCAAAGAAGAGGGCCGGATTTTATATGATATGGCCTTTCTGATGGAACATTATAAGGATGAATATTATAACAGAGAGGATTTGGCAGGACTGCTGTATGAATGTATCCACAGTCTCCTTGAAATAGCAGGAAACCATGGTTTTTATGGTAATCTTTGGCACTGTTATTTGACGAATCTTCTCGTTAACAATGAGAACAGCTATAGCAGGGCCTGCGAGATCAGGGGAAAAATAGAAGGCACTATCAATGAGGCGGTTCTCCATGATATTGTAATATTTAAGGAATTTTATGACTATGATTTTAAGGACATGGCGGAATTTTTAGGAGTGGATGCATTTTCCCTGATTACCGATTACAAAAGCAGCGATGGGGAAAGTAAAGTCTATAACAGCAGGATAAGGGAAAGAATCTGCAGCCTTGCAGTTAAGTTTACAAAAGACCATACTCCGGAAGAAATGAAAGATACTTTGACGGAATTCTATAAAGATTATGGCGTTGGCAAGTTCGGTCTCCATAAGGCATTCCGGGTTCTGCATGATGAAAGCGGAGTACATATTGTGCCTATCCGCAACATTGCCCATGTCTATCTCCATGATCTGGTGGGCTATGAAATTCCCAAAAAGAAGCTGATTGACAATACGGAGGCCTTTGTAGAAGGAAGAAAGGCCAATAACTGTCTTTTGTTTGGCGATGCAGGAACGGGAAAATCTTCAAGTATTAAAGCCATTGCCAATGAATATTATGAACAGGGACTTCGTATTATCGAGATTTACAAGCATCAGTTCCGGGATCTGAATGATGTGATCACCCAGATCAAGAATAGAAATTATAAGTTTATTATTTATATGGATGATTTGAGCTTTGAAGACTTTGAAGTCGAGTACAAATATCTAAAGGCAGTTATTGAGGGAGGACTTGAAAAGAAGCCGGAAAATGTGCTGATTTATGCTACTTCCAACCGCCGTCATCTTGTCAGGGAAAAATTCAGTGATAAGGAAGAAAGAAGAGATGATCTGCATTCTTCCGATACTGTGCAGGAGAAGCTTTCATTAGTATCAAGGTTCGGCGTTACTATTTTCTTTGCGTCACCTGACAAAAAGGAATTCCAGAATATTGTCAGGGTATTGGCGGAGCGCTATGGCATAAATATGCCGGAGGAAGAGCTTTTCCTTGAGGCAGGCAGATGGGAGCTTGCCCATGGCGGATTGTCCGGCAGGACAGCGCAGCAGTTTATTGATTATTTACTTGGTAAAAAGGAGAAGACATGGCAGTAAAAACATTTGCGGCAATTGATGTAGGTTCCTATGAACTTTCCATGAAAATATTTGAAGTTTCCAGCAAAGGAATGAAGGAGATAGACCATATCAGGCATGAAATCGATATGGGAACAGAAAGTTACACCACAGGGAAGCTTTCTTATGAAAGAGTGGATGAGCTTTGCAGGATACTCTGTGCATTTACAGACATTATGAAGAGCTATCGGGTATCGGATTATGTGGCTTATGGAACCAGCGCTATCAGAGAAACGGAAAATACGGCAATACTGCTGAATCAGATTGAAGTCAGAACAGGACTCAAGATTGAAATCCTGAGTAATTCTGAACAGAGATTTCTGGATTATAAATCAATTGCTTTCCAGGGAGAAGGATTTCTTAAGATTATTGAAAACGGAACAGCTATTGTGGATATTGGAGGAGGCAGCATTCAAATTTCCCTTTTTGACAATGATACCCTTGTTTCCACCCAAAATATGAAGCTGGGTGTGCTGCGCCTGCAGGAGAGAATGAATCATTTGGATGCCAATATGAATCAGTATGACAATCTGATCAATGAATTAGTGGATGCCCAGATGGCTGTATACAAAAAGCTTTATTTAAAGGACAGGGAAATTAAGAATATTATTGTAGTGGACGATTATATTTCAGTGATGCTTTATAAAAGGAATAATAATCAGGGAATGAGAGGATACGCCGGAAGGGAACTGTTTGAAAGTTTTGAACAGGCATACCATACCAATAGCATTTCAGAATTGGCCAAGAGATGGGATATGCCGGAAGAAAATATGCCCATGATTCATATTTCCATAATGATGCTGAAACGTATTATGGAGACTATGGGGGCAGAGCTGATATGGGCGCCGGGAGTGACATTATGCGATGGCATTGCCTATGAATATGCTGAAAAAAATCAGATCATATCTGCCTCTCATGATTTTGAACAGGATATCATTGCCTGTGCCAAAAATATCAGTAAGCGGTACCGGGGCAGCAGAAAGAGAAGCGAAACTTTAGAGCATATTGCCCTTACTATATTTGACAGTACCAGCAAAATCCATGGACTTGGAAAAAGGGAAAGGCTGCTTTTGCAAATTTCCACGATCTTGCATGACTGTGGAAAATATATCAGTATGGCCAATCTGGGAGAATGTTCCTATAGTATTATCATGGCTACGGAAATTATAGGGATTTCCCATAGGGAAAGAGAGATTGTGGCCAATGTGGTCAAATATAATCATATGGTATTTTCCTACTATAAAGACAAGAGAAAAGAAAGCAATATGGACAGTGATGCTTATTTGATCGTAGCGAAACTGACAGCTATTCTGCGTCTTGCCAATGGTCTTGACAGAAGTCATAAACAGAAATTCAAAAATGTAAAAATTTCTTTAAAAGAGGATGAACTCATCATTAGGGTAGAAACCAATGAAGATATTACACTGGAAAAAGGACTTTTCGGAGCAAGAGCTGACTTTTTCCGGGAGGTATACAATGTACGTCCTATTATTAAACAGAAGCGTATGATCGGAGGATGAGAGAATGGAGGAAAAAAAATATGCGAATCCCGGCTATTACACAAATCGGGAATTGAGCTGGCTTCTTTTTGATAAGAGAGTTTTAAGTGAAGCGGAGGATGAGCAGAATCCTTTATTTGAGAGGCTGAAGTTTTTAAGTATTACTGCATCGAATCTGGATGAATTCTTTATGGTAAGGGTGGCGTCCCTGAAAGATATGGTGCATGCCAATTATAAGAAGCCGGATATTGCAGGCATGACTCCGGAAGAACAGCTCTCGGCAGTAAACATTGCTACACACAAGCTGGTAGACCAGCAGTACGAAACTTATCGGACACTTCTGCCGCTTCTTTTACAGAACGGTCTGCGGGTGATTGAAAAGCATGAAAATCTGACGGAAGAGGAAGCAGCTTACGTGGATAAATTCTATGAAGAAAATGTATATCCCGTGCTGACGCCTATGGCTGTAGATTCTTCAAGACCTTTTCCCCTGATCAGGAATAAGACATTGAATATCGGAGCTCTGGTACGGAAGAAAAACGGAGGGGAAGAGCTGGAGTTTGCAACGGTTCAGGTGCCTGGCGTACTTCCCAGAATTGTGCAGTTGCCAACAAAGGATGACGGACAAAACACAGTGATCCTATTGGAAGAAGTCATTGAAAGGAATATTCAGAAGCTGTTTCTTAATTATGATATTGTCTGTTCCTATCCTTTCCGTATTATGAGAAATGCAGATTTCTCCCTGGAGGAGGATGAAGCAGAAGATTTGTTGAAGGAGATTGAGAAGCAGCTGAAAAGAAGACAGTGGGGGCAGGCCATCAGACTGGAAGTGGAGGAAGGTATTGATGAAGGACTGCTTGAGATCATTAAGTCGGAACTGTCTACGGTAGATGAGGATATTTACAGGATAGACGGCCCTCTTGATCTGACGTTTCTTATGAAAATGTACGGAATGGCAGGATTTGACCACTTAAAGGAAAAAGGATACCCTGCTCCATGGCAGGTTCCGGAATTTCCGGAGGACTGTGATGTCTTTGAACAGATCCGGAAAGGAGATATTTTATTACATCATCCCTACGAAACCTTTACCCCTGTAGTTGATTTTATCAGGCAGGCAGCAAAGGATAAGGATGTGCTGGCGATTAAGCAAACGCTCTATCGTGTCAGTGGTAATTCGCCTATTATTGCAGCCCTTGCCCAGGCAGCAGAGAATGGGAAACAGGTATCGGTACTGGTAGAGCTGAAGGCCAGATTTGATGAGGAAAATAATATTGTTTGGGCCAAAATGCTTGAAAAAGCCGGCTGCCATGTTATATATGGTCTTGTAGGTCTTAAAACCCACAGTAAGATCACTCTGGTAGTAAGAAGAGAAGAGGACGGCATCAGAAGATATGTCCATCTTGGCACCGGCAATTATAATGATGCTACGGCGAAGCTTTATACAGACGTAGGGCTTTTTACATGTTCCCCGGCAATAGGCGAAGACGCTACCGCAGTATTCAATATGCTCTCGGGATATTCCGAGCCTCTTGGCTGGAACAAACTGTCACTGGCGCCTTTGTGGTTAAAAGACAGATTTCTATATCTGATAGACAGAGAAAAGAAAAATGCCATGGCAGGAAGGGAAGGACATCTGATAGCAAAGCTTAACAGCCTATGCGATAAAGAAATTATCGAGGCTCTTTATGAGGCAGCGGAACAAGGGGTTAAAATCGAACTGATCGTCAGGGGTATCTGCTGTTTGAAAACAGGACTGCCGGGCATTGGAGATAACATCACAGTGCGTTCTATAGTAGGAAACTTTTTGGAACACTGCCGTATTTTTTACTTTGCAAATGATGGAAAACCGGAATATTACTGTGCCAGTGCAGACTGGATGCCAAGAAATCTGGAACGCCGTGTGGAAATCATGTTTCCAGTGGAAAAACCGGCATTGCGGGAGAAACTGATGCATATTCTGTCAATGCAGCTGAAAGATACCGTCAAAGCCCATATCCTGACTCCGGAAGGAACCTATCAAAAGGTAGAGAGTAAGGATGGAGAAAATATAAATGCACAGCAGGAATTTGGAAAAGAAGCAGTGCGTGCATTAAAAGTCACAAAAGGAGCAGCCGGACACAGAGTTTTTGTTCCGGAAATGCACCATGAATAGGCAGATAGATAAGATGGACAAAAAAATAATATTGGCAAGCGCTTCTCCAAGGCGAAAAGAACTGCTTGGGCAGATTGGCATGGAATTTGAAGTAAGGAAAAGTAACGCAGAAGAAAACATCCGGCCAGAGCATCCGTGGGAACTTGTAATGGAACTGTCTGGACGGAAGGCATTGGATGTTTTTGAAGGCTTATCAGAAGAAGAAAAAAAGAATTCTTTGGTAATTGGAGCAGATACCGTAGTTTCTCTTGAGGGCGTCATAATGGGAAAACCGAAGAATGAGGAAGATGCAGTAAGAATGCTGACAGCACTGCAAAGCAGAACTCATCAGGTGTATACCGGCGTTACATTGATTTACAGGGAAAGAGAAAATGATGCCAGAGTGGAAAACACCTTTTTTGAAAAGACAGATGTTACTATGTTCCCTATGTCGCAAAAGGAAATTGATGATTATGTGGCTACAAAAGAACCCATGGATAAAGCCGGAGCTTATGGCATTCAGGGGAAATGTGCCGCTTATATTAAAGGAATAGCAGGAGATTACAATAATGTGGTGGGACTGCCTATAGGACGGCTCTTTCAGGAGATGAAAGAAATTTAGTTAAAAAGACGTTTTCCGGAGTGGGAAAACGTTTTTTTGTTTGGTTCTTTACGTAAACGTTTAAGTAAAAGAGAAAATTTACGAAAAAATTGTTGAAAAATATAGATAAAGTCAAAAGGACAATCGGTTGCGCATTACGAAAAAAATAAAATATGTTTCTGCCAGACAAAAATAATAAAATAGAAAAAATTGTAAAAAATGCACAAAAATACAAGATTAAAATATACATATAGACACATTGACAACTATAAAATACAATGATATTCTTATGTCAACGAGCAAACGGTTGCGCAAAGTGAGGGAGTGCATACAGCATCCCGAGTTTCAATAAGGAGGAAAATTACATGAAAAAGAAATTGTTAGCATCATTGCTTACCATTGCTATGGTAGCATCTATGCTCACAGGTTGTGGCGGTTCATCCGCAGAAGAAGCTCCGGCAGAATCAACCGGAACCACTGAAAACACAGAATCAACAGGAAACGCAGAAGCAGCAGGAAACACTGATGCAGCAGATCCTGTAGCAAACTTAATTGCAGCAACAACAGATACGGTATCACTTACTGTTTGGGCATCAGAAGAAGATCAGACTTTAACAACAGACCTTCTTGAACAATTCAAGGCACAGTATCCCGATGTTACTTTTGACATTAAGCTGGGATCCGAATCTGAATCAACAGCTAAAGATACTGTTCTTGCAGACGTTGAAGCAGCAGCAGATGTATTTGCCTTTGCTGATGACCAGATCAATGAATTGGTAGCAGCCGGTGCACTTCAGCCTGTATCAGCAACATACACATATGATGTATCAGGCGAGAATTTAGCAGGTGCAGTAGAAGCAGCTACAGTAAACGGAACTTTATATGCATATCCTATGACAGCAGATAACGGTTACTTCATGTTCTATGATGCATCTGTATTTACAGCAGATGATGTTCAGTCTCTTGAGAAGATGATTGAAGTTGCAGATGCAGCAGGCAAGAAAATTGCAATGGACGTATCTAACGGCTGGTATATCTACTCATTCTTCCAGGGTGCAGGGTATGACCTGACATTAAATGATGATGGTGTAAGCAATACATGCACATGGAATGGCGCAGGAGCTGTTGACGTTGCTCAGGCTATTATGGATTTATTTGCAACAGGTGTATTTGTAGATATGGGTGATGAAGACATGGCTACCGCAATTGCAGAAGGTACAGTAGTTGCAGCTGTTAACGGTACATGGAGAGCAGAAACAGCTCAGGATGCATGGGGTGAGAACTATGCAGCAGCTAAACTTCCTACATTTGATGTAGCAGGTTCTGCTAAGCAGATGTCTTCTTATTCAGGTTATAAGCTTATCGGCGTCAGCCCTTATTCTGACAACGTAGGCTGGTCCATGTTACTTGCTGAGTTCTTAACAAATGCAGATTCCCAGCTTGCAAGATTTGAAGCAAGAGGCCTTGGCCCTGCTAATGCAGAAGCAGCTTCAAGTTCAGCAGTTAAGGAAAATCCCGCAATCGCAGCATTGGCAGCTCAGGCAGCATATGCAACACCTCAGCGTGTAGGCGGAAACTTCTGGACACCTGCTGAGACATTAGGACAGATCCTGGCATCCGGCAATCCTGATGGAACAGACCTTCAGACATTACTGGATACAGCAGTAGAAGGTATTACAGCACCTGTACAGTAAGAAATATTTAAGCAGGATAAAGAGGTACAATAAGTTTTTTGGATACCCCACATGCCTATGGGTATGTGGGGTATTTTAAAAAGAAAAACAGAAAATGATACAATTAATAAAACAATATGACTCTGAGAGGGGTTTAGCATGAAGAACAAATTAAATTCAAATACAGGTTATTTTAAAGATTTCGGAATCGCCCTCACAAAAGGCGATATCTGGGTAAAGTTATCCATGATTTGGATGGGGGCAGGGTACATCGCCAGAAAGCAGATTATTAATGGTATTATTATGACTTTGCTGGAGGCTGTATTTGCAATTATGTGCGTATTTTATGCAGCACCGAATCTTGCAAAGTTTGGGACTCTCGGTACTGTTCAGTTTGAACAGGTTTTTGATCCCTTAACATTGACAAGTACGGTAAACGATTATGATAACTCTTTCCTGATCTTATTAAATTCCATTATAGCGTTATTCCTGATCGTTGTTTTCGTTTTAGTATATATAGCAAACATCAAGGCGGTTTACCGTCTGCAGAAACAGCAGGAAAATGGCAGACATATCAATACATTTCGTGAAGATGTACGTGCCATGTTTAATGAGAAGTTTCATATTACGTTGATGACGCTGCCTTGCATTGGCGTTATTCTTATGAATATCCTTCCCATTCTGGTGCTGATTGCAGTTGCATTCACCAATTATGATCAGCAGCATATGCCGCCAAGTGCATTATTTACCTGGACAGGATTCAGTAACTTTAAGAGCTTATTTACCAGTTCTACCACAATTACCTTCGGATATGCATTCGGTAAAGTATTGGTATGGACTTTGGAATGGGCAGTGCTTGCAACCTTTACCACCTATATCGGCGG
This sequence comes from uncultured Lachnospiraceae bacterium, assembly GCA_964614185.1. GTDB lineage: Bacteria > Bacillota > Clostridia > Lachnospirales > Lachnospiraceae > Suilimivivens. The sequence goes on from CAZTKJ010000018.1 coordinate 39,071, forward strand.
TATCCTTCTGGCTAAATTCATTAATAATAAGGCAACAAAATGGCCTAAATTCTGGAGAACTCTGTTTATTATCGCAATCGCGGTTCCTCAGTTCGTAACACTGCTTCTGGTTCGTAACTTTTTTGCGGATTCCGGTATTGTTAATACCATCTGCGCCAATATCGGACTGACGGATCTCCTTAAGAAAATAGGACTTGTAGGTTCTAATCTTACGTATATTCCGTTCCTGACCAATCCCACTTGGGCCAAGGTCATGATCGTTCTTATTAATATATGGGTAGGTGTTCCTTACCAGATGCTGATTGCTACCGGCGTTCTTATGAATATTCCGGAGGATCAGATAGAGAGTGCGAGAATTGACGGCGCCAACGGCTTCCAGATATTTGTCAAGATCACAATGCCGTATATGCTGTTTGTAACAGGTCCCAGCTTAATTACGGATCTTGTAAGGAACATTAATAACTTTAATGTTATTTATCTGCTTACCCAGGATGTATTTGTTACTACTGACCAGATGCTGGCAAATTCCAATGCCAAGGAAGTTGACCTTCTGGTAACATGGCTGTTCAGACTGACAAATGAATATTACAATTATAAGATGGCGTCTGTAATTGGTATTTGCGTATTTATTATCTGTGCAGCATTTACACTCGTTACCTTTACCAGAACGATTTCAGGAGATAAGGAGGATCAGTTTAGATAATGAAAAAACAAGTGAGATTTGTATGCAGACATATTGTATTATTATTCCTTTCCGTTATATGGCTGATTCCTATTATCTGGTTGGTTGCCACTTCTTTTAGCGGATATAAGGGAATCAACACGGCACACTTTTTCCCGCAGACATGGTCATTGGACAATTATGCAGCTTTATTCCTGCGTCCCGACTCCGTAGTACAGTACAAAGCATGGTTTTTAAATACTTTGATAATTGCAATTTTTACCTGTATTATCTCTACTGTTTTTGTACTGATGGTAGCTTATACTATGAGCTGTCTGCGTTTTAAAGGCAGAAAAGGGCTTATGAGCTTTGGTATTATTTTAAATATGTTCCCCGGTGTATTATCCATGATTGCTGTTTATTTCATCTTAAAGTCTTTAGGACTTACCAACAGCCATGTGGGTATGGTGATCGTATATTCAGCAGGAGCAGGACTTGGATATTTGATTGCAAAGGGATTTATGGATACCATTTCCATCTCTTTAAGAGAGGCAGCTTGGCTGGAGGGCGCTTCTGAGGCAAAGATTTTCTGGAAGATCATCATTCCTCTGTCAAAGCCTATTATTGTATATACAGTTATCAGCTCCTTCCTGGTGCCATGGGGAGATTTTGTATTTGCAAAACTGATACTGAATTCCGGTATATCAGCGGACTGGACGGTGGCTATTGGATTGTATAATATGCTGAATAAGTCCCTGATCAATAAATACTTCTCTATCTTCTGTGCAGGTGGTGTGGTAGTATCTATTCCCATTTCCATTCTTTTCGTAATCATGCAGAAGTTCTATGTAGAAGGTATTACAGGAGGTTCCGTAAAGGGTTAGGCCATTATGGAAACAAAAAAGTTAACAATTGATGACATAGCAAAGGAGCTTAATATATCCAAAACAACAGTTTCAAGAGCTATATCAGGAAAAGGAAGAATCGGGCAGGAAACAAGGGAAAGGGTGCAGAGGTATATCAGGGAAAACAATTATAAACCCAGTGCCATTGCCAAAGGACTTGCTCAGTCCAAAACCTTTAATCTTGCATTTGTCATGCCGGGAGATTACAGCAGTGCAGAGTTACCTTTTTTTCAGAAATGTATGTGGGGTATCTGTGCTAAGGCTTCTCAGATGAACTATGATGTGATCATTACCATGGTAGAGGAAGGGGATCTTTCTCAGATGATCAGATTAATTGAACATCACAAAATAGATGGAGCCATTCTCTCAAGGACCATGGAAAGGGACGAACCGGCATCTTATCTGATAGCTAATGATATTCCTTTTGTTACAGTAGGTCTGTCTGATGAAAATCAGATCGTTCAGATTGACAATGACCATTTTGGAGCCTGTAAGGAACTGGTCAGCATCCTTCTTCACAAAGGAATGCACAAAATGGCCCTTATAGGTGGAAGTGCAGGAGTTATTGTAAATCAAAAGCGGCTTTTGGGATTTAGGGAAGCACATATGCAGGCAGGGATTCCTCTTGACACCAGTCTTTTGTATATGGATGTGGAAAGTGAAAAGCGGGTAGAAAACATTGTGGATGAGATTCTCGCCAAAAAGGCGGAATGTATTATCTGTATGGATGATTCCCTTTGCAGTTATGTCTTAAATAAGTTAAACAAAAACCGTATCAGAATACCGGAAGATATTAAAGTGGCATCATTTTATAACAGTAGTTTTTTGGAACATCACCAGCCTGCGATCACGGCTTTGAAGTTTGATGTACAGGAACTTGGCATGGTTTGCTGCAGTACCCTGATCGATTATATAGACAAGAAAGAAATCAAACAGGTGACTTTGCTGGGATATGAAGTACTGATGAAGGAATCTACTCAGAATAACTAGGCTGTTTGCAGCCTGTGAAAGGAGAAAAGTTAGTAAGAATGGACAAATTCGTAGTTAATATTATTCATCGTCCGGAAATGGTTCCTGAATATGCGGAGAAAGTGACCGGACATGGAAAAGAAGAGGATATCGGCAGAAAATCATTGCTTACGGAATCTCTTGATATATTTAAATTTCAGCAGGAAACTGCACACAAGAATGGTTTGAAGACTACCATTCAGATGACATATGCCAGTCTTTTTAATGAAGAAGCAATTTCTCTTGCAAAAGAACATCATGAGAAGTATGGTGATGAGATAGCGCTTTCCCTGTTGGGTCTTCCCTGTGAAGAATTCAGGGAGAAGTACAAAACAAAGGATTTCTGTATCTGGATGTTTGCAATGGAAGATAAGAAGTCCATCGTAGATGATGTGTTTGGTAAATTTTATCAGATTTTTGGTTTTTATCCTGAGTCAACAGGTTCTTATTATATGGATGCGGAACTGACAAATTATATCAAGGAAAAATATCCTATGGTAAAATGTGCAGTGGCAACCTGTTGGGAAGAAGGTCCCAAAGCATATCATACCTGCAATAATTCCTGGTATACTTTAATGGACGGCGGCCCATGGAATCCATGGATTCCCAGTAAGCAGAATATCCATGCGCCTGCAGCCAATGAAGAAGAAGATATTGGAATTGTAGCGATACCGCATCTTTCCAGAGATTTGTTGGCATGTTATGACGGAAACGGTTCCAACTTCGGAACTCATCCGCAGAATGTACTTCGGGGCATGATTTATGATACCAAAACATGGGAGTTTCCTTATTTATATAATCTGATTGACCAGTACCGTGATCTTGAGAAGTATAACAACGGATATGCCTACAATATGATGTTTGTAGGACCGGGCTGGCTGAATAAGATGGGACGTTGGGAAGCACCCTATGAACTTCTTAAAAAGTCTTATGAAGATGGAATGGCTTATTATGGACAGCTGAAAAAAGAAGGCAAACTTTCCGATATGACGATGGCTGAGTTCGCAGATTATTTCCGTCAGAAGAAGAGCTATACAGAGCCTGAATGCGCTCTTTGGAGAGATATTCTTTATGGTTCTGATAAGCAGTTGTTCTGGTACTGTGACCCCTACATGAGAGCTTGTGTGAATATGAATCAGGGTGGCGCTATTGTAGACCTTCGTCCGTATGCGGCAAAACTGAAATGGGAAGTGGGCATTGGTACGCCTCATGTGCAGGATGCTTCTTATCCCTTCCTGATCCAGGAAAAATACAGAGCAGGATATTTTACCCACTATGCAGGAGAAGGTACTGTAAGAAGCGCGAAACTTACTTATAAAGGGGAAGAGGTGGATCTGTGTCTCTGCCGTACCCATGCAAAGTTTAGTGAAGAAGTGATAGAAGAGGGTAAGAAGAAAAGAATCCTTACTTTGGAACCGGTAGATATTGAATTCTATGATCTTACAGTGAAGCTTCAGACCAGAGTGATCTTTACAGAGGGAAGCTCAGATGTTGAAATGGAAAGAACGGTTCTTTCTATGAGCAATCCTGATGCAGCAGTTGATCTGAATGAGTATATCGTGGCATGCTATGGCACTACAGAATATCCTGAGGATATGACCGGCTTAACGCTTGTCTGCAAAGGTAAAGATGAGGAAAAGAAGATTGATTATGCTTATAAATGCAGAGAAGAAGAAATGCAGGGAGCGCTTTGTGTAGAAGCAGTAATCCCTCCCATTGAAACAAAAGTTTCTATGAGAGCATCTGACGAAAAAGCTGTAGGCTATATCAGAGAGGGCTACGCATTTTCACCAATGTTTACCTTGGGATATAAGACGACACTTAAGGATAAGGAGGTTGTATCTACATGGCTCAAGCTGGAAAAGGCAAATTAAATTTCAGATGTCCCTCCTGTTTTATGAGAGATCTTGATATTGATATGTTCTATGATAAAGACAGGAAGGAATATTACTGTATGAGATGTCAGTATGTCGGCACAGAGGAAGATGTACTTGAAAAAAACGAGATGGTAAGATTTCGATATAAGGACATGTATAAACGTTTTACTAAGTTTGATTTTGAGTAATATGCAGGTTGATGTTCGTGACTGCTTTTGGCAGTCACGAACATTGCTGTCTACAGGATACTTATGAAGAATAGAAAGGCCCGGGGATAGAGATGAAGTATTATAAAGGAATGGATATTTCCACATTACTTGAGGTAGAAAAATGTGGAGGCAGGTTTTATGATGGAGGAGAGGCGGAAGATGTATTTGCCATTTTAAAGCGTTATGATGTGAATGCAGTACGGATCCGCTTGTGGAATGATCCCTATTCAGAGGAAGGAAAGCCTTACGGAGCGGGAACAAATGATCTGGCATCTGTAATAACACTTTCCAAAAGAGCAAAAGAAAAAGGATTTGACATTTTGCTGAATTATCATTACAGTGATTTCTGGGCAGATCCGGGAAAGCAGTTTATTCCTAAAGCATGGAGAGGATTCTCTGTAAAAGAACTGGAAGAGGCCGTTTATCATTATACGAAAGATACACTTCTTAGACTGAAGGAAGAAGGATTGCTGCCTGACATGGTACAGGTGGGAAATGAACTTACTAACGGATTGTTGTGGCCCTATGGAAAAGTGCCGGAATATGACCAGATCGCCCGTTTTGTAAATGCCGGAATCAGGGCAGTAAGGGAAGTATCTGATATGGCTCTTGCAGAAAATGTGATCAGTGAAAAGATCATGGTGATGATCCATCTTGATAATGGTGGAAATAACGATTTATATAGAGAATGGTTTGACCATTTTATCAAACTGGGAGAAGATTTTGACATAATCGGACTTTCCTATTATCCTTTCTGGCATGGCACTTTTGACATGCTGGAAAATAACATGAAGGACATTGCTCTGCGCTATGGCAAAGAATTGATTGTAACAGAGGTATCCATGGGCTATACCATGGAAGATTACGCTTCCTATGAAAAGCTTGCACCTTCTGAAAGAAAGGGAATGGCTACCAGGCAGGAATTGACAGACAAAATTGATTTTCCTATGACTAAGGATGGGCAAAAAGCATTCCTTGAGGAATTATTCGACAGAATCGCTTCTGTACCGGAAAAGAAAGGCAGAGGATATTTTTATTGGGAGCCTGCATGGATACCGGTACCGGGATGCGGATGGGCCACTGAAAGCTCATTGGAATATATAGAAGATAAAGGCCCCTGCGGGAATGAATGGGCCAATCAGGCATTGTTTGACTATGAGGGAAATGCGCTTCCGGCGCTTACTGCAGTGAGGGATTATCAGCCATGATTAAATTAGTAGCATCAGATATAGACGGAACATTAATTAAAGAATCAACATCCGAGCTTTATCCGGAAATGGTAGAAGCGATTAAGGAGCTGGAAAAGAAAGGTATTTTATTTTGTGCTGCCAGCGGAAGACAGTATGATAGTGTGAGAAATGTCTTCAGACAGGTGGCGGATCATATTGCCTATATTGTGGAAAACGGAGCACATATCAGGTATCAGGGTAAAAATATAGCAGTTACTCCTATGAAAAGAGAGTATGTAGAAGGTATTATGAATATGCTGCGTCCTTATTACGGAAGCTGTGAGACGGTTATTTCCACGCCGGAAGGCAGTCTTGTTGAAAGCACTAATGAAGAATTTGTTGATTTGCTTACTTATGGTTATCATAATACATTCAGGCGGGTAAAAGACGTCCTGGCAGAAAAGGATGAGATCATTAAGATTGCCGTTTACAGAAAAGGAAGCATCAGAGAGCTTGGAGAAGAGGTATTTATTCCTACATGGACGAAACATGTAAAAGCATGTATGGCAGGAGAAGAGTGGGTAGATTTTATGGACGCATCCGTAGATAAAGGAAATGCCCTTAAGTTTCTGCAGGATCATCTTGGTATACAAAAACAGGAAACCATGGCCTTTGGTGACAATGATAATGATATCGGTATGATGCTTGCTGCCGGGGAAAGCTATGCAGTAGAAACAGCAGTAGGAGAGGTCCGGAAGGCAGCAGAAAATATCTGTCCGGGCTATCGTGAAAAGGGAGTATATGAAATTATAAAAAAATTGCTGTAAAGTATTGACGGCACAGTCTCTTTAAGGCATTATGATAGTGAAAACACAGATTCTAATAGTGATAAACAGTCGAGGAGGGGCGGAATATGCATGGATTTGACGATGCTGTATTACAGTGCTTTTTGGACAATCAGAGTCAGTTGTTTCCGGAAGGCGATGTAGTTTCAACATTAGAGGAGGCAGAAAATTTTCTGGAAGAATGTTTAGCAGTCGTTGTTGATTCTGTAAAAGAGGTATGGGAATATTTTGATGAAGAAGGAATTGACATGGATGGTGCGTCAGGAGATGAAATACTGGAGGCAGATGAAGTCTTTGATGTTGGCGATGGAAGGTATCTGATCGTAGAGGGATAGACATCCGGCAAAATAGAGAATATATAATAAGAACCGCAGAATAAACGTTTTATCGTTTGTTCTGCGGTTCTTATTGTTTTTACAGTTGAAAACCAGAATGCTAAAGCGTAATATTAAATTCAAAATATAAGAAAAATGCACAAAAAATATTTCGTAAAATTTCATATTTTACGAAATGCGATATGGCAGAGAAATCAAGCAATGACAATGTAAAAATAATAATTACTTGTATAATTGCGCTACCTTTCATTACAATTTTATCAACAACATAATATTTTACACTAAAAAAGTTAATAAATCAACCGGCATATAGGAATATTTACTTTTTTTAGTTAAAAATACATTTTTTATAATGAAACGAAAAATTATTTATCATGAAAATTAACTATAAAAATTTTTAAAGCCGTCAAATAACTGGTCTATGAAAAGGAGAACTCTATGCCAAGACGCGGAAATAATATTTATAAACGTACAGATGGAAGATGGGAAGGGCGGATTCGGAAAGACAATATTCTCCCCGGTGAGGCCAAATATAAATATATATACGGAAGGACTTATGGGGAAACAAAAGAGAAAATGGATATTGTCAAACAGCAGATGAGAGAATCCGGGGATGATTGCCTGCTTACCATGGAAGAGGCTGCTGTAATGTGGCTTATGGATAGAAAAGATTATTGGAAGATCACTACCTATGCAGCATACAATAATTTAGTGAGAAAGCATATTATTCCCCTCCTTGGAAGCCGTAAGGCCGTTCAAATAGATAATATGATGTTAGAAAAAATGGTGGGGAAACTTAGGTATAATGAAAATGGCAGACGGCTTGCAGACAGCTATCTCCACAATATTTGTTCCGTGGTCATAATGATACTGGGTCATATACAGAAAAAATATCATCTTATGATCTATATTCCGCAAAATCCCATACCTGCCGGCAGAAAGAATACAATGATTCTGCCAGGCGACCATGATTTAAAAACCCTGGAGGACTATCTTTTTTCCAATATGACCAAAGACGGAACTACCCTTGGCATATTGACATCCTTATATGCAGGACTTAGAGTGGGAGAACTGTGTGCCCTTAAATGGGAGAACATTAATCTTGAGGATGAGATAATTTATATCAAACAGACTCTTCAGCGTACAAAGCTTACTGACGGCTCAAAAAATAATACCGGTATTATCTTCCAAAAACCCAAAACTGTTACTTCCATGAGGGAAATACCGATTCCTCCTATTTTACTGCCTCTTTTTAAGCGATATAGGGGCGAAAATTCAGAATTTCTTATTAAAGGAAAAAAACAGCGCTTTGCAGAGCCTCGCACAGTGGAATATCGTTTTGAACGTATTCTGGAAAAGTGTGCTGTAAAGAAATTCCATTTCCATCTATTGCGGCATACCTTTGCCACCAGATGTATTGCAAGGGGTTTTGATATCAAGAGTCTCAGTGAACTTTTGGGACACAGTAATATTCAGACAACCTTGAATCTCTATATCCATTCTTCTACGCAGCATAAAAAACAGCTGATGAATCTGTTTCACTTTTCCGAATATGAAGAAAAAGCTGCTTCTTTCTAATACCTTAAAATGATTCTATAACCGTCAAAACAGTCGTCAGCAGGGCATAAAAAATGTCCTGTTTTTTTGTGATTTTCCAGAATTTCGTAAAATATGAAAATTAACGAAAAAAACAAAAGAAATAAAATAAATGATTATATAGATATTCATTCCCATATTCTGCCGGGAATAGACGATGGATCAGAAAATTTTTTGATGAGTATGGAAATGCTGAAGACAGCATCAGATGACGGAATCAGAGAAATAATCTTAACTCCCCACAATAAACCGGGAAGACATAATGCTGATGCTGAAAAAATTCTTTCTCTTATAAAGAGATTGCAGAAAAAAGCAGATGAGGAAGAACTGGGGATGAAGCTGCATCCCGGCAACGAGCTTTATTACAGGAGCGGATTGTCGGAAATGATCACAGAGGGAAATGTATGTACGCTGGCCAATTCTGATTATGTTTTAACGGAGTTTAGTCCCATGGATGATTATGACTACATACGGAATGGAATCTATAATTTGACGGCAGAAGGCTACATCCCGATTCTTGCCCATGTAGAACGCTATTCCAAAGTCTGCGCCAAAACGGACAGAATCGAAGACCTGATAGAAATGGGCTGTTATATCCAGATAAATGCAGGCAGCATTATGGGAAACTTTGGGTTGGCAGCAAAAATGCAGGCAAAGAGGATTCTTTCAGGACATCTTGCACATTTTGTAGCAACGGATGCTCATGATACCGGAAAAAGAGCGCCAAGAATGGCAGACTGCGCCGCTTACATTAAGAAGAAATACGGAGAAGATTACATGCAGGAACTTTTTTATGAAAATCCCATGCATGTGATCCGGAATGAATACATATAAGGAATTCCTATAAGGAATGACGAAGAGAGGAAGAAAGCTATGATCATGGAAAACCCGCGGGAAAGGGATGAAATAGAGATAGATCTTTTGAAGGTTTTTCAGATATTGCTTGACAGAATATGGCTGATCTTAAGCGCGGGAGTATTTGTGGCGCTTATTTGTTTTGCTGTCAGTATGTTCGTGTTGATCCCCACTTATGAATCCACCACTAAAATCTACATATTAAATAAGACAGAAAATAATTCAGTTACTTACAGCGATGTGCAAATGGGTACCCAACTGACCAAGGACTATGGGGAATTGATCAATAGCAGATATGTGCTGGAAGAAGTAATTCAGCAGCTTCTTTTAGATTTAGAATATCGTGAGCTGCTTAAAAAAGTCAGTGTCACTACACCCACCGATACCCGTATTGTAGCCATTACTGTAGAAGATACAGATCCGGTGCAGGCTATGAATATTGCAAATTGTATTCGTGAAACAGCCAGTGAACATATTCAGAATGTAATGGATATTGAAGCGGTAAATGTGGTGGAAACGGCCAATATGCCTACGGAAAAAGCCGGTCCCAGTGTAGTAAAGTGGACACTCATCGGCGGTCTGTTTGGTGTATTCCTGATATGTGCCGTTATTTTAGTGCAGTACCTGATGGATGATACCATCAAATCCTCTGAGGATGTGGAAAAATATCTGGGAATCAGTACCCTTGCGCTGATACCCATGGCAGTGCAGGAAAATGGAAGTAAGAAGAAAAAGAAAAAACAAAAACAACAACAAGGCTTTGAGACATAAATGATCCGGACAGAAAATGAGAGGGATATAAAATGCAGGAAGTAAAGCTACAGTTTGATAAATCCACTAACGATTACCGTATGAAAGAAGCGTTCAAGACACTTCGTACCAATATTGAGTTTTGTGGAGATAGTGTAAAAGTAATTGTTATAACAAGCTGTACCCCCAATGAAGGAAAGTCCAGTATTGCCATGCAGATAGCAAAGGCTTTTGCAGAAGCGGGAAACAGAACTATGCTATTGGATGCAGATATGCGTAAATCCGTGCTGGTAGGCAGATATAAAACAGGCGCTGTCAGACAGGGACTTACCCATTGTCTGGCCGGAAGAGCAAATTACCTCGATGTAATGTGTAAAACCAATATCAACAATCTATATGTTATTTTTTCAGGGCCGGTCCCGCCCAATCCCAGTGAACTTCTGGGAGGTGAAAAATTTGCTTCGGTCATACGGAATTTAAGAACTTCTTTTGAATATGTAATCATTGATACACCGCCTCTTGGAAGTGTAATTGATGCGGCTGTTGCAGCCAGAAACTGCGATGGCGCCATGCTGGTGGTGGAGAATAATGCAGTGAGCTATAAATTTGTCCAAAAGGTAAAGGATCAGCTGGATAAGGCGGAAACTCGTATTTTGGGAGTTGTTCTCAATAAAGTAGACCTTAGCGGTAAAGGATATTATGGGAATTATGGTAAATATTACGGTAAGTACTATGGCAGATATTATGGCAATTATGGCGAGGATAATATGAGTGTGGAAAAGGCTGCCAGAGAACCTCTGCGGCCATATATGGATGATATAGATATAGCGACAGATATTGGAAAGGGAGCTTCCCATTCTGAAGAAGAAATTGATAAGAACGATGATGAAGGCCTCGAATACATAGAAGATATTTAAAGGTACAGGAAGCATTTGCGGAGGATATAAATGAAACGAAGAAAGATAGCAGGTATTCTGCTTGGGATAGCAAATGTAATGTTGCTGATAGGATGTATCATCCTGTATCTGAGAACAGACAGGATTCCGCCGGGAATTACCTTTGGAGCAGCAGACATTGTATATCAGGACGATATGGATGAATCAGAGCTGTTAGAAGGAGTATTGGCTTATGATGGCAGAGACGGAGACATCAGTGACCGCATTGTTATTGAGAAAATCGTGGAAAACAGAACAAACAGTACCGCAGTGGTTTTTTATGCTGCCAGTGATAAAGCGGGAAATATAACAAAAGCTTCCCGGGTTTTTCAGGCTGTTTATATGCAGGAGGATCAGACGGAGCATTAATGTGAAAAGTAAGAAGAGATGGCAAAAGAAGAAAATAAGGAAAAAAAGCAGAACGGTACTTATGATCATCTGTGAACTGGTGGTTTTGGCAGCTATTGTTTTAGTGGCATTTCAGATCGTAAGAGTAGTAGGGAAAAACAGCCTTACCGGAAAAGCACAGTCTGCAGGACCTGAACTTGCTCTTGTGGAAACAAAGGCAGTACCTCTGACAGAAGAAGAGAAAGTAAACTGGCAGGAAGGCTGGGTCAAGTATGACGGGAAAATATATGCCTATAATGAGGATATCCTGACTTTTTTGATCATGGGAATTGATAAGGACAGTGATGTGAAAGAGGTAGCTGAAGGAACTAACGGAGGCCAGGCGGATGCTTTATTTCTGGCAGTTATGAATCCTCATGATAGAAGTCTTGGTATCATTGGAATTAACCGCAATACCATGACAGATATTGACCTTTATAACGAAGAGGGTGCTTATATTAATACTGTTAAAGCTCAGATTGCCACACAGCACGGCTTTGGAAACGGTGTGGAAAAAAGCTGTGAGTATCAGAAGAAAGCAGTACAGAAGTTATTCTACAACCTGCCTATCCATGGCTATGCAGCAATTAATATGAGTGCAATACCCACCATCAATGATGCTGTGGGAGGCGTGGATGTAACAGTGCTTGAAGATCTGACAGCGGCAGATAGTACCTTGCAGGAAGGAGCAGAGGTACATCTTATGGGGAAAAGCTCCTTCTGGTATGTGAAATACAGGAATACTAAGGAGTTTGGTTCCGCGGACAGAAGACTTGAGCGACAGAAGCAGTATTTAAATGCATTTATCGGAAAAGCAAAGCAGGCTGCCAAGAAAGATATTTCCGTAGTCTTTGATTTGTATGAAGCTGTTTCGGGACAGATGGTGACGGATATAACCATAGATGAGATTGCATATCTGGCGCCTATTGCAGCAAATTACCGGTTTGACAGTAATCATTTTTACATGTTAAAAGGAGAAACTGTCATGGGGGAGAAATTTGCAGAATTTTATGCAGATGAAGATGCTCTTTATGAGTTGGTTCTTGAGATATTTTATGAGGAAGTAGAGAGCTGAAACGGAGTATGATTACAGAGATATGAAAAGAACAGCAGGGAAAAAGCAAAAATTCATGAAAACCATAGCAGCTATGTTGGCAGTTACAGGAATGCTTTTTTCAGGATGCAGCAAGGAACAAAACGCAGTTCCGGAAGAAGGAAAAGAACCAGAGCCGGTTATAGAAGAACTGCCCACTACGGGACTTTCCTATGAAACTGCAGCAGATGCTGCCATTGATTTTGAAACCCTTAAAAAAGAGAATCCTGATATTTTTGCATGGCTTTACATACCGGGTACAGACATAGATTTTCCGGTTCTCCAAAGTGAAGAAGCAGATGATTATTATGAGAGCCATAATGCGTTTGGAGAAGTTGGAAACGAGGGCGCTCTTTATACAGAACTTGCCAATCTGAAGGATATGTGCGATTTCAATACAGTGATTCATGGAAAATGCAGTGATGATGGAAAAAACGGACTGTTTGCAGATTTGTATCAGTTTATGGATCCTGATTTTTTTGTGGAGCATGAAACAGCTTATCTTTACATAGATGGAAATCTTCTGACATATGAAATCTTTGCATCCTATGAGAGAGAAAATACAAGTTTACTCAGAACCTATGATTTTACTTATATAGCAGGTTGCCAGGATTTTTTGGATGATTTATATGGAACCAGAGAAATGGGAATGAATTTGAGGGAAGGATGGACGGGACTGACTCCTTATCATTTCCTGATTACGCTGACCACTAGGAGAGGCGAAGATGCAGACAGTCAATATGTGGTATTGGCAGCTCTTGTAAGAGATGCGGCAGGTACCATTGACAGAGTAATTATTGAATAAATAGAAATGTTATGAACAGATATTTCCGGCAGATTTTCCTGCTGTAAATATAAACCACACTCAGTTTTCCGTAAATTCGGAAAGAAAGGAGGAGATTCAGATGAAAAAGTTAATTGCAATAGCGTTAGCAGGTGCTATGGTATTTTCACTGCCCGTAATGGCAGCCGACATCGAGGAGACAAGTCCTTCTGCATCAGATATCGTTTCATCCGGTAGTTGGTCTGGGATCCCGTGTGGATCCGATAACAGCGTTCCTGCAGAAGCTGTCGTTTCATCCAGCGCATCGGATGCAGCAGCAGCCGAAGAAGGCAAGACTGTTGGAGAATATCTTAACAATGCTGTCATAGAAGTGGCTGGTCTTGAGTCAGTAACTCCTGTTGGACAGGGCGGACATGTTATTATTAACGGTGCGCCCAGTAACGTAACCTTCATGGTAGAAAAACCAGATGCAGCAGCAGTGAAATCCGCAAAGACAGAAGCAGCTTTACTTGGCGGAAAGGTTCTTAACGTAGTAAGCGTTAATTCTATTGTTGGAAAATTTAAAACAGCAAGAGTTAACTACTATTTGAAGGGAATCAAAGCAGGCCAGAACATTAAGGTTTATCAGCTGGTAAAGAACTCATGGGTAGAGCTTACCGTAGCAGAGATCAGAGAAGACCATGTGGTTGTTGATATGACAAGTCTGGGAACTCTGATGTTTGTAGAAGTACCCGCAGCTCCTGTGGCTGAATAAACACAATTATCCTGTGGATAGTTTTTCACTTGATTACGAGTGTGGGATGTGCACTGCCGCGAAGACGCGGCAGTGCAGAAAAAGAAGCAAAATTTTTACTTGGATATTTACGAAGAGAAAAGAAGATGGATGGAACAAAGGTGCTGACAAAAGATACAAATGGCGTCAAGGAAAACTACAGACAGAATGAAAAGATTTTGCATGCGAATAGGCATGTTGTGTCCTCTGTTGTATTCAAAATAAGTAAAAGAGGCTTTGATGTGCTGGGTTCCTTGATGGGATTAATAGTTCTTGCACCAGTGTTTCTGATAATTGCATTGGCAATCAAGATAGAAGATGGTGGATATGCCTTTTATAAGCAGGATAGAAACGGGCTAAATGGAAAAGTATTCCAAATGTACAAATTCAGAAGTATGTGCATGAATGCAGAGCAAATGCATCAAAGTCTGCTAGAAAAAAATGAATTAGATGGACCTGCATTTAAACTAAAAAATGATCCGAGAGTAACAAAAGTAGGGCGTTTTATCAGAAGGACGAGTTTGGATGAACTGCCGCAGCTTGTTAATATATTAAAAGGGGAAATGAGCTTTGTGGGCCCTCGTCCGCTGCCCACATATGAAACAGAGCAGTGTAACGATTATCAAAAACAAAGGATGATGATAAAGCCGGGACTGACATGCTATTGGCAGTGCAGTGGAAGAAATAATTTATCTTTTGATGAATGGATTGAACTGGATCTGAAATATATAAAGGAAGCTGGTTTTTGGACTGATTTTAAAATTATGTGTAAGACTGTTGCCAGCGTTATCTCTGGTGATGGTGCGTATTAAGAGGGTAGTGGTAGTAGCATAAAGAACCATTAAGTGTAAATGGGAATTTAGTGCTTTTAGTATAGATAACGTACCTTGACAATTGCATATCTTACAATAGAAATAAAACGGAAAATCATACAAAAATTTCTAATTTTCTATTGACAATAGAAATCGAATTCCCTATAATTTACTTAGTCAAAGGAAAACATCAAAGTGGAATTCAAAGTCCTGTTCAGGGTGGAGGATCGGATATCCGATTTCGGCGTATCAGCCATATTTCACGAATCACAACAGAAAATGGCTGAAGGGCATTGCAGGAATTTATGTATTGCCATGGATACAGCCGGAAAGGAGTACATGGGGAAAAAAGATTTAGCAGGGAAGGATTTCTTTGCAGACCGCAGGAGGTTTGCAGAGTTACTGAATGCAATTCTTTGTCACGGAAAGGACTGCATTCAGGCGGAAGAGCTTGAGTTGGTGAAAAGGGTCTATCCATCACTTTCAGGAAAAGGTGAGATGGGGCGTGATATTTTCATGAAGGATATCAAAAGGAATGTTTGCTATGGCTTAGAATTGGAAACCGAATCTGATTACAGCATGCCGGAGCGGGTAATGGTCTATGATGTCTGTGAACTGGAGCAGCAAATTAAGGAAATCAGTAAGCAGCAAAAGGAAGAATCTCTGGCTCAGAACAAGCTGGATTATCGGGAAAAGAAAAGCCGGATAAAAGGGACAGATTTTCTTTTGCCGGTGGTAACGGTGGTTCTTTATCTGGGAACTAATCATTGGGAAGGAAGAAGGAAATTGTCGGAACTATATCATATTTCGGAAGAAACCGAAGAATTGATGCGGGAGAAGCTTCCTGATTATGGATTTCCATTATTGGAAGCGGACTATATTAATGCAGAGACGTTTAAAACGGATTTGAGAGAATTCTTTCAGGCGATGCAGTGTCGGAATGATAAGAAAAAGATGAAAGAGTTGTTTCGGACAGAATGTTTCAAGAATCTTAAGGAAGAGACCGTATGGGCAATAGCTGTGCATCTGGATAAAGAACGATTGATGCCTAAAATCAGGAAGGAGAACTCAGATATGTGCAATGCAATAGAAGAGATTTTTGAAGATGGAAAAATAGAAGGAAGAGCGGAAGGAAGAAGCATTATTATTCGGAATATGCTACAGGAGGGAATGGATCGGGAATTTATTTGTAAAATTACGGGATGTTCTCAACAGGAACTTGCATTAGTTGCAGAAGAGTAAGCAGGTCGTATTAATTAAATAAAGCAAAGTGATGAAAAGCTTCCATTGTAAGATATGTAATTGTCTTTACGATGGGAGCTTTTTATATGAGTAAATATAGGAATCATGAATGGTCTTAATTATGAAAAAGATAGTTATGTTTGTTAGTAGATTAGATACAAAAATGCAGTGTTGATGCGTGGAGGATAATGTGAAATTGATAATTATGTCTGAATTCGCGAGAGAGGTGGTAGCATGAATGTAATGTACGCAGCAGATGACAATTATGCGGAAATTATGGGTGTCTCTATTTTATCACTTTTAGAAAATAACAGACATTTGGGAGATATTCATTTTTATATTGTAGAGGATAAAATCAGTCAAGATAATATTAGAAAATTAGAGAATATGATTAGGTCATATAACAGAGATGTGGTTTTCTTGAAAAAACCCAATATTAGAGGAAAACTGGGTGTAGAGCTCAAAACACTCCGATGGAGTGACAGTGCATACTCTCGGCTTTTCCTTAAGGAATTATTTGGGCAACATCATCAAGTGGACAAGCTGCTGTATTTGGACTGTGATACGCTTATTGTTTCCTCATTGCAGGAATTATGGGAAACAGATATCAATTATTATTTAGGAGCAGCCTGCCTTGAGTGTATGAGTAACTTGCACAAGAGAATTATAGGTGCTAAAAAAACTGATAATTATATAAATACGGGAATGTTACTTCTGAATGTAAAAAAGTGGATAGAAAATGATATTGAAACAGTGGTTTCAGAATTTATTAAGAAATATAACGGTAAGACAGAATATGTCGATCAAGGGGTGATCAATGGAACAGTGAGTAATCAATTTAAATTGGTAAGCCCCAGATATAATCTGACAACATTAGCTTATGATTTCACATATGAAGAGATGCAAATTTATAGAAAACCACAGTTTGGTTATGCCAAAGAAGAGTGGGAAGATGCAGTGAAAAGTCCAGTAGTAGTACATTTTACTACCAGCTTTTTGTCGGTTAGACCATGGTTTGAGGGAAGTAATCATCCTTATGCAGGAGAATGGGAAAAATTTTATCAAGAGAGTTTATGGAAAGATATGCCATATAGAAAAAAGGAAGATAGAGAAGTAAGGAATAAAAAGCAAAAGATATATGAGGTGATGCCAAAGTGGATAGCGGTTAGATTGGCGGGGATACTACATGCATATGTAAAGCCGATTGCGTATGCTATTAGCAAGAAATAGAAAGTCTGAGAAATAAAAGTATAAAGTTGGAGGGCTATAGAGATAAGATGATCCGAGAAGTTCAAAAATGTGGTATAGAAGCATTGAAAGTATTTTCCCAAATATGTGAAGAGAATAACTTAACATATTTTATGATTGGGGGAACTCTATTAGGTGCAATTAGGCATAAGGGCTTTATTCCTTGGGATGATGATATTGATGTTGCAATGCCTAGAAAAGATTATGAGAAATTACTTCTTATATCTGAAAAGATAAAAATTGCTCCATATTATTTCGATCATTACACAAGAAGTAATAACATGCTGAGGTGTATGATTATGGCTTTGAAAAATTATAATATCAAAATTGATTACCAACACGATAATCATTATATTGAACATTCGAATTTTAAAATTGATATTCTTCCAATTGATGGCACGCCTAATAATAAGTTTGTTAGAATGTTTTTTTATACAAAATTAATGGTGTATAGGGCACTTTTTAAATTTACTGTGATAGATGAAGTGGATCTAGATAATCTGGATATGGATCGTCCTATAATAGAAAAAATTCTTATTGCGTTTGCAAGAAAAACGAAGATAGGGGCACATATAGATGGATACAAACTGTTAAACAGATTAGAAATGTGTCTTAAGTCTTATGATATGGATAAAAGCAATATTTGTGGCACATTTCTTGGTGCATATAAATTACGGGAGTTTGTGGATTGCAAATATTTTCATGAAAGAAATAAGTATCAATTTGAAGATTCAGAGTTTTATGGAACTATGGATTATGACGGATATTTATCTTGTATTTATGGTGATTATAGGAGATTACCACCAATTGAGAGACGTATAGGAAAACATAAAATTCTTAAGGTTGAGAAAGTGGAGGATAAAAAGTGAAACGAATTATTACATATGGGACATTTGATTTGCTGCATTATGGGCATATTAATTTGTTAAAAAGGGCAAAAGAATTAGGTGATTACTTAGTGGTTGCATTGTCTACCGATGAATTTAATAGGAAAGAAAAACGAAAACAATGCTATTTTTCTTACGAGCAAAGAAAGAGATTATTAGAAGCAATCAGGTATGTAGATTTAGTTATTCCGGAAGAAAATTGGGAACAGAAAAAAACGGATATCTATGAATATCATATAAATACGTTTGTTATAGGAAATGATTGGGAAGGTCAATTTGATTTTTTAAAAAGTGAGGGAATAGAAGTAATATATTTACCAAGAACACCTGAAATTAGTACAACCCAGATGAAGGATGATTTGGGAAACACCTATTGGAGAGAAGAGAGTGAATGAGTTAGTATCAATTATTATTCCTGTATTTAATGTAGAAAAGTATATAAGTATGTGTATACAGTCCGTTTTGTTACAGACATATAAAGAATTGCAAATATTATTAATAGATGATGGAAGTTTTGACATGTCTGGTAAGATATGTGATAAATATGCAGAGATAGATCCTAGGATAAAAGTTATTCATAAAAAAAATGAAGGAGTATCTGTTGCAAGAAATGTAGGCATTGAATATGCAATAGGAAAGTACATATGTTTTGTAGACTCTGATGATTATTTAACTAAAATGTATGTGGCTGAATTAGTTTCAGCGATAAAAAATAATAATGTGGAAATGGCGATGTGTGGTCATTTTCGGTTACAAAACGGGAAACTGTTTCCTCAAGGATTTGAAAATAGAATACTTAGTAAAGAAGACAAAAAATTTTATTGGTATATGTGTATTAATTTGAAAGGCAGATTTTTGTGGAATAAAATATATTTGACCGAGTTGATAAAAGAAAATGGGATTTTTTTTGAAAAGGGAATTCACCCAGGAGAAGATACATTGTTTAATTTAAAGTATTCCTTTTGTGTGAAGAAGGTGAAAATTATAGATACGCCATTATATGTATATGTTGATAGCATTTCTTCTGTAATGAAACGTGATTTGTCAAGATCTTGCTTTGAAAACTACAAAAGGCAGATAAAGCCACATGAAAAACTAATGGAAAATAATTTGTCAGAAAAAGAAAAGAATTGTGTTCAAATGCGCATTTTTGAGATATGTGCCAATTTGATATATGATAATAAAAAGTATGGATTGCATCGGAATGTGAAAGAATATAAAAAATTTGTTAACGATAATGTATGGAGATATTTGTCTGCACCATATATATCAAGATACATGAAAGGCAGAAATATATTTTTGATGATTTGGCCTCAATTTTTTGACATAGTAAGAATAAACTGTACCCCTTGTCAAGGACATTTTTAAAAGTTTAGCCCCACCCTTTTT
>CAZTKJ010000019.1:0-58794 GCA_964614185.1 uncultured Lachnospiraceae bacterium
ATGTAGGCGATGTGGTGAACAAGTATAACGGGGGAGTAAATACAGAAGCCGAAAACGGCACCTTCGTAATCTCCATTTTAATGCCGTTTCCTGATGCCGCACATGACATCAAAACGGCTGTTTAAGGCATAAACCTAATAGCGTATATTCATACCGCCGAAAGAACAAATGAGGGCTTTTTACGCTTTGTTGAAAAAAATGATAAGGAGGCGGTGCTATGAATACAAAGACAATGGAAGGGCTCGTAGGCGCAAGGACAAATATGAATCTGCTGAATACCCCTATGAGGGTTTATAAGGAAGCAAGGCTTAAAGGCGATACGGCAACAATGGAAAGGTCAATGGGGTATGTCAATGAATTCTCTGACAAGGCGAAGGAATATAAGTCGGAAGCCGATAAAGGAATGGAAGAAGACGCAAAAGAGGCAAGGGAAAAAGAAAAATTACAGCGTGAGAAGGCTATCCAAAAGCGCAGGGAAGAACGTGAAAAACTGGAAGAAAGGACCCGCGAAAACAGGAATGCTGATGCCAATACAGATACCAAAGAGACAAGGGAATGTCTCCTGGAGATCAGTGAAGAAGGAAAGGTATTGTTGAAAGATAACGTAGATTCTGACAGTACAGGTTCTGATGAAATAAAGATGAATGCCGTAAAGGAGCCTGTAACCTATACAAAAACAGGGGAAACGGTTCCTTCGGAACAAGGCGCAAGCCTTTCAGTTTCAGTTTAAATTAGATAATATGAAGATTGGATAGAATTTACCTCTTGACAGTGGAGGGTGAGTTCCGACTGGTTTCATGATGTGCCGTGAATGCCTGCTTTGTAGGGTTTGCGGCATATTTGATGTTTTGAACGAATATCTGGTGTGGTATAAAGAAAAAAGGATTAAAATATCACTTGGAAATATGAGCCCAAAGGAGTACAGGCAAAGCTTGGGATTGGCTGCCTAACCAGTCCAAGAAAATGTCCGCGCCCCTTTCGGCGTTAAAGCTATCATAGATTTAACGCCATTTAGGAGTGGGATTTTTAAACAATTCAAGTTTGTTATTTGTATGGACTGTCGAATTCTCTTTCTGCCTTTGCGACTGCATCTTCAAGAGTAAGTCCCGTAAAATAAGGTGCATTGAGATAACGTCCCGATTTTTTATCATCCACAAATACGCCAACAGCGATTCCGGGAATTGCGCTTTCGGGAGCGTTGGGAGCATTTGGTCCGCCAAGATCTGTTCTGCACCAGCCGGGATCGGTAAGGTTTATCATAACATCTGTACCTTCGACCTTTGATCCCAAGTCAATGGTGATCTTATCAAGCGCTGCCTTGCTTGCGGAATATCCGGCTTGCTCAGGTTCAAGACGTATGCCGCTGGTGGTATTTACAATTCTGCCGAAACCATGTTCAATCATTTTCGGCATGAAATGATAACATATCATTGCGGGTGCTATCGTATTTATCTTAAAGCTTTCGGTGTAATCCGAAACAGGGGTTTTGTAATAATCCGTTCTGTACGCAATCTGCATACCTGCATTATTCAGAACAATGTCAACCGTCATACCCATGCGGTCAATCTCGTCAAGCATAGCCTGCACGCTGTCCAAATCAGAAAGCTCCGCTTCAACGGCGTACGCTTCTACGCCCATTGCCCTTACTTCTTTAATCAGCTTTTCACAATGCTCCTTTTTACGGCTATGGAGTATGAGGTTGCAGTCTTGTTCCGCCATAAATTTTGCCGTAAGATATCCAATTCCTCTTGATGAGCCTGTAATAAATGCCCATTTTCCTTTGACCTGTACCATTATTAATCTCCTTTCCTGATTTAAAATTGTAATGATCTTAGCTTATAGAATTCTCCGCGTTTTTCCATAAGCTCGTCATAGGTACCGAATTCAAGCATACCACCGTCGCCGATAACGGCAATCTTATCTGCGTTTCTTATAGTAGAAAGGCGGTGAGCTACAATCAGAGTGGTTCTGTCCTTAACAAGTCTTTCGATACTGTCCTGAATTTTCTTTTCTGACACAGTATCGAGAGCAGACGTGGCCTCGTCAAGGATAAGAATTTTTGGATTTCTTACAAAAGCCCGTGCAATAGAAACTCTTTGACGCTGACCGCCCGAAAGGTTTGAACCGTGCTCGGTTATTTCTGTATCAAGTCCGTTTGGAAGAGAGTCAATAAGCTCTTTGAGATTCGCAGCGTTTATCACCTCGTTCAGAAATTTATCGCTTATATTTTCTAATCCGTATGTTATGTTTTCTCTTATGGTTCCCGTAAATAATATAGGCGTTTGTGGTACTACGGAAATATGGCAGCGATAGCTTTGAAGATTGATAGTGTTCAAATCTTTTCCGTCGATAAGCACTTGTCCCGAATTAGGACGAAGAAAGCCTATTACAAGATTTATCAGAGTAGTTTTTCCGGCTCCCGATGCTCCGACAAAGGCAACTGTCTCGCCTTTGTTTACCGAAAAGCTAAGATTGTTAATCACAGGGGCTTCCGCATTTTTAAATCTAAAGTTTACATTCTTAAATTCGATTTTTCCATCAACTTTCTTGATTTTCTTCTTATTTCCCGTATCCTCCACATCTGCGCTGAGAAGAATATCCCCTACAGAATTCACCGATTCAAGGCCTTTTGAGATTATCGGTATAAGTGTAACGATTCCGCTTATCTGATTTACGATTGTGCCGAAATAGGTTTGATACATTACAACATCACCCGGAAGAATTTTTCCTTGCACGGCGAGCCAGCCAGTAAATCCAAGACATATCACCTGAAAGATCTGAAATGAAGCCCAGCTTACCGAGCCGAAAAAGGATTGTATCATATCCAGCCTGAAACCGTGCTTCGCCACATTTTTCAACTGAGAGCCAAGCTTTTGGGTCTCGGTCTCTTCAAGCGCATGGGCGCGTGTAACAGGGATAAGCTCAACCATTTCCATTACTTTAACGGAGGTTTCCTCCATTTCTTTTCGGAAGTTTCTGTTGTGTGTACTTATTTTTTCTTTGAACACGTTTCTTATGAACACTGCCACCGGTATTGACGCAGCAAAGAAAGCAAACACCGTAAAAGAAGAATTTAACACAATGGTAAGGGATACCGCAATATTAAGCGCTATACTCAAAACGGAAATAAATATCTGTGCTGAAAGATTTTCTATTTGTTCCACATCGCGCATGATTTTTGATTGTAATCTTCCCGACTGCATTTCATTGTGGTATGTTATCGAAAGCTGTTGTAGTTTGCGTATCATTGAACTTCTAAGACCGCACTCCACATTCCGCACTACCTTTGCGTAAAAATATGTGTGCAGGTAGTTTGTCAGCAGATTTTGCAATACAAGAACTATCATCACTGTAACATTTATTATTATGACTGTTGCTGCATTTTCAGTGGGAACTGTTGCCGCGTTAATTATGTTTGCAGTAACTATTGGCAAAGCCCATACGGGGGTGTGTTTTATCGCAAACATCAGTACCGACAAAAACAGCTTGAAGTACTGTCCTTTGTAAAGCCCGATAAGTGTTTTAAGACTATGAGTTTTATTCCTGCGGAAGCTTTCAAGCAGTACATCCTCGTCTATGTCGGTGTCTTTGGTAAGCTTTTCTGCAAAAATGTGTTCATCTTGCTTCTTGTGTTTTTCCATCCGTACCTCCGAGTCAAGTAAAGTTTAAACTCATTAAATCATTTTTTCTAAGGATATGATATAACATTTATACAAGAAAAATAGTAAAAATCTATTTATGAGGGTACCCATGAGCGGTCTTTTTGAAAAAGTGATTCCTTAAATAAATATACTGTTAATGCTTTATTTATGGGATTTTAATAATTTTATTAGCACTCACCTCTTGACAGTGCTAACAACTAGTGTTATATTCACACTATAACAACAAGTTAGCAAATCATAGTCATTAAGATTGCCGGGTATACTGTAAATGGCAAATTTTTAACAGAAATTTTACCTGAAGATATTTACAGTTTCGGCAGAGAGGAGTGCTTATGAATATAAACAAATTTACACAAAAGTCCATGCAGGCCGTAGAAAGATGCGAAAAACTGGCTTATGAGTATGGAAATCAGGAAATTGAACAGGAGCATCTACTATACAGTCTGCTTACTATGGAGGACAGTCTGATCCTTAAATTGATAGAAAAGATGGAAATCAATCCACAATATTTTATTAGTAAAGCAGAAGAGGCTATCCGCAGGAGAACGAAGGTGCAGGGAGGACAGCCTTATGTGGGCCAATACCTGAATAAAGTCCTGATTTCCGCAGAAGATGAGCTAAAAGTATTTGCAGATGAATATGTGTCGGTAGAGCATCTCTTTCTGGCCATGATCAAGTATCCAAATAAAGCCATAAAAGAATTGTTTCAGGAGTTTGGCATTACCAGAGAAAGATTCTTGCAGGCGCTTTCAACGGTAAGAGGCAATCAGAGAGTGACTACCGATAATCCGGAAGCAACCTATGATACCCTTGCCAAATATGGACAGGAATTAGTGGAAAAGGCAAGAGAGCAGAAGCTGGACCCGGTTATCGGCAGAGATAATGAGATCAGAAATGTTATTCGTATTCTTTCAAGAAAGACGAAGAATAACCCGGTACTTATCGGAGAACCCGGAGTAGGCAAAACAGCAGTAGTGGAAGGACTGGCACAGAGAATAGTAAAAGGTGATGTTCCTCAGGGACTGAAAGATAAGAAAATCTTTGCACTGGATATGGGAGCGTTAGTAGCAGGAGCTAAATATCGGGGCGAATTTGAAGAGCGTCTGAAAGCAGTCTTAGAGGACGTAAAAAACAGTGACGGACAGATTATCCTGTTTATTGATGAACTTCATACCATTGTAGGGGCAGGAAAAACAGATGGTGCGCTGGATGCAGGGAATATGTTGAAACCAATGCTTGCAAGGGGTGAACTGCACTGCATCGGAGCTACTACTTTAGATGAATACAGACAATATATTGAAAAGGATGCGGCCCTTGAAAGACGTTTTCAGCCTGTTATGGTAGAGGAACCCACAGTGGAAGATACGATCTCGATTCTGCGGGGAATAAAGGAACGTTATGAAGTTTATCATGGTGTTAAGATCATGGATAATGCACTGGTCAGTGCCGCAGTACTTTCAAACCGCTATATCTCAGACCGGTTTTTGCCTGATAAAGCCATAGATCTTGTGGATGAAGCATGTGCTTTGATTAAGACGGAACTGGATTCCATGCCTACGGAACTGGATGAATTACGCCGCAGGGTCATGCAGCTGGAGATAGAAGAGGCAGCCCTTAAAAAAGAGGATGACCGGTTAAGCAGGGAGAGACTGGAAGACTTACAAAAAGAACTGGCGGAATTGAAGGATGAATATAATAACCGCATAGCACAATGGGAAAATGAAAAAGCTTCTGTTGAAAAACTGTCAAAGCTTCGTGAAGAAATTGACGCAGTAGGCAGTCAGATTGAAATTGCCCAAAGAGAGGGTGATTATGAAAAAGCAGCAGAATTAAGTTATGGCAAACTTCCCGCTCTTAAGCAACAGCTGGAAATAGAAGAAGAGCAGGTCAGAAATAAGGATCTGTCGCTGGTGCATGAAAGTGTATCCGAAGAAGAAATTGCCAGAATCATATCAAGATGGACCGGTATTCCTATTACGAAACTGACAGAAAGTGAAAGAAATAAGACACTGCATCTTGATGAGGAGCTGCACAAACGTGTAGTAGGGCAGGATGAAGGTGTTACAAAAGTGACGGAAGCAATCATCCGCTCTAAAGCAGGAATAAAGGATCCTACAAAACCTATTGGTTCTTTCCTGTTTCTTGGTCCTACAGGTGTAGGAAAAACAGAACTTGCCAAGTCACTGGCCGCATCTTTATTTGATGATGAAAATAATATGGTCCGCATTGATATGAGCGAATACATGGAAAAGTATTCCGTATCCAGACTGATTGGAGCGCCTCCCGGATATGTGGGATATGAAGAAGGTGGGCAGCTGACCGAAGCAGTCAGAAGAAAACCCTATTCTGTAGTGCTCTTTGACGAAATTGAAAAAGCTCATCCCGATGTGTTCAACGTACTTCTGCAGGTGCTGGATGATGGACGTATCACCGATTCTCAGGGACGTACCGTGGATTTTAAAAATACTATCCTGATTATGACTTCCAATATCGGCGCATCTTATCTGCTGGAGGGGATTGACCATGAGGGTCATATTAAAGAAGAGACAGAAGCAATGGTCATGAATGACCTGCGCGCTCATTTTAGACCTGAATTCTTAAACCGTTTGGACGAAACTATTCTGTTTAAACCATTGTCGAAGGACAATATTACAGGAATCATTAAGTTGATCATGAAAGATTTGAACAGGCGCCTTTCTGACAGGGAGCTTACGATTGAGCTTTCCCCTGAAGCAGAAGCATTTATTACTGACAATGCATATGATCCTGTTTATGGTGCAAGGCCGTTAAAACGGTATATTCAGAAATATGTGGAAACCCTTTCAGCAAAATTGATTCTTGCAGACAGGGCGGCACAGGGAGATATTATCTTTATTACAGTAGAGAACGGAGAATTGACCGCAATGGTAAATCGCTAAGGCTCACAGAAGATCATGTCGGAAAATTCATATATCATGAAAGTAAGATTCGTGGTATACTAGTTAACGGTAATTAGGAATATGATCTGACAGATACTGCGTAGAAGGAGTGCTTTAAGTGTATATAGAGATAATAGAAAGAGCCAGAATAAGAAAACGCCGCAGGGAACAGCTAAGGAAAGCCGTTCCCTTTGCGGCTGTTTTATTTATGCTCCTGATACTGATACTGACAGGATGGAAGATCTTATCCGGAAGGTCAGACAGGGAAGAGACAACTGTGATTCCCATGTTTGGAGATGATATTTTTGAAGCTTCTGTAGGGGAAGGACTATCAGAACGGTATGGAGAACCTCTGGTAAACAGAATTCAGGATGTGCTGTCAGGCAGCGTAATACAGAAAAAAGCATATAAAGTTCATCGGGCAGAAAATGCAGTAGTGTTAGAGGACATGATACAGCCGGAGCAGAATCTGTATAGTGAGCATGTGGTGCTGGTTGATCTTAGTGATAACAGTGTTATTGCAAAAAAAGGAGCTTTTGACCGTATTAATCCGGCCTCCATGACCAAGATCCTTACGGTTTTAGTGGCAGCTGAGTCTGTAGAAAATTTAGATGATACTTTTACAATCACTTCCGAGATTACAGACTATGGATATATTCATGACTGCAGTATTGCAGGATTTGAAAAGGGAGAGACTGTCACTATACGAGATTTATTTTACGGTACAGTGCTTCCTTCCGGTGCAGATGCGGCAATGGGACTTGCTGTTTACGTGGCAGGAAGTCAGGAAGCCTTTGTGGAGATGATGAATCAGAAACTGGAAATTCTGGGACTTTCCGAAACAGCCCATGTGACCAACTGTGTGGGGATTTATGATAAGGAACATTTCTGCACCGTAACCGATATGGCTATGATACTGGAGGCAGCCCTTAAGAATGAGCTTTGCAGGGAAGTTTTGTCAGCTCATATTTATACCACATCAAATACCATGCAGCATCCCGAAGGAATTGAACTTTCCAACTGGTTCTTGCGTCGTATTGAAGATAAGGACAGCGGCGGCGAAGTACTCTGCGGCAAAACAGGATACGTAGTACAGTCGGGGAACTGTGCAGCCAGCTATGCTGTGGATGAGAGCGGAAAAGAATACATTTGTGTAACTACCGGAGCAGTCAATGTATGGAGATGCATTGAAGACCATGCCGGATTGTATAAAAGATTTTTCAAAGAAGGAGGGAAAGAAGATGTTAATACCTGAAGATGCTCATATGCTGCTTAGTTTTGTGAATTTAAAGCTTCGTGACTATTATTCCGGCCTTGAAGCCATGTGTGATGACATGGATGTCAGTTCTGCTGAAATAGAAGATAAATTAAAGAGTATCGGCTATTTTTATGACAGAGAGCGCAATCAATTTGTCTAAACAGGAGTATGATTCTGTCATGGAAGCACTTATTTTGCATATAAATAGAATAAGGCAAAGGGAAAGATGCTTTATGCATGAATTTGAAGAGAAGAATTTTGTTTTGTATGATTCTGATAGTTTTGCTTGGGTTTGTCTGTCTGGTGGGGTACTTGCAGAAGGATTCCATCCCCACCATGGGGGAAGAGCTTAGGCAGGAGGGACAGAAGAAAATTGCGTTGACTTTTGATGATGGGCCTCATCCTTATTATACGGAACAGCTTCTTAAGGGATTGAAAGAGCGAAATGTGAAGGTCACTTTCTTTGTTACAGGCAAGAATGTGGAAGCATATCCCGAAATCGTAAAAAATATCCATGAGGACGGACATTTAATAGGCAATCATACTTATAATCATACGCAGCTTACGAGAAAAAATGGGGAAAAGTTTAAACAGGAAATTATACAGACTAATGAAGTAATTAAAAAAGTGACAGGGGAAGATACTATTTACATCCGCCCACCCTATGGCTGCTGGAATAAAGAATTTGAGAAAGAACTGAATATGTTTCCGGTTCTTTGGACTGTTGATCCTCTTGACTGGTGCAGTCAAGACGTTTCCTGCATTGTCAGAAATGTCTGTACCAAGGTTGAAGAAAACGATATCATTCTGATGCACGATCAATACAAAACTACCGTAACAGCTGTCTTTAAGATCATTGATACATTGACGGAAGAAGGATATGAATTTGTAACGGTAGACGAGCTTTTATTTGATTAAGGAAACCCGGACAGAACTGACAGATCAGGAGCGCTTTGCGCTTCTTTTTTTTATATCTTATAATATAACTACGAAAAAAATTGTTTACAGAGTAAAGGAGTATAATTGTATGAAAAAGAAAGTAAGTATTGGTATTTGTATCTTATTGACAATTGTTCTTTTAATACCTGTTCGTGTACCTTTGAAGGACGGTGGTACAATTGTATATAGCGCTGTTCTGTATCGAGTTGAGAAAGTGCATGGAATAGATATTGATTCCGCCGGGGAAGGTGGTTACCTTGAGGGAACGATTGTAAAAATCCTTGGTATTGAAGTTTATAATGATGTCGAATAATCGGACCACTGCCACAAGGGGGGGGGGAATATTCAAAAATCACTTGATATTATTCAACAAGTAGAATATAATTATCATATTCCACTTGTTGAATATATGTTCTCATGCTTTGATGAAAACCTTTTTTATGGGTGAATTGCCGATTTAGTGATTTCGGATAAAAAGAAAGCTGTATTCATCTTTTGGAAAGAATGGAGAATAACAAATGAATATTCTTGTAATCAATGGAAGCCCAAAGGGCGAACATAGCAACACACTTCGGCTCACTAACGCTTTTTTAGAAGGGATTAGTTATGCTCAAAGAGATAACTTGCCCAACATTGAAAGACTTAATATTACACAGATGAATATTAACTCCTGCCTTGGCTGCTTTTCCTGTTGGGAAAAGACCCCCGGTAAATGTTGCATTGACGACGATATGCAAATTGTCATTGAAAAGTTATTATGGGCTGATCTGACAATTTGGAGTTTCCCTTTATATTTTTTCAGCTTACCCGGAAAGCTTAAAACTATGATAGATCGACAGCTTCCATTAACGCTTCCTTTCATGCTGTCTAATGTGGAGGGTGGTAGTCATCCCTCACGATATGATATGAGCGGAAAGAAGACTGTTTTAATTTCTACATGCGGCTTTTATACAGCAAAATCAAATTATAATAGTGTAATAGAGCAATTTGATAAGATTTGCGGCAAAGGAAACTATACCACTTTATTTTGTGGAGAGGGCGAACTTTTCAGGGTACCGGAATTATCAGACCGTACAGAAGAATATCTTGCAGTTGTTCAACAGGCCGGGCAGGAGTATGTTTCCGGCGGAATAAACGAAGAAACAAACGCAAAGCTGCAAGAATTACTATTTCCGCGAGATGTTTTTGAGCGCATGGCAGACGCAAGCTGGGGAATAACGCAGACCGGCGAAAAAGAAGATATGTCACTAACTTTTACAAAGCAAATGGCAGCTCTTTATAATCCTGCAGCATATAGTGGAACTGATATTATTTTAGATATGGATTATACGGATATTGGAAAGCGCTATCGTGTTGTCTTGGGGAAAGCAGAGAGTCGTGTTATTGAACAGTTTAATGAAAACCCAACAACGGTAATTCATACACCTTTTCATATATGGCAATCTATTGCAGCCGGAGAAATAGAAGGCGCCGACGCTTTAATGAAACACTTATATTCTGTCGAAGGTGATTTTGATATAATGCTGAAATGGGACGACTACTTTGGGCAACATCAAAACACGAATATAGCAGAAGACAAGTCAATATCAAATAGGAAAACAGATATGCGCTACGTTTTAACCCCGTGGATTGTGTTTTGGATAGCCGCAAATATCCATATTTTTTGGGGCAGCATGATTAGCATTTTTGTTTGTTGCTTATTACCCATACTATTCTATAAAAACAGGAAAACAATATATGATGTAATTTCCGGCGCATTGATAAGTGTATTTTCAATGCTGTTGCTCATTAACTTGTCGACAGTTATTGTGATGCCGTTGTCTTATTTAGCGTTCGGTGTAATGTGGAGCATATCGGCTTGTTTGAAAATACCCCTTACTGCTGAATATTCTATGAATGATTACGGTGGGGACAGCAGCTTACAGAATCCTTTGTTTATCAAGACAAACCGTATCTTAACTGCTGCATGGGGTATTCTCTATTTGATTACATCTATTTGGACATATTTCATTCTGCGTACGGTCACGGGAAGTTATATCGGAATTATCAATTCCATACTTCCGGCAATAATGGGAATATTCACTGCGTGGTTTCAGAAATGGTATCCACGAAAAGTAGCGCAAGGAAATAAAAAGTAATATTTGCTTATAAGATAATGGGTGATAATATAAAGCCGGATGCACAGACGCAGAGCCGATAACACGCAGATCAGAAATGCGGTTATCGGCTCTTTCTTTCATTTTAAAAGATGATTGATGTGAGGAAGATCTGAGTGGTATAATTTATATGTTAAAGAAAGCAATAAAAAATAATAGAAAGGGAGTCCCTGAAGATGAAAGAAGTACCATGGAATGACCGCTTCAATATTGGCGTGGAGAGCATTGATAAGGCGCATCAGAAACTTTTCCAGATTGTCAATAAAGTGACTGCGCTCAATGGCGATTTGGAGAAGCAGGAGTATGCCTGCAGAGAGACCATTAAATACTTCAAAGGTTATGCACTAAAACATTTTGCTGATGAAGAAGCGTATATGAGATCCATCAATTACAGCGGGTATGATATGCACAAACGTCTGCATGACAATCTGAAAGACAAGGTGCTCCCTGTTCTTGAAGAAGAGATGGAAGAACAGAATTATTCTGAAGAATCCGCACAGCACGTTTTGGGGTTTTGTCTGGGATGGCTGACAGACCATATTATGATTGAAGACCATGCCATTACAGGGCGGACTGCTAACAAATGGATCTATGATTATCAGGAAGAAGAAACAGATGCCCTGGTCAGGGCAGTTGAACAGACGGTACAGGATGTATTCCGGCGAAAGATGAAACTTGTCAGTGAACGTTATGCAGGAGAGGATTTTGGCGAGGGGATTTATTTCCGCTTGACTTACCGCTCTAAGGAAGGCGAAAAGATACAGGTTTTTCTGGGATATGAAGAAAAAATGATTCTCCGTATATTTGGAGAAATGTTGGGCAAGAAGCTGAAAATGGTTGACAAGACAGTTGTTTATGCCTTAGAGCAGATTTCTTCCCAGATAGTAAAGCGTGTGGGAACACATTTTAAAGGAGTAGATCTATATGAGATGGAAGGATTAAACAAGATGGCTTATGATCAGATAGTCAGAGCCTTTGAGAAGACGTATCCTCATTACAGCCTCTTATTTAGTGTAGAGCAAAAAGGATATTTTGCATTCTGTATCAAGCGGTCCGGACGCTGACGTTTTCCTTGCATTTTGCAGGATTCTTCCATATAATGTTTATTGAAATTTCAGAGAGTATCAGATAATGCAGGGAAATCCTGCTTTTAAGAGGAGATTATGGGAAGAGAAGAATATAGTAAAGCATTTAAATTAGGTAAAAAAGATTATCAGGCACGGATGCTGCGGGGAGAGAAACCAACGTTGCAGGTGTTGGATGATTTTATGCCGGAAAAAGGCGCTTATTATGAGGTGCCGCTGGGGCTTGTACAGATCCCTACAGAGCAGATCGTAGGCACCAAGACTGTTGGAAGAAGCAATTCATTTGCAGGAAATTTTATGCCTATATTGAGAGAGGATACAGAATTTGCCGGCAAATGGGCCAGCCTCAGTACCAGTCATGCAGAGGAAGGCATCAGGGATCCCGTCAAGGCTTATGAGTATATGAATAAATTTTATATAGAAGAGGGCAATAAACGGGTCAGTGTCATGAAATTTTACGGGGTAGTTTCTGTTCTGGGAGACGTGATCCGCATTGTGCCTAAACGTACTGAGGAAAAAGAAAATAAGATATATTATGAATTCTTAGATTTTTACCAGTCAGCGCCTATCAATTATATCTGGTTTTCCCAGGAAGGGCGCTTTGCAAAGCTTTTAGAGGCCGTAGGGAAAAAACCGGGAGAGGTCTGGACAGATGAGGAACTGCTGAAATTCAGTTCTGTTTATACACGTTTTGCATTGGAATATGCAGCAAAAGGCGGCAACAAGCTGAAAATTACAAAAGGCGATGCATTCCTTACCTTTATTACGCTGTATGGATATGATGTTATTGATGAAACAACAACAAGCCAGCTGAAGGAATTGATCACAAAGTGCTGGGAAGAGTTTGAACTTCATCAGGAAGAGAAAGGCATTGCCCTGAAGATGAAGCCAAGTCAGGAAAAGAAACCGTTGCTCAGCCGTCTGCTTCCTGCCAGTGCCCATAAGCTTAAGATTGCATTTATCTATGAGAAGACGCCGGGAACTTCTGCCTGGACCTATGCGCATGAATTGGGCAGGAATTATCTGGAACAGAGATTCCCGGATGAAATACATAGTGTTACTTATGAAAACGGAACCCAGGAAAACGCAGCCTCGCTTATTGAGAAAGCCATAGAAGAAGGATGCAATCTGATATTTACCACAACTCCGTCTTTTGTGCAGGCAAGTGTGAAAGCGGCAATTGCAAATCCCGAAGTCAGGATTTTAAACTGTTCCCTGAACACTTCCCACAGATACATCCGCACCTATTATTCGCGGATGCATGAAGCTAAATTCCTGATGGGAGCTATTGCCGGGGCAATGGCGGAGAATAACCGTCTGGCTTATGTCGCTGACTATCCTATTTACGGTTCCATTGCTAATATCAATGCCTTTGCATTGGGAGCCAAAATGATTAATCCCAGAGCGGAAGTCTATCTGGAGTGGTCTACGAAAAAGGAAGGAGATATTGAGCAAAGGATCAGGGAGATCAAGCCTGATTGTATCTCCGGAAGAGATATGGTGATTCCGGAAGATGCTTCCCGTTTCTTTGGCATTTATCATATGGCCGGAGAATATCCGAGGAATCTGGCTATGCCGCTGTATCACTGGGGAAAGTTTTATGAGCAGTTGATTCGGACCATTATGAACGGAACGTGGAAATATGATGATGATCCTTCTGCAACGAAAGCAATTAATTATTGGTGGGGAATGTCAGCAGGAGTGATCGATGTGGTTTGTTCCCAAAATCTGCCCATTGGTACGAAACGTTTAGTGGAGCTTTTAAAGGCAACGATCAGTTCAGAGATATTTAATCCTTTTTCAGGTATTTTGTATTCCCAGACAGGTATTGTCCAGGATGATCCGGATAAGAGCCTTTTGCCGGAAGAAATTATGACTATGGACTGGCTGGTAGAAAATATAATCGGTACTATTCCGGAAAAGAAAGAATTAAAAGATCAGGCAGTTCCGGTGATCATGCAGCAGGGAGTAAAAAAAGAGGAAGGTTAACTTACTTATGAAGATATTGGCAATAGCGGATGAAGAGTCCAAATCTTTATGGGACTTTTATGACAAAAGCAAACTGGAGGGAATTGATTTGATCATCTCCTGTGGTGATTTGGATCCGCGTTATCTTTCATTTTTGGTAACTCTTTCTTCAGTACCCGTTTTATATGTGCATGGAAATCATGATGGGAAATATGAGCAGATTCCACCGGATGGATGCATATGCATAGAAGACCAGATTTATGTCCATGAGGGGATTCGGATCTTAGGACTTGGAGGCTCCATGCGTTACAAGCCGGGTCCCCATCAATATACGGAACGGCAGATGAAGTACAGAGTTGCAAAATTGTGGTTTCGATTATTTAAAAGTCATGGATTTGATATTTTAGTGACCCATTCCCCTGCCTGGCAGATCAATGACGGGCGGGATCTTCCCCATCAGGGATTTCAGGTATTCCGTACACTCATTGAAAGGTATCGGCCTAAATATTTCCTTCATGGTCATGTGCATATGTCCTACGGAAGAAGGTATAAACGATATGATAAGTACGAGGATACCCATATCATTAATGCATGTGGAAAATGTGTATTTGACTTTGAAGATGACAATCCCAAAGAACATGTTTACTAAAAGAAGTGATTATTTTATGGAGAGAAAAAATGAATTTTATTAAAAAGAATGGTCTTGGATTACTGTTATGTTTTGCTATTGCCTTAATATGCCTGTTTTTAGGAAAGAAATTTCCCGTGATTGGAGGGCCGGTTTTTGCCATCCTTTCAGGAATGATTCTGACCCTTTTTTTAAAGGATAAATCAAAGCTGCAAAGCGGTATTACCTTTGCTTCCAAAAAGATATTGCAGTATGCCGTGATATTGTTAGGATTTGGACTGAATTTATCGGAAATTGCCAAAGTGGGAATGCAGTCTCTTCCCATTATTTTATCTACCATCACAATTTCTCTGGTCATTGCTTTTGTATTACAGAAGTGTATGAAAATGCCTGCCAATATTTCTACTTTGGTAGGAGTGGGTTCTTCTATCTGCGGCGGTTCAGCTATTGCAGCAACAGCCCCGGTTATTGGCGCTGATGATGAGGAAATTGCCCAGTCTATTTCTGTTATTTTTCTGTTTAATGTAATTGCAGCGCTGATTTTTCCTTCCTTAGGCGCAGCCCTTGGCTTTAGCAATGCAGGATTCGGTTTGTTTGCAGGGACGGCAGTAAATGATACATCTTCCGTTACGGCAGCAGCTTCTGCATGGGATGGCATGCATCCGGGTTCCAATGCCTTAGATACGGCAACCATTGTAAAACTGACACGGACTCTTGCCATCATTCCCATTACGCTGGTATTGGCATTTTGGCGCACAGCGCGGAAGAAAAAAGAAGGGGAGGAGAGCGGCAGCTTTTCCCTTAAAAAGATATTTCCATTTTTCATTTTGTTTTTTGTATTGGCTTCTGTCATTACAACAGTATCTGATCTGGCGGGAGTAGATGTATCTGTTTTTAAGCCGCTGAAGGAGTTGTCTAAATTCTTTATTATTATGGCTATGGCAGCAATCGGCCTTAATACCGATGTGGTAAAGCTGATCAAGACCGGCGGAAAGCCCATATTCATGGGCGCCTGCTGCTGGGTGGGCATTGCCGGTGTCAGCATTTTAATGCAGCATATCATGGGAATCTGGTAAAAGAAACTATAGTAAGATATGTCTTTAAAACGCATCTGAGTTTTTCAGATGCGTTTTTTATATAGAAGGGTACGGATGTCAAAAGCCCTGATAAGAACTGTTGCATAGCAGATTGCACAAAAAAATTTGGGCAAACGACTTGCACGATGGAGCCAAAACTCAAAAATCGTGGAAGCCTTTGCTGAACACGATTTTCGTTTTAAGAGGTTTGGCGGAATGGTCCGTGCAATGGAGTGCGCACGAATTCTTTTTTGCAATCTGGCATCATCTGTTTAAATACAGGGCTTTTGACACTCGAACCGTAAATAGGAAATCACCTGCACTGGATTGGCACTGGGAGCAGCAAGAAATGATGCAACTTTGATGCAAAAATGATGCAAAAATGATGCAACTTTGATGAAATTTTGATGCATGATACATGTATTCTATTATAGAGAAAGAAGAGAAATATTTTTACAACAGAAAAAGGAAGGGCAGAGTATGTGCAGCAAGATATCATTTGATGAAGAAAAAAACAAAGAAACAGAGATTTGGATAAAGATCTGCAAATATCTTTTATGGGGCATTATGATAGGAGTAGCTGCACTTTTGGCGTCCCGTGCGCTGCATGCAGAAGGAAAAGAAATGGTTGTAAGAACAGAAGAAAGCAATCCATCCCAAGGAGAATATGGAAATGTGGTACGAGAAGCCCTTCTTAGTCAGGCGAAATTGATGGAATATGCAGGAATAGGAAAAAAGGAACAGCGTCTGTACCATATGCAGATGCATCGGCTGGCTTTTTTTAAGGATATAAAAGGGAGAGATACAGGTCTATATTGGTGCAATGAATTAAGTGAATTAACCATGGAGGCCTATGAGAAACTGGATAGTGAAGGGAAAAAGCTTTTGACGGATTGTCAGATCAGCCGGGAGCAGTGGAAAGAAGCAAGCGATAAGAAAAGTCAGGGCAATGAGCAGGAAATACGTGAATTGATCAATCAATTCTATTATATACAGCTGCAATGCATTATGAATCAGGAATGTGCCTGAGATTACGGATTGAAAGACGGAGGTTTACCATGACAGATAAAAAGAAAAATCTTCAAAAGACAGTATGCAGTATTGCAGTTGTTTTAGGAATAGGAGCTATGGTTCTGCTTGGCATCTATCTGGCTCGCCGTACTGTTATTTCCGAGGACTTTTCAGTATCGGAAGACGGATATATAGAAATCTATACAGCATCTGACTATGAAAAATTCTGGCTGTTGGCAGGGGAACCTTTTGAGCCTGTAAATGGAAGACTGATGGCAGATATTTATCTGAATTCTATGGAAAATCATTCTGACTGGTCTAGTCAACCACCTGAAAACAGGTGCTGTGAAGTATATACTTTTGCAGGAAAATTTGATGGAAACGGACATACCATTTATGGTCTTTACAGTGAGAACGGATATGGAATAACCAAGCGTAACCGGGGAGAGATTTATGACCTTACCATTAAAGATTCCCTGATCATAGGCAACCGGTATGTAGGAGGAATATGCAATTATAATAACTCCGTCATAAGGAACTGCCGGTTTGAAGGTGAAATAAGAAGCAATAAGGTAAACGCTGATCCAAGATGTAAGATGGCAGGCATCAGTGTAGTTAATGACGGGATAATTGAAAGTTGTGGATATGAAGGTGACATGCATGTCAGGATGAAATGGATTCGGGAAGGAGAAAGAGCAGGGATCTGTACGGAGAATTACGGTGAGATTGTAAACTGTTATAATCTGGTATCTGAAGTAGTGGTCAAGGATGGGACCTGTTACGGAATCGCAGATGCGGGAGAAGAAAACTGCTATATCATAAAGAATTCCGACTGGCAGCTTTCAGAAAACTCTCAGGTATGGGAAATCCCTTATGATCAAAGGAATTTAATTGAAGCTTATCTGAATAAAGACATATATACGTTGTATCAGCAACAGGATGCTCCGAAAAACTGGTATGAAAAAGGAAAAAAGAATGCAAAGAATCTTACACAGAATTTGGATGATGCCCTTCAAGATGAAAAGCAGGAAGCATCTATGGGCATGTATGACGGACGGGAATTTAAAGAAATTGCTATAAAGGCAGCGCTCCAGGATGAACTGCTTTCCGATTTTATTTTTAATGCTTTTTTAAGAAGAGAAATGAATATCACTGATCTGACCATCAGGGAAGTGGAAACAGGGAAAGAAGAAATACTCTTTGATGTGGAGGCCGGATGGAAGGGGGAGCAGATCAGAATTGCTTCTTATTTATGGGATGGAGATATTGAGCTGAAAGAAAACGGAGCCTATACATATGAGAAGATATGGAACGACTGCGGTAAGATACTGGGAGAAGAAGGCAGTCTTGGCTGGGATCATGATACCTGGAGTATTCTGGAAAACAAACCGGGCAATGATATGATGGGAATTATGGTTCTCTATAACACCAAATCAGGAGAACAGGGATTTTTCTATGTGATAAATGGAAAGATATACCGTGTTGTATATGATGGTATGATGCAGGAAAATCAATTTCTTTCCGTTAAGAACCAGATTGAAGAGTATGCTTTTATCATTATGGAGGAAGAGAATACAGAGGATACAGAAGACATTGATGCAGATTACCTTCAGGAGGAGAATCGTATTGATGAGCAGCAATACGATTCTTTGTGGGAGGCTATGTTGTGGAAGATATGGACAGGAAATATTCCGGGAGACGGCTTTTTCTGGAAAGATAAAAATTTAAAGGATGCAGTTTATACTCAGGCAGCCATGCAGGCTTCGCTGGATGGCGAAGGAAAAATTCTGTCAAGAGAAGAACTTGCTAAGGTAGAAAATCTGGAAATCTACAATGCCGGTGAAATTGGCACTTTAGAAGATCTCACTCATCTGGAAGGATTAAAAAGTCTGACGATTCAGAATACAGTGCTTAAAAATGCACGGCATCTAGAAGAAATGCCCCAGCTTACAGAGCTTTATCTTATTGAATGTGGATTAAGTGATATTTCCTTTGCCAGGAATCTGACCAATCTTACCCATGCATCCTTTTATGGAAATGAGATACAGGACATTTCCGCTCTTGCTCATTGTAAAAAGCTGGAACAGCTTTCACTTGGAAATTGTGACATAAAGGATATCAGTGCTCTTGCATTTAACACAGACTTAAAAGAACTGGGACTTCAGGGAAATGAGATTACGGATATTGAAGCTTTAAGGAACCTTGATAATCTTACGGCATTGAATCTTGTGTCAAACAATGTCAGGGATATATCGCCTTTAGCAGAATTGACTAATCTTACAGCCCTTGGACTTGCAGACAATCGGATACAGGATATTTCAGCCTTGTCAGGACTTGAAGAACTGTATAATCTGTCACTGGATGTAAATGAGATACAGGATATTAGTGCGCTGAAGAATATGACAGAAATGGAATGGCTGGGACTTAGTAATAATCAGATTCAGGATTTTACACCGGTGAAAAACTATAAGAATCTGTTTTATCTGTCCATTTATAATAACCCTGTCCAGAATATAGGCAATTTAATGCTGACTCCCGATCTGAGAATAGGAAATACCCTCAGTATGGAAGAGATGGAGCAGGCCCAGAAAATTTTAAATCAGATGTCACCGGGACAGGTGGTTCTGGCAGAAGATATTACAAAAGGCGATGTGAACAGAGACGGGATTGAGGATATAGCAGTTACCGGAATTTCCGGGCAGGAAAAAGATGAAGCAGGCAGTATAGTCGATTGGGGAGAAAGAAACGTATATGTTTTTCTTGGAGACAGAGAAGGAAACCTGCAGCTGATTGACAGACTGGAAACACGGGGACCGGATGAGGGAGGAATTTATGGGGACCCTTATCAGGGAATTGCGTTTATGGAAAAATATCTGCTGATACAGAATTACGGAGGAAGCAACTTCAGATGGGCCGAAACGGATATTTATCAATATGAAAACGGCAGACTGAGTAAAAATTATAGCCTTTCTTTAGACAACTGGACCGGAAACGGAGATGGATATGAATGGTTCATAGAGGATGAAAAGATGCAGAGGCTGCAGCGCTATGCCGTTTCAGGAGAGCTGGAAAGGTCTGTAGTAAAACTGCTGATATGGGATGAGGATCAAAGCGATCATGAAAATGCAATGAAACAAAAAATTGCAGATGCAGTTTCAGTAATGGAGCAGGAAAAAGGAATAGAACTGCCCGAAATAACGGATTATTTTTATAAACCTGATATTGATGGAGGCGGATATTATTTTTATGAAGTCCATGATACCCTTTATGAAACAAAGAAAGAACCGGCAGAGGTACTGGAAAAGGTGAAAACAAAATATTTGGATGAAGCCTGGGCAGTGCCCATGACACAGTATACTACCAAAGAGATCAAGGATAATTATGACAGTCTTTCAGGTGTTGTACTGCCCGATATTTTCTATCTGGGATTTAAGGAAGAAACTCCCAGAATGCTGGTTTATGAGGGATGCATGGAAACAACGGAGGAAGGATATGTCCATATGATCAGTATTAAAGAACCCACAAGTGACAACGAATGGTGGCTGGATGAGATAATAATTTATTATTATGAAAATACCGGAATCATGGAGGAAAGATAGAACCCCGTCTTTCATGAATAATTCCTTAAAAATCTTGACATTTTGCCTGTGAACGTACAAAATAATAAGTGAGGAATTTTTGAGTAAAGAACAGAAAGGTATGGGGAATCCGTCCAAAGGGAGGAACCTAAGGGGTATATCATGAAAATCAGTGATTTTATGGATTTAAAGAAGCTGCAAAGCATTCAGGATCAATTCTCAGATGCTACAGGGCTGGCAGCCATAGCTACGGATGCAGAAGGGAATTACATAACTGAAGGAAGTAATTTTACAGATTTTTGTATGAAATATACAAGGAACAGTGCAGAAGGAAACAGACGATGCGTGAAATGTGATACGGAATGTAAAGGAACTTACTTCTGCCACGCAGGACTTATGGATTTTGCAGCAGACATTGTTGTAGGGGGAGAAAAGGTTGGTGCGATCATCGGAGGACAAGTCCTGCCGGGAGAGCCGGATGAAGAAAAGTTCCGTAAGATAGCCGGAGAGCTTTCCATAGATCCTGATAAATATATCAAAGCACTTAAAGATGTACCTGTTCGCTCAGAAAAATCCATACGTGCGGCAGCCGCCTTGCTTGCCGATGTGATGAACCAGGTAGTTAGTCTGGAATATATGAAATCTACGAACAGCCAAAAGCTGGACGTGTTTGAAAGCGAGCTTGCTACGGCTACATGTACGGTAGATATCATCAACCAGAAAACCAAGGAACTTGAAAGCATTGCCTCCAAACAGAATATTCTGGCGCTGAATGCTTCTATTGAATCAGCCAGAGCCGGTGTGGCCGGGGCAGGATTTGCAGTAGTCGCTAAACAGATGGGAGAACTGGCAAGCCAGTCAGCGGGCATTCATCGTGAAATCAGTGATGCGGCTAAGCAGATTAAAGCATCCGTCACAAAGATGAATCATAAGAGCGGTAAATGATAGAAATGCAGGCCCCGTTACAATAGTTGTTGTGACGGGGTTTCCCTTATGCAATAAGGAATGAGGAATACAATGGATTTATTTGAATATATGAGGAACTCTAATATGGAAAAGGAGTCCCCTTTAGCGGCAAGGCTTCGTCCCACATCCTTAGATGAGGTTGTGGGACAGCAGCATATCATAGGAAAGGATAAGCTGTTATACCGGGCCATCAAAGCGGATAAACTCAGTTCCCTTATTTTTTATGGACCTCCGGGAACAGGAAAAACTACTTTGGCAAAAGTGATTGCCCATACCACCAGTGCGGAATTTACCCAGATCAATGCTACCGTGGCAGGCAAAAAGGATATGGAAGAAGTAGTAAAGACCGCAAAGGATACTATGGGAATGTACGGTAAAAAGACGATTCTTTTTATTGATGAAATACACAGATTCAATAAGGGCCAGCAGGACTATCTGCTTCCCTTTGTAGAGGACGGAACCCTGATACTGATTGGCGCCACTACGGAAAATCCTTATTTTGAAGTAAACGGCGCCCTTCTTTCACGTTCCATTATTTTTGAATTGAAGCCACTTAGCATACCAGAAGTAAAGACTCTGCTGAACAGGGCCGTTTATGACAGGGAAAAAGGTATGGGAGCTTATGATGCAGTAATTGAGGAGGACGCTCTTGATTTTCTTGCAGATGTTGCGGGGGGAGATGCGAGACATGCCTTGAATGCCATAGAACTTGGTATCATGACTACAGAAAGGTCAACAGACGGCAGAATACATATTACCCTTGATGTGGCCCAGGAATGCATCCAGAAGCGTGCAGTCAGATATGACAAAAGCGGCGATAATCACTATGACACCATTTCAGCTTTTATTAAAAGCATGAGAGGATCAGATCCGGACGGTGCAGTTTATTATTTAGCCAGAATGTTATATGCAGGAGAAAGCGTTACATTTATTGCAAGGCGGATTATGATCTGTGCTGCAGAGGATGTAGGTATGGCGGATCCGGCAGCCCTTACGGTGGCAGTAAATGCCTCTCTTGCCGTAGAAAGAGTAGGAATGCCGGAAGCACAGATTATTTTGTCGGAAGCTGCCATGTATGTGGCATGTGCTCCTAAGAGCAATGCCTGTGTGATGGCCATAGGGGAAGCTATGGGAGAGGTAGAGCAGACAGGAGATTTGCCAATTCCCATACATCTGAAAGACGCCCACTACAAAGGAGCAGCCAAACTGGGACATGGAACAGGATATAAATATGCCCATGATTATCCCAATCACTACGTGCGTCAGCAGTATCTTCCTTATGAGTTAAGCGGAAAGGAATTTTATCATCCCTCAGGAAACGGATACGAAGTTAAGATCAAAGAGCATATGAGCAGAATTAAGCAAGAAGCAAAGGAAAGTTGAAATGAATTCAGATACCGGAAATAAAAAGAGTCTTCCCGGCAAAAGAAAATTAAGAAAAGTAAAAAAGACAAAGAAAAGAAATATTGTAAAAACAGTCCTCAGGCTGCTTGCCATATTAAGTGCAGGTACTGCCATTGCTGCTGTTTTGATTTACTTTTTAGTTATAAGAGAATCATCACATACCGTTCCTGCTCCCATAGAAATAGAGGATCTTCAGGAAGCTTTGGTGGATAAAAAACCTACAGAAGATAAGAATGAAGATTTAGGAGCGGATATTGTTGACCATATTATTACAGCAGGAAGTGAAGTGGACAAGTCCTATAAGAGCAGGCCGGAAAGCCATGAACTGACAGAGCAGAATACAGCTGACTTTGCCACAATAGAGTCCTGCCTTTTGGAATCTGATACGGGAAGAATTGTGGTGACGGCTACAGGGGACGGAATTCCCATAAGTGATGACAAGTATTATTATCTCTTTGCTCTCAATACATATGATACGGGAATTACGGAAAATGACGAATATATAGCAAAAGAATATAAGGACAGCACTACCGTGATGAGGGTAGCGTTAAATTATAATCGGGCAGGCAGCAGGCTCTTTAAGAAGTTTGCAGTGGCAGTAAAGAAGGACGGTAAGTATGTGCAGGTAAGTATCCCTAAGTATATTACCAACCCGGAAGCAATTGCCAAATATAATCCTGTGTATCAGCAGCCCGCCTCCATAAAAGGACTGCTTGTAGATCCCAACAAATTAAGAGGCAGTGAATTAGATGATCTGGGAGTAAAGCAGGCTGCTTACAATATTCCTGTGGCAAGGCTTCTTGGCCCTACCACCAGCAGCGCTTATCCCACTATCCATTACACTTATAATGGAAAAACATATGCATTTAACGGACAGGTAGTGGCGGAATATGATCTTGTGTTCGGTACACTGACATCTAAGGGAATTACTACAACAGCCATTATCTTAAATAATTATTCACCTTCCTATACACAGCTGATCCATCCCAATGCCAGAAGCGGAGGTTCGGCGCCTTACTATATGTTTAATGGAGCGGAAGAATCAGGTGTAGAGTACATGGCGGCTATAGGGACGTTCCTTGCAGAGAGGTATTCAGGAAGCAGGCACGGCAAAATTTCCAATTGGATCATAGCTAATGAGATCAATGCCAGAAAAGAATGGAATTATATGGCACAGACAGATGTGGCCACCTATGTAGAAGAATACGCCAAAGGCTTCAGAGTATTTTATACAGCCATTAAAAGTGTCAGCGGCAGTGCAAGGGTTTATATGCCCATTGACCAGCAGTGGGACAGAAATATAAAGAACAATCCGGATTATGACGGACGTGACATTTTAGATGAATTTAACAGAAATATAAAAGAAAAGGGCAATATTGAATGGGGACTTTCCCAACATCCTTATAATGTACCTCTGACGGAAGCAAGAACATGGAAGTCAAATAAACTGGTAAAGCATAATGCCAATACCTCAATGATAACCATGGCAAATATAGAAGTACTGACTAATTATATGTCCCAGGAACAGTTTCTTGATGAAAATGGTGAGGTTAGAAGTATCCT
The DNA here is from genome assembly GCA_964614185.1 of uncultured Lachnospiraceae bacterium. GTDB lineage: Bacteria > Bacillota > Clostridia > Lachnospirales > Lachnospiraceae > Suilimivivens. Next base: position 24,213 of record CAZTKJ010000019.1, read on the forward strand.
TTTAAGTGAGCAGGGATATACCTCAACAGCCGGAGAGGCAATGCAGGCAGCAGCATTTGCATATGCCTATTATAAGGCAACAGCAAATCCCCATATAGACGGGTTCCTCTTAAACCGTCAGACGGATGCGCCGGAAGAAGTGGCGCAGGGCTTGGCATTTGGACTGAATCATTCAGGAGGCGGCCATAAGCAGATTTATAACGTGTTTAAATATATTGACACTGCCAACCATGCAGAATATACGGAATTTGCCAAGAGCATTATTGGAATCTCCGACTGGAGCCAGATCATGTATTAGGAAAGTATTGTGATTCTGATTGTAAATTACTTAAAATAACTGCCCTACAAGATATTGGTATATTTCCTGATTCTTCTTCTGCCAGTTATCACAGATAGTGGCAGCAGTTTCCTCAAGGGGAACAGAAATAGTAAGATCGATCAGGTGGATATCTTTGTCTTTGGCCACAAGATGAGCCTCATATTCCCCTGATGTGGATTTGTAATAGTCAGAAAGAACAGAAACTTCGTTTCTCAGTTCTATATCATTTTCTTTTAAATATTCATCAATCTCTTTTTTAATGGCGCCGCTAATCTGATTTCCGAAAAAGGAAAGGGTTTGGGCGCCGTCTTTGGTCATGAAAAGATGTGTCCTGTTTCGTACAGATTGTGCATTGATAAGCGCGGCATCAATCAGCTCGCTAAAGACCTGCTGCAGAGTGAGGAAGGTAGTATATTCCCGTTCCAGGATAAAGTCGCTGATCTGGGTCTTAGTAAGGGGAAAATCAACCCGATCCAGCATATACAGTACAATCAGTTTATAAAGAGTTAAGGGGTCTGACATAGGCGTCCTCCTTTTCATATAATCGACCCTGATAGGCATGTCGTTCCTGCATTTTCTGATGCAGTGCGTTTAATACGCTGTGTTTGCCGCCGCTCCAGGCAGGAGCTATCAGAAGTGATTTTGGCGCATCACCGGTTACTCTGTGAATGACCATATTGGGCCTTAGATGTTCAAGACATGTAATTACGGCAGCAATATAATCATCTCTGTCTTTAAAAATGCATATTTCATCTGGATTCTTAATATACAAGTCTGCAAGGTCTGTTCCCTTCAGAATATGAAGCAGCTGAAGCTTTACACCCCAGACGGATTTATCGTTCAGATAAGAAACAGAGGAGAGCATATCCTTTGTTGTTTCACCGGGCAGCCCTAAAATCAGGTGGACGACAACCGGAATATCCAGTGATTGCAAATTTTTCAGTGCATCTTCAAAGCAGGAGAGGGGATAACCCCGCCGTATCCATTTGGCAGTTCTTTCATGGATAGTCTGAAGTCCCAGTTCTATCCAGATAAACTTATGGGGAAATTCTTTTTTCAGCCTGCCAAGAAGCTCAAGAACTTCGTAAGGAAGACAGTCCGGTCTGGTAGCAATGGAAATCCCAACCACATTCTCATCGGAAAGAGCGTTTCTATAAATTTCTTCCAAATAAGCAACAGGGCCGTAAGTGTTGGTATAGGCCTGAAAATAAGCAATAAATTTAGTGCCGGTATATTTAAGGGAAAGACGCTTTTTCCCATCTTCAAGGCTTTGGTGAAAGTCATCGGCAGACAAAAGGGGAGAGGCAAAATCACCACTCCCGCCATGACTGCAGAAAATGCATCCTCTGGTATCTAAGGATCCGTCTCTGTTGGGACAGGTCAAACCTGCATTTAATGCAATTTTATATACTTTTTCGCCGTATATTTTTTTCAGATAAGTATTCAGTGAATAATAAGGTCTCATTTGATATGAGATTTTACGGCCTTTGCAACTACTTCGGCCACCATAGGATGGAAAGCTTCCGGCATAATATTGTCTTCGCTAAGTTCTTCATCGGGAATAAGGGAAGCAATGGCATTAGCAGCAGCCAGTTTCATTTCTTCCGTGATCTGGGGAGCATGTCCTTCCAATGCACCTTTGAAGATGCCGGGGAATGCCACTACGTTATTGACCTGATTAGGGAAGTCGCTGCGTCCTGTTCCTACAATTCTGGCGCCTGCTGCCTTGGCAGCATCAGGCATGATTTCCGGTACGGGATTAGCCAGTGCAAAAATAATGGAATCTTTATTCATGGAAGCTACCATTTCGGAAGACAGAATACCGGGAGCTGAAACACCTACGAAAATATCTGCTCCTTTTAATGCATCAGCAAGGCCCCCGGTTTGATTGTCCGGATTGGTCATTTCTGCCATCTGCTGTTTCATCCAGTTCAGTCCGTCACGGTTCTTGGAGATAATGCCGGAACGGTCACATAGAATGATATGGGAAAAGCCATAAGTAAGAAGAAGCTTGGTAATGGCAACACCGGCGCTTCCTGCACCGTTTATTACTACTTTGCAGTCTTCCTTTTTCTTGTTAACAACCTTTAAGCTGTTGATAATGCCTGCAAGAACTACAATGGCTGTTCCATGCTGGTCATCATGGAATACGGGAATATCCAGTATTTTCTTTAAACGTTCTTCTATTTCAAAGCATCTGGGAGCGCTGATATCTTCCAGATTGATACCTCCAAAACCGGGTGCAAGATAAGTGACTGCTTTAATGATTTCTTCTGTATCCTGGGTATCCAGGCAGATGGGAACTGCATTTACTCCGCCGAATTCCTTAAACAGTACTGATTTGCCCTCCATAACAGGCATAGCGGCATAAGGGCCGATATTACCAAGGCCCAGAACGGCGCTGCCATCGGAGACAACAGCTACGGTATTGGCTTTCATAGTATAAGTGTAGGCTGCCTTTTTGTCCTGTGCAATTACCTTACAGGGTTCTGCTACGCCGGGAGTATAAGCAAGGGATAAATCTTCGTTTGATTTAACCGGTGCTTTCGATACGATTTCCAGCTTACCGTTCCATTCCTCATGCAGCTTAAGGGCTTTTTCATTTGGTGTCATATGTATTAAACCTCCTTGTGTCCAATAGGAATTGCAGGGTCAAAATGGCAAAACAATTCCATATAATAATACCATTCTATAATAATTAAATCCTGGGTGCAAGTGAAGTTTACAAATGACAACAGGTTTTAATCTTCATAAAAGAAGGAATAATAGGAGGAAAAGTTATTTACATAAGGAAGGTTATGTGTTATCATATGTAGTAATAAAAACTACATGAAAAGATTAATAATAATAAATGAAATGGTTTTGGAGGTTCGTATGAGCAGTTATAAAATAGTAGTAGACAGTTGCTGTGAATTGCCTGTGGAATGTCGTCAGGATGAGCATTTTGAGATTGTACCTCTTGGTCTGGAGGTAGAAAATGAATTGATCATGGATGATGAAAACTTTGATCAGGCGTACTTTTTGAGCCGTGTAGCTGCATCTCCTGAGTGCCCCAAATCCTTCTGCCCTTCTCCGGAGAAATTTATGGAGGCATATAAAACAGATGCAGAAAATATCTTTGTATTTACATTATCCTCCAAACTAAGCGGCAGCTATAACAGTGCAGAGCTTGGCAAAAAGTTGTATATTGAAAAATATGGTGAAAAAAATATTTTTGTATGTGATTCGGAATCAGCAAGCTGCGGAGAGACCCAACAGGCGCTTTTAGCAGAAAAATGGTCTAAGCAGGGACTTCCCTTTAAAGAAATCTGTAAGAAACTCATAGATTTCCGTGATCATATGAAAACATACTTTGTACTTGATAATTTGGAAACCCTTAGGAAAAACGGAAGGCTTTCAAGAGTAAAGGCGCTGGTGGCTTCTACCTTAAGCATTAAACCGGTGATGGGGTCCACCAAAGGAGAGATCATTCAGTTGGGGCAGGCCATCGGAATTAAAAAAGGACTTGCCAAAATGGCGGAGATAGTAGTTAAAGAAGCCGTTGATCCTGAAAATAAGACATTGATGATCACACATTGTAACTGCCCGGAAAGAGCAGAAAGCGTGAAAAGGATGGTCCTTGAAAAAATTTCATGTAAGGATGTCCTTATTATGGATACCAGAGGGGTCAGCAGTATGTATGCTAATGACGGTGGAGTTATAGTGACTTTGTAAGTCAACGATCTTGCAGAAAAAGCTCAGATAATGGATATTTCAAAAGGAGCATTGAGAAGTGCAATAACAAGTGCTATTTGAACAATCAAAATAAAAGGCATGCCGTAGACAAAAGAGCGGTGCCTTGTTTTATGGTGGAAAGTATACATTCCAATCAGGGAACCAATACTTCCACCAATAATGGCAACGATAAAAAGGGTTGCTTCCGGAATCCGGAAGCCCCTTTTTTTCGCTTTATATTTGTCGATACCCATCAGGGCAAAACCAATCAGGTTCATTGCTGCAAAATAAGACAGCAGCAGTGTAATCACATCCATACAGGTATCTGCCTCCAATTATAATTCGCCGCGTTCCTGCATCTTCATAGCGCGTACTTTCGTAGAAAGACCGAATAAGTTAATAAAGCCTTCTGCATCATGGTGGTCATACAGATCACCGGTAGTAAAGGAAGCAATGCTTTCATTGTATAATGAATAAGGAGAAGTAGTACCGGCTTTAATGATATTGCCTTTGTAAAGTTTAAATTTGACTTCTCCGGTCACATATTGCTGAGTGGATTCAATGAAAGACTGAACTGCCTCCCGAAGAGGAGAAAACCACTTTCCTTCATATACAATCTGAGCCATTTTGTTTCCCATATCTTTCTTGACAGCATAAGTGTCACGGTCAAGAATCAACTCTTCAAGCTGTTGGTGTGCTTCATAGAGAATCGTTCCACCGGGAGTTTCATATACGCCCCTTGACTTCATTCCGACTACACGGTTTTCAACAATATCTACAATGCCGATACCATGCTTGCCGCCTAAGGCATTCAGAGTACGGATAATATCGGAAACCTTCATTTTCTTGCCGTTTACGGAAGTAGGGATACCTTTTTCAAAGCTGAGGGTAACATATTCCCCTTCCTCAGGAGCTTTTTCAGGCGTCACACCCAGAACCAGAAGGTGTTCAAAGTTAGGTTCGTTTGCAGGATCCTCAAGTTCCAGTCCCTCATGGCTGATGTGCCACAGGTTACGGTCACGACTGTAACTGGAATCAGCAGAGAAGGGAAGGTCAATACCATGGTCCTTGCAGTAAGCAATTTCAGATTCACGGGAATCCAATGTCCATTTTTCGTTTCTCCATGCAGCAATGATCTTTAAGTCAGGAGCAAGAGCCTTGATTCCAAGCTCAAAACGGATCTGGTCATTTCCCTTACCGGTAGCTCCATGGCAGATAGCAGCAGCGCCTTCCTTGCGCGCAATTTCAACCAGCTTCTTTGCAATAAGCGGTCTTGCCATGGAAGTTCCCAAAAGATACTTGTTTTCATATACTGCGTGTGCCTGAACGCAGGGAACTATGTACTCATCACAGAATTCATCCGTTACATCCAAAATGTATAATTTTTCAGCACCGCAGAATTTAGCTCTTTCTTCCAAACCGTCAAGTTCTTCTTCCTGACCACAGTCAATGCAGACACAGATTACTTCATAATCGAAGTTTTCTTTCAGCCAGGGAATAATGGCAGTAGTATCAAGTCCGCCTGAGTATGCTAAAATAACTTTTTCTTTCATAATAAAATGCCTCCATGATTTCATTAATATGTTAATGCTTGTGTCCTTTGACAATATACAACATCTTGGGAGGAAATGCAATACCTGTTTTGCATAAATAAAAATTAATAATTAATTTATATGCATAAAATCAAAAACATATTGCATATTATGCATGAATAGTGTATCATTATGCAAAACCAAAGAGTTTTTACATTTGATAGTTGAGATTTTGCCCGCGAAAGAGTAAGATGTACTATGAAAGTCTCGCCAATGCTTAAGCAAATGTGCAAGCTTGCTTACACATTTGCTTAGACATTAGGCGTGCAAGCCGGTATGAGCATGTAGAGCGATAGCTCGGAATGTGAATACCGGCGGCGAGTGCGAAAGCACGGCAGTGCGGAGCAATCGACTTTCATATTCATATCAAGTGAGTAAGCATGCTTGCAGAGGGGTGTTGAGTGCGAAAGCACGGCAGTGCGGAGCAATCGACTTTCATATTCATATCAAGTGAGTAAGCAAGCACGTTTTAGGAAAGGATTATTTTATACTTATGGAAAAAGCAAAGATCTTTATTGATGGTAGTGAAGGCACAACCGGACTGCGCATCCATGAGCGGTTTGCAGAAAGGGATGATATAGAGATTCTTACCATTTCCAAGGAACTTCGGAAAGATATTACGGAGAGAAAGAGGCTGATCAATCAGTCGGACATTACTTTTCTCTGCCTTCCGGATGATGCCGCCAGAGAATCGGTAAGTCTTGTTGAAAATGAAAATGTGAGGATAATCGATACATCAACGGCACACAGAACCAGTGAAGGATGGGCCTATGGATTTCCTGAATTATCCAAGCAGCACAGAACAAATATTAAGGATGGAAAGCGTATTGCTGTACCGGGATGCCATGCAACAGGATTCATTTCTTTGGCTTATCCCTTGGTGTCATCTGAAATATTACCTTCTGACTATCCGGTTTCCGCCTTTTCCCTGACGGGATATTCAGGGGGAGGAAAGAAGATGATCGGTCAGTATGAGGCTAAGGAGCGCCCGGGTGAGTTTGACGCACCCAGAGAATATGCTCTTTCCCAGCAGCATAAGCATTTAAAGGAAATGAAAGCAGTGACAGGACTTTTAAGAGAACCGCTGTTTTCTCCTATTGTAGCTGATTATTACAGCGGCATGGTAGTGACCCTTCCCCTTTATAATGAATATTTGAAAAATGCCCTCACTCCTTGTGAACTGCACAGCTTTTTTGCAGAGTTTTATAAAGGTGAGGAGTTTATAAAGGTAATGCCCTTTGATCCGGAAGGAAAAGGCATGATAGCAGGAAACGGATGCGCCGGATGGGATGGCCTTAAAATTTACGTGACCGGCAGTGAAAACAGGACAGTGCTGAATGCCCAGTTCGATAATCTGGGGAAAGGTGCATCAGGAGCAGCGATCCAATGCCTGAATATTATGCTTGGCTGTGAAGAAAGCAGAGGCCTCAACTTATGAATCAGTTGATACATGATCCTTTCTTATATGAAGGCATTCCGGATAAACAAAGACGCCTGCCAAGAGAAATGGCAGTATATGAATTGCTGTCTTTGCTGAATATTCCTTTTAAAAGAATGGACCACGAAGCCATGGCAACCATAGAAGCATGCCGGGGCGTGGATGAGATACTGGGAATACATATGTGTAAGAATCTGTTTTTGTGCAATACCCAGCAGACCATGTTTTATCTTCTGATGATGCCGGGGGAAAAGAAATTTAAGACGAAAGAGCTTTCCGGCCAGCTCAAGTGTGCCAGACTTTCCTTTGCACCGGAAAAGTTTATGGAAGAATATCTTCATATTGCGCCGGGAGCAGTAAGCATTATGGGATTAATGAATGATACAGAGCATCATGTCAGGCTTGTTATAGATGAGGATATACTGAAAGAAGAATATCTTGGGTGTCACCCTTGTGTGAATACGTCAAGTCTGCGGCTTAAGACAGAAGATGTAATAAATAAATTCCTTCCTTATGTAGGGCATGATTATACGGTAGTGCATTTGGAAGGAGAGTAAAGAAGCGCAGGCTCTGCAGCTTGCGCCCCGGGAATTTTACTACGATTACAGCAATTTTCTATAAGGGTTTGGGTGTCAAAAGCCCGGTATTCAAATTGATGTTGTCAGATTGCACAAAAGAATTCTTGCGCACTCCGTTGCACGGACCATTCCGCCAAACCTCCTAAAACGAAAATTGTGTTCAGCAAAGGCTTCCACAATTTTTGAGTTTTGGCTCCATCGTGCAAAAGTCGCTTGCACAAATTTCTTTTGTGTAATCTGCCATGAAGCAGTTCCAATCAGGGCTTTTGACGCTCGAACCCTATAAGATAAAAAAGGACATAGCAGGTTATGGATAAGATAACAATACGAAATATGGAAATTGAGGATTATGACGGTGTATATAAGCTGTGGATGAGTATTAAAGGATTTGCTATTCGAAGCATTGATGATTCCAGAGAAGGTGTGGAGCGCTTTCTTCTGCGGAATCCTGATACCAGCGTGGTAGCGGTGGACAATGGAAGGATCGTAGGGAGTATTCTCTGCGGACATGACGGGAGAAGAGGCTGCCTGTATCATGTATGCGTTCATGAGGATTACCGAATGCAGGGAATTGGAAAGAGGATGGTGGTGCATTGCATGAATGCACTGGAAAGAGAACATATCAGCAAAGTTTCCCTGATTGCTTTTACCAAAAACGATATTGGTAATGCCTTTTGGAATGAGATTGGCTGGACAAGAAGGAAAGATTTGAATTATTATGACTTTGTACTGAACAGAGAAAATATTGTGAATTATAATCAGGAATGATAAAAAACGAAACAAATGAAAGGTATGGAAGGAATATGAAAATAACAGCAGGCGGAGTAACGGCAGCAAAAGGCTTTGAAGCGGCAGGCGCAGAGGCAGCCATCAAGTATCAGAACCGAAAGGACATGGCAATTATTTACAGTCAAAAGCCCTGTGTGCTTGCAGGAACCTTTACCAGCAATGTGGTAAAGGCAGCTCCTGTTTTGTGGGATAAAAAGATCGTGGAGGATTCACCCTTTGGACAGGCGGTGATTGTCAATGCAGGAATTGCCAATGCATGTACCGGGCAGGAAGGCACTGACTACTGTAGTCAAACGGCAAAAAAGGCAGCGATTCTTCTGAATATCCCGGAAGAAGCCGTACTGGTAGCATCTACGGGAGTGATCGGCATGCAGCTTCCCATAGACAGGATCAAAAAGGGAATTGAAAAGCTTGTAGAGGCAAAATCAGATACTTTGGAAGCAGGAACAGCGGCAGCAGAAGCAATTATGACAACTGACACACGTGTCAAACAAGCCGCAGCAGAAATTGAAGTAGGTGGCGTAAAGGTGCGGATAGGAGGCATGAGCAAGGGCTCCGGTATGATCCATCCCAATATGTGTACCATGCTGGCTTTTGTGACAACGGATGCAGTAATTTCCAAGGAACTGTTGACCAAAGCGGTAAAGGCAGATGTGAAGGATACATTTAATATGATTTCTGTTGATGGGGACACCTCCACCAATGACACCTTGTTAGTGATGGCAAACGGCATGGCGGAAAATCCCGAGATTAAGGAGGGTACGCCGGAGTATGAATCATTTTGTCAGGCTCTTCACTATGTAAATGAAACCTTGGCTAAAATGATGGCAGGAGACGGCGAAGGCGCCACGGCGCTGCTGGAAACCAAGGTTATAGGTGCTGCAACCAAAGAAGATGCAAGACTTCTCAGCAAATCAGTGGTATCGTCCAGCCTGGTCAAAGCAATGGTGTACGGTCATGACGCAAACAGCGGAAGAATACTTTGTGCCCTGGGTTATTCAGGAGTAGACTTCGATCCGGAAAAAATCGAAGTTTTCCTTAAGGGAGAAAAAGACAGCATTCAGATATACAAAGATGGAATGGTAGCCCCTTACAGCGAAGAAGAAGCTACTAAGATCATATCAGAGTCCACGGTACATATTCTGGTGGATATGAAAATGGGAAATGAGACGGCAACTGCATGGGGATGCGATCTGACCTATGACTATGTAAAGATCAATGCAGACTACAGAAGCTGACGAAAAAGGAGAAAGAGACATTATGGACAAGGACATGGAACAGGTACTGAAAAAGGCGGAGGTGTTAATAGAAGCTCTTCCTTATATACAGAAATTCAACAGGAAAATCATTGTGGTAAAATACGGCGGCAGCGCTATGAGCAATGAAGAACTGCAAAAAAATGTGATCAAGGATGTAACCTTGCTGAAACTGGTAGGCTTTAAACCCATTATCGTTCATGGCGGCGGAAAGGAAATCAGCCGCTGGGTGGGCAAGGTAGGAAAAGAAGCACAGTTTGTCAATGGCCTTCGGGTTACAGATGATGAAACCATGGAAATCGCGGAAATGGTTCTTGGAAAAATCAATAAGAGCCTGGTGACAATGGTACAGGAACTGGGCGTCAGGGCAGTAGGGATCAGCGGAAAGGACGGCGGTCTTCTGACAGTAGATAAAAAATATGCAGACGGACAGGATATTGGATTTGTAGGGAATATTAAAGAGGTAAATGCCAAGATCCTTTATGACCTTCTTGAAAAGGATTTCCTTCCTATTGTAGCGCCTATCGGGTTGGATGATCAGTTCCATACTTATAATATCAATGCCGATGATGCGGCATGTGCCATTGCCAAAGCAGTAGGAGCGGACAAACTGGTATTTTTGACAGATATTGAAGGACTTTACAGGGATATCAACGATAAATCCTCCTTTATCCAAAGGATCACAGTTTCAGATGCAGATACATTGATTGCGGAGGGAGTCATTGGAGGAGGTATGCTGCCGAAGCTTGGTAATTGTACTTCGGCTGTAAAGAACGGAGTAAACAGAGTGCATATTCTGGATGGACGTATCCCCCATTGTCTTCTTTTGGAAATATTTACCAACGAAGGTATAGGAACCATGATCCTTCGGGACGAGGACAGAGCACAGCCGGAGTAAGCAGGGGCTGTGGTTTGAAAGGAGTATAGCCATTATGATGAAACAATATATTGAAGAAGCGGAAAAAGCATTGCTGCATACTTATAATCGTTACCAAATAGTCCTTGAAAACGGCAGCGGCGTGAACCTGTATGATGTGGAAGGAAAGAAATATCTGGATTTCGGCGCAGGAATAGCAGTCTTTGCCTTGGGATACCATAATGAAAAATATAATGATGCTTTGAAGGAGCAGATTGATAAAGTAATTCATACATCTAATCTTTTTTATAACAGGCCGGCAATTGAAGCGGCAAAGAAGATCAGGGAAATATCAGGGATGGACAGGGTTTTCTTTACCAACAGCGGTACGGAAGCCATTGAAGGAGCCATTAAAGCTGCAAGAAAGTATGCTTTTCTTAAAGACGGTTCCACGGATCATGAAATCATTGCTATGGAACATTCTTTCCATGGAAGGACCATGGGAGCCCTTTCCGTAACAGGAAATGTTAAGTATCGGGAAGCTTTTGAGCCTATGATCGGAAATATCCATTTTGCCAGGATGAATGACTTTGAAAGCGTAAAGGCAAAGGTGACGGATAAGACATGTGCCATTTTGTTTGAGACAGTTCAGGGAGAAGGAGGTATATATCCTGCAACAGAAGAGTTCATGAAGAAAATAAGAGAGCTTTGTGATGAAAAGGATATCCTTCTTATATTGGATGAGATACAGTGCGGAATGGGGCGCACCGGCTATATGTATGCATGGCAGAAATATGGTGTTAAGCCGGATATTATGACTACGGCAAAGGCTCTTGGCTGTGGTTTCCCTGTAGGCGCTTTTTTGATGACAGAGAAAGTGGCAGCCCATTCGCTGGTAAGCGGCGACCATGGAACTACTTATGGAGGCAATCCGCTGGCTGGTGCAGCAATTAATGTGGTGCTTGATTTATTTGAAGAGAACCATATAATAGATAATGTAAAACAAGTAGGAGATTACCTTGCAAAGAAACTGGACGACCTGGCAGATAAATATGATTTTATCCTGGAAAGACGAGGCATTGGTCTGATGCAGGGACTTGTTTTTGACAGGCCTGTGGGAGAAATAATTACAAAGGCCCTTGATAAAGGATTGATACTGATTAATGCAGGAACTGATGTTATCCGTTTTGTTCCGCCTCTGATTATTACAGAAGAGAACGTGGATGAAATGGCCGAAATTCTGGAATCCTGCCTTTCGTAGATGGAGAATGGAATGAGTCTGAAGAAACGACTGGCCGCAGTAGGAGTCATAGCGGCTGCAGCAGTGATTACTTTTGGGATAGCCTCAGGCAGGCAGATGATGCAGACACAGGAAGAAGAAACTGTTCCTCCTGCCTTGTTTGGAGGTAAGGAAACACTTTATGTATGGTATACGGATGAGGCGCTGACTTCTTATATAAGCAGTGCAGCAGTTACTTACAATGAGAATCATGACATCCGTGTTGTACCGGTGTTAGAACCGGGCATTGAATATCTGGAACAGATCAATCAGGCATCCCTTTCGGAAGAAAATATACCTGATGTCTATATTCTAAGTCATGATTCTCTGGAAAAAGCATATTTGGCAGGACTGGCCCATGAAATTGCACTAAAGGAAGATATTTCCTTAGAAGATAGCTATATGCAGACAGGCCTTGATGCGGTTACGTATAAAGATAAGGTCATAGGATATCCTTTTTATTTTGAAACCGGGTCTCTTTTGTATAACCGGACGTATCTGGAGGAGCTGGCTAAAAGTCAGCTGCAGATAGAAGCGCTTTTGCAGGAAGAGGGTACAGAGGCAGAAGCCGGGGCAGAACAAGGTACAGAGGAAGCAGTAATTGATGAAGAGGAAATCGTGAAAAGAGTAGAGGAACTGCTGCCGGAAACGCTGGAGGAAATTAAAGTTTTTGCTGACAGCTATGATACTCCGGAACAGGTAGAGGCAGTTTTTAAATGGGATGTAACGGATATTTTTTATAATTACTTCTTTATCGGCAATGCAATTCAAATGGGCGGAGAAGCCGGATGGGATGCATCCCAGATCGATATTTACAATGAAGATGCTATTAACAGTATGCGGGCTTATGAAGAACTGAAACAGTTCTTCTCTATTGATGCAAATGAAGTTGATTATGATACCGTGATTGATGAATTTGCGGCAGGGAAACTGATATTTACCGTGGCCACTACGGATGTGGTAGCCAAGTTAGAACAGGCTAAAGAGGATGGGCTGTTTGAATATGATTATGGAATCACCCTGACGCCGGACATTGATGAAAACAGGAAAACCAGGTCTCTGTCCATGACACAGTGCGCAGTGATCAACGGATATTCAGAGCATCGGCAGGAAGCCAATGATTTTGCATATTTTCTGACATGTGAATATAATGATATTCTTTATGCCAGAACGGGAAAAGTGTCTGCGGCAAAAAATGTAGATTATGGATATGAGGCTCTTTACCGGTTTGCCGAGGAGTATGAAAAATCCATTTCCATGCCTAAAATGATAGAAACCAGTAATTTCTGGGTACAGCTGGAAGTGGCCTTTTCACAGGTCTGGAACGGAGCAGATGCAAATCTGATGCTGAAGGAACTTTCAGAACAGATCATGCAGCAGGTAACGGGGCGGCCTTATACGGAAGAATATATTGAAGAAATACGGGAAGAGGAAGAAGTGGAATATCTGGACGAGGATTATTACACCCAGGAAGCCATGGAAGAAGAGTAACTGAAAATATGAATAAAAGTCCGGTCATGAGGGTAAGCTTAACTAGTAGACAGTTAAGGAGGTATTGCCCTATGATCGGATTTTTTATTGCCTTGATCTCAGGCGCCCTGATGAGTATCCAGGGAGTTTTCAATACACAGGTGACAAAAGCTTCAAGCATCTGGGTAGCAAATGCATTTGTGCAGTTTTCCGCTTTATTGGTGTGCCTGATTGCATGGTTTGTCAGCGACCGTTCTTCCTTTGGAGCTCTTTTTAAGGTAGAGCCCAAATATATGCTCCTGGGAGGCGCCATCGGTGCATTTATTACATTTACCGTTATAAAGGGAATGGAGATGCTGGGGCCCGCAAGAGCTGTTATGCTGATAGTGGTAGCACAGCTGATGGTGGCATATATAATAGAACTGCTGGGATTGTTCGGAACGGAAAAACAGCCCCTGGAATGGCGCAAAATAATAGGAATGGGTATTGCAATAGCAGGGATCATTATTTTTAAATGGAAATAAAGAATTGCCCTTGATAAACATATCAATTTACTTTACAATATTATCACAGTCGTTGTATGGGGGTTCTGCTTACGTGCAGAAAGGAATATAACGGTGAAAGGAAATAAACTGAAATTATTTTTAAGTATACTGGCAATAAGTGCCTGTATACTTTTTGGCTGTGAGAAAAAGGAACGGATTTTGCTGACAGATTTAAAGCCTGTTTCGGAAGAAACACTTCTTAAGGAAGAAGAAGTAATGGAAGAAGAAACAGGAAAACAGGAAGAAGAGAAAGGCCCGGAAAGCATTGTGATACATATTTGTGGTGCAGTTGTAAATCCCGGTGTTTATGAACTTCCGGAGGGCAGCAGGATTTTTCAGGCAGTTCAGGCAGCAGGAGGGTTTTCTGAGGAGGCCAGGCAGGATTTTTTAAATCAGGCATCTGTCCTGTCAGACGGTATCAGGCTGTATGTGCCCACCATGGAAGAAACGGAAAACATTCCGGAAAATATTTCGGAAGGGATTTCGGGAGAAGATGGCGGACTTGTGAATATCAACACAGCTGATGAGGAAGAGCTTTGCACCCTTACAGGAATCGGCAGCGGCAAAGCCCAAAGCATTATTGAGTACAGGACAAAGAACGGAAACTTCCAAAAGATAGAAGATATTATGAATGTAGAAGGAATAAAAGACGGACTGTTCCAAAAGATCAGGGACAGTATCACTGTGTAAAGGAAAGGCGTATAAAAGGTCTGCAGCAGAAAGGCATGGTTAATAAAATGGCAAAAAAGGTTTTGATAGTAGATGATGAAAAACTGATCGTAAAGGGAATCAGGTTCAGTCTTGAACAGGACGGCATGGAGGTTGATTGTGCCTATGACGGAGAAGAGGCGCTGCAGAAGATCAAAGAAAAGGAATATGATATTATTCTTTTGGATGTTATGCTTCCCAAACTGACAGGATTCGAGGTCTGCCAGCAGGTAAGGGAGTTTTCAAGCGTGCCAATTGTCATGTTGACGGCAAAAGGCGAAGATATGGACAAGATCCTGGGACTTGAGTACGGAGCAGACGATTATATTATCAAACCATTCAATATTCTGGAAGTAAAGGCCAGGATCAAAGCAATTATCAGAAGAACCACACCGAAAGCCAAAGAAGAAATCAAAGTGATCGAAAGCGGTGATATGCGTCTTGACTGTGAGGGAAGAAGAGCTTATGCGGCAGATAGAGAAATCAACTTAACTACCAAAGAATTTGAACTGCTGGAGCTTCTCATTTTAAATCCCAATAAGGTTTACAGCAGGGAGAATCTTTTAAAACTGATCTGGGGACTGGACTATCCGGGAGACGTAAGAACTGTAGATGTGCATATCAGAAGGCTCCGTGAGAAAATTGAGGATAATCCCAGTGAGCCTAAGTACGTGCACACCAAATGGGGTGTAGGATATTATTTTGCATAGGGGCTTGTCATGAAGGAAAAAGTGATAGGTTTATTAAAAGAGTTTAAAATATGGCGGAGTTTGAAATTCCGCCTTTTTATCATTCTATTTCTGATGGGGCTGCTTCCGGCCTATATCATCAAGGGAGGAATACTGCAGAACTATGAAGACCGTGCTATTGCGGTGCGCCAGTCTGATGTGCAGAATCAGCTTAAGATTATTGCAAATCATCTGATTACATATAATTATCTGCAGGATACCTCTTCTGAAGTGATCAATGCCGAGCTTGAACAGCTTTCCAATCTATACAGCGGACGAGTGCTGATCATTAACGGAAATCTGAAAGTAGTCAAAGACACTTACGGAATCAGTGAAGGCAAGACCATGATCGCAGAAGAAGTGGTCAGATGCATGAAAGGAACCAGCATAGCAAATTATGATAAGAAAAACGGTTTTATTGAAATCACTACGCCTATTGTAGAGACTGTTTCTGCCCAGATGGCCACAGAGAGTATGCCGGAAGGAACAGAAGTGACAAGAGGGGTGATGCTTACCAGCGTATCTACTGATATTATTGTGGCCACTATGGATATTCTGAACCGTAAAGCATTTCTTATTGAGATCATCATGCTGTTCTTCATATTTACCATTTCACTGATTCTTGCAGCTATATTAATCCGGCCTTTTGACAAGATTTCCAGATCAATCAGTGAAATCAGGGACGGTTATATTGATAAAATGGTTTCAGTGCCGGATTATCTGGAAACGGAACATATTGTGAATACCTTTAACAGCCTGATTACCGGTATGAAAACTCTGGACAGTTCCAGACAGGAATTTGTGGCCAACGTCTCCCATGAATTGAAGACGCCCATTACTTCCGTTAAGGTGCTGGCGGATTCACTGCGTTCCCAGCAGGATGCACCTATAGAACTGTACCGTGAATTCATGGTGGATATTGCAACGGAAATTGAGAGAGAAGATAAGATCATCAATGATCTTTTGGCTCTTGTAAAGCTGGATAAAGAGGCAGCAGAATTAAATATCAGCGTAGTGAACATCAACGAGCTGGCAGAAATTATTTTGAAGCGGCTGCGTCCTATTGCCAGAAAGAGTGATGTGGAGCTTTTACTTGTCAGCACCCGGGAAGTGACGGCAGAAGTGGATGAGGTGAAAATCTCCCTGATTTTGACGAATCTTATTGAAAATGCAATTAAATACAATAAAGAGCAGGGAAAAGTGACAGTGACAGTGGATGCAGACCACAAATTCTTTACGGTAGAGGTGGCAGATACAGGAATCGGCATTCCGGAAGAATCACTGACACAGATTTATGAACGTTTTTACCGTGTGGATAAGTCACATTCCAGAGAAATCGGTGGCACAGGACTGGGACTTGCCATTACCAAAAATGCAGTGCTTTTACACAGAGGTTCCATTAAAGCAGAAAGCGTTTTAGGGGAAGGAACAACATTCCTTGTAAAAATTCCCCTTACTCATGTGAGTTTGTAGAGGAGCAGACAATATGTTAAAGAAGAAAAGAATGATGCTTTTACTGACTGTCTGCCTGGCAGCGCTTTTGATGGCAGGCTGTGAAAAGCAAAAGGAGCAGGAACAGGCGAAAGGGTACATGGTTTATTATGTGAACTATGATAATACCGGAGTACTGTCCAGTGAATATATGACAGAAAGTGTAGAAATAGATACTGTATTGGAAGAGCTGCTTCTTCAGCTTGGAACGGTACCTGAAAAGTTGGAGTATCATGCACCCTTAGCTTCCGGTTTTTCTTTGCTTGATTACAGTTTTTCAGAAGGGCAGCTGCTTTTGAATTTTGATGAAAATTATAAAAAGCAGGAGATCATTACGGAAATTCTCATGCGTGCCGCCATTGTGCGTACATTGGTGCAGGCGCCGGGAGTGCAGTATGTTTCTTTTCTGGTAAACTCCCAGCCCCTTACGGATGCATCGGGAAATGTGGTAGGTGTTATGAACAATGATACCTTTATTCATAATGCAGGAAATGAGATCAACGCTTATGAAAAAGCGCGTCTGCGGCTGTATTTTGCAAATGAAAGCGGCAACGGTCTTACAGCTGTTTACAGAACAAAGGTCTATAACAGCAATATTTCCATGGAAAGACTGATTGTAGATGAACTGATTGCAGGTCCCCTGGTGACAGACACAGGCGTTTCCCAAAATGATGCCACTTATCCTGTTATAAATCCTGAGACAAAGGTGATCAGTGTGAATATCAGGGATGGAATCTGTTATGTCAATTTAGATGGTGAGTTCCTGAACCAGATTTATAATACTACACCGGAAGTAACAATATATGCCATAACAAATTCTCTGGCAGAGTTATCAAATGTCAATAAAGTGCAGATTTCCATTAATGGGGAGACCAATATCAACTATAGAGAGAATATCAGTCTCTCCACATTATTTGAAAGAAATCTGGATCTGATGGAATAAACAATAAGAAAAGAGGTATTATGAGGAGAAGACCTTTGAGTATGGTCTGTCTTGTAATGATTCTGTTCCTTTACATAGGGATAAAGTTTGCCTATGGACCTCCTGATGAGGAAAGAGCAGGGGAGGGACAAAGAGTAACGATTGTCGGGAAAGTATATCAAAAGGAATGGATCACACAGGAGGAAAAAGAGCAAAAAGTGGTGTATCTGCATCTGATTGCTTCTGAAGACAGCCTGTGTAATACAGACAAAAGACCTGAAAGACAGAATGTCATATGTTATTTAAAAACCGGTCAGTCCCTGCCGGAAATAGGAAGTACCATAAAAGTGGAAGGGAAGCTTGGATATTTTGAAAGACCCTCCAATCCGGGACAATTCGATGCAGAATCTTATTATCATATTCTAAAAATTTCTTTTCGGTTAAATCAAGCGGAAATTCAGGAAAAAACAGATACTTATAATAAAGCAGGGGAAAAACTCTATGAGATCAGAAAGTATTTTTCTGATGTGTTGGAAAATGCCCTCTCAGATGAAGACGCTTCTGTTATGAAAACCATGTTGTTAGGAGAAAAGAGAGCAGTCCATAAAGAGATCAAGGCTCTTTACCAGCGAAACGGAATTGCCCATATTCTGGCAATCTCAGGACTTCACATTTCACTGCTTGGAATGGCTTTGTTTCGAGCCTTAAGAAAGACAGGACTGCCTGTAAAGTTCACATCATGTGTGTCCGTAGTCGTTATACTGCTGTATGGTTTTATGACAGGATTTTCCATATCTTCCCTGCGGGCTGTCATTATGTTTATGATTCATATGGCGGCGCTTTTGCGAGGGCGTACTTATGACAGAATTACGGCAGCATTTTTAGCAGCTCTTCTGATGTTGATCTATCAGCCGTTATATCTGTTTAGCAGCAGCTTTTTGTTTTCTTTCGGGTGTATCTTTGCAATAGGATTTTTAGTACCGGCGTTGACCGAAAAAGTCAAGCATACAGATAAACAACCGGCAGCGTTAAGGGTTTTCTTTTTATCAGGGGCTGCTATTACCATGGCGGGAATTCCGTTACAGTTATGCTTTTTCTATCAACTGCCGCTCTATGGGATGATTCTTAATTTGATGATCATTCCCCTTATGAGTCTGTTGATTCCCGGCGGAATGCTGCTGCTTCTTTTTTATAAAATCCCGGTAATAAAAACCTTAACGGCCTCCTTTATAACAGGGATACTGGCAGTTTATGAAAAGTCCTGTCTTATTGCGGAAAAACTGCCTTTTCACACAATACTGCCGGGAAAACCGGAGAAGATACAGATAGGAATTTATCTGCTGGTCTTATTGGCAGTCATTGTATGCCAAAAGAAACTGTCTTTATGGAAAAAATGGGTTTTGGTGATATGTGGAGCATCTATCATGTTCCTTCCGGGGAAAAAAGAGCTGACAGTTACTTTTCTTGATGTAGGCCAGGGAGAGTGCATTTATGTGGAGAGCAGAAGAGGAGAGCATTTTTTGATTGACGGGGGAAGTTCCTCTGTATCCAGTGTGGGAGAATACCGCATTATTCCTTTTTTAAAATATCAGGGAGCATCTCAACTGGAAGCAGTTTTTGTGACCCATCCGGACGAGGATCACTGCAACGGAATCCGAGAGCTTTTGGAGAAGGGGAAGGCAGAGGGAATCCGGGTGAAAAATCTGGTACTCCCAGATATTCCCATATCTGCAAGAAATGAGAGCTACCTGGCTCTGGAGCAGGCTGCAAAGGAAGAGAAAATACCGGTTTCCTACATCAGCAGGGGACAGAGAATCGTGAAAGGAGATCTGGCTTTCACCTGCCTTCATCCCGTATCAGGGGATTTTTATAGAGAAGCAAATGAATACTCCATTGTACTGAAGCTGGATTACGGGAATTTCAGTGCGATGCTCACCGGAGATGTGGAGGGTAGCGGAGAAAAGCAGATGATGATTTTTTTAAAGGAGATAAGAGACAGTGGCAGGCTCACCGTGCTGAAAGTGTCTCATCACGGCTCAAGATATTCCACGCCGGATGAGTTCTTGGAAGATCAGCGACCGGTATATTCTGTAATATCCTGTGGAAAGGACAATTCTTATGGGCATCCTCATGCGGAACTGACAGAGCGGCTTGAGGACTGCGGAACAGATATATGGATCACTTGCGAAGAGGGAGCGGTGACATTTCGGACGGATGGGAAGGTGGTGAGGGTGGAAAGCTTTTTGCAAAAAATATGAGTTCACTTTCATAGATGGTAGCAAATACAAAGTTTCTGTATCATGTGAAAAAACATCCGTCTATTATGGGGTGGAATGATAGAGAAAGTGACAGCTTATTCATAAGGATAACGTGGATTTTACATTCAAAGGTGAATTATACACCATCACGGTGGGATAAGGGCAGGCGAATAAAAGTGCATCCGGAAGCACTTTGGTTGGCTTTATTTTTGTATATATAATTACAGAATTATCAGATAAGTTGTCGCTGGCAATTGTTTCAAATATATGTTATTATTGGGAAAATAGGTGTATTATGCCCATTTACTAAAAAAGTGGAGGATTTACATATGAAGAAACATTTATTAAATCGATTTTTGAGCATGGGACTTGCTTTTTTAGTGACGTTTTCTTCGATACAGGTGCCAGTATACGCGGAAGAGATTGTTGTTCAAGAGGAGAACAGTAATCTTGAGGCATTGCAAGTGGGAGTAGAAGATGCTGAAGAAGATGATTTAGAAAATGAAGAAAATGATAATCTTTCCGAAGAAGAAAAATTTAATGATAGTGAAGAATCTGAAGAAAATGATAATGGTGATAATTCTTTAGAAGATGAATCAAAAAATGACACAGAAGATGTTAATGAAGAACTAAATGTTTCAGAGGAAACGTTAGAAGTTGAAACTGAAATAATTACGGAAGAATCAGAGATAGCATTGTCGTCTGCTTCTGGAGCTTTGGTTGCTTTTGGAAAAACTGGTTCAGCTGATTGGGAAATTACAGGCGATCCAGGAAATTATAAGTTAACTATTTCTGGTACAAAATCAGCATCGTATTCTGCTGACTCAAGCTATAATGCTCCATGGAAGAGTTATTCAACTGAAATAACATCAGTGGAAGTTGCAGTAACAGAAAGTCTTGGGTCTGGGTCTTTTTATGGATTTACCAAATTAACAGATGTGAATATAAGATATGCTCCTAAATTATCTGGATTAACATTTTATAATTGTACATCTTTAAAATCTGTAGATTTAAGCAATGTAGGTGAATTGAGTATCACGGAATTTTCTGGCTGTACAAATCTAGAATCAGTTGTTCTTCCCAAAGAATTAACCAGTATTCCGCATCATTTATTTTATAACTGCAAAAAACTTAAAAATGTTACATTGCCTTCAAATGTTACTATAATTGAGATGTATGCATTTTATGGATGTAGTTCATTGGAATCTATTAATATCCCGAATTCTGTTACAGAAATTGGTGATCATGCATTTTTTGGTTGCGAATCTTTAAAGGCTGTTTCTGGAGCTACGGGATTAAAGACGATATATACTTATGCGTTTAGGAATTGTTCAGAATTAACTACTTTTTCTATTCCTAAATTATGTGAGATTATCAAAAATGGAGCATTTACAGGGTGCAATAAGTTAGACAGCATTTACTTTTTTGATAAGAATGTTGAGATTTATGATTCAAGTGAAACATTACCTACAAACGCTAAAATTTATGCCTCAAGCGGTTCAACTGCGATTTCATATGCTGTTAAGTATAATAGACAATACAAATACTTAGATTCTGATATGAATTTTGTAGGAAAACTTACTGATTCAATTACATATACAATTAAAAATGGAAAATTAATTGTTTCTGGATACGGAGATATGCCAGATTTTGTTTCGATACCAACGCAAGACGCTAATCTGACAAAATCATCTGCGCCTTGGAATGATAAGACCCAAACAGGTTATTTTTCTGAAGTAGAAATATCTGAAGGAATAACTAGCATTGGAGCATACTCGTTTTATGGAGAGAACATAAAGAAAATAACATTGCCTAGCACATTAGTAGAAATCCGAAATTCTGCATTCTCTTGTATGAATTATTTAACGGATATTGTATTGCCTGAAGGATTGCAAAAAATAGGGGATAGTGCATTTTACAATACAAAATTAACAACCATAGAATTACCTGATTCTTTAAGAGAGATTGATAAATCTGCATTTGGATATACGCAATTAACTGAAATTGTGATACCAGCAAATGTAAAGCTAATGAAAGAAGGGATACTACACGGTTCTAAAGTTCAAAAAGTTGTGTTCAAAGGACCAGCACCTCAAATTTATACTTCTTTGTCTGGCGTAACAGCGACAGTTTATTATCCGTATGGAGATCCGACGTGGACTGACGAAGTGAAAAAATCATGTGCAGGAACTCTTACGTGGATGGTTTTGCCCAATACGGTTACTTTTGACGCTAATGGTGGAGAGTTAGTTGGTAGTGTTTCAAAAGAAGTAACTTACGGAGAGCAATATGGTACTTTGCCAACAGCAACTAAACCTGGATATGTCTTTAAAGGATGGACTAAAGACCCAGCGGGAAATAATATCGTTTTAGCCACAACTATTGTATCAGAAACAAAAGATCACAAATTGTATGCAAAGTGGGAAGAAGCCACAATAAAGATATCATTTGACGCACAGAAAGGTGTAGCTGAGAAGAGCAGCATAGATGTTGTTTATGGAAAGAAGTTTGGCCCATTACCATCAGCAAGTAGAACAGGATATTATTTCCTGGGATGGTTTACGGAAAAAGGTGGTGGCGAACAGATAACGGAAGACCAAACCATGATATACACACAGAATACTACGCTATTTGCACAGTGGAAGAGTATGGATGAAGCAATTTATTCTGGCAATTGCGGCAGTGACATATCATGGGAAATTAGTGGCTACGGAGAGTTGAAAATTATAGGCGTTGGAGCCATGAGTGACTATTTATCCAGTGCTCCTTGGACAAAATACGCCTCAATGATTACAAAGATTTCAGTTTCTAATGGAATTACTTATATCTCTAGACGCGCTTTTGCGGATTTGTCTGAGGTAAAAAGTGTCACATTACCTACAACATTAGTTGGAGTAGGTGAGTCGTGTTTTAGTGATTGTTCTTCGTTAGAATCATTGGCGTTGCCAAATTCTATCGAGGATTTAGGTGACTATTGTTTCATTCGAACAGGATTAAAAACAGTTGTAATACCAAATAGTGTTAAGACAATTGGTAAAAGGGCATTTGAACAGTGTAACAAATTATCTTCGCTCAAAATCGGCGCAGGAGTCGATGAATTAGGCGAGGGATTTATCTTTTTGACACCACAACTATCAGAAATATCTGTCGATGTAAATAATACTACATTTAGTTCAATAGATGGGGTTCTGTTTAATAAAGACGGAAAACAATTGATTGCATATCCAGCTGGAAAGAGTGCAAAAACATATAGCATTAGTGAAAATGTTGAAAGAATCAGTGCATATGCATTTAGTGATAATCATGTCATAGAAAAAATCGAAATACCAAATTCTGTTTCTATGCTTGAGAACGGCGTGTTTTATGGATGTGAAAATTTATCTAGAATTATTCTTTCTCAGAATTTAACAGAGTTACCAGATTTAACTTTATATGGCTGTAAGAAACTGGCAGAAATTGAAATTCCATCAAGTATCAGAAAAATTGGAATTAATGCATTTGGTAAGTGTGATTCGTTGTCAGAGATAGTATTGCCATACGGAGTAGAAACTATTGATGAGCAGGCATTTGCATATTCACAAAATCTATTGAGAGTTTATATTCCGGAAACAGTTACAAGTATTACGGGAGAGATATTTAGAGGAAGTAACAATGTAACAGTTTATTGTTATTCGGATTATGTAGAGAATGTTGTTCTTTCTTATGGCAAAACAGCAGTAAGATTGAATATATATCAGGTAGAAAAACCTAAGTTTAGCATAAGCAATGAGGAACAAGTAGAAAGAGGAAGCCTATTATTCTTAAGCTGTGATACTAATGGGGCAGAAATTTACTACACTACAGATGGTACAACTCCATCAAGAAATAATGGTAAGCTATATGAAGATGCAATTGTAGTAGAGCAGAATTTAAATTTACAGGCTATTGCATTGAAAAACAATTATAAAGACAGTGAATTGAGTTCAATATCTATATTCGTGATAGATGAGTCACAGAACTGGGGTGGTATTCTTGAACAAGATCAAGAAGAGTTTTTAAATGCCGACGCAGTGCCTAGTGATATGTGGACTCGTGGTATTAACGATGTGGATTATTCTGGAGCAGTTGTTACATTTCCAAATCTACGAGTATATAAAGGCAAAGATTTATTAAAGCTGAATACAGATTACACTGTTAAATATGCAAATAATATAAAAGCAGGTAATGCCACTGTAACTATTACAGGAAAAGGAAATTATGCTGGAACTATAGTAAAGACATTTAAGATAAGACCTCTTGATATAAGTACAGCAAATGCGGCCGATATATTCCTTGCCTTTAACAGCAAGAAGGTTCAGAAAGGCACAACTACTGTTACATATGATTTAAATGGCAAGACAGTAACACTTAAGTCTGGAACAGATTATAAATTTGCTTATCCTGACACAAGAACTGATGCTTATAAGGCGGTTGGAGATTATGAAGTTCAGATTGTTGGATATGGCAATTATACTGGTACAAAGACAATTAATGAGAAGATAACAACTACTACACTGATCAGTAAAATGACAGTGAAGAATGTGACAGCAAAGCCTTATGCTGGTTCGGAAATTATTCAGGGTACACTTGAAGTTTGGAATGGAAAGACCATAAAGCTTGAAGAAGGTGCAGATAAGGATTATACAGTTGAGTATAAGAATAATACCGATATCGGAACTGCATCGATTATTATAACTGGTCATGGTAACTATATTGGTACAAAGACAGTTACATTCAAGATTTCTGGATATGACTTCAAGAAGGCCATATTTGGAGCAGAAGTTACAAAGAATTACACATACGATGGATCCGATATTAAGCCAGTAGTAGCTAACAGTTCAGTTACATTTGCTAAGAGCAAAACTGAAAAGGTAACCCTTCAGGGTATTGAAAAGTCAGCATATGATGTATTGAGCGATAGTGCAAAGAGAGCCTATGATTACACTTATGAGTATGTTGGTGACACAGTAAATATTGGAACAGTAAAAGTAAACTTTGTCGGAGTGAATGGTTACACAGGTTCAGTAAGTAAGAGTTATAAGATTGTTGGAACTGACATAAGTAAGATGGCAGTTACATTTAACACAGACTGGACATATGACGGTACAGCTAAAGAGCCAGTAGTAAAGGTGTATAAAAAAGCAACTAAGACCACACCAGAGGAAGTGTTTGATCTTGGAACGCATTATACAGTTACTTATAGTAATAATGTGAATGCAGGAAAGAATGCTACAATTGTAATTAAGGGTGTAAATGGTTGTACTGGAACTATTAAGAAGACATTCACAATCAAGCCTAAGCCAGTGGCAGGCTTTACTATGACGGTTGCATCAGCAACATATCAGAAGGGTGGTTCTAAGCCAGCTGTTACTTTGATGGATGGAACTAATGAGCTTACACTTGGAACGGATTATACTGTAGCTTATTCAAATAATACAAAAGTACATGATGGTGTTGCTACAAAGACGCCTACTGCAAAGATAACAGGAAAGGGAAATTATACAGGAACTCTTTCTAAGACTTATGCAATAGCTGGAAGCAATCTCGATAATGTTTCAATTACATCAGGAGATGTTACATATCAGAATAAAGCTGGCATTTGCAAACCAACTATCAAATTGACTGATAGCGATGGTAAGGCTTTAGCCGCTGGAACTGATTACGAAAAGAATATCACATATAAATACGCCAAGGATGTGATGGTATCCCAAGTTGTTGATGCAAAGAAGAAGATTTACAAGGATGTTGTAAGAGCTGAAGGTGAGAAAGTAGATAGCAAGGATATTATTCCTGTAGGAGCAGAAATTACAGCATATGTAAACGGAAGAGGTAATTATCCGGGAAGCAAAGAAGTGACCTTTAGATTTGTTTCGGCAGATATGTCAAAGGCTACAATAACAGTTGCAACTCAATACTATACCGGAAAAGAGATTAGACCTACTAAGGATGATATTACTGTAAAGATTGGTAAGGAGACTCTCAAGAAGACTGATTACGAAATCGTAGAATACAATAAGAATGTTTCAAAGGGATCAGCAGAGATAACAATTCGCGGTATTGGAAATTATGGTGGTTCAAAGGTAGCTAAGTTTACAATTGCAGCTAAACCTATTAATTATACTGTTATTTTTAATAAAAATGCTTCGGATGCCACGGGAACAATGAAAAATCAAGTGATTAGTGGCGATGTGTCTAAATTAAATAAGAACACTTTTTCTAGAAAGGGTTCGATATTCTATTCGTGGAATACTATGCCAGATGGAAGTGGAACTACAATAATGGATGCTGAAACTATATCGACATATGATATAAAAGGAAAAAGTTTGAAGCTGTATGCACAGTGGACGATTAATCAGTATCATGTTAGTTATGATTTGGATGGCGGAGTAAATGATGCGAATAATCCAGAAGTTTATAACTATTTCAGTGATACCATCACATTGAAAGATCCAGTTAAAGAAAACTACTATTTTATGGGTTGGTACAATGGAAAAACGAAAGTGACTTCTATACCAAAGGGATCGACAGGGGATAAGTCATTTACAGCTAAATGGAGACCAATTAATTATAATATAGTATTTGATGCAAATGGTGGAACTGGTATAACAAAGGGATTGTCACAGTGTAAATATGACAGTAGCTATGTATTGTCAGATAATAAATTTACAAGAAAAGGTTATAGTTTTAGTGGATGGAATACAAAAAAGGATGGTACAGGTACAAATTATCAAAATAAGCAAACTGTAAAGAACTTAGCTTTGCATGATGGCGAAAATGTTGTGCTATATGCTAAATGGGATATAATCAACTATAGTATTTCATATAATATGAATGGATATAGTTGTGTAAATAATAATCCTCGAAACTATAATGTGAACACCAATACAATTGTATTAGAAAGTCTTTCAAATGAGTACGCAAGATTTGTTGGATGGTATTCTGATTCGGCGTTAACAAAACGAGTGACAAGTATTCAGAAAGGTTCCACAGGTAATATAGTTCTTTATGCTAAATGGGAATACAAAACATACACCGTTGTTTTTGAGCCAAATAGTGATGATAAATATTATCCTGGTAATGTAAAGGGTGTAATGGAACCATTGAAGTGTCGAATTGGTGTAAATTACAACCTACCAATGGTGGCATACACTTATTATGCTTCACACATGTATAGTTATTATGATAAGTATCGAATGTTTGTTGGTTGGAATACAATGCCAGATGGTAGTGGACAATCTTTCAAAAACAAAGAATCGTTTAAAAACTTATGTGATACTGATGGAGCATCAATCACATTGTATGCACAGTGGTCGGAGATATCCAATATGACTTCATATGATGAGGTTTTGATTCAAGATAATGTTGATGTATATATAAACGCTATCAAGTCATATGATTATATGGAAGGAGTTTATAGCTATTCTGTACGAAAGAATGGTCAACTTATTTCGAGTGGTCAGTTAGATTCATCAGAAACAAGTGATGGTGAAATCTTAGTGCGTAGACCAAAATATCAAGATTTACCTAAGATTATTAGTTCAGAGGAATTGAAGTTTAATGGTAAGGGCGAGTATGTTGTAACATATTCAACATTTAAAGCATACAGTTACAATTATAGATACGCTGAAACAGTTAATCCATATTGGTATTGGGTTAAGCCGGAGGCATTTGAGCAGCATACTCAGCGAATTATTATATATTAAATAAGTGTATTTGAATGGCTGAAAATATAGGATTATGCAAGGTGGGTTCATTTGAACCCACCTTTTTCTGTCTAAAGGGTTCATCGTTGAATTGTATTAAAATCATTGTTCTAACGAACCCCTACGGACATCCGTATGAAGAATTGCTTGACCGTCTTTCGGAATGCGGAAGTAATGTAATGATCACCTATGAGACCGGAGCCCTTACCTTTCAAACAGATGGAAAAACCGTAGAAATCAAGAGCTTCTTTTCACAAAACAAATCATAAAACAGGCAGGGAAAAAACGTTATAAGGAGCAACTATGATGGATAAAAAAGTTGATATTATAAAGGATGCTGATGTCAAAAGCATTGTAGTCATCAATAATCTGCGTTTCAAAGGAAGACGGAGTGTGGACTGGAACATTGTTGAGGATTGTCTGAAAGAATATATCGGGGAGTGGGCGGAAATTGCAGAAACATCAGATATGGTACATATAGGTGCAGATTTTCCGGATGAGTTTGCACATTCCAAAGATACAAAGGAGCTAAGGGGCGCAAATATGTATGCAAAGGCAAATTCTTCAAGCATTATCAGGGAGATGATTGAAATTGCCACAAATAAAACTTTTGCAGAGAATTATGCGCAAAAGCATAACACAGATGCAAAATTCGGCTGGTACAGGTATGACACACGTTTTGCAATACCTGTTTATGATGATGCAGGCGAATTGGCCAGGTACAATGTTTTTAAGGCAAGAATATTGGTGCGCCATGCAAAGGATGGGAAACTGTATCTGTATGATATTTTAAGAACAAAAAAAGAAACGAGCAAGCCGCTTGAGCAATAGCTGTACGGTCGAAAAACTCATTTCTTATGGTTTGTATTTTAAAGACATACAGCAGTTATGTCAAGTATAAAATTTATGCTTCCTTTCACAAAATAAATCGTAAAACAGGCAGGAAAAGGAGCTTAGCTGCTCCCCAAGTACTCCTGCCTGTTTCAGATAGAAAGATTTTTAAAGGATCAGATATACAATAATTGCGGCCACCGTGCTCACCAGTCCCACACATGCTTCATAAGGAATCAGTTTCATCCTTTCCTTAATACTCATGTTGGCAGCTCCTCCCGTTGCATGGAAGAAGGAACCGTGGGGAAGAGAATCAATTACTGTGGCTCCTGCATGAATCATGGCTCCTGCGGATAATGCCGGGATTCCGGCTTCTAACAGTGTTCCGGCAAAAGTCTGCGCACCGATGGTGGCTCCGGCTGTTGTAGACGCTGTGGCTCCGGCCATCAGAATACCTGCAATGGGAGCAAGGATGAATGCCGGCATATTCATGATTTCAAGTAAAGAAATAACGTCATACTGAAGGGCGGATGCTTTGATAATGCCTGCAATGGTTCCCGTTCCGATCAGCAGAATGGAAACTCCTGTCACTTTACTGAGGCCAAATTCCGCATATTCCCGGAATTTCTTTATGCTTTTGCATGCAAGAGCACAGAGAAAGCCTCCCAGAGGCAGAGCAATAAGAGGATCTATCACAATGGAAAACAGCGGACGCAGTGCAAGAAGCACTACAACCAGAAGAGGGCCGGCAATTGCCTGAAGGAAAGTGGGAAGTGTTTTACCCTCACGGTTTTCCAAATCCTGCTGGTCTACAACGGCTCCCTGTTTTTTAGACAGAAACGTGGCAAGAATAATGGCAGTGACCAGCGCAAAGAGCGCAGGAATTATGTTCCGGAGCATTAAGGAAGTTAAATCTACCTGAAATGCTTCCGATACAGCTATGGTATTAGGATTGGGGGAAATAATGTTTCCTGCTTTTCCTCCTCCGATCATGGCAAGAAGCAGGGAAGGTTTATTGTATCCTGCTTTTTTTCCGATAGCCAGAGCAATGGGAGCTACCGTAATAACGGAAATATCAATAAATACGCCAACGGCACAGATGATCATGGTGGCAAGGGAAACGGCAATGATTGCCCGTTTTTCTCCTAATTTCTGCACGATTACTTCCGCAATTTTTTCTGCGGCTCCTGTTTTGATCAGGGTACCTGCCAGAATGCCGGAAGTCATGATCCTCAGTACGGAAGAAATCATGCTCTGTGAGCCGGCAACCATAGTATCTACGGTCAGCACCAGATTTCCGCTGCCGATGATACCGCCTATTAACGCGCCCAAAATCAAACTGTAGGCAGGCTGTACTTTCTTTATGATCAGAACAATGGCGATTACCATACCGCATAATGCACCAACTGTAGTAAAATCCCAGTTCATTTTTCTTCCTCCTTTATAAGTTGATCAGCCGGAATACCTGTTCGGCAGTGTCGGCAAGATTTGCTTTTGCATTTTCAGGTTTCATGGCATCTTCCAAAGTGACGATGCTTCGTAAAATAGGGAAGAAAGCATCAATCCCATTCTGATTGCAGGCCACTGCTTCTTTGGTAACGCTTCCTGCAAAGGCAATTACCGGAATATTATATTTTTTGGCAAGTCTGGCAACTCCTACAGGAGCTTTTCCCATAGCGGTCTGACCGTCCAGTCTGCCTTCTCCGGTAACCACAATGTCTGCATCCTTAATGTATTTTTCCAGCTGTGTTTCTTCCAGAACAATTTTAATGCCGGATTCAAGGACAGCGTTTGTAAAGGTCAGAAAAGCAAATCCCAGTCCTCCTGCGGCGCCGGTGCCTGCCTGTTTGGCATTGGCTTTTGGATATTTTTCCTTAGCAAGAGACGCATAAGATTCCAGCCATTTATCCATTTGCATGATCATGGTGGGAGTGGCTCCTTTTTGCGGTCCGTAAATGGCGCTGCATCCGTTTTCTCCGCATAAGATGTTGGTAACGTCACAGGCAATCCTGAATTCACACTCTGCCAGTTCCGGTATGACATAAGTATCCGTGATCTGCTTTAACTGTTCCAGTCCTTTTGCACCGAAAGGCACTTGTTTTCCTTCCTTGTCCAGAAAACCATAGCCTAATGCCTGAAGCATGCCCACACCGCCATCGTTAGTAGCACTGCCTCCGATACCGATAATAAAACGGCGGCAGCCTTTTGTAATGGCGTCTTTAATGACTTCACCTACACCATAGGTAGTGGTATGCAGGGGATTGCGCTCTTCTTCAGAGATCAGGGTAATGCCTGCAGCTCCCGACATTTCAATTACTGCTGTTTTCGTTTCTTCAATGATTCCATATTCACAGTTTACCGGTGCGCCTAAAGGGCCTGTAACGGTAACGTTGCAGACTGTTCCGTTCATTCCGTATACCAGGGCGTCAACCGTTCCCTCACCGCCATCTGCCAGGGGACGGATAAATATTTCAGCATGGGCATCTGCCCGCTGAATTCCTTCAGCAATGGCTTTTCCTGCTTCTATAGAGCTTAAACTGCCTTTTAAAGAATCAATAGCGATTACGGTCTTCATAGTTTTCCTCCATTTCCTTCTTAACTGTTTTTGATAAATCCAGTATATAAAATCCACAAAGATAAAGAAATGTTACAGGTAATATATTTTTAATATATTTATGCAATATGTTGTTATATATAACATGGTTTGGTATGATGTTTTCAGATAGAAATAACGAAAGAAAAGGAGACAGAGGGATTATGATGAATAAAGTGGATGAAACCCTTGCTTTTCAGGTGGTAAACACCGTCAAGGATGTCTGTGGACAGGATATTAATTTTATAAACCGTTCAGGCATTATTTTTGCCAGCACCAATCCCGAAAGAATCGGGGAATTTCATGAAATCGGCCAAAAGGCGGCTTTGACGGGAAATACCATTGAAGTGGAATCCGATGACAGTTTTTACGGGACTTTAAAGGGAATCAATATGCCGGTTTATTATAATAATACGTTTCTGGCAGTTATAGGCATCAGCGGTGAGCCGGATGAGGTAAGGAAATATGCTCATCTGGCGGAGCGTATCACCAGTCTTCTTTTCCGTGAAAGAGAGATCAATATGACAAGCCGCAGCCAGACGGACAAAAGACATTTTGTTATTGATTCATTTATAAAAGGCACAACTGAAAATATGGAATATCTGAATTCCTGTTTGAAAGAATTTAAAGTAAATACAAAAACAGATAAAAGACTTATATTTATTAAGGCAGAAACTAAGCCCCATGGCGTTAATTTATCCATGATGGAGCAGAAGATAACGGTGCTGTTTCATATGCTGGGTATTACTTTATTTACATTCTATTATCCCAATGAATATCTTGCGGTCATTGATACAAAATCTTTTGAAAAAAATTCTTATATGCTCAGGCAGTTTGCCAGGGAAAATGCCCCCACCCTGAAAATTGCCGTTGGAAAAAGCTGCTCTATTTACAATCTTGCCGATTCCCATATCTCTGCTCTTACAGCACTAAAGAGCATATCCCCGGGATCTGAAGATTTCCTTTTGTTTGACGATCTGAAATTGGAGATGATTCTGTCCCAGGTGAAGGAGTGGCAGAAAAATGAATTCCTGTCAAAGACAATTTCTTCTCTTTCAGAAGACGAACTGCAATTGATAAAAGCATATTTTGATGAGGATATGTCCCTGTCAGGTACAGGCAGACGCCTCTTTTTACATAAAAATACGCTGCAGTACAAGTTAAACAGAATTTATCAAAGAAGCGGCTTAAATCCCCGGCGATTTAAAGATGCGGTGCTGCTTTATCTGGCCCTTAAGATTTCGGAATAGCTGCCGGCAGGAGATGGTTGACACTTATAATGGCTGTGGTAAACTATTTTAAGGGAACAGAAAACAAAAAGCAGTGAGGTAAAAGGTGCAGCGGATCAGCAATGATATCAAAACAGGACAGCTAAAGCAGGTGTACCTGCTTTATGGAGAAGAGACTTATCTTAGCAGGCAGTACAGAGACAGATTAAAGAGCGCCATCGTTGGTGATGATACCATGAACTATTATTACCATGAAGGGAAGGATGTTTCTGTAGGGGAGCTCATTGATCTTGCGGAAACCATGCCATTTTTTGCGGAAAAGAGGCTGATCGTACTGGAAAACAGCGGCCTTTTTAAAAGCGGGGGAGAAGAAATTGCTGCTTATCTGGCTTCTTTGGCAGAAACTTCTTATATCGTCTTTGTGGAGACGGAAGTGGATAAGAGAAGCAGACTTTATAAGGCAGTGCAGTCTAAAGGGTATGCTGCTGAATTTACGCTGCAGGATGAAGCAACTTTGAAGCGCTGGATTCTCGGCATGATGAAAAAGGAAGGAAAGAACATTTCACAGGCGTCATTAAATTATCTTCTGGAAAAGACCGGCACTGATATGGAGAATATCCGCAAGGAAACGGAAAAGCTGTTTTGTTATTGTCTTTACAAAGATTCTGTGGAAATGGAAGATATTGAAGAAATCTGTACAAAGCGCATTAGCAGCCATATTTTTGACATGGTAGGAGCTATTGCGGAAAAGAAGCAAAAAAAGGCGCTGGAGTTGTATTATGAACTGCTTTCGCTAAAAGAGCCGCCTATGCGGATTTTGTTTTTGATTACCAGACAGTTCCATATGCTGATGCAGGTAAAGGAGCTTAAGCAGAAAGGCTTCTCCAATAAAGTGATCGGTGAAAAAGCAGGACTGCCGGGTTTTATTGCCGGTAAGTATGTCTCTCAGGCAGCAGGATTTACGAAGGAACGTCTGAGGGAAGCAGTAGAGTCCTGTGTGGAAGCGGAGGAAGCCATTAAGACGGGAAGAATGAATGATCATATGAGTGTTGAACTGTTGATCATCAAATACAGTGTTTAGAGAAGAAAGAGGATAGCGAGGGGAAATGACAAATTATATTTTTGATTTGTATGGCACCTTGGTGGATATCCATACCAATGAGGCAAAAGCATCTCTGTGGAAAAATATGGCAATGATTTTTTCCATGATGGGTGCAGAATATACACCGGAAAGTCTCAGAAAAGAGTATAAGAGATTGGAATCTGAAGAAATCCAAAGGAAGCTGCTTCTTGCAAGAGATAAGTTTCATGATGACGGAATCCCGGAAAATGAAATAGAAATACAATTGGAAAAAGTCTTTGACAGTTTGCTGAAAAACAAGGGAATTAAAGAAGATGAGGAGAAGATCATATATCTTGGTATGGTATTCCGCAGTCTGTCTTCAAGTTATATCCGGCTTTATGAGGGTGTTCCCAAGCTGTTACAAAAACTTAGGGAAAGAGGAAAGAAATGTTATCTTCTCTCCAATGCCCAGCGCATGTTTACGGAGCCGGAAATGAAGATGCTGGGGCTTCATGAGTACTTTGACGGTATTTTATATTCTTCTGATGTGGGAGTGAAGAAACCTTCTTTTCATTTCTATGATACACTGTTCAAGCAATATGGATTGAAGAAGGAAGAATCAGTTATGATCGGAAACGAATATAAAGCTGATATTGCAGGTTCTGCCGCCTATGGGATAAAAAGCATCTATGTGTTTACGGCCCAGTCAGGGAAAAGACCTGATTCCCTCCCGGAAGGATGCCGGGAAATAAAAAAGATCACAGAAATAGAAATACACTGAAAAACAGGCTTGACAAATAGGAAAACCCCTACTAATATGTTATTAATTAAAAACATAAAGGTTGTGATAAAGAGGAGTATCTGTATTCTCTTCTACAGAGAAGTGCCTCCAGGCTGAAAGGGCATCAGAAGAAAGATACAGAGAAGGTAGCTTTGGAACCGGAGAACTGAAACTGTTATATGCAGTTTATAATGGCGGGTAGGTTCTCACGTTTTATCCACGTTACAGGATAAGGCTCTTGAAGTATTCCAAGGAAAATTTCAGCAGCTTTAAAGTGATAAGATAAGGTGGTACCGCGTTTATACGCCCTTTGCAGACAGCAAAGGGCGTTTTTTATGAACCCCAAATAGGATTAGGTAGTCAAAGGCTCTGATTGGAACTGTTGCATGGCAGATTGCACAAAAGAAATTTGGGCAAACGA
>CAZTKJ010000020.1:0-54456 GCA_964614185.1 uncultured Lachnospiraceae bacterium
ACCATGATCTTCTGCTCTTTTTCATTGTCGAGGCCGTAAGCCAGCGCTGCCGCCGTAGGCTCGTTGATGATACGCTTCACATCCAGACCTGCAATCTTACCTGCGTCCTTGGTCGCCTGTCTCTGTGCATCGTTGAAATATGCGGGCACTGTGATGACAGCCTCCGTCACCTTCTCGCCCAGATAATTCTCTGCATCCGCTTTCAGTTTCTGAAGGATCATAGCTGAGATCTGCTGAGGTGAATATTTCTTATCATCAATGTTGCGTCCTCTGTCTGTACCCATGTCTCTCTTAATAGAAGAAATAGTCTTTTCTGCATTAGTTACTGCCTGACGTTTTGCCGGTTCACCAATCAGTCTTTCTCCTGTTTTAGTAAATGCAACAACAGAGGGTGTTGTTCTTGCTCCTTCTGCATTTGCAATGACAGTAGGCTTACCGCCTTCCATAACTGCTACACAGCTGTTTGTTGTTCCTAAATCAATACCGATTATTTTGCTCATGATTGTCTCCTCCTAAAATTATATCATTTTCTTTAATCTCTAACTTACTACTGCTACCATACTATGTCTTACCACGCTTTCCCTGTAGGTATATCCCCTTTGCAGTTCCCTGGCAATAATGCCGGATTCATATTCGTCACTTTCCATCTGCATGACTGCATTGTGGAATTCAGGGTTAAATTCCTCACCTACGGCAGGAATGGGCCTTATCTCCATTTTTTCAAATTCATCCATCAGCTGTTTATAAATCATCTCCATTCCTTCTACAAAAGGATTTCCCTTTTCTTCTTCAGGAATACTTGCAAGGCCTCTTTCAAAATTATCCACTACAGGAAGAATTTTTTCTATTACGCTCTTGGCTCCTGTTTCAAACATGGCTGACTTTTCCCTTTCCGTACGCTTACGGAAATTGTCAAATTCCGCCATCTGGCGTTTCACCCGGTCTTCCAGTTCTTCAATCTTTTCTTTCATGGCATCCTGTTTTTTATCAGCCTTTTGCTTTTTCTTAAAAAGCTTTTTGTCAGTTTTATTTTCCTGACTTTCTTCTGCTGAATCCTCTTCAGCTTCTGCTTCTTTGTCTTCCTTTACTTCTTCTGTATCAGGATCCAAAATGTTTTCTTCTGTTTCCGGAATATCTTTCACAGTCTCCTCTGTGGATATATTTTCCTGTATATCCTCTTTTTTTTCCTCTGCCATATACCTCATCCCTTTCTTCGCTATGATTTTTTCTTATATAAATCATCAAGCTGATGTGTGATGGTTTTTAATGTTCCGATTACTTTGTCATAATCCATACGTTTGGGACCAATAATGCCGATCGTTCCTCGCATTCCTTCACCCAGCTCATAGGTTGCCGTCACTACGCTGCAGTCCTTCATAGATTGAATCGGCGTTTCATTACCGATATATACCTGAATTCCGGTACCGGATTCATCTGCCAAAGTATCATTAACTAATTCCGTAAGCATCTGCTTTTCTTCAAAAGTATTAATAATGTCACTGGCCTTTTGCTGGTCTGCCAGCTCCGGATATTTAAAAATATTATTGGCACCACTGGTGTAGATCTCCAAATCCTCCTCGGCTCTGATACCTTTGGCAATGGCATCTATTACATCACTGATGATGGCACTGTGGATGCCTGCCTGATGTTTTAATTCCGTGATCATAGCCAGATTGATCTCTTCTATTGCCAGGCCGTTAAGATGCGTATTCAACAGAATATTCAGTTTCAGAATAGTCTCATCATTCAGCTCGTCAGATACATGAAGAATGTTATTCTTAATCACATTACCTTCCATTACCACAACAGCCAGAAGCTGGTTGATATCTACTTTGGAAAGCTGTATGAACTTTAATTTATTTTTTTGTACTGCCGGCGCAGAAATCATGGAAGCATAATTTGTATTAACCGCCAGAAGTTTAGCCACCTGCTTTAAGAGATTATCCATCTTATCTTCTCTCTCAAGCATCATCTCTTTCATCTCTTCCAGTTCTTTATCTTTTGCTTCCATCATGGTATCTACGTATAATCGATATCCCTTGTCAGATGGAATGCGTCCTGCAGAGGTATGGGGCTGTAAGATATATCCCATTTCTTCCAAATCTGCCATTTCATTGCGGATCGTAGCAGAACTCAGATTCAAATCTGTGAATTTAGAAATGGTCCGGCTTCCTACCGGTTCGCCTGTTTCAAGATAATTCCGGATAATGGCCTGCATGATTTTTATTTTTCTTTCATCTAACTGCATTTCCATCATTCCCTTCTATTATCTTTTATTTTTGTTAGCACTCAACTCATTAGAGTGCTAACATCTTCTTAACCTAAAATATCACTTACCCTATTTATTGTCAACACATATGTAAAAAAATAATTATTAAAAAATTCTAAATTCTAAAACAACGGACGCCGCGCTTTGCAGCGCTCACTCTTTTGCATAATAAAACAGGCTCTGCATCTGCAGAGCCTGTTTACACATTTTTACTTTAAATTGCCGTTTTAGTGCTGATTTACTGAGTGCTTAAATGAAGAAGCTTCCTGTAATATTTCCGTTGATTACATAATATGTAGTATTTTCTTCCGGCTTTACATACAGTTCAACGGTCTTAAAATCTTCTTCCTTGCCGTCTAAATCATATTTCCAGACATCTTTACAAATCTTTACCAGATCTTCGGATGTATATGATTTTCCGCTAAACTGAAAATGAACAGCCTCTGTAACTTTCGCTGCAGCAGCCTTTACAGCTCTTTTCTTAGCAGGTGCCTTTTCTGCTGCCTTAACAGGTTTTGCAGGCTTATCTGCTGTTTTCTTTACTGCCGTCTTTTTTACAGGTACTTTCTTGATTGCTACGGCTTTCTTAGCTGTTGCAGGTTTTTTAACTTCTTCAGTTTCTTTTACCGGATTCTTAGCTTCTTCCTTAACTTCTGTTTTCTTTGTCTCTGCCATTATAATGACTCCTTTCACATAAGACACTAATTACTCTTATAAACAAATTCAATAAATAACTTTTTATTGGAGTGTACTCTATAATTTGCAAATTGTCAACTAATTAATGTTATTTACTTAACAATGCCAAAATATAATAATACGACCACTCCCAAAATAATCCGATACCAGCCGAATACTTTAAAATCATGCTTTTTAATATATCCCATTAATAGCTTAATAACCAAAATGGAAACAAGAAATGCTGTTACCATGCCTGTCATTAATATCATCAGTTCATTTCCTGTAAAAGAAAAACCAAATTTTATTATTTTAAGCAGACTGGCCCCCAGCATTACCGGAATAGCAAGGAAAAAAGTAAACTCTGCTGCCACTGTTCTGGATACTCCGATCAATATTGCTCCTAAAATCGTTGCTCCGGATCTTGAAGTCCCCGGAAAAACAGCGGCAATTAATTGAAACATTCCGATTACCAGCGCCATCCTGTAAGAAATTTCATTCAAAGAATTCACTTTAGGCGCCGTTCTCTGATTTTTGTTTTCAATAATAATGAAGCCAACGCCGAACAGAATCAGCATAATAGCCACACATATACTATTGTAAAATAATTTTTCCAAAAATTCATCAAACGCAATTCCCACTACTGCCGCAGGAAGGCAGGCAACAATAATGCGAAACCAGAGTTCCCAGACATCTCGTCTGCAGTAAGCAAGAATCCCTGTAGCAGCGCTATTGTTGTTCTTTCTGCCGAAAGGCCAGATTTTAGGAAAAAACAAAAGCACTACCGCTAAAATTGCTCCCAGCTGTATAACCACCAGAAACATTTCCCAAAATTCCGGAGTAACATCCAGCTTTACAAATTCATCAAGCAGTATCATATGTCCGGTACTGCTGATAGGAAGCCACTCTGTAATCCCCTCTACAATGCCAAACAACAATGCCTGTAAAAATTCTATCATTTTTGATCCTCCCAAATAAACTTTACATTAGGAATATATTCAAAGCTCTGTATTTCTAGCATCCTATGCGTAGTTTTCCTTTACAAATCTGCGAAGCGCTTCAAGGGAACGCTCCACTTTTTCCGTATCAATGCAATATGCCATACGGAAGTACCCTGGCACTCCAAAGCTGTCAGAGGGTACCAGCACCAGATCATAGTTCAAAGCTTTTTTGCAGAAAGCAACGGCATCTTCCTCCAGCGCCTTAGGGAAAATGTAAAAGGTTCCGCCGGGTTTGATACAGGAAAATCCCAGTTCCTTCAGTTCCTTATACAATATATTCATATTGGTTTCATAAACGCTCATATCAGAAGTAGTATCCAGCGTTTCCGCTACTGCCAGCTGTATAATGGAAGGCGGACAATTATGTCCGATACCTCTGGAGATCTGCCCGCACATAGCGCTGATCAGTGCAGCATCCCTACATTTGGGATTTACTGCTACATAACCGATACGTTCACCGGGGAGAGAGAGGGATTTTGAATAAGAATAGCAGGACAGCGTATTATCATAAAATTTTGAAACATAAGGCGCCTCTACCCCGCCAAATACGATTTCTCTGTAAGGCTCATCTGAGATAAGGAAAATATCATGCCCGTATTCTTTCTGCTTTCTGTTAAGAAACTCCGAAAGGGTCTTCAGCGTTTCCGCACTATATACTGCACCTGAAGGATTGTTCGGCGTATTGATCAAAAGCGCTGCTGTTTTTTCATTAAATTGCTCTTCCAGTTTTTCAAAATTGATTTGAAAATTTTCCGTATTGGCAGGAACCACTTTTAAAACGGCTCCCGTCATATTGATATAGAAGTTATACTCCGGAAAATAAGGGGCAAATGTAAGCACTTCATCACCGGGTTTCGTTACGCAGCGAACAGCATGGGCAATGGCTCCGGCTGCTCCTGTAGTGGGAAAGATATGGTTTCCTTCATAGTCCATTCCAAATCTTTTATTCAAAGAAGCTGCTATCTTCTCTTTTACGGAAGGGATTCCAAGGCTGGGACTATATCCATGAAGTTCCATAGAACTTTTATTCTCCAGCAGATGGAGCATTGTTTTTGTGAACTCTTCCGGTACGGGAACGGAAGGATTGCCGAGGCTGTAATCAAATACATTTTCGTATCCGATTTCTTTTCCCCTTGCAGTTGCAGCCTCAGACAGTTCTCTGATAACCGATTTCCCCTGTAACATTTTTTTATACTGTTCGTTAATCATGTGTTTCCCTCGCTTTCAACATATACTATCTTATAGAAGAAGCTATGATTGTCATTTCTCCCTGCATATCCACCTTTCCAAAGCCTTCAGGAAGAATAAAATGATCGCCTTTTTTAATGACCTCTCCGCCTATCAGCCCTTCTCCTTCGATAACGCTCATGATCAAAAAGGGATAAGTCTGCCAGAAAGACATCTGCTTCTTTACATTTAATTTCCACACTCTGTAATAGCTGCATGAAATCAATTCATTCATGGTATTTTCCGGCAGATCAGGCGTTTCTTTTACGCTGTCCTTAGCAGATGGCGCCGGAACCGTAATTACATCAATGCTCTGCTCTATATGCAGCTGGCGCGGCTTGCCCTCTGTCAATCTGTCATAGTCATAAACGCGGTAAGTAATATCGCTGTTTTGCTGAGTCTCCAAAATCATCATGCCGCCCTTGATGGCATGTACTGTACCGGGATCGATCTGGATAAAATCTCCTTTCTTTACCGGTACCTCACGGATCATCTCCGTCCATCTGCCCTGACGGATCATATCTTCCAATTCCTCTTTGGATTTTGCATTATGGCCTATTACCAGAGAAGCGTTCTTAAGGCAGTCTAAAATATACCAGCACTCCGTCTTTCCCAAAGATCCGTTTTCATGCTCTCCGGCATAAGTGTCATCAGGATGTACCTGAATACTTAAATCTTCTTTTGCATCAATAATCTTAACCAGCAACGGAAATCTGTCAAGATTACTGTTGCCGAACAGTTCAGGTTCTTCTCTCCAAAGCTGTGAAAGAGTTCTGCCCTGATAGATGCCTTCCCGGACTACACAGTCTCCATTAGGATGTGCACTAACTGCCCAGCACTCCCCTGTATGATCCCCCGGGATCTCATAGCCAAACTGATCCTGCAGTCTGCTGCCGCCCCAAATCATCTCCTTAAAGACAGGATCTAAAAACAAAACAGGCCTTGCCTTCTTATTGATTGTCAATTCTTTTCCATTGGATTCAATTACTTTCTGATACCAGAATGCAGAATCCTTTACAATTCTTTTCTGGGTTGCAAAATCCACATATACGATACCGAAACGCTCTGTATATCCTTTATCCCATTCAAAGTTATCAAGGAATGTCCAGAGGAAATAACCTCTTACATCTGCTCCGTCATCATTAGCCTTTTGCAGTGCCGACAGATACAGATCCAGAAAATTTAACCGGTTAGGATCATGAACCCTGCCATCTAAGGAAACATCATCATGGCAGGACATGCCATTTTCTGTGATATAAAGCGGCATATGATACCTTTCATAAAGAAACCGTACTCCCCAGTAAAAGCAGCCCGGCGTTACCGGCCAGTTAGCCGCTGTCTTAGGTGATCCTGCCGGCCTGTATACATCTTCAGGCTCACCATCCTCACCCTGCCGTATCATATAACCGTTATAAATATTCTGTCCCATAAAATCAACGGGCTGGGAAATAAGCTCCATATCCTCTTCTGTAATTTCAGGCAGATATTCCGCAAATTTCTTAAGTCCCTCTTCAGGATACTTTCCAAGGAAAACAGGATCGTTAAACCATGCCACATTCCATGTCCAGTTACTCATAGGCTGATAAAATCCAAACAGCGCCTTTCTGGCTGCTTCAATGTCCTCCGGTCTGTCGGTTGCAGGATATGCCATGCTGCAGGTAGGCGCATATCCGATTTTAATAGGCCTGCAGGCATACTTCCGCAGATTGATAACAGCCTGTCCGTGAGCCCTGAGTGCATTGTGGGCAATCTGGAACACTTCTTTATATGGCAGCTTTTTACCGGGAGCATGAATGCCTGATAAATGACCAAGTCCTACAAAACATTCCGGCTCATTTAAAGTAATAAAATATTCACAGATATCTGAAAAGTTCTCAGCTATTACTTTTGCATATTCTCCAAACCATTGTATGACCTCTTCATTCAACCAGCCGCCTTTATCCTCCAAAGCCTGGGGAAATTCCCAGTGATACATAGTAATATACGGCTCAATATGATTCTTTCTCATTTCCAGGATCATATCTCTATACATAGCAATAGCCTTCTCATTTACTCTGCCTGTTCCTTCCGGCAGGATCCTGGCCCAGCTCAT
The DNA here is from genome assembly GCA_964614185.1 of uncultured Lachnospiraceae bacterium. Classification (GTDB taxonomy): domain Bacteria; phylum Bacillota; class Clostridia; order Lachnospirales; family Lachnospiraceae; genus Suilimivivens. The sequence goes on from CAZTKJ010000020.1 coordinate 7,265, forward strand.
GGAAAAACGATAGGCTTTGATTCCCAGCATCCGCATTAATGCAAAATCTTCTTTGTATCTATGCATATGATCACAGGCTGTTTTAGCATCACTTTTATCTAAGATCCTGCCTTCTTTGGCAAAAGTATCCCATATGCTCCGGCCACAGCCATCACCTTCTTCTCTTCCTTCTATCTGATAAGCGCTGCTTGCCACACCCCATGCAAAATCATCGCGAAACATAGTTATGTCCTCTCTTTCCTGTTCATAGACTCTTATTCCTCAAATTGAAACCAGTCAAAATCAAAACAGCTTCCCGGAAGGAAAATAAAGCTCAGCGTCCCTTTTCCCTGTAACTTTTCCAGTTTAAAGGTCTGCATCCCATACTCATGACTTGCTTCTGCCTCGATCATCTGAACACTGCTTCCCATATCCCCTGCAAACCGGATCTGTATAGGATTCAGTTTCTGATAAGAACGGCAGCTTATGGTTATGGCGCCTGCTCCCTTCTTTCCAAAATCCATATGTTCAAAGACCAGAGAAACGTTGTTTCCTATCTTCTCTACCTTTTCTTCCTTTATTTCATAGCTGTCGCCATAAATACAATCACATTCTGCTGCCAGAAGACGGGCATAGGCTTTTTCCTGTTTCTCAAACCGGATTCCCTTAAGCTGAAAGCTGTCATCCGTTGCCAGATATAAGACAGCTTTTTGCTGCATCCGTTTCTTTAACTTATAGGACTGTTCCTGAAAGACCATCCACTTAGGGGGTTTATGATAAAAGCAGTCTGCTAAAAGCTCGCTTCCCGGCTCCTTCGGATCCCCTTCCCATATTCGGAAAGTAACAGGATCATTGGTATTTGCAAAGATAGAAAGAGTAATTTCATCTGAACCGTAGCTTCCAAAATCAATTCCGGTAAAGCCAATAGCACATTCTTTTTCCCCCTGACCTTTTGGACATCCTAAGAAATTAATTCCATGCTCAATTCCTTCTTTCACCTTCTCTGCTCTGGAATCGCATAAGCCTGTTGGAATTTCTTCATAAGGATTCAGATAAACTCTGCCAAGTCCTTCTGCTTTCATCTCTATCATGGATTGTACGCTGACACCGGAACCTGCATTTCTCGAAAAGCATTTCAGCCGAAATGCCCCATCGCCGGATGCTTTAATTCTGACACCGTCCTTAAAAGGACTTAATTCTATGAAATTTACATCAATTCCTGTATCATTCACTGCTCTCCACTCCAGTGTCTGATAGACTGCATTGTTCGGATGCCTTATAACCAGAACCTCCGTTTCCGGATTCTGTTTCGTTAAGATCGTTTCTCCCTTTGGCCTAAGCTCTATTTTCCTGACGGGTATTTCTTTATACCCCTCCGCCAGCGCTTCTCCCTTGGAGCCTCCGCTATAAATGGGATATTCTCTGTTTTCTTCTATGGCAGAAATTCCCTTTGCTTCTCCTGCCGGAAGCGCCTGCAGTGTCAAAAGGCAGTCTTTTAGTCCCGGAGAAGAAATCTTTATTTCTATTTCTCCCGGAACTGTCCTGCTTCCAATAATTGCTAAAAGTCTGCCTCCAAACAGTCTCTTGCTTTTGCCCTTATATGCATCGAAATCTGCGCTGTCTCCGTTATCAAGTCCCAGCAGTCTTCCTGCTCCCTTTACATCCACATGAATACGGTTATTGGCATTTTCCACCGGATTTTTCTGTTCATCATATGCGCTGATTTCTACGAAAACAAGATCCTGGCCGTCTGCATGCATTTCATGCTTATTGGGCTTTGCCATGATTTGTGCCGTATCGGAAAAAGAGCATCTGGTCTGCCTTGCTATTTCTCTGCCTTCCGGATCGTAGGCCACTGCTGTTATTTTTCCTTCCTGATAAGGAACCTGCCATCTTCCTATCTGATTTCTTCCATGCACATGATCTATTTCGTGAGTGCCGAGACTTTGTCCATTTAAAAATAATTCTACTTTGGGCGCATTAGAGCATACCTGCACATCAATATTCTGTCCTTCATTAAAATCCCAGTATGGAAATACATGAACCATAGGATTTTCCCTGTAATCTGTCCACTCCGACTGAAAAATATAGAAGGAATCCTTAGGAAATCCTGCCGTATCCAGCTGCCCAAAATAACTGTTTTTCGTTTCATAGGGCGTAGATTCCCCAATATAATCAAAGCCTGTCCATATAAACTGTCCTAAAGAATAATCAGCATCCCGGTCATCACAGATGCACGATTCATAGCTTGAAGCTCCCCAGCCTGTCACACTGTTCCCCAGTGCAGAACACTGTTCATCTTCATCGGTAAGAACTGATTTTTCCAAAGGAAAATGATAGATACCTCTGCTGGCTAAAATAGATGAGGTTTCACTGCCATAGATAACCCAGTCCTTATGCTCTCTATGATGCTCATCATACAGGTATTCTGAGTAATTATATCCCACGCAGTCCAGTATATCTGCACATTTTTGAGGATTCTCCCATTTCATGAAATTAGAGCCTACCGTAACAGGCGCATGCTTTTTATAGTCGTGATGCCTTACGGCCTCCTTCAGACTGATGGTAATCTCCACTCCTCGTCCTTCTACCAAAGTATCCTGTATTTCATTTCCAATGCTCCACATCATAAGGCTTGCATGATTTCTGTCTCTTCTGACCCATGAAGCTACATCTTTTTCATACCAGTCATTAAAAAACCTTGCATAATCATAAGTAGTTTTTGGTTTCTCCCACATGTCAAAAGCCTCTGACATAACCAGAAATCCCATTTCATCTGCCAGATCCATTAGTTCAGGCGCCGGCATATTATGGGCAGTTCTGATTGCCACTACACCCATTTTGCGTAACTTCATCAGCCTGTACCTTGCTGCTTCCTTATTAAATGCAGCTCCCAGCGCCCCCAGGTCATGATGCTCACAGACGCCGTTTACCTTTACTCTTCTTCCGTTAAGCATAAACCCTTTATCAGGCAAAAATTCCATTGTCCTAAAACCAATATTCTGTTCTTCGGTTTCCAGTATCCTGTCTCCCAATAGAAGCTGGGTTACCAGACAATACAGATTGCCCTTTCCAATATCCCACAATATGGGCGATTCCACAGGGCCAATACTTTGGCTGACGATGACCCTGCTGCCCTGCATTTCCGCCGGATGCTTTTCATCTTCTGCTATAAGATTCCCCTGCATATCTGTTAAACGCTGCCTTATGGAAAAGCTGCTCTGCCCTTTAGCAGCATCCAGCACGATCTCCGTATCTGTTTCTACTCTCCAACTACCATCTTCCTGCCTTATGGGTGTAACATAAATTCCATCTGATACGATATGATTTCTGTTTCTTGTCTTGAACCAGACATTTCGATAGATACCTGCACCTGAATACCATCTGGTATTTAGATTTCTATATACCACTCTCACATAAATGATATTTGGGCCGCTCTGTAAAAAGGGAGTGGCCTCTATCTCAAAAGTAGAATACCCATATTTCCATTCCCCCGCCAACATACCATTTATGAAAACTGACGTATCCATGTATACGCCATCAAACCGAAGGATCACTTCTTCCTCCGGTTCCCATTCTGTACTATAAAATTCTTTGCGGTACCATCCGATACTGTCACGATACAAATGATGGGTATCATAGATCATCCAGTCATGTGGGATGTCTACTCTTTCCCATAATGCTTCCTCCGGTATCTTCAGATTCTCCTCATTTAATTCGGATTCGCAAAATTCCCATTCATCATTCCATAATAATTTTGCAGCCATAATTACTCCATTTCAATTACTCAGAACCGATTACCGACACCAGATAAAAGGGCACTACATCATTTTCATGAGCCTCTATAATCGTAATTTCTACTGTATGTTCTCCATTTTCCATATGCTTTCTGACGGTGCCAATATAAAGGCAGTCACCCCAGTCTTCTTCGAAATTGCCGTCCAGCAGCATTGCATCATTTTCATTACCGTCTACCACTACTTTTGCTATGGGAGTAGGCTGGTTTACAGATTTTCTGTACTGCACGGCTATTCCGGTACCATGGATGGTAAATAAGATCTTATCTCCCTCTTTCCATGCTATCCACCCGTTTCTGAAGATATCTAAAATACTCGTTTGTACTTCCTTATCCTCTGCAAATCCCTGCATAACGGGAGTACAGTTATTGTTCTGATAGCGAATAGACATTTCATATGCATTATCCGTGAGAGGACACGGCAAGCCTGCTTTTCCAAAATCTGAAGGTTCTTCCTTTACTTCCAGTTCATCATAAACACTGTCAAGGAAAGTCGTAATAACTTCTGCAATCAGCTTATGTCCATCATCATTGGGATGAAGATCATCCGGTGTAATTTCACGCCTTAAGATCCTGCCTGAGGAAACTTCCGGCCAAATGGTATGCTTCATACTGACCATGGGAAGTTCATAAGCCTTTGCTATGGGAAGATGCATTTCTTCCGCATTTAATCCGTCATCATATTTTACATTGTTCATCAGCATTACCGCCGGTGCACATTTATCAGAAAGAGTTCTTCGTATCAATCCCTCGTAGGTTTCCTTAAAAAACTCTGTATTATCATCATTAACTGCAAACTCGATCAGCACAAAATCAGGGCAGTATTTTAACAGATGGTCTTCCACTCTGGAAACCCCAAACTGCGAACTGGTGCCTCCGATTCCGGCATTTATGAAAGTCACTTCCGATTGCGGAAACTTATTCTTCCACCACTGATATACCAAATATGCATAGCAGGTCTCCGGTGTGGAAGAACGGCTTCCCTGGGTAATGGATCCTCCTAAAAATCCTGTAATAATGGGGTCTCCCTGTTGTGCTTTTTTCATGCATTCTTTTATTTTGTACCAATTTCCTCTATTGATCATTCCCTGCTGAGGATGCACATTATATGCCATCTTTTACTCCTCCTATCTTACCAAACCGGTACGCTTTATCAACTGTCCCATTGAATAAAAAGGGCCTGCTCTATTGCAAGCCCTTTTCTTGCACATGTGAGTGCATATGTTATCTGATTCCGATTTCCGTATCAGATTCTGTTACAACACTGTGTTCCTTAATATATGCTACAATATCTTCAAACTGTGTAAAAGCAAGTCCCACATAACTGTCAGCACATCCGTAATAAATAGCGATCTTTCCACTTTCAGAATCATGGATCGTTGCACACGGGAAGCAGACATTTGGAACAAATCCTCTTTCTTCATACCACTCTTCAGGTGTCAGAAGGAAGTTCTCACATCTGTATTTAACAATAGAAGGATTCTCAAGATCCAAAATAGCGCCACCAATAGAATATACAAATCCATTGCATGTCCCACTTACGCCATGATAGAACAGCAGCCAGCCTTCACTTGTCTCAATAGGTGCTGCGCCTCCTCCGATTTTAACGGATTCCCACCATTCATTTCCTTTTCCCATCACATGTCTGTGCTTGCCCCAGTATACTAAGTCGGGACTTTCACTTACAAAAATATCACCAAAAGGTGTATGTCCGCTGTCTGAAGGACGGCTTAAGAGCACATAATTCCCATTGATTTTTCTGGGAAATAATACTGCATTCCTGTTATATGGAATAAACGGATTTTCCAGTCTAGTGAATGTTTTAAAATCAGTTGTCTTAGCCATACCGATTGATGCGCCGTAAAAATCCTGACACCAGATAATATAGTAGGTATCTTCTACCTTGACTAATCTGGGATCGTATGCATATCTGGGCATAAAAGGATTTCCATTTTCATCTGTAAAGGGAATCTTTTCCTTTTCAAAATCCCAGTGGATTGCATCTTTACTTCTTCCCATATAAATATAAGGGATACCGTTTGTCTGTTCACCACGGAACACACCAATAAATTCATCTCCATAAGGCATTACCGCACTATTGAAGATTCTGGCAACGCCTTCCACCGGATTACGTCCGATAATAGGATTTTCTGTATATCTCCATACAGGCGCTCCTACAAGACCCTCCGGTCTCTCCTGCCAAGGCACGTTTTTTACCACAGGGGCAATCATTTTTATCTCGCTCATAATGTCTCCTTCCGCTTTATAAATTTAGCTTATTACTGTCTTGATAAAAATTCAAGATTTTTTTGAATCAAATCACATCTTTGGGCTACACACTGCACACTCCGCAAAGGATCTTCCGGGGTATTAAATACATAATCGATCAGCTTATCTATGTTGGTAACTGCTACATGCATTCTGGTATCACTGGAAGCATAATAAATGAATACTTCACCCTTTTCATTTACGATGGCGCCGTTAGTAAATACTACATTGGAAACATCTCCGACTCTTTCATCGCCTCTTGGCCCTATAAGAAGTCCTGAGGGCTGCGCGATCACTTTGGAGGGATCTTTTAAATCCGTTGCAAAAGCATAAATCACATAGCGCAGTCCGGCTGCCGTATTTCTTACCCCATGGGCAATGTGAATCCATCCTTTTTCTGTCTTAACGGGTACTGCTCCTGCACCATTTTTGGCTTCAGTAATAGTATGGTATTTACGGAGGCTGGTCATTTTCTCTTCATCAATGACTGCATGAGTAATGTCATCGCATAGACCAAAACCGATTCCTCCACCCGATCCTGTTTCAATAAAATCATCCATGGGCCTGGTATAAAAAGCATATTTCCCATTGATAAATTCAGGGTGCAGCACCACGTTCCGCTGCTGTGGCGAATGTAATGTCACTAAATTCGGCAGTCTCTCCCATGTCTTTAAATCCTTGGTTCTTACAATACCGGCTGCAGCCACGGCTGCAGACAGGTCATTTACTGAAGTGTCCTTACTCTCTGAGCAGAATACCCCGTAAATATAGCCGTCTTCATGCTGGGTCAGGCGCATATCATATACATTGGTCTCTTCCGGACAGGTATCCGGAAGCTGAATAGGATAATCCCAAAAACGGAATCCGTCTATTCCGTTATCACTTTCTGCCACGCCAAAAAATGACTTTCTGTCATCCCCTTCTATTCTGGCAACCAGATAATATTTGCCATTTAACAGAATAGCGCCTGCATTTAAAACGGCATTGATTCCCAGTCTCTTCATAAAATACGGGTTGGTTTCCGGGTTCAGGTCGTACTGCCAGGTAAGGGGAATATGTTCTCTGGTAAGTACAGGGTACTTATATCTGTCATAAATGCCATTGTAAAACTCTGTATCTACTTCATTTTTTCTGTTAAGCAGAGCTTCATATTTTTGCAGCTCTTCTTTGTACTTTTTATGCAGCATATTTTCCTCCTCAAAATTTTATTTTTCTAATCTTCTGATTACCTCAAAACACATTCTGCCATTGTGATAAGGACATTTCCATGGTTCCACAATGGGTTTTCCTTCAAAAGGCTTTCCTTCTTCATCCACTTCCCAAAACCACTCGGAGCCGCTTCTCTTATCAATTACATATTTTTTAATAAATTCCCATTCCGCTTTTGCCCCGTCAAGATATTCAGTTTTTGCAGGATCCTGCTGCCATCCGTTTAAAAATCCTACAACTGTTTCTGCCTGTACCCACCAGATACGGTGAGTATTGACAACGCCTTTTTCACATTCATTAGCAAGAGAATGCCCGTTAAAAGCCGTCTTATAAATCTGTGCCGTCAGATCCTTTGTAATGGGCAGCATTTTTTCTTCATATTCCTTTTCACCCAGAATCTCTACGCCTCTGTCTATCAGCCATGCCGTTTCAATATCATGACCGTATGAATGAAGATCGATAATAGAATTCATAGTTTTGTCAAAAAATACTTCCTGCCTGTGCAATTCCTGATTATATACCTTATCCGCAAAAGTATCCATGATCCATTTAAGCCTTGCCTTTACTTCCGGCATGGGGGATACACGGTACAGTTCCGTATATGCTTCAAATACATGAAGCAGGGTATTCATGGTTTTTTCAGCAATCACACCATTTTCTGAAAGTTTATCGTTTTCAATTTCCTGGAAATTCCTGTCAAAGGCCTCTTTATATCCATATTCATCAGTGCATTTCTCTTCAATAATATGGAACAGTTCTTTGGCCATCTCAAGGGCCTCTTCATCCCCGGAGGCTTCATAATAGGAAGACAAAGCATAAATGGCAAATGCCTGATTATACGTATGTTTTGTAGTATCCTCCGGCTCTCCGTTATATTGCATGGACCAGAAAACTCCTCCCCTTTCTCTGTCTATGCAATGTTCTTTCATAAAAGTAAATCCGTGTTTCGCTTCTTCCAGAAGACTTTCATCTTTCAGCAGCATATAAGCATTGGAAAAGAACCAGGTGATACGGTTGTTTAAAATACATCCCTTAACTGCTTTTTTGTCAAGCTTAAGCTGATAATCCATCCATCCGTAATATCCGCCAAATTCATTATCTCTTAATGATTTCCAAAAAGGAATGATATCCTTTACCAAATGCTCTTTTATCTCACTGGTCATCATATTTCTGCGCTATGCTCCTTTCTTAGCATCACCGGCATCTTTTCTCACAAGATGCGCATACTTATCCTCCTGCAATTCTCCCTTTAGTTCACGATAATATAAGGTATGAAGAAAAATCACCACTTCCAGCACCAGCATTGGAAATGCTCCCACAGCCAACAGAACCTTTACTATCAACATCCTGAAAAAGAATATAGATAATATCATGGTAATGATCACAGGAATCATAAGACCCGGTTTATACATCATACAGATAAATACTTCAACAAGCGTAAACTTCCGGTCAACAAAAGTATAATATCCCGCAATATAGAGAATCAGGGTATATAGTATTGCAGTAATAGCAAGACAGACTACGGAATAGACTGTCTGTTCCATTCTCACTCCCAGAACAATACCTGCTATATTCAATGCCGCTACCACATTGATCACTGCATATTTAAACATCGGCAGTGTTTCTTTTAAATTATGAAAATATTTTTTGATCAGGCTGTCTGTTATGTCATATTCTTTATAAATCAACTCTTTCCCTATCATAAAAGCTGCTGTAAAAGCCGGAACCATCAATACGGTCATGGACAGAAAAATGGTTCCAAAGCACAGAATACTCAGGAAAAAGATAATATGGATCATGGATAATGTTTTATAAAGAATAGAATCCCTCATTATGATTTCACTGCTCCTGCCATTGCATAGAAGATATACTTCTGCATAAAGATATAAACAATTCCTATAGGCACAATACCAATCAAAATAGCTGCTGCAACAATTTCAAACGGTGTTGCCGTATTTCCGAAAAACTTATAAAGCGCCACTGTAAATGTTCTGATATCTCTCCTCAAATATAAGTTAGGAATATAGAAATCATTATAATAGGAAATACCGTTTAATATCAATAGTGTTGTGCAGGCCGGTTTTAATAAAGGAAAAATGATCTTTCTGAAAATCACAAAATAGCTGGCTCCATCTACAAGCGCCGCTTCATCCAGCTCTTTACTGATAGAATCCAACAGATTAAACATAATGTAAATACCCACGCACCCTACTCCGGAGTACAGAATAATAACACTCCATATCGTGCTTACCAGCTTAAGCTTATACATAATCTGGAAAACTACCGTTTGTGTGGTAACAAGGGGAATGAACATAGTTAGTGTAAACAATGCTGTAACTACTTTCTTTAACTTGAATTCAAACCGATGCAGAACATATGCTGCCATTGTAGTAAGCAAAATTTGGATGGTCAGGGAAATAACCAAAACAACCACTGTGGTAACAAGAGCCCGTCCCAGATTTCCTACACGGATCGCATATGCAAAATTATACGTATTAAACCAATTCTTAGGAGGTGTCAGTACATTTGTTGAAGAATATTCCGCGCCTGTTTTAAATGCCATATAAATCAGCGGAATGATCGGAATGATTACAAATATGCTGGATAAAATCAAAAAGATATATCTGAAAACTTTATATCCTGTGGATTCTTTTATCATTTTTAATCCTCCCCTCTCTTGGTAACAATATTCTGCAGGCATACTGCAATTACTACTACAATAAATACTACAATGGATAATGCTGCTGCAAATCCCAGTCTGTCATCAGAGAATGCACTCTGCTGGATCTGAATAACCGGAGTTACCGTTCCGTTGGAGCCGTTCATCATGATATAAGGAATTTCATATACCTGAATGGAACCGGAAATGCTCAACAGGATATTAATGAACAATACATTTTTGATAGACGGAATGGAAATATATTTGATCTCCTGCCACTTAGTAGCGCCATCAATGGCCGCAGCTTCATATAATTCCGTAGGAATTGTCTGCAGTCCACCAAAAAACATGATAAAGTTCATACCGTAATAACGCCAGATACTGATGGATGCAATAGCGGGATTAACTAAATTCAGCTGCTGCAGCCATTTAGGTCCTTCAATACCGAATACTGACAAAATACTGTTTAATGTACCGGAATTATTAAAGAAGATAATAAATATTGTAGAAACAATAACACCATTTAGCAGATATGGAATAATCAATATGGATTTAAATAAATTCAATCCACGGAATTTTCCGTTAACAACAACTGCCAGTGCAAATGCAAATACCAGTTGGGGAATTGCCACGATCATATACCAGAGACAGTTCTTAAATGTTTTAATATACTGTGATTCAGTAAAGATACGTTTATAGTTCTTCAGTCCAATAAATTTAGGCGTTCCCACTCCTTTATAATTTGTTAAACTCCACCATACGTTTGTTAAAATCGGGATGTATGAAAATATTAATAAATGGAGGACGGGTATGATCAAAAAAGTAATAATGATTATCTTTTTATTCAGTTCTGCCCTGCTTGTCTTTCCGCGACCCATATTTTTCTCCCTTCTCATTTATGATACTTGAAATAAATGCCTCTTTCGGCAATGAAAGAGGCATTTACATTTCAGCTTACTTCTTTACTTCCATATCGAATTAATCAACCCATGAAACTCCAAGTTCTTCTCTGTAATCTACATACAGCTTATTCTGAGCTTCTACCTGAGCGTCATATGCAGACCAGTCGTCCGGCTTGGTTACGTCTACAGCATCGAACAAAAGTCCTGCGTAGTTGTAATCTGCCCAAAGGTTTGCTTCTGATAAAACAGCCTGATTGTTGATGGCATTTTCATCATTGGCAGGCTTCATCATTGCTGTAACTTCTCCACTTGCGATCATACCATCAATAATGGAATATAATTCAGGAACAATAGGTTCTACACCCTTCTTGTTTGCAATGTTTCCGCTGTCTGCGCTGAACTGCGCATCATCTGCAAGGTATTCAATGAATAATCTTGCTGCTTCTTTGTTCTCAGAGAACTTACTGATGGAGAATCCATCTGCAGGTGCTGCTAATACACTTCTGCCTGCACCAAAGTCAGGTGCCGGAGCAAACTTAATGATAGAAGGATCTGTTCCCTCCGGTACACGACCCTGAATCTGAGGAACTACCCATGAACCAAAGAGCATCATTGCTGCTTTTCCATATGCTACGGAATCCATAGCTACACCAAAATCTGTATATACTTCCGGCTCAAAGAAACCGTTTGCCTTCCACTGTGTATACATCTTAATGGTCTTTCCGAAAGGTTCTGATTCAGAGAAAGGTGTATCACTCTTTAACATACTGTTAAATGCGGTATTGTCGCCACCAACGTAGCATGTGAAGTCATTGATCGTAGCAAGAGGCCAATTCTCTACCCTGTGCATGGAAATAGGTGTAATACCTGCATCACGGAGCTTTGTGCACATCTCATTGAATTCATCCAGTGTTCCGGGGATTTCATCATAACCTACAGACTTAATTGCTTCTTCATTATAAACTACGCAGTTGTCATATGCCTTAGCAATCATAATGTTATAAATATAAGTGTCATCCTTCGGCATAGAATATGCATATTCTCCATACATTTCAACTGCTTCTTCAATGGTGCAGTAAGGCTCTGCATATGCTGCCCACTGCTCTAAAGACCAGTTAGGGGGAGTATAAACATCAATGCTGGGATCCTGTACTTTAAAGAGAGGTTCAATTTCTGATTCGTCTGTTACAACTACCAGTTCAACATTGATTCCTGTTTCCTCTGTAAATCTTTCTGCAACATGTTTCAGATAAGCGTATGATTCATCACGGTAAGTATTTCCGTTTTCATCTTTCTTCTCTTCACCAAGTACACGGTTTCCGCCATGTGTGTAAACGCTGATGGTACTTCCTGCCAGAGAAGCTACATCGATTTCTGATGATGAACTTTCTGTTCCTGCAGATTCTGTACCAGCGGATTCTGTACCACTGCCACTGTTACTTTCATTACCACCTTCGCCGCCGCATCCTATTGCTGAAAGAGCAAGGATTGCTGCCAGGCCAAGGGCCAAAGCCTTTTTCAGTTTCATAATAAATGTCCTCCTTAAATTGGTATGTTGTTCAACTTCATCTCCCTATGGGATATAAAGTTACATACAACTTGATTTTAATTATATTTACTATGTTTTTTTAATCATCACTTATTATTGTTATTTATACTCCATTGTTGTTTATTTTAGTCATTTCTTCCATTTTCACAATTCTATTTATATATTTTTGTGCATTTTGTATGATAATTTTTTATGTTTTTCGACATGTTCTTTTTTAACCTTGTATTTATTAGTTTAATTTAATTATTTTTTAATTATTTTTTAATTTCTTTTTTGCCAGGCATTTCCTATTTTTTTCAAATATGTTATACTCATTAAACTACCACTGTTTACTTTTGAGATACTTTTTATGAGGAGTACCTTATATGGACATCAAGACTGATTTTCTTTCTTCCTTAATATCGCCGCCAAAGCTTTCTTCCCCTTACCGGCCGGAAGATTTTCTGGGGAACATTTCCGATTCTCCTTCAGGTTCTGATTCTCCTCTTTTTCAGATACTTGCCGGAGGGAATATCAAGGCTCTTTTCCCTTATTCTTTTGACATCCGCTCTTTGGACTGCTATGTGCTGCTCTATACCCGAAAGGGATGCGGCAAACTTTTAGTCGATAGTCATGTCCATACCTTGATGGAATCTTCTCTTTTATTTTTTAACTGCCATACACATTTTCGCATAGATATTGCCATTGAGCCCTGGGAATACCAGGTTCTGTTTATTACAGGGAAAAATCTTGGTGATTATTATGCCATGATACCTCCCGGGCAGACTGCCATTATGCCCCTTTCTGCCTATTCGGAAACAGCATTATGCTTAGATAAGCTTATGCTCACCTGCCTGCCGGATACACTTTCTGCCCGGCTTTCCACATCCTCTCTGATAGACAACGTTATTACTGACTGCATCACGTATCAGCTTTCAGAACCTGTACCTTCCCATGCAGCTTCTTATCTGACTGCCATGAAGGATTTATTTGATAACCATTTTGAGGAAAATTATTCATTAGATGATCTTGAAGCGCTTTATCATGTCAGTAAATACAAGCTTTGCCGGGAATTTGGAGCAGCTTTTGGCCTTTCTCCCCTTAAATATCTGAATCAAAAAAGAATTGAAATTGCCAAGCACCTTTTAAAGACCACTTCTTTAAAAGTTCACGAAATAGGAAGCCGGGTAGGCATTGACAATACGAATCACTTTATTTCTTTATTCAAAAAATTTACCGGCGTCACACCGCTGGAATTTAAATCAAAAGGCCATAGCCTGTAGCTATGACCTTTCTTTTACGCTGTCTTTAATTACCATATGTCCTTCCACAATGGAAATACCCTGCTTATAAGCTTCTCCATTCATTTTTTTGATCAGGTTACTGATGGTCTTTTCTGCCATTTCCTGAATATCCACCTCATAAGTGGTAATTCCTACGCTGCAGATTCCCGGCTGGATATAATTATCAAATCCTACCACAGAGAAATCTTCCGGCACACGATATCCCTTTTTCTTAAGAAAGTTGATCAGCACACCGGCTGTCAGGTCACAGTTACAGACAAATGCCGTAGGCATCTGCTCCGGAAGACGAAAGGTAAAATCATCATCCCTTTGCCCATCGTCCATATTTCTGTCTTCAATGATCCAGTCGGGATGCACCTCAAGACCATGCTCAAGAAGCGCTTTGGCATAGCCAAAATACCTGTCTGTAATGCTTCCGGTATATAAAAGCGTTCCCACATAAGCAATGTCCCTGTGTCCCATTTCCAGCAAATAATTTGTGACTTTATACATTCCGTAAAAGTTGTCGGTAACAACTGCATCACATTCATGTTTCCTATCATAGAAATCCAGGCAGATAAAGGGAATATTGATATTCTGCACAATGATATTTAAATAGTCTTCTTTCAAAAGTCCCAGGATAATAAGCCCTTCAGCTTTGTGTTCACGAAGAAGCTTGGGCAGCTCCATGTTCTGCTCCATATCAAAGGTCAATACTTCCAACATGGTAAAGCATTCTTTTCCAACTGCCCTGGTTGCCACTGCCTGATACATCTGCCAGTAAAAAGATTCATACCGTTCGAGATATCTCTCTGATATCACCACTCCGATATTGTAGCTTTTCTTTGCATTCATCATCTTTGCTGCCGATGGTGATTGATATCCCATTTCCCGTGCCAGCTTCTTGATCTTTTCACGCATCTCTTCACTGACGCCTTTTTGGTCGGACAGCGCTTTGGAAACTGTCACTGTACTGACATTCATAATTTTAGCAATATCAGCAAGCTTTACCGCTTTTGCCATCTTCTTCTCTCCCTTATCAAAGTGTCTTCCTTCCGAAGTTTATCTTTAAGCTTCAACTTCTGTAAGATGAATCAATCGTCCTTTAAAGTCACCCCATGGATTTGGTATATTCATTCCTGCCTTCATTAAAAGTTCTCCCATGAAGCTGCCTTCTTCTCCCTCGATTGCATACATTTTGTCAGGGTCAAGTCCTTGAAGACACAGTCTTCTGCTATGATGATTAGGTCTGTTCATCACTTGGATAAACGTATAGAGAGCTTCCTTCTTGTCCTTGCTGACTACACCATAACAGTCAAAATAATGGTTTTCCGCATAAGACGCAATCCTGTAGTAATCTCCTTCCCTGACCAGATCATTGTATTTGTGATACATGGCGATCTGTTCGGGAATTGCTGCCCTGTCCTCTTTCGGAATCCTGGTGACATCCAGTTCATAGCCAAAAGTTCCTGCAAGAGCTACATAGCCCCTTGTTTCAAAAGGAGTTACTCTCCCTACCGTATGATTGGGACAGTCTGATACATGAGCGCCCATGGAAGATAAGGGATAGATAAGCGCTGTCCCCTCCTGTATCTTAAGTCTCTCAATTGCATCGGTATCATCGGAACACCAGATTTGAGGACTATAGTAAAGCATACCCGGATCGAATCTGGCACCGCCGCCGGAACAATTCTCAAGCAAAAGATACGGGAACTCCGTGATAAGTCTTTCCTGCATCTCATAAACTGCCAGTACATATCTGTGATATAATTCTCCCATCCTGTCTGCCGGAAGTTCTAAGGAACCCAGATCGGAAAGCTGTCTGTTCATATCCCACTTCACGTATTCAATATTTGCGCTGCGAAGTATCCTGGCCACGCACTCATAGGCGTAATCCCGGATTTCCTTTCTGCTTAAATCCAATACATATTGATTTCTGCAAAGACTTGCTTTTCTTCCCGGAATGGCAATTGCCCAATCCGGATGGGCCCTATACAAATCGGAATCAGGTGAGATCATCTCCGGTTCAAACCAGATTCCAAACTTCATGCCCAGTTTATTGACTTCTTCTACCAGATGCTTTAAACCGCCCTTAAGTTTTTCTTCGTTAACCTGCCAGTCGCCAAGAGCCCTGCTATCATCATAACGGTTTCCAAACCATCCGTCATCCATGACCAGCATCTCTATTCCCAGCTCGGAAGCCTGCTTTGCAATAGCTATCAGCTTATCGGTATCAAATTCAAAATAAGTTGCTTCCCAGTTATTAATCAAAATCGGACGCTTTTTATTTCTGTACTGGCTTCTGATCAAATGTTTTCTATAAAAGTCATGGAGGCTGCGTGTCATTTTTCCAAGTCCCTCCCCTGAATACGTCATAACGACCTCAGGAGACTGGAATTCTTCTTCCATTTCAAGTTTCCACGTAAAGTCTTCCGGATGGATACCCATGACCATACGGATCTGGTCAAACTGGTCTGATTGTACCTGTACTTTGAAATTACCTGAATATACAAAATGCATAGCATAAACCTCTCCGGTTTCCTGGGTCGTGCCCACAGTCTTCAGAGCCATAAAAGGATGATCCTGATGACTGGATTCACCTCGTAAAGATTCCACACTATATTTGCCATGACTTACAGGAACACTTTGGATCTGCCGTTCTCTGGCCCAGGAGCCATGTAGGGAAACTGCCTCAAAATCCTTATTATCCATATCAAGACAGGCTGAATATACTTTAGTCAGATAAATGGTTTCTTTTCCTTTATTTATTACTTTAACACTTCTTGTAATCACATCCGTATCTTCAAAAACTCCATATTGCAATACAACACAAAGTCCTGTCACTTTGTCTTCGCACAGAATCTCAAGTACGCTGCTCTCCTCCTTACTGCCAAAAGCGGAAGGAAGATCCTGAAAAGAAACTTTCCCTTCTGTAATTCTGTGTGAAACATAAGAAAGAGAAAGACCTGTATTGCCTTTAAGAGTTCTGATACTGATACAGCTTTCACGATAATCGCCCAGTCCATGAGATGGGTATTCCATAGCAAAGCTGTCTAAAAACGAAACTCTTTCACGATTATTTTCAGAAGGTACAAAAGGATTTTCCTTTGTACGCATTAAATACCTGATGTGGTAATCCTTCAGCCTTTTCCCATAATAGATATGACCAAGGAACTTCTCCTCATCTACTATGCCGATAGCATAAGTTGTATTTCTCGTATCCAGTTTAAAAATTTGTTCCCCTTCGTAAAAAGTAATTGACATAATAACAGCCTCCGAATTTGTTTTTTAGCTAAAAAATCACTGTTTTAATTAAATTATAAAGTAATTTTTAATATTGTCAACAAATTCGAAGGCTGCCGCGTCTCAAATAATTCACAAAAATCTGTATTCTGTTTTGGTATATTTTATGAATCCAGAAAACAAAAAGGGTGCTCATCATTCCCATGAATAAATGGGATCAAAAGGAATGCTGCTCTTAAAGACACTCTTTCTTCCCTAAGGATTTTTTTGGCTTTTTGCTTGTCTGCCAAAAGTACTTCTATAGACTCCGTACTCTCTAAAAATGCATCGCTGATATTTCCTTTGGCAAAGCCAAAAACAGACATACTGGTTTCATCTGTCAGTCCTGCTCCCAAAAAATACGGTCTTTCATAAGCCGGATCCCCATTCTCATAAGGTTCAAAGTCAAGTCCCGTTTCTTCTTTCATCTCCCTGATTGCTGCCTCTTTAGCAGTTTCTCCGGTATCGATCAGTCCGGCCGGAAGTTCATAGATATATGCATCCAAAGGATATCGGTACTGTCTGACCATTACGATTTTTGAAGGATCCTCCTTCCAGAGAGCATAGATGACGATTCCATTTTTCATGATCTCTCCGGTCTTTAAGGGAAGGGCTTCCTCCCTGTTCCGGGAAGCAAAATAGTAATGAAAGGGCATTCCCTTACTGTCTAATGCATCCATTTCATACAAATTAAGGAATCTGTTATCTGTTAACTTTTTAATGTCCGTATACCTTTTGTTCTGGCCCTTTTCCATTTCCCATTCCTTCCATCTCTAGGATTCCATATACTTTTTGTACTCTGCAATTTCTTCCGGTACACCGTCTCTTGAATTTTCCAGTTTTCTGCATAAAAGTGTGATTCTGTGCAGTTTCCGTGAATTTACCACATTATATCTGTCAATAGATTGTTTATAAAGCGGATTACTTCCTATCTTTGCCCTGACCTCCTTTGAAAAAGGACAGTATGTGAACAAAATATTTCTGACTACCTTATTTAATCTGGGAGCTCCCATACTTTCATACCGCAGCCACGAAATATAATCTGACACAAACAGCGCTTTATAATTATTTCTGGCTCTTACCAGCTGGTTTTTGATTTTTTCCTTCACATCAGATGACAATTCCTTATTCTTCTTGTAAAACTGTGCGTAATCACAATATTCACTGGTAAGGGAAGGATCGGAAACATCATTCCACCTGGCCCCCTGGGCACGCTTACACATTTCCCAGCGAAATTCTCCTGTCAGCTGTATCATACTCTGGGTCAGTTCTTCAGTATGGAAAATAGAAAGCATCATACGGGCAGGCGTAGTACGTTTCTTGCCCTCGATCTCCTGCCACATAATACTTCTGCTGCCTACATTGGGCATCAATATAATATCCGGCAGTATTTCTATTTCAATCATCTCATTGATTCCTCTCTCCTGGAGAGAAAATCGAGTTTCTCTGTAAAATGCCCGGAAATCTTTGCTCCGTATGTTTGTTATTTCTTCAGCCACCTTATCCGCCGTTACCACAGCCGATGTCAAAGGCTTAAATACATTATGCTTTGAAAATAAAGGGCAGAAAATACTGAGCTGTCCGAAGGTCAGTCTGTTGATTACGGAAAGCATATTTTCTATCTCAAAAATCACTTTTGATAAATTATCCTGCAAAAGCTCTTTTTCCTGCTCCGCAGTAATCCGGGCCATTCTTTTTTCCTCATTAAGGTAATCCCGGTACTCCATATCCATCTCGTTTCTGCTGGGTTCCTTTTTCCCTTCGTAAATAGCCATCAGCCACTGATAAAAAGAGTATACATTTCTTTCCGGATCCGTTGGCATTGCCTTGGCAAGGGTATACAGATACACCGAATTTTCCTGGCCTGCCAGTTCTTCGTCCACATAGCCAAAATTCAAAAACATAATGATCACAGGAGGAATCTCTTCTGCTTCGACGCTGGCTTTAAATACATCTTTATATACTCTATAGAACAATTCCGCCAGTGTACGTCTGGTTCGCACGGCATGCTCTTCACCACCGTTCTTATCCGAAAGCTTCTTATACTCCATAACGCCGGATTTAAAATCTTCCGCCAGCTTTACATCACATTTCGCATATTTTAAAATCTGGTCACAGGAATTTTTAAGGCTTTCCCATATATTTTGCATTTCCAAAATCTATACCTCCTCATCTTCCGCCCAAAGCAATGCGCACTTTACCGCTTTTTTCCATCCCTTCATAAGAGATCCTCTATGCTCTTCTCCCATTTCACAGACAAATTCTTTGGAAAGCTGCCAATTTTCACGAATTTCTTCACGACTTTTAAAGTAACCTGTAGCAAGTCCTGCAAGATACGCCGCTCCAAGAGCTGTAGTTTCTATGCACTCCGGTCTGTAAACCCTGGCGCCTAAAATGTCTGCCTGAAACTGCATCAGAAAATTATTGGCACTGGCGCCGCCATCCACTTTCAGTCCTGCAATGGAAACCTCTGCATCTTCTTCCATTGCTTTCAGCACATCCACTGTCTGATACGCAATAGATTCCAATGTTGCCCTGATAAGATGTTCTTTTTTGCACCCTCTGGTGATTCCTACAATGGTTCCTCTGGCGTAGGGGTTCCAGTAAGGAGCGCCCATTCCTGCAAAAGCGGGAACCACATAAACTCCCGTGGTATCATCTGCTTTATCTGTATATTCTTCCGTCTGGGAAGCTGTTTTGATCATTCTCAGACCGTCACGCAGCCACTGAATGGCGGCTCCTGCCACAAATACGCTGCCCTCCAGTGCATATTCTATTTTTTCTCCTGTACTGGCAGCAATGGTTGTCAACAGGCCGTTTCTTGAAACGATGGCTTCGCTGCCTGTATTCATCAGCAAAAAGCAGCCCGTGCCATAGGTATTTTTTACCTGCCCCTTTTCAAAGCAGCATTGCCCGAACAAAGCTGCCTGCTGGTCACCTGCAATTCCCGCAATAGGCACTTCTCCTCCCAGCACCGAAACATCAGTATGACCATAAATGCAGCTGGAGGGTTTTACCTGGGGAAGCATACTTTCCGGAATGTTCAAAAGATCCAAAAGCTCCTTATCCCAGCACAGCTTATGAATATCGAAGATCATGGTTCTTGAAGCATTGGTATAGTCCGTTACATGGACAGCTCCCTTTGTCATATTATAAATCAACCAGGTATCTACCGTTCCAAACAGCAGCTCTCCCTTTTCAGCCTTTTCTCTTGCCCCCGGTACATGGTCAAGAATCCATGCTATCTTTGTTCCGCTGAAATAAGCATCCGGAATCAATCCTGTTTTATCTTTGATCAGCTGTCCGTATCCCTGCTCTGTCAGTTCATTGACTTTATCTGCAGTACGTCTGCATTGCCAGACAATAGCGTTATAAACGGGCTCTCCTGTTTTTTTATCCCATACAATGGTGGTCTCTCTCTGGTTGGTAATCCCGATTCCGCTGATATCCTCCGGAGAAGCTCCTACCATTGCCATTGCTTCCGTAAGAACAGCCAGCTGGGAAGACCAGATTTCCATAGGATTATGTTCTACCCATCCCGGTTTGGGATAGATCTGGGTAAATTCTTTCTGTGCCATGCTGCAGATGGTTCCTTTTTTATCAAACAGGATACATCTGGAACTGGTTGTTCCCTGGTCAAGTGCCATGATATATTTACTCATACTCTCTACTCTCTTTCTTTATTATGCATCTGCCGTAGCAACAACAGCCACTCCCGTACCGGCTACATCCTCAATTAATATATCTCCTAATTTGACGGGTACCTGCACCGTAGTCGTATTAATTGCTTCCATGCACTCAAAGATTTTTTCTTTTGGTATCTCTTCTTTTGTTTTGACCGCTACTACCTTATGGGTTCCGCCCGCTACTTTGATAATGGAAGTCACCGTACGCTTAGGTGCAGTCACTTCATTTCTGGCATATTCCTCTCCTTTTTTGCAGGTATTGCCTGTAATACTTAAAGTTCCGTCCGGTTCCTTATTGACTGTAATAAGACATCCCTTGGGACATCCGATACAGATCAGGGTTTTTCCAGCATCTCTGTCTTCCGGAATAACACTTTTGCTCTTCTCAGGAATCTGAGGCCGTACTGCCTCTCCCCAGGAAACTGTCTTTTCCTTCACATATGCTGCCGCAAATTCCCCTGCTTTTACGGCTTCTTTTGATACATTGTCCACAAGGTCGTGAACATGGAGAACATTCCCACAGGCAAATATGCCCTCCGCAGTAGTTTCCAGTCTTGCATTGACCACAGGCCCCTGAGTTACAGAATCCATTTTGGCTCCTGCTGCTTCTGACAATTCATTTTCAGGTATCAGCCCACAGGATAAGAGCAATGTGTCACATGGTATATACTCTTCAGATCCCGGAACAGGCTTTAAATTTTCATCAACTCTGGAAACTGTAACACCTTCTACCCTGTCCCTGCCGTGAATCTCTGTTACCGTATGATTTAGTTTCAAAGGGATTCCAAAATCGTCCAGACACTGGACAATATTTCTTTTAAGTCCACCGGAATAAGGCATAATCTCTGCTACCATCTTAACCTTAGCTCCCTGCAGGCTCATTCTTCTTGCCATAATCAACCCGATATCACCGGATCCCAGCACTACAATTTCTTTTCCCGGCATACGACCTTCTATATTTACAAGTCTTTGAGCCGTACCGGCTGAATAGATACCTGCCGGCCTAAATCCCGGTATGTTCATGGCGCCTCTGGGTCTTTCCCTGCATCCCATAGCCAGGACTACTGCCTTTGTCTCTATTTCAAAAAGTCCTCTCTCCCTGTTCATGGCTGTAACCTTACAGGGGTCTCCTCCCTGCACATCCACTACCATGGTGTTTAACAGATACGGTATCTTTTTTTCTAAAACCTGATCTATATAACGTGCTGCATATTCTGGTCCTGTCAATTCCTCCTGAAAGGTATGGAGTCCAAAGCCGTTGTGGATGCATTGGTTTAAAATTCCCCCAAGCTCCCTGTCTCTTTCCAGTATCAGAATATCTCTGATTCCACTTTCATATGCTGAAACTGCCGCTGCCATACCTGCAGGTCCGCCGCCTACAATAATGATATCCGTCTTCATCTTATTTGTCCTCCTTCCGGGAAAACTCACTTTCCATTTCCTCGCTCTCAGAAAGAAGATAATGAGAACCTTTATTGGCCTTGACAATCTCACTTACATCCTTCTTAAGTTCCTGCGCCAATATTTCTATTGTCTTTGGCAGACAGAATCCCGCCTGGCACCTGCCCATGCCGGCTCTGGTCCTTCTCTTGATCCCATCTGTAGTAGTGGCTCCTAAAGGCCTTCTTATAGCATCCAGGATCTCACCCTCTGTTACCATTTCACAACGGCAGATAACATTGGCATAAGCCGGATTTTCCTGTATCAGATGCTGTCTTTCCTCGGCAGAACTCAATGCCATATTGGGAATTCCCTTCCGGATTCTTATAAAATCTTTATTTTCTTCCGGCTGCAAATATGCATTCACCATTTCTGCCACATATTCTCCCACTGCCGGTGCACAGGTAAGTCCCGGTGACTCCATTGCTGCCACATCAAAAAATCCGGGAGCTCCCTTTACCTCTCCTATTATAAAATCACCTTTAGGTCCATGAGCCCTAAGTCCGGCAAAAGAAGTGATTATCTGCCTGGAGGGTACCTGCAGGATACTTAAGGCTGCTTTTTCAAGTACTGCCCCAAGCCCTTCTGATGAAGTCTTAACTTCAGATTTATCCTCAATGTCCTCTGCCGTAGGACCGGTTAAAAGATTGCCATGTACCGTGGGCGTTACCAGCACTCCCTTTCCAAGAGATGTAGGAAGCTGGAACAATGTATGCTCTACAAGGTTTCCTACCTTCTTGTCATAAAGAATATACTCTCCCTTTCTGGGAACTATTTCTAATTCATCTCCCGGTTCACAGACCATATTGTGAATCTTATCGGAATAAACTCCGGCAGCATTAATTACTGTCTTTGCTTCAAAATTCCCCTGATTGGTAAGAATTTCATAACTGTTTTCCTTCTTATTGATCTGCTCCACTTTTGTTTCAAAAAAGAACTTTACACCGTTAACGGCGGCATTTTCAGCCAGTGCTATAGTAAGTCCGAAGGGACAGATAATAGCTCCATCCGGAGCATGCAGCGCTCCTACTACCTGCTGCCCGATATTTGGCTCCAGTTCCTGTACCTTTCGCCGGTCTATGATTTCCAGATTTTTTACTCCGTTTTGTATGCCTCTTTCTTTTAATTCCTGTAGTTTTCCCATATCCTTTTCATTGAAGCACAAAACCAAAGAACCGTTTTTCTTATAAGGAAACTCCAGTTCCTTTGAAAGGCTCTCCATCATCGCACTGCCCCTGACATTTAACCTGGCCATCAAAGTACCCGGTCTGGCATCGAAACCGGCGTGGGCAATCCCACTGTTAGCTTTGGATGTGCCTTCGCACACGTCAGTGCTTTTTTCAAGCACTGCTATATTTAGTTTTTTCTTTGATAATTCTCTTGCTATGGCACAACCGCTTACCCCTGCGCCAATGATCACTGCATCCAACATCACGTATCTTCCTTTCTTCTAAAAGCTATATCTGCTTTTTTAATGATGAAACAATCTGATTCCTGTAAACGCCATGACCATATCATACTTATCACAGCACTCAATAACCAGATCATCTCTTACGGAACCACCGGGCTGCGCAATATACTTGACCCCGCTCTTATGAGCACGTTCTACGTTGTCTGAGAAGGGGAAGAATGCATCGGAGCCCAATGTTACATCCTGCATCTTACGAAGCCATTCTTTTTTCTCCTGACTGGTAAATACAGGCGGCTTTTCTTTAAAGACTCTCTGCCATGCTCCATCGGCAAGTACATCCATATATTCTTCGCCAATATAATTGTCAATGGCATTGTCTCTGTCGGCTCTTCCAATTCCGTCTATAAACGGAAGCTCCAGTACTAAAGGCGCCTGACGCAGGAACCAATTGTCTGCTTTTTGTCCTGCCAGTCTGGTACAGTGCACTCGTGACTGTTGTCCGGCACCAATGCCAATAGCCTGTCCGTCCTTTACATAACATACGGAATTAGACTGGGTATATTTCAAAGTAATCAGCGCAATTTTCATGTCATTCAAAGCGCTTTGGGAAATCTCCTTGTTCTTTGTGACAATATTGGCTAACAGCTCTTCATTGATATCCAGCTCATTTCTTCCCTGTTCAAAAGTAATGCCATATACCTGTTTCCTTTCAATGGCGCTTGGTACATAGGATTCTTCTATCTGAATGACATTGTATGCGCCCTTTTTCTTAGCTTTTAAAAGCTCCAAAGCTTCCTCAGTATATCCCGGAGCTATGACGCCGTCAGAAACCTCTCTTTTAATCAGACGAGCCGTATCTGTATCGCATACATCTGACAATGCAATAAAATCGCCAAAAGAACTCATTCTGTCTGCTCCCCGTGCTCTTGCGTAGGCACATGCAAGAGGTGAGAGTTCTGAAAAATCATCCACCCAGTAAATCTTAGCCAGGGTTTCATCAAGAGGAAGGCCTACTGCAGCGCCGGCAGGAGAGACATGCTTAAAAGAAGCGGCAGCCGGAAGTCCCGTTGCTTTTTTCAGTTCCTTTACAAGCTGCCATCCGTTAAATGCATCCAAAAAATTAATGTATCCCGGCCTGCCGTTCAATACTGTAACAGGAAGTTCACTGCCATCTTCCATATAAATGCGGGAAGGCTTCTGGTTGGGATTGCATCCGTACTTTAATTCTATCTCTCTCATAATTTGCTCCTTTTCCTTTGAAAATTTTCCTAATGATTTTTATTGACTATTCTGCTGCGGTACTCTCCTGTAGCAATCTCAATATATCTTACAAACAGAGATACTTTATTTTCCTCATTGAGACTTTCCCAAATCATATCTGTAAAATCATCCATATCGTCACCAACTTCCACCTGTTTTGGTTCTCCCTCAAAGCTTGGAAGGGGATTTCCGTCATGCATATATGTATGGATAAAATGTCCCTCTCCCGCTGTTGGATTTTCGTATGTAAAAGTATATCTGTTGCAGCCTTCAGGATTGCCGTTATTACTCTTTAATATTGACATGGCATAGTGAAAATCCTTATCTTCTACAGACAAAATACCGGAAATACGGGGTGTATAATTAGGGCCATCCGGTTCAAATTCCCTGCTTCGCAGCGCCTTTTCAAATGTCAGCTGTCTATCCAGTCCTTCATAAATAGTATCTGTCTGATCGCCATTTGTTACGATGGTTTTATTGCCAAGCACTCTCACCGGTGCATAAATCACCAGGCTGGGATCTTCTAATTTGGCTATATCAAAAGCCTGCGTACGGATTCCCTGTCCTTCTTCCACAAAAATGCGGTTTCTGCTGTTGGAACTTCTTCCCATGATAAAATATGCTGTAACTGCATACTTCCCATTTGCAGATTTACCGATCACAATTCCTCTTCCGGGATATGCATTTTTCTTCAATTCCTCTTCTAATGATATCATTTCACTTTACCTCCGTTTCTTTTACTGCTGCATCATCTGTAATGATATAAAAACCGCTTGAGCGGCACTTCAAAAATGTTCGCCCAGGCGGTATCATACTCCTTCTTTACAAGCCTGTTCTTCACTTCATATTTTAAACTAATACGTTAAGATTTCATATCCGTTTTCCGTGATGGCAACGGTTATCTCCCACTGGGCGGAAGGCTTTCCATCCTTTGTATAAACTGTCCATCCATCCTTATCGTCAATATAAATTTCAGAAGTTCCCATATTGACCATAGGCTCTATCGTAAATACCATGCCCGGTACCATGAGCATTTCCGTTCCTGCCTTAGTAACATAACTGACAAAGGGTTCTTCATGAAATTCAAGTCCTACCCCATGCCCGCCTATGTCAATTACCACACTGTAGCCGTTTGCCTTAGCATGGTCATTAATGACCTGTGCCATATCACCCAGGAAGTTCCATGGTTTTACCTGCTCCAGCGAAAGCTCCACGCATTCTTTGGTTACCTGGACCAGTTTCTTTTTTTCCTCGCTTACTTCTCCAATACAGAACATTCTGGAAGAATCGGAAAAGTATCCTTTGTAAATGGTGGAAGCGTCTACATTGACAATATCGCCTTCCTGCAGGATCCTTTCCGGCGTAGGGATTCCGTGACAGACAACTTCGTTGATTGAAGTACACACGCTCTTAGGGAATCCTTCATAATTCAAAGGCGCCGGTATGCCGCCCATACGGATGGTCATATCATGAACCAGCCTGTCAATCTCTTCTGTACTGATGCCCGGGCCGATCATCTTTGCTACCTCATCAAGAACCGCAATATTGATCACACTGCTTTCCCTGATGCCTTCTATCTGTTCCCGGCTTTTTAACATATCATGTCTTGGAACAATATGTCCTTCCAGTTCATAGTGATGAATTTTTTCATCTATTGCCATATGACAGCTTTTATATTTTTTTCCGCTGCCACACCAGCAAATATCATTTCTGCCTAACTTTCCCAACGTTCTGCACACTCCTCAAACGCTTTTCTAAAGTGGGAAATATTCTCACTGATACTGCGCTTTTTAAATACGGCAGAACCTGCCACACAAATGTCTGCTCCTGCCCGCAGCACTTCTCTGACATTTTTCTTCCCGATTCCGCCATCCACTTCAATTTTAACACCGGGATGATTCTTGTCAATATATTCACGGAGTTTCCTGATTCTGCCATAAG
This sequence comes from uncultured Lachnospiraceae bacterium, assembly GCA_964614185.1. Classification (GTDB taxonomy): domain Bacteria; phylum Bacillota; class Clostridia; order Lachnospirales; family Lachnospiraceae; genus Suilimivivens. The sequence goes on from CAZTKJ010000020.1 coordinate 33,909, forward strand.
CCTCTTCCATGAAAGCCTGACCTCCAAAGCCGGGTTCTACGCTCATGATCAGAATCATTTCAACTTTAGAGAGGTAAGGATAGACTGCTTCTACCGGCGTTCCCGGTTTAATGGAAAGACCTGCCTTTAATCCAAGTTCGTGTATTTTTTCAATTGCTGCGTTCACATCTTCTGCCGCTTCCAGATGAAAGGTAATCCCATCTGCTCCACACTGCGCAAATTCTTTAAAATATCGAATAGGATCTACGATCATCAAATGCACATCAAAAAACTGTTTACTGGTTTCTCTGATAGATTTAATGATAGGTATTCCCAGTGAGATGCTGGGAACAAAAACACCATCCATAATATCAATATGCAGATATTCTGCCCCCTGGTTCTCTGTTTCCTTAATCTGCTGTCCCAATATGTTAAAATCTGCTGCAAGAAGAGATGGCGCTAAAATATACATAATTATTTAATCTCCGCGTTTCTGTGGGTTCCCTTTTCTTTCGTCTGTTCTATTTATGATTCCAAAAAGGCTTTCACCTGCTGATAGATCCCCTTACCATCCAGCTGATATTTTTCAACCAGAGCTGCTGCTGAACCGGATTCCCCAAATACATCCTGCATGCCTATTTTCCTTACAGGAACAGGATATGATCTGCAAAGAGCGTCACATACCGCACTTCCCAGTCCTCCGATAACGGAATGTTCTTCTGCAGTAACTACTTTGCCTGTCTTTTTAGCAGAGCGGATAATAATCTCTTCGTCCAAAGGCTTGATAGTACAGATATTGATTACCTCTGCATGAATACCGTCTGCTTCCAGCATATCTGCTGCTTCCAGCGCATTGCCTACGCAGATGCCGGTAGCTACAATTGTAACGTCACTGCCTTCCCTTACTACTGTGCCTTTTCCGATTTCAAATTTATAATCCGGTTTATCATTAATAACAGGACATGCCGCCCGGCCAAATCTGATATAAACCGGTCCTTCATGTTCTACAGCGGCTCTTACTGCCGCTTTTGCCTCTACATCATCTGCCGGACACATGACTATCATACCGGGAATTGTACGCATTAATGCAATGTCTTCATTGCACTGGTGGGATGCCCCGTCTTCGCCTACGGTAATACCTGCATGGGTCGCACCGATCTTAACATTCAGATGAGGATATCCGATAGAATTCCTTACCTGTTCAAATGCCCGCCCTGCTGCAAACATAGCAAAACTGCTGACAAAGGGAATTTTACCCATAGTGGCAAGTCCTGCCGCAATACCTGTCATATTACATTCTGCAATTCCGCAATCAATATGTCTGTCGGGATATGCCTTTTTAAATACTCCTGTCTTCGTTGCCGCTGCAAGATCGGCATCCAGAACTACAAGATTCGGATACTCTGCTCCCAATTCTACAAGAGCATTCCCATAACTTTCTCTGGTCGCAATTTTCTTGATATCTGCCATTATGCTTCCTCCCTGTTTAATTCTTCACTGATTTTTTCAAGATCTGCCATTGCCACTGCATATTCTTCATCATTAGGAGCTTTGCCGTGCCAGTCAACACTTCCCTGCATAAAAGAAACTCCCTTGCCCTTTAAGCTATGGGCAATGATTGCAGTAGGCATACCTTTGGTTTCACGTGCCTCTTTAAACGCTGCTCTGATGGCATCAAAATCATGTGCATCTACGTTGATCACGTGGAAATTAAATGCTTCGAATTTTTTATCTATAGGGTAAGGAGAGCATACATCGGCTATGGGTCCGTCAATCTGCAGTCCATTGTTATCCACTATTACAACAAGGTTGTCCAACTTGCGGTGTCCCGCAAACATAGATGCCTCCCAGACCTGGCCTTCCTCGATTTCTCCATCACCAAGAAGTGTATACACTCTGATATCCTTCTGATCCATTTTTGCTGCCAGCGCCATACCTACTGCTGCCGAAATACCCTGTCCAAGAGAACCGCTGGACATATCAACGCCCGGAATATACTGCATGCTGGGATGACCCTGCAAATAAGAACCAAGTTTACGAAGAGTTGTTAAATCTTCTACCGGAAAATATCCTCTGTTAGCTAACGTAGAATAAAGACCGGGAGCTGTATGACCTTTGGATAATACAAAACGATCCCTGTCTTCCTTTTTAGGATTTGCAGGGTCTATATTCATCTCTTCAAAATACAGGTATGTATAGATATCTGCTGCTGACAGCGAACCGCCGGGATGTCCTGCTTTTGCACTGTGCACCGCCGTTACAATACCCTTACGTATTTCATTTGCAACTTTCTTCAGCTCCAAATTATTCATATTTACCTCCATAAGAAATATCACTATTTGAATCCTTTAAATTTTATCATATTTCTCAAAATGCGTCTATATCAGAATCATTCTAATTCCTTTCATTTTTTCATATAATCAAAGGAAATCATTTATAAGAGGCCGTAAATTGTCTTTAAAGAAAAAACTTATTGCCAAAAAGCGTTTTATCTGCTCTTTTGTCTTTATACTGTCAACATTAACCTGTCTTTGTTTTTACATTTTTACCGGAGATGAGTGGCAATTCCAAAAACTCTCCGAATATCTGTTTCAATCAGAGCTTGAAGGAAACACTTTAAGTCTTCATTATACCCTTGCATACCCCGAAAATTATGGATTAGACGGCAAAGCCGTGCTTCCCTGTTATACGGGACAGCGTATGGACAATACTCCTGAAGGTAATGTTCCTTCCGATAAAGAAGAGGCTTTGGATATCCTGTCTTCTCTGTCCCATATCTCCAAAGAACGGCTGGACTCGGAAGACACTTACACCTACGATCTTTTGGTCCGTTATCTTGGCAGAAAGCTGTCCGGATTGGAATTTGATTATTATTCAGAACCCTTTTCCCCTAATTCCGGTATACAGTCGGGACTGCCCATTCTTCTGGCCGATTATACTTTCCGCCGGAAACAGGATGTGGAAGATTATCTTGCTCTTCTTGACCAGACAGATGATTATTTGTCGGGACTCCTTTTATATGAAATGGAAAAATCCGATGCCGGCCTGTTTATGGCCGATTACTCTGCTGCCAAGGTAGTCGAACAATGTACTGTAATTATGGACAAAGAGCAGCTTAAATGCGGAACGCACTTTTTACATACTACCTTTGAAGAACGTATCAATGAATTAATAGATCAGGGCCTCCTTTCGCAAAAAGAGGCTCAGCAATACCTTTCTGAAAATGACAGGCTTTTAACCACCGTCATGGCTCCTGCTTATGAACAGATAGCCGATACTTTTACTTTACTTAGCGGAAGCGGCCATAATGATTACGGCCTGTATTATTTCCCGGAGGGACGAGAATATTATGAATACCTCCTTGCCTCTACCACAGGAAGTGACCGTTCTATAGCTGAAATCAAACGACTTCTTTTTGATGACTTTCAAAAAAATTATGATGAGATGTTAACTTTGATTTCCAAATATCCCGAAATCACCAATCCAGAATTTACTGCATCTTTTGATCTGCCTCTGGACAGTCCCGCCCAAATGCTTCAGGACCTGCAAAACCGTATGGCGGAGGATTTCCCTCCATTTCCTTCTCAAAATGGAGATTTCAGAACAACAGTCAGCATTAAACCGGTTTCCCCTTCCATGGAAGACTACGGCAGTCCTGCCTATTATCTTATTCCGCCCATTGATGACATGAAAAATAATACCATCTATATCAACAGTAAAAATGCTCCGGATCATCTGACACTCTATACTACATTAGCCCATGAGGGATATCCCGGTCATTTGTACCAGACAGTTTACAGCCAGCTTTATCTGAATCAAAACAGCTCTCCTTATCTGCGCCACTTAATCCGCTATGGCGGTTTTGTAGAAGGATGGGCTTATTATGTAGAAAATCTTTCCTACTTTTATGCCGAAGATATGGTAAAAGATAATGAATATGCCGCTGCCTACTATGAATCCTGCAGGCTCAGCCGCAACATCCATCTTGCTCTGTATTCCCTTATTGACATTGCCATCCACTATGATGGCGCCACTCCCGAACAGGTACGGGAAATCCTTCAGAGTATCGGTGTTACCGACTTATCCTCTGTCACTGCTGTTTACCAATATATTACGGAAGAACCTGTAAATTACCTGAAGTATTACCTGGGATATCTGGAAATAGAGCTTTTAAAAGAGGAAGCCAAAAAACTTTGGGGAGAAAACTTCACATCCTATCGCTTCCACAAATTCCTTTTAGAAACAGGTCCTTCTGATTTCACCGGATTATATGAGTTGCTGCACAGTTAAGAAATATTTCCTATTATCCTGAAAGAATAACTGATATCTTTCTCTGCATCAATATGATAAGCAGGTTCTACATCAGCTCCCCAGCTGTCAATGCCGCCTACTCCGCGTACTGCGCCGTATATACACAGGACAGTCCGCCTTGCTGCCGGAAGTTCTTCCTGATGGGTAGCGCTTTCAAGCTCAAGTGCAGTATACGGCAGGCAGGAAAAAGCAAACCCTTCCTCCTCTGCTTCAAACCGCAAAGCTGTCAGCTCTTCTTTCCGGTTCCTGTTATCACAGACACGGCTTCTATATACTTCCACCCACTTTGTATCCATGTGCATACCACAATCCTGAGGCACTAAATAAGGAGTAACCGGTAATCCTTCTATTTCATAAACTCCGGGGATGCCTCCTGCTTTTCTGTCGGGATATGTTTCTCCTGACAATCCTTCATAAATATATTTATCTCCACAGGTAGGCATCAAAAACCTAAGACCCAGTACCGGAAGCTGCGGAAGTCCCTTCTTGCCATGATAATAAACCTCCACACGAATAACTCCATTCCCTTCTACTTCATAAGAAACCGTTATCTGTGTAGAAGGACATGTAATGGTTTCATATGTATACGTGATTTTTACTTTTTGAGCCCTTTCATGGTCGGTATATCTGTTGTTTTCCGGCGCAATAGGAAAAGGAATCTCCTTTCCATCTACTTCAACTACCGTTTGACGGCATGAAATGAATGTATCTGCCGAAAGCCACATGCCGCTCTTTATGGGAAATCCGTTTCCCCTGTCATTATCCGTAACGGCACGCCAAAAAGTGGGCTTTGGTGCACGGTATAGCCATTCTTTACCTCCTGTCACAAGAGATTCCATACCACCTAATACATAAGAAAAGATATAATGAAACTCTTTGTCCCCGGCGCCGCCATGGAGTCCCAATGTTACATCGCCATATACTACCCGCAGCATTTCTTCTTCCATAAGGCTCTTATCCTCCACTGTCTTATTGGTGCAATCCATAATAATACCTCACTTCCTGCATAGCGGGTTTCTCGGTTCTATCCGCAAACACAATTCCATTTCCTGCAAACTCATAATCGGAAGGTCTGTCATCAAAGTCACCACCATAGCGAAGCGCTTTTCTTCCTGTAACTTCATCTTCCACCATAATTGCCTGATCAATAAAATCCCATATAAAACCGCCATGATACATCTCATATTCATCCAAAAGATTTATATAGGAACTCATTCCTCCCAGAGAATTTCCCATATCATGCATATATTCGCAAAGAATGTAAGGCTTCTTAGGCTTATTGTCAAGATATTCTCTTATCTCTTCCGGTTTTGCATACATACGGCTCTCTACATCAGAGATAGTATCTTCATAAACTCTGTGATGAATGACGCCTTCATAATGTACCAGCCTGCCATCGTTCTTCCCTTTGAAATATGCATTCATATCCTCTATATTATTGCCGGCATAAGATTCATTTCCAAGGGACCAGAACAGAATAGAAACATGATTCTTAAACATCTCAAAATTACTTTTGGCACGATCCATAACAGCATCTGCCCACTCCGGGAAATTGCCCGGCACATTCCAGGAGGGTTCTACACATCCCATTTTCTGCCATGAACCATGAGATTCCAAATTTGTTTCCGCCATGACGTAAATTCCTTTTTCATCACAAAGGTAATACCATGGGATCTGGTTGGGATAATGGGACGTACGCACTGCATTAATATGATTGTTAAGAATGATCTCCATATCTCGTTCCATTTCTTTATGCCCAATGCATCGTCCTCCTTCGGCACTCCATTCATGACGGTTCACACCATTTATAATAAGCCGTCTGCCATTGAGATAAATAACCTTGTCCACAATTTTTAAGGAACGGAATCCGATATGGTAGGGCACTATTTCCACAAGATTGTCTTCCTCATCATAAAGCTTCACTATCAGCCGGTACAAACAGGGATTATGATTGTCCCATGCGGTAACCTGTCCTACACTGCGGGATGGCATTTCACAATGGATTTCCCTAAATGATGCCATCGTATCGTTCATTACTATGCTTCGCTTTCCCCTGACATCTCCTGGCAGAAGCAGATTATATCTGAGCATTTCCTTTCCGTCTTTGTCCTTTAAAGCAACTTCTGTTCTTCCTATCATTGTTGCCTCTACGGAAATCTTAAGCTCCAGTGCCAGACTTCCTGTATGATCTTCATTCAATACAGGCTTTGCCCACAAATCTTCTACATGCATCCGTGGCTTTGCATACAGCTTTACATTCCGGAAAATCCCAAAAAAACGAAAAAAATCCTGATCTTCCAAAAATGCCGCCGTACTTCTTTTATGTACTTCTACTGCCAGCTTGTTTCCTTTTTCCCTGATATAAGGTGTAAGGTCAAATTCCGAGGGAGAAAAACTGTCTTCCGCATATCCTACAAACTGACCGTTAAGCCATAAATACATGGCCTGCTCCACGCCTTCAAAGCAGATAACCACTCTTTTGGAACAAAGGCCCTCTTGAAGGTCAAATTCCGTTATGTAGGAACCTACCGGATTATACTCTGCCTCACTGAACATTCCCTGCCATTTTACGCTTCTTTCCAGGCTGTGTGCAGGGCGTCTGTAAAAATGCCCTTCCCATGGGTACATTGTATTAATATAATGAATTTTATCATAACCGGCCATCTCGATATGACAGGGAACTTTGATCTCATCAAAATCTGAATCGTCAAAATCTTCTTTATAAAAATTTACCGGTCTTGATGATGCTTTTTCAGAATAACAAAATTTCCACGTACCATTTAGCGACTGTACCAAGGAGCTCTCCCCTACTGCCATTTCCTCTTTGCTTTTAAAAAAACCATGGTCACTATGTGCCTCCAGACGGTTTACTCTAAAAACATCAGGATCATCCAGCCATGCAATATCTGCATTCATACAAATTCCTCCTCACTTTTAAGCTCATGAATCTCTTAGGACTAATGTCCTAGTTATAATATGACATGTGTTGTCCTGTAATGCAACTTCTTTTTCCTATATCAGTCCTGCCAGTATGATACTTGCCGCAATGCCTGCCAGAGTGGAAATAACCGCTCCTGCCAGGGTATATCTTGTTTTTGTCACTTTGGCAGCCAGAAAATAAACGCTCATTGTATAAAAAACCGTTTCCGTGCAGCTCATCATAATAGAAGTAACAAGCCCTATAAATGAATCTGTCCCATGGTTTTTGAAAATATCAAGTACCAGTCCCGTTGCCGCCGAAGAAGAAAACATTTTAATAAAAACAAGAGGAATCAACTCTGCGGGAAAACGGAATAAATCGGAAACCGGCTGACAGATCCTGCCTAAGAATGTCAGAAAGCCGGAAGCTCTGAGCACCCCTACCGCAATCATAAGAGCCACTAAAGTAGGCATAATTCCAACTACTGTTTTTAATCCTTCTTTTGCCCCTTTGACAAAATCTTCGTATACATTACATTTATTGATTACTCCATAGGCAATAATATAAAAGATCAAAACCGGTATGATAATATTAGATAGATTAGATAAAACTTGAGCCATATATATAAGACCTGTTATTTCTTTTCCTTACAATATATGGCTTTGCTTTCAAAAAAATATCATTACTTTTGCATCCCGGGTAAGGGGATTCCGTATCTGATAATCAAACAGTGCCAGACATGCCTCTTCTCTTCTTTGGTTTACTTTTGTTAAATCCTTCTCCCATACAGGATAAAAAAATACTTCCATATGCGTCATCTTCATAATCTGCCTGGTCTGATAATTTTCATAATCCGGCAAAAAAGCCGCAACTTTTTCTTCTTCCTTATAAAATTCCTTAATTCTTGAATAGTAATCCGATATGTCCCTGCAAAAATCGGGACGGCTTTTTGCATTCTCTCGCAAATAAAAGTCGTAAGTCAACAGCTCTCTGTAAAGTTCGCTTCTCTCAGGATCCACTTCTTTTGCAAAAGCAAAAAGTACCTGATACCGATAGCCTCTGGCCGGCGGCTGTAAAAAATAATCCATTTTCTCATAATAAGCGGCCAACATCTCAAACATAGCAAAAGGACTTTTGAATTTCTCCGCCAGGATGGAGAGCGTCTGTCCAAACTGATTGGAATTATAATAGATTTCTACCATTTCTTCTATCTGCTTCAGTTTTAAGAGCTCTTCATAAGAGATCCATTTCGTATATAATACTTCATAAGGCGGTTTTGCCTGATAAGCAATACCATATTCCTCTGCATGCTCTGCCATAGGTGAACCTTTAAGCACCTTTAAAAACCCAAGCTGTAATTGATGAGGCTTCATATCATATACTTCATTAAAAGAATTGACAAACGTGTCATAATCTTCAAAAGGAAGTCCTGCAATCAAATCCAGGTGGATATGAATATTTCCCTTTTCCCGAAGTTTCTCCACAACCCCGGCTATGTGGTCTGTATCTGCATATCTGTTTATTTCCTGCAACGTTTTCTGATGGGTAGACTGCACACCGATTTCCAGCTGCAAGAGTCCCGGCCTCATGGCCTTGAGCAGATGAATCTCTTCCCCTGTCATAATATCCGCTGCAATTTCAAAGTGAAAATTTGTGACGCCATTGTCATTTTCTAAGATGTAGCGCCAGATAGAAATTGCATGGTCATGATTACAATTAAAGGTTCTGTCAATGAATTTCACCTGAGGCACTTTTTCGTCTAAAAAGAACTGCAATTCTTCTTTGACTTTATGAATGCTCCTTAAACGCACTGTCTTATCAATAGAAGACAGACAATAGCTGCATCTGAAAGGACATCCCCGGGCCGATTCATAATAAATGATCTTATGCTGAAGCTGTTTTACATTTTCATAGAGAAAGGGCATTTCATTCATATCCAGCATTTTTCTTTTAGGAGTATATCCCTCCCGAAGAAGCAGCCCTTCTATCTGAAATAATGTTTTATCCGAATCTCCCTGATAATAATCCAGAAGCTCTTTGAAAGTACCTTCTCCCTCTCCTGACATAATGCCTGCGAGCATAGGATAATCAGTAAAAATTTCCGGACCCTCAAAAGAAACCTCCGGACCGCCCAGCCAGATATCTGTACCCGGCAGGATCTTTGGAATTTCCAAAAGAAGAGCCTGAATCATGTCAAAATTCCAAATATAGCAGGAAAACCCGATGATATCGGGCTTCCTCCTGTATATATCTGCCAATATTTCCTCTTTGCGATTATTGATTGTATACTCTGCTGATTCTATGATTTCCCTGTATTCTTTTCCTGCATAAGCCTGCAGGCTGTAAATTGCCGGATTAGAATGAATATACTTTGCGTTGATTCCTACCAATAAAAATTTCATAATTTAAATACTCTGTATAAATCTGTCAAAGGCTTCCTGTCCTTCAGCAGTCCTCTTATAAACGCCTGCGTCTTCAAGTACCTGCATAAATACAAGTCCGATTTCCTTCTCAATAATATCATCTATATTAGAACTGTCGACCTTATCATATTTAGATAAAAATTCATCTACCCAGTCAGCATGTTTTTCAAGCACCTGACTGCTTCTCAAATCCTGCCCTTCAACAAGCGCTTTTTTCAGCTGTTCCATTTCCTCTTTTAGTCTTGCCGGAAGAACTGCAAGACCCATTACCTCAATAAGTCCGATATTTTCCTTTTTAATATGGTGAAGTTTTGCATGAGGATGATACACTCCCAATGGGTGCTCCTTTGTAGTAATATTGTTTCTCAGCACCAGATCCAGTTCATACTTGTCATCTCTTTTTCTGGCAATAGGAGTGATAGTATTATGAGGCTCTCCCTCCGTCTGCGCAAAAATGAAAGCAGACTCGTCTGTATAAGTTCTCCATTTAGATAAAATCACGTCCGCAAGTTCAATAATTCTGTCTGTCTCCATACCCCTTAATCGGATAACGGACATAGGCCATTTTACCACTCCAGCCTCTATATCTTCAAATCCCCTGATCGTAAAGTTTCTTTCCACCGGTGCCTTTGCCATGGCAAATTCATAACATCCCCCCTGAAAATGATCATGACTCAAAATCGATCCGCCTACAATCGGAAGGTCTGCATTGGAGCCTACAAAATAATGAGGGAATTGTTTTACAAAATCAAACAGTTTACAAAAAGTATTGTGTTCAATTTTCATGGGAATGTGGCGGCTGTTGAACACAATACAGTGTTCATTGTAGTATACGTAAGGCGAATACTGAAATCCCCATGTATCGCCCTGTATGGTAACGGGAATAATACGGTGGTTTTGTCTGGCAGGATGATTGATCCTTCCTGCATAGCCTTCGTTCTCCCGGCAGAGCAAACATTTGGGATATCCTGACTGCTTTGCGTTTTTGGCTGCTGCAATGGCTTTGGGATCTTTTTCCGGCTTGGAAAGATTAATGGTAATGTCTAAATCACCGTATTCCGTAGGTGCCAGCCATTTCATATCCTTACTGATCCTGTACCTGCGGATATAGTCAGAGTCGCAGCTGAACTTGTAGTAAAAATCAGTTGCCTGCTTGGGATCTTTTGCATATAATTCCCTGAATTTACGAATCACTTCGCTGGGTCTTGGAAGCAGTGTGCTCATAATTTTGGTATCAAATAAATCTCTGTAAACAACATTGTTTTCTTCCATCAGACCTTCCTTGTAAGCATAATCCAGCATTCTTTCCAGGATTCTTTCCAAGTCTTTTTCCGAAACATTTACCGGTTCCTTTGCATCTTCCATTTCATCCAAATGAAACAGCTCCAATAATCTGTTTATTGTATAAATTTCATCTTCTTCCGGTACCAGTCCCGTTAAGATGCCATAAGCTGTCAACTTTCTAATATCATCAAGAATCATTATCATACCCTCTCTTTTCTTATCTTTATAGCTATAATACTACCGGTCCGTCTCCAATTTCCACTACATAGAAGTCAGCGTCATACCCTATTTTAGTCCTATATGCTTCTCCTACCTGTTTTTTAAAGTCATCAATAAATTCATCCTTTACAATGCTGACTGTACAGCCTCCAAAACCGGCGCCTGTCATACGGGAGCCAATAACTCCTTCCACCTTCCACGCCTCTTCTACCAATGTATCCAGCTCTATGCCTGTCACCTCATAATCATCCCGCAGGGAAACATGAGATGCATTCATCAGCGTTCCAAACAGCGCGATGTCATTAGCGGAAAGTGCAGCAACTGCCTGAAGAGTTCTCTGATTCTCATATACAGCGTGTTTCGCCCTTCTCATCCTTGTAGAATCTTTAATAGCCGATTTGTATTCTTCAAACTGTGCTTCCGTTAATTCTCCCAGACTCTTAATATCCACTACTGTCTGAAGCTCAGATAATGCGGTTTCACATTCGTTTCTTCTTTCATTATATTTAGAATCTCCTAAGCCCCGCTTTTTATTGCTGCAGGCAATGACAATCTTCGCTCCCTCTAATTTCACAGGTGCATAAGTATATGACAGATCGGCAGTATCTAAGAAAATGGCATGATCTTTTTTGCCCATGGCAATAGCAAATTGATCCATAATTCCACAGTTGACGCCATTAAACTTATTTTCGGAAAACTGACCAATCAATGCCAGATCCTGATTCGTCACATCAAACCCGAAAAATTCTCTTAAAATTGCTCCTGTCAGAACTTCTACGGAAGCAGAAGAAGAAAGTCCGGAACCATTGGGAATATTTCCGTTTAATAAAATATCCATACCCTTTGGAATTTTGAATCCTTTCTCTTCAAATGCCCACATAACTCCCTTGGGATAATTGGTCCATCCGGCCTCTTTTTCCGGTTTTAAATCGTCAATACTGGATTCTATTACACCTAAATTTTCAAAATTCATGGAATAAAAGCAAAGCTTGTTATCCTCTCTTGTTCTTGCCACGCCATAAGTTCCAATGGTGAGTGCACAGGGAAAAACATGACCGCCGTTATAATCTGTGTGTTCTCCAATCAGATTTACCCGTCCCGGTGCAAAAAATACCTTTACTCCTTTACTATCCCCAAATACTTCTTCAAATTTTTTTAATACGATTTCTTTCATCCCATTAACCTCCACAGATACCTTTTGTTACAATGATTTTGTGTTGCAAAATATATATTAAAGGAATTCCGTCAAAAAAAACAGACAGGTTTGTTATACAAACCTGTCAGAATGTTAACGATTAATTTCATTAACCTGATTGATAAAGTCTTCTATCTGTTTTAAATATTCCTTATTTTTTCTGGTTTCTCCCTTTTTAATTTCTTTGCGATATCCGGAAGGCGACATCTTTTTCATCTGCTTGAATGATTTGGTAAAAACCAGCGGATCCGTATATCCGCAGGAAAGAGCAATGCTTTCTATGGGAAGGGATGTCAGTTCTAAAAGCTCTGCCGCTTTGGTAATACGGAAGGTTGCCAAAAATTGCTGGGGTGACATTCCCATGGAATTCTTAAACAATGTATAAAGATAGCTCCTGTTAATGCACACATAATCTGCAACATCAGTTATTTTAATAGGATTGCAATAATTCCCTACAATAAATTCCACCGCACGTTTTACATAAACACCTGACTTATCCGCTTCTCCTTTTTCTTCAATATGGGCGCTTTCCGCAATCAATGATAAAAACAGCTGCAGTTGTCCGTTCCGTCTTAGCTCGTTGGAAATACCAAAGGTATTATGCTCCAGCATGTCCTTGACTGCTCCATAAAGTTCTTCTCCCTTTTCAGATTTGAAAACCGGATTAGCCAGGGAAAGTCCCATTGACTTTACAATTTCAGATGCCCTCTGCCCATGGAATCCTACCCAGACATAAGTCCATGGTTCCTGCGCATCTGCCTGATAAAAAGCCAGCTCCTCCGGAGGTATCAAAAAACCATAACCCTGTTCTAAGGGATACTCCTTGCCTCCAAGGGCAAGTTTTCCTCTTCCGCTTACAATATAATGAATCAGATAATGGGGTTTAAATGCCGGTCCAAAACTATGAAAAGGCTCCGTTCTGGATAATCCGCAGCAATTCACATATAGACTTCCACTCTTTTCCCCTGTAAATTCAAGCTTATATGCCTTTTCCATAATGATCACTCTCTTTATTGGTTCATAGGGAGTTCCAAAGGATTTCTTATGAAATAAAAAGTTTCTCCTCCTCTTCCGTATAAGAAAGTCCCAGTGTGATTCCCTCCTCATCATATTCCTTTACCGAAAGTTCCAGTTCATATTTCATGCCATTGGTATCTTCCAGCACCAGAATCCATGGTGTATTATTCACATCCCGCAGCATCACCAATCCCATAAGGGACTGCTTTGGCGCTAAAACCTCCATATTTTCAAGAACATTTGCATGGGTATCATAATCGCCTTTTTCATAAAACTGTAAAAATGCAAAGGAGAAATCGGTATGATTTACAACAGTTACGGGAATCTCTACCAGCACAGCTGCCTCTTCCTGTCCCTTAATATCATAAAGCGCTTCAAGATGCTCTTCATAAGAAACGATCAATGAATCCATAATCTGAATCAGCAAATCAATTTCTTCATCCTTCAACTCTGTCAGATCATAATTTCCTACTTCAACTACCTGTTCCCTCAAATTTGTCAGGGATTCATCCAGCGAATCATCTGCTACATCCTTATATGCCTCCACAGCCTGATTGTGCACTTCCGCCAGCTGTGTATATTTTTCCTGCGCCTCTGCCACTTTTTCCTTAGAAGGTCCACAAGCTGTGGCCAGTAAAAGCAGGCTGCATATTATCAATAAAAAAAAACATTTTTTGTGCATAAGTCAACCTCAATCTGCAAAATTTCTCCCATAACTAAGTATAAGAAAATAGTATGGAAAAAGCAAGAAAACATATCAGACTTTCTATGATGATTATTTATTTTACCTTATATATTTTAATAGAATCGATCTCAAGATACATATCCTCTGTCCTGTCTACTGCATACAGCATTAAGGTGCAGGATTGTGCTTTCCCTGCCTGGTACGTTACAATGCCCACACTAAACTTATCCGACATGGGAACACAAGGATACCAGCCTGTCTGATTCGTCTTAATTCCCCATTGTCCCTTTCCCTTGACCACATATTCAAATCTGTAAGTAGCGCCCTTCTCCAAAGCCGCATTTTCCGCCATTTGGTTAAGAGTCAAAGAATAGCCTGCCTCCTGTGTTCCTTCTGACAATCGTTTTAGGCATAGCGCTTTTCCTGAGGGACTGTCACCATCTTCAATTATATCCCATGACATGAGATTATTACTATCAATTCTGTATTCATCAGGGAAATAGGGTCCTTGGTCCGGACTAAAAGATGCAATCAGTTCATCCTCCTCATCTCCTCCGTCATTGATCCTGGTTCCCTCTGTCAACAGGATACCGATCCTTGCATTTACTTCCCCATGCATAACCGAATCTGAAATAACTACGTTGGTTCCTGCGTAATTGACAAAATCTCCATTCAGTTTACAGCCGGAAATCCTGACATCATCTGCGGCTGTAATAATTCCTATGCTTCCCTGTCCATTTTCTTCAAAAACTGAATTGGAGATTGTAATATGTTCACATGGGTTATTGCTGTTATTCGTTTCAATATCGATTCCAAATTCCGGAGCCGTTCCTTTGGCATTACGGAATATACAATTATCCACGATGATATCCTCTGCACATACAATAGACAGGTTATTTCTTCTGTTATCGTAAAGATTACAATTTGTAATAGTGATCCGGCTGCAGCCTGCAATCATATCTTCTTCATGATGGGATCCAATATAAATGCCGTCACCCCAACACTGGGAGCTGCTAACATCGGTAATGACGATATCGCTGCTGTCATAAATACCGATACCCATTCCCCACTCTCCTGATTTGCCGCCGTGCTCATAACGTTCCCCCGTAATCTGACCGCCGGAAATCATTACATGATTGACATTGCTTGCATGAATCACATTGTAAAAATTATTAGAGTTACCAACGGCTTTTAATACTGCCCCCGGGGACATGATAAAGTTCATATCACTTCTCAGATTGATACTTGTCTGTGCATCAATTTTATACGTTCCTGCGGGCACATATAATGTATTACATTCTTCATTTAAGTTTTGAATGGCTTTGTTAAATGCTTTCGTATCATCTTCTTCATCATAAGTCCTGAACATCTGAGGCGTAAGATACTTGCCTTCGGGCTTTGTTTCTTCTTTGGCATCAACAAATACCAGACATTTTCTGACGAATCTGCGCTCATTGGCATATGCCTTTATCACTGCCATTCCCGGTTTATTGAATGAAATCTCACCTTTCCCATCCACGGAAGCTATTTCCGGATTGGTACTCTCCCATTGAATAGTGCTGTAAGTCGCATCCATGGGCTTAAGATCCGTGGCCGTCAACTGATACCATGTTCCTTCATTCTGATGAATTTCTGTTACATTCAGGGAAAATGAAGTTACCTGTATTACAGATACACTTACTTTGCAGGAAGCCTTTTTTCCTGTATCCTGGGACGTTACCGTAATAGTAGCTTTCCCCGGTTTCTTTGCCGTAATGATGCCTTCCGGACTGACTGAAACAATGTTACTGTTAGAACTGCTCCACAGCAGCGTTTTATTCCATGCATCCTCGGGAACTACTGTGGCAGTGAGCTGTTTGCTGTTCCCCAGTCCTAAGGAAATTGAAGTTTCATCCATCAATATTTTCGTAACTCTGGTAGTCAGATACTTCTTTTTATTAATTTTGAAAGAGCAGACCCTTGTTCCGCCATAATCTCCGATTCCCCGCAGCGTCACTTTAGCTGTGCCTGCTTTTATATTGTTGCTGTATGTAAGAATCTCATAACATGGTTCTGTAATCTCCAATCCTTTCTTAACATCATTCTTATTGGCATACACATGGATATTCTCTGCAGACAATTCTATTTCCTTCCCTGTATATACCTGTGCATCTATTACAATAATCAGTTTACTTATATTGGCACCGTATATACGATAGCTTCCGGTAATAGATGACCCTGCATAATGATTGATTCCTACAGCAGTTACATATACCACTGTACCTGCCTGAGGAGACAGTCCATCCGCCATTTTCTCATAATGATAAATCAGTGTCTTATCATAATCCGTTCCTGCTGTTAATTTTTTTCCGTTAACATCCTTTATGGTCACCGTTGATTTCCATGCATTTGCCTTACTGCTGTATTGCTTATCCGGAATGGATATTGTTCCCTGACTGATATCGGCAGGAATAACTTCTATCTCCGTAATGCTTTTATAGCCTTTGTAATTTCCTTTTCCGGTAATTTCACAGGTCATGATCCCTGGCTTTTTATTATTATTTACTTTAACCGAATAATCTGTCTTACTGCTTAAAACACAGGAATCTTCATCTCCCGGAAACTCCATAAGGTCAAATTCAGGTACTGCCCCGCCTTTCATATAAACTGCCACCGGAACGCCATCATCACCTATATTGTGCCATTTAAGATATAACTCTGTTTGAGCCATGATTTTGTATGTCTTTTTAAAAGAACCTGTATATCTGCCTATACCGGTAAAAGTAACTGTTGCGGTTCCGACTTTCTTATGATTGCTGTATTTAACAGTATAGTCTACCCCTTCTGTAAGGGGTTCGCTGTCATCCCCTTGACTATAAATAAGCACCCCTGTCTTGTTCTGGCAGATTCCCCCATTATTTTTTATTTCTTTTTGGGAAAATATAATGGCGCTCTGCCACTCTTCCCCCAACTGACTATTCTTAATGTTCCTGTCAGCAACTACCTTAATATTCAGCTTTTTCATTCCCCGGTAGCCGTCATTTCTTCCGGCTTCTGAGGGATAAACCTCAATATATCCTGTTCCGGTACCCGGAGCATAAACTTTATATTCATACAGGCTCTCATCTACTGTTTTTTTATTCAGTTTAACGGAAGTAATCTGAACATCTTCCGTAGATAAAGCTTCCCCATGATATTCATACTGCTTTTTATCAAGGGTAATGACTGCAGAGCCAAAATCATAGCTCTTTTCTTTGATCACTGCCAGTTTCATTGTAACAGAACCTGTAAAGTTACCTGTTCCGTTAACAATATATTCATAGACCTTGCCATCTTCATAGGCATCACCCTGGGTATAGTTTTCCGGAAGACTTGCGTAATCACAGATAAAATCCTTATTAAGCACAAGTTTTTTGCTGCCATAATAGAGCGTTGGCGCAGGAATTTTCATCTTCTTGCTATATTGAATTACCTGTTCATAACCCAATGAATGGTCCTCATCAATATCTCGCGGCGCAATGGTAAAATACAACGTCCGACTACCGCTGTATTGTCCCTTCATAGTGATTGTAACCGAGGGAGCCCGGGATGAATTATAAGGAGCTGCATTAATGTTATTTTTATAAGACAGAGTATAATCCGTCTTTTCTTTAAGGAGCGTACCTTTATGATAAATACGAAGATTCTGAGTAATCTTGTTCCCGGTATATGTCAGCTCATGACTTTCCCTTTCAAATCCTGCAACCCATATTTCATCGGAGATCTCTATGATATTCCCATTTTCATCTCTGGGACTGTCATGATTTTTTTCTGCATCCGTTTGCACTACCATGACCAGAAGACCTGCCGTTTTTTCTCCGCATTTTACAACAATCTCAGCGTTTCCTTCCGAAAGCGCCGTAATATTCCCTTCCTCATCAACTGCTGCTATGTCAGGGTTACTGCTAAACCAGGTACGCTTCAGATCAAGCCCTTCCGGCACAATTGTAACAGATGGCTTCATTGTATCACCGGGATTCATGGTGACACTCGTCTTATTTAATAACAGCTTACTGATCCCCGCCATAGTTACTGGGGCTTCATCGGGATCCGGTTCCATATCTTCATCTGCAAGAAGCTCAAGTTCATCCGCAGCGTCACCTTTAAAATCTTCTGCTTCTACGGATGATATCAGGCTTTCATCTTCTTCAATAATAACAGATTCTTCTACAAATTCTTCTGGCAAAGAACCTGTTGTTACTTCCGGTTCTTCTTCCTCAGCAGTTTCCGTTTCCATTTCTTCTGCCACAGATGCTTCTATTTCTTCTTTCCTATCTGCTTCTACTATAATGGGAAGTGTTGTAATTGCAGTATACTCTGTCTGTTCTTCTGCTGATTGCAATGATGCTCTGATATAATAATCATAATGATCATCAACATCCGGAGTATTGGCCATAACTATCAAAGTCTGATAAAAACTGCTGTTCTCATCCTCATCTTCCTGAAGTATAAAGTTCGGAGAAGAAGATACTGTTTCAAATCCAAACCAGTCATCTTCACTATTTACAAGATTTACCGTGCCCGGCTGCGTTCCTTTATCTCCCCTGAGAATGCTCCACGTAAACATACTTTCATCACTCTTATCCATAGCAGCTGCCATGCTCCAGCTGACAAACAGGCGAATCTCTGATAATGCTGTAAGACGTATCGGCATATCATATATATAATTAGAGTTTTCAGAATAAAGCAAAGCATCCACGTCATCGGTCTGACCAATATGCATTACTGCAAATGCAGTGCCACTCTCTTCTGCTTCCTGAGGCTCTCCTTTAAATTGTTCTTCACCAGGCTCCTTCTCATTAAATTGTTCTTCATGGAAAGGTTCACTGAGCAGTTCCTCACCAGACTGTTCTTCATCTGTCAGCCCTTCCTCTGCCTGTTCTTCCTCTGACAGTTCCTGTACAATAACATCATCTTCAATATTTACTTCCTTTGCAGCTGCCAGTATACTTCCCTCCGGCAGCTGCAGCAAATTTCCCATTAAGACTATGGTCAAAACAGCTGCCAGTCTTCTTTTAACTATATTTTTTCTCACAAGAGCTATTCTCCTTCTGTTCTTGGATGCATGCTTCTTTTTACTGGTATAACATAGCTCTCCAGATTATTTATAAGAAATATATCAAATTTATTTCTGTCTTACAACTGTTACCAGATGTTCCCACACTTTTCCTTTAAATCCCAATGTGTTATAATCAAAAGCAGTGATGATTAGGAGATATTTATCTGATATGAGCATGAAAAAGAAGTCCACTCTTTTATGGTGTGCTTTTGTGGTATGCCTGGTTGCCACAGTTGTCATGTGGTTTGTCGTGAACGCGCAAAAAATCGAATACGAGGAAGTTGAAGTACGTGTTTTAAGTGCGGAAACAACACAGCTTAGGAATAAATCCACAGGTGCACATTATGATTTCTATGAAGTTACGGTAGAGTACAACGGCGAAACATATAAGCTTGAAAATGTACACAATACATACCAATATCCACAGGGAACAACGGTCAAGGCATATTTGGCAAACAACGGCAGACTGTTTGCAAATATAGAGGGTGTATCTTCCTCTACACCGCTTGCGACAGTTTATTTTGTGTGCTTGTTTGGAAGTTTTGGATTGTTGTTTGTAGCTGCAATGTATTCAGGAAAAGCAAAACAGGAAAAGATATAGCAGACATAAATGAGAACGGCAGAAAATCTATATCAGGAAAACAAGTGTTTTAGTTTACCTGTGTTAGAATCCCAATAATCCCAAGTATGATCAAAAGGCACAATAATAGTATTGCGGCGATTAACAGTATAATTAAGAATATAGTAAGCTTTTTCCATCTGCGTTCTTTAAAAGTAAGGAACATTACGTCAATTACGTCCAGTGCAAAGAAAAATTGCAGTATGGCATGTAATATAGCGACACCTTTTGTATATATATGTTCCTTTGCAGACAGGCACAGATAGGCAATCACATAAGGTGACCCAAACGCAAGAACAAGCCAGCCGATTATTGCTCCTATTATTGTAATAACAGGGCCTACAAATATCATAAATGGAACAGGTATAAACGATAACAAAAAAGCTGCTGCCAACATTATTCCGCCTATGACAAAAAACGGAATCAAGGCATATTTTACTAATACAGATGAATTAAACAACATGATACGGTTTTCAGGTTTACAGAATTTAGCTGATACAATGATATTGATTACGCCAAATACAACCGGCGGAAGAATCATCAGATCGGAGGCAATGGGATATTCCTCACTCAAAAAAAGGAAAACGGGAAGTAAGTAAACAGATATAACATACAGGAAAGGAAATATATAAAATAGACGAATTTTTGAATCTTTTTCCATGCTGTTTTCTCCTTTTTCCAAATCAGTTGCAATTGCATAAACTTATTCTATCATGACAATATTTGAAATACCACAAGTTTTTGTATAGTGGTTTTTTTGAAATTGTAGGTTTGTCAAACATTTGTTACACAGATGCCAGATAATCTTTCAAAACCTGT
>CAZTKJ010000021.1:0-54047 GCA_964614185.1 uncultured Lachnospiraceae bacterium
ATCTGGTTCCTGTCAAGAGCCGGATTCGCCATAATCGCTTTGATTTCCTTCAAGGAAATATCAAACTCACGGAAGAACAATACCTGTTGTAATGTTTCCAGTGCTTTATCGTCATAAAGCCGGTATCCCACTTCACTTTTATCTGTTGGTTTTAACAGTCCGATTTCATCATAATAGTGGAGTGTGCGCACGCTGATACCTGTTAAATTTGATACTTCCTTTACTGTCATCATAACTGCTGACCTCCTGTTCTTGATATAGCTACTTTAATCTATGACGTTCCGTGAGGGTCAATAGGCAATTTCAAATATTTTTGAATATATCATATTTCAGGAGCTGTGGAAAGAATTACTATGTCCTATATTTTATGGTGGTAAACAGAGTGGGAAAGGGGTATAATCAGAAAATAGCTTAAAGAACGAAGTTTTTATAGGATCAAGGAGCTGACTTTATGAAAAGAAGAATTTATATTTGGTGCATGGTGTTATGTTTGCTTTTTGTTTTTGGATGTACATCTGCGAAAGACAGTTCTGGCGAGAGCGAAGATGTAAACGAAGAGGAAACGGAGCTTCCGGATGATGAAACCTCAGCATATGTAAACCAGGAGGAAACGGAGCTTCCGGATGATGAAAATCCGGCATATGTAAAAGCATATACGAAATTTCTTCTTTCTGATGATATTGACCAAGGGCATGATTTTCCAATTCGAGGTTATTATTTGTTCGATTTGAACTTTGACGATATACCGGAGCTGGGTGTTCTGCATGATTCATGGGGTTCCATGGGCGGATACTTTACCTACTACTATTTTGATGGAAACGAAATCACGGAAATCTTAAATGACAGAGACGAACCTGCAAGAGCCTCCAATTATACACAGGTACTTGCAGATTCTGAGCAGAAGAAGGTCTATTTACTGAAGGAAATGTATTTACTTCAAGGAAATGAAAATGGAACTTACGGGTATATAAGAGAAATCAAAAGTGAAGACCAAGTTCCCTGTGTATATGATATTTTGGACCTGGAAGTGGATCAGGAGAGTGATTTGCAAAGCCACTTTGAAACCCAATATGAAGGCGAAGATGATTTTCTGTCGGACCCTGAACTTGAGGATTGTTTGATTACACGGCGTTACATGGAAAAAGAGTGGACTGATATTTTATCAAGTGAATATCTTGAGTTGAAAAGAGAACTGATACCGGAAGAGAATTCGTTTGTAGATTTGCGGGAGGGAGATTTGAATTATCTTGGGGCAAACTATGATGATGACGGAGCTTTACTCTACACAGATGTTAAGATGGGAGAAGAGGATATTGAGCAGCTTTTCAAGCGTTTTGTACAATCTCTCGGATAGAAATACTATGGACTTGCAGAGCAGGAGGAATGTTATTATGGACATTAAGTTTCAAAAACTAACCAAAAAAGAGTTGGATTTATTTATAGAAATAAGGATCAGGCAGTTACGGGAAGAAGGCGCAAAAGAAGATATTGATCTGCGTCCTGCTTTAAAAGATTATTATAATCGCCATATGGATGACGGAACATTTGTGTCCTGGCTTGCACTGGATGGAGATGAGATTGTGGGTACAAGCGGAATGTCCTTTGTGGAGAAACCGCCTTATTTTGGCTGCCCTACCGGAAAAATCGGGCTTCTTTCCAGTATGTTTACATCAAATAACTACCGAAGACAGGGTATTGCCAGAGAACTTTTATCAAGGGTGGTGCAGGAAGCAAAGGAATATGGCTGCGGAGCCGTTCAGATTACAGCATCTGATATGGGAGTACTCCTTTATACGGATTTTGGTTTTAAAAAGAATGGAAACTTTATGCAATATAATTTTTAATATTTGTAATATGGAAAAGAATAGCTTCAAATGATACAGACATTCCGGTATAAAGTAAAAAACACCCAAACGCTTTCGCATTTGAGTGTTTTTCAGCCATAATCAATATGGCTATCTCTGTGTTAGTATATTACCATAAACCCAAAATTATTACAAGAGTTATTTGGCTTTGAGAAGAATTATTTTACTTATAAAGTGTCAAATTTATGATACTCTATTTTATTTTTAGGAAGACTGATTAAGGTATCTAAAACGCTTAAATTTTTAATACCCATTTGACCTCTAACATTATCAAATGCGTTTGGTATTAATTTATTTTGCAAATCTAATAGCATTGTTTTTAACTCTAAAATCATTGGTGAATATTCTTCTTTGGGAAGAAAATATTTAAAATATATAAGTAAGTCAAAAATATTCTTTTCAGTACATCTGCGATATGATGGTGGAAGGTGTATATAATATGGGTCTAAAATTCGACCACTGGTTGTATTATTTCTTGCTTGTATTTGATGAATGCAATAAATTCGTTCATTATGTGCACATGAATTTCTAATCTTCCGCAGCCAATGCAGACTTCCAATTAGCAATTTTACATTAGGTTTATTGTTGTTATCATACATGGTATACAGTTTGCAAATTGCATGGGTTACACTTGGTTTACTATTATATAAAACATTAATAAATGTAGAAAAATTAACAACCTTAATCATAATCCATGTTGGAATTTGCTCATGATTATTCATATAAAATTTAACATATTCAGACTTGCTCTTGCTAAGTTCAGAATATGCAGAGGATATTGTATTCATTTTGGCTTGCAGAGTGACATTTTGAGAATATGCGTTTGTTTCATACCATGGTATTTTTCCATTTTCATTACATTGGTCAAATTTATATCCGGTTAATGTCCTTACCTCTTCTTCAACTTGTGTAATATATTTTAGCAAAAAGATTCCTAGTGCTTCATCGAATTTTTTTAGCTGGTAAATCTGATCTAAACTTGTGTTTGGAAAATATATGTGATTTTCCGATGTATCAAGACCACATGTAAACGGAATTTTATATCCGTTAATTATATTAAAATAACCAGAGCGTACTAAAGCAATTTTATGTGGCGTACCGTTACAATCAATTTTTTTGTCTTTGCGAAGTTTTTTCATTTGTCTGTTGTATGTTAGAAAAATCTTATCGTTTGCCATATGTTCTCCTTAAAAAATATATTTTAATTACTTATATAGTACCATCTAGTGAATAAAATTACTATCATAAAATTGTGTTATCTCAATATACCATGCAGAATGTCGCAAATATACAATAGATATGGTTTAAGTGGCGATATAATAAATTCATATATTGCCAGAAAGGAAGCAGTGACTTATGAAATATTGTAATACGCTAATTGCGGTAAAAGACATGAACCGATCATTGAAGTTCTACAGAGATTTGTTCCAACAAGAGGTAGTGGTTGATTTAGGATGGTGTAAGACATTGACCTGTGGGTTAACGCTGCAGGAACATTTTGATAAGATAGCGGGATTTCAATTGGAAACCATGAAATACCGTTCCAATACCATGGAACTTTATTTTGAAACAGAGAATTTTGAAGCGTTCATGGCGCTTTTAGATGAACATCCTGAGGTAGAACGTCTCCATGAGCCAAAAACGTACTCGTGGCTGCAAAAGGGAATCCATATATTTGATCCCAATGGACATTTGATCGAAATAGCTGAAAGTATGTATTCAGTAGCCTGCAAACAATTTGAACAGGGGAAAAGCGTCCAGGAAACGGCTAAGCTGATACAGCATCCATTAAATTTAGTTCAGCAATGGTATAAGGAGTATGAAAGTAAAAAATAAATGATAGATGCATCCGCAGTAATTCAACATAAGGAAGAATTAAGCGGATGCAAAATCACGTCCAAGGGGATACTGTAGTAAATTTTATTTTTTCAAACATTCTAAAATGGGTTCAATATATTTTTGGTCTGAAATATCATAGGACGTAGAAATCATTTTTATCATTTCCTGATCTTCTTCCGTTTTGTTCTTTTTTGCTTTAAGCATTTTTATAAACATTTTCATTGCAATTCTAGATGGAGCAGCCATTTTATCATAGTTAAATCCACCCGGACAATAGAAGGCACTTACTTTTTTAAATTCTGATTCGCTAAAGTTCCGTTTAAACATTGATTCAATTTCCGGGTTTTCTATGGGACTTGCACCAACACAAAATACAATCAGCTTTTTGTCAGTCCATTTATCCATATTACCTTTAAACCAGCTAAGTTTATTGATGCCTCCTGCACATGCCCAACTGCCAAAAATAATTGCATCGTAGTTAGTCATACTTTTTTTCTTTGCGGCTGATAATTCAAGGCAATCAGCTCCTGTGGCTTCTGCGATCCACTTAGCATACCGCTTTGTAAATCCTGTTTGTGAATTATAAATTACTATTGTTTTCATTTGTTTAAATCTCCTTTCTTTCATCAGCGCATTGTTCTTAAGGTCAGAAATGCAGCTTTTCATCAATATATTCTATAAATGGTTTACGTTGTACTTTGTCGCTGTTTTGGGAATACCATAGAAAAGATTCCGTAAGCCCTTCTTCTAAAGGAATGGTTGACGGCATAAGGGAATACATCTTTTCAACATCTAAATAGTATTCGTAATCATAGAAACTAAAATAATTTCTCTGTGGGATATCACCATACACATTGACATACTGCGGGGTTTTGCCGGCGGCATGATAGCAGGTATATACCCAGTCTTTGACAGAAACGGTTTCCCGGTTTCCTACATTAAAGATATGATTTTCAGGTTTATATTTTATGATACAGTCAATAAACCGGAATAAATCTTTAACATGGAAAAACTGTAGCTTCATGAAACCTTCTCCGGGCAGGTAAAAAGGACGTTCTTCCAGTGCGCACTGAAAAACAAATGCTTCCCGGTAAACATTGTTCATAGGCCCATACAGATAGGGTGGTCGTAAGATATAAGCATTAGGAACTCTTTTTAAAAGAGCATGTTCTGCCTGGATTTTATCAGTTCCGTATTTGCCCCAGAATTTGTTTTCAGCCAGTATACTGTCTTCTGCAAAAGGCTGCTTTCCATATTCAGGATATACGGCGCTGGAGCTTATCATAATATAATTGTCAAAACCGCCAAGGGTTTCTGTCAGAGCAGTCACATCCTGTTCATTATAAGCAGTTATATCCAGTACTACATCAAAATAAATCTTCTTTAGTAAATCCCCTATGCTATGTCTGTCGCATTCTATCAAATGGACACCCGTTACCTGAGGCTTTGTATTCCTGTTAATAACGTATACTTCATATCCCTGTGAAATATAGTACTTAGCAGCGAATCTGCTTACAAATACAGTTCCCCCTGTGATCAGCATTGTTTTCATAATTGGATACCTCCATGGTTTTTCGGGGCGTTCTATGGGATGCAGTTTTATTTTAGCATATGTATATGATAAAAGCATTCTTTTTGTAAAAGAATAAAAGCGTGCCTGATGGCAGCTGGGAACAGAGTTTCAGTTGACACAATATAACTGTAAGTCTATAATAAATATGTATAAATCTTACATAATAATACGCTTTTATAGCGAAAGAGGGAGGAGATTCCAATGAAGAAACTATCTGTTAAAAGTGTTGTTGCAATCGGTATCGGTGCAGCTTTATTTTTTGTTTTAGGAAAGATTTCGATTCCTACACCGGTTCCAAATACTTATATCAGCTTACAGTATGCGATTCAGGCTGTGTTTGCCACACTGTTTGGACCGATAGCAGGTCTGCTGATCGGGTTCATCGGTCATACATTGATTGATGCAACCAGTTATGGTCCTTGGTGGAGCTGGATCATTGCTTCTGCATTTGCAGGTCTTGTAATCGGTATTGCTACGTTGAAGCTGGATATCAATGAAGGACTTGATGTTAAGAAGATCATTCATTTCAATGTTGCACAGGTTATTGCCCATCTGTTGGCATGGGGACTTGTTGCACCCTGTCTGGATATTCTGATTTATTCAGAACCGATTGAAAAGTTATTTGCACAGGGGCTCGTAGCAGGTGTTGCCAATATGCTTACTACCGGAATCGTTGGTACGCTTCTGTTAGTTGCATATGCTAAGACGG
The DNA here is from genome assembly GCA_964614185.1 of uncultured Lachnospiraceae bacterium. Lineage (GTDB taxonomy): Bacteria > Bacillota > Clostridia > Lachnospirales > Lachnospiraceae > Suilimivivens. The sequence continues at coordinate 5,987 of CAZTKJ010000021.1, forward strand.
TTGTAAAGAAAGGCTCTCTGAGCAAGGAGGACTAATTTATAGCGGTAATTATTAAGAGCGGTCGTTTTTATGCGGCTGCTCTTTTCATCTTATAAGACACTATAGAAAGAAGGAGTAATTATATGGCATCTCCAGTGATTTCTTTTAAGGACTACAGCTTTCAATATAATGCACAGGCTGAGCCGACATTGCGGCATATCAACCTGGATATTTATCCCGGAGAAAAGGTACTGATTGCCGGTACTTCCGGCAGCGGCAAAAGTACAATAGGAAACTGCATCAACGGATTGATACCCTTTGCTTATCCCGGTAAAAGCACGGGCAGTCTTCTGGTGGACGGTACACCGGCTGATAAAAGCAGTATTTTTGAATTGAGCCATACAGTAGGTACGGTATTGCAGGATACGGACGGACAGTTTATCGGATTGACGGTGGGAGAAGACATTGCTTTTGCACAGGAGAATGATTGTGTTCCCCAGGATGAGATGAAAGAGATGGTAAACAGGGTGGCCCAGCTGGTGGACATCGACCATCATCTGGAATATGCACCTCAGGAACTTTCCGGCGGGCAGAAGCAGCGTGTCAGTCTGGCGGGGGTAATGGTGGAAGCAGTGAAAGTGCTGCTATTTGACGAACCGCTTGCGAATCTGGATCCGGCAGCAGGACGGTCTGCAATAGAACTGATCGATATGGTGCATGAGCGCACGGGAGCGGCAGTTCTGATCATAGAACACAGACTGGAGGATGTACTGTGGCGCAGTATGGATCGTATCATTCTGATGAATGAAGGGGAAATAGTGGCGGATATGTCAGTGCCGGAATTGCTTGCAGGTAATCTGCTTTTGCAGCATGGAATCAGAGAACCGCTTTATCTGACAGCTCTTCGCTATGCCGGTGTTGAGATCAGTGAAGCGCTGCATCCTGAACATGTGGACAGCCTTGTTCTTGGAGCGGAAGATAAGGAGAAAGTGCGGAACTGGTATCAGGTGCAGAAAGCCGGAATACATGATACGCAGCATGGGGAGGAACTGCTGCGAGTGGATAATCTGAAGTTTGGTTATACGCCGGATAAATATAACCTGCAGGATGTTAATTTTACCATCCATAAGGGAGAAATGGTAAGTATTGTGGGCCGGAACGGAGCCGGAAAGAGCACTCTTGCAAAATTGATCTGTGGTTTTGAAAAGCCGGTTTCCGGCGCCATTTACATGGACGGCAGAGATATAGAAAAAGATACTATCAAGGAGAGAGCGGAAAGGATCGGTTATGTGATGCAGAATCCCAACCAGATGATTTCGAAACCGATGATCTGGGATGAGGTGGAGATGGCCCTTGTGCAGAGCGGCATGCCCAAGGAAGAGCGCACCAAACGAGTGGAAGAAACCTTGAAAGTGTGCGGTTTGTATTCTTTTCGGAACTGGCCGGTTTCGGCCTTGTCTTTTGGACAGAAGAAGCGGGTGACGATTGCGAGTATTCTTGTTCAGCGTCCTCAGGTGATCATCCTGGATGAGCCTACGGCAGGACAGGATTATCATCATTATACGGAAATTATGGAGTTCCTGAAGGAATTGAATGAAAAAGGATATACAATATTGATGATCACTCATGACATGCATCTGATGTTGGAATATACGAAGCGTGCAATTGTTTTCAGTGAAGGGAGAATGTTAGCCGATACAACGGCAGCACATGTATTAAATGATCCGGAGCTGGTACAGGCGGCAAACCTGAAAGAGACCAGCCTGTATACCTTAAGCCTTGCCTGTGGCATTGAGGAGCCGCAGGTCTTTACAGAATGCTTTATCGGATATGAGAAGAAGGAGGTGCGGTAAGATGGCAAGAATTGCAATATTGAGCTATATTAAGCGAAACAGCCTTGTGCATGAACTGACGGGAACAACGAAGCTGATCTTCTTCATAGCCTGGAGCGTGGCGAGTATGGTTACATACGATACAAGAGTGCTTGTCTGTATGCTGCTGATCAGTGTTGCGGTCTTTAAAGTCAGCAAGGTCAAAATTCGTGATATCAGCGTAGTACTTGGCCTGGCAGCAGTTTTTCTTCTCATGAACAATCTGTTTGTGTATTTGTTTTCTCCCGAATACGGGGTAGGGCTATATGAGAGCAGGACGGTTCTTTTTACTATTGCCGGACCTTATACGATCACACTGCAGCAGTTGTTTTATCATCTCAATATGACCATGAAAGTAATCTGTGTGGTGCCGGTGGCGCTTTTGTTCATTGCATGTACGGACCCAAGCGAGTTTGCGGCATCTTTAGCCAGTATAGGCGTCAGTTACCGAATCGGCTATTCGGTCAGTCTTGCATTGCGCTATATACCGGATGTACAGAGGGAATATCATAATATCAGCCAGGCGCAGCAGGCGAGAGGAATTGACCTGTCCGGCAAGGATAAGCTGCTCACCAGAATGAAAAATTCCGTAGCAATTCTTCTGCCTCTTATTTTATCGAGCCTGAACCGCATCGAGACGGTCAGTAATGCAATGGAACTTCGCGGATTTGGAAAGAAAAAGAAGCGTACATGGTATGCAAAGCGTCCAATGAAAAGAAATGACTGGCTGACCATTGGATTTGTACTGCTGATTCTGATTGTCGATCTGGTGGTGACTTTCTGGGATGGCAGCCGATATTACAATCCTTTTATATAAAACAAAATAGTTTTAGAGCTTTAAGATAAAAGAAGGCAACCGGGAGGGAGTGAATGACTTATGTTATGTCATATGATGATTGATTTGGGAACACTACTCTGTACAAGGTCTGATGGGAAGGACGAGACTTGTACAGAGGTAATTACCATAAGTCTGTAAGAGAGCTTAAGGGTTTGCTCGTCCCCATTGGATTTTGTACTTATAGAAGAAAGTATGCTGTGGTACAGCCACAGAGAAATTTGAAAATAACTATAAGGAGAAAATTCAATGGATAAAAATTTTAAAAAATATATAATATTCTGGTTCAGCCAGTCGGTATCACAGCTTGGAAGCGCAATGACCGGTTTTGCGTTGATTTTGTGGGTATATACCATGAAGCAGTCGGCGCTCACGGTTTCACTGATGTCATTTTGCAATTATGTGCCGTATATTCTGATTAGTTTGTTTGCGGGAACTTTTGTGGACAGGCATAACAAGAAGAGAATCATGTTAGTATCAGACAGTATTGCGGCAGGGTGTTCTGCATTGGTGTTTTTGCTATGGATAACAAATGGGCTGCAAGTCTGGCACATTTATCTGGTAAACTGTGTGATCGGATTTATGAATGCATTTCAGGCGCCGGCTTCAGGGGTTGCAATTGGAAGAATCGTTCCTAAAGAAAAATTGGCAAATGTCAGTGGAATGAATTCTTTTTCACAAAATCTGGTGGCCGTATTTACGCCGGTATTTGCTTCCTTTTTATTTGCAATCAGTGGTTTGAAGATTATTCTGATGGTAGATTTGTGCAGCTTTGTGGCGGCATTTCTGGTACTTTTGCTTGTGATTCAGATTCCGGAATATGAGAGCGAAGATCAGAAAAGTCAGTCTGCATTCGAAGGCTGTAAGGAGGGCTATCTTTTCCTCTTAAAAAATCGGGGAATTTTTGTAGTCGTGCTGACTATGGCGCTTATTAACTTTTTTTCACGGCTCACCTATGAGAATATTCTCTCACCGATGATTCTTGCAAGAAGTGGAAATGACAGTATGGCGCTGGGAGTAGTGAATGCAGTGATGGGAATCGGCGGTATCCTTGGGGGAATCCTGGTTTCCGCAGGAAAGCTGTCCAAAAACAACGTGAAAATGATTTATGTTTCGGCAGCACTTTCCTTTCTGATGGGGGATCTTCTGATGGGAGCCGGAAGAAACGTGGTTTTTTGGTCGGCTGCCGGTTTGTTTGCAAGTCTGCCTATTGCCTTTATTAACGCGGGACAGAATGTAATTCTATATAAGCGGGTGCCGGATAAAATGCAGGGAAGAGTATTTGCTCTTCGAAATGCGATTCAGTACAGTACGATTCCTGTAGGAATTCTTCTTGGCGGATTTCTGGCGGACTATGTATTTGAGCCGTTTATGCAAAGCGGTGTTTCGGTGTCGCTTATACTGCAAAAAGTCGTTGGAAGCGGAGCAGGAAGCGGTATGGCGGTGATGTTCCTCTGCACAGGAATTCTTGGATGTCTGTTCAGTATCATCTCTTATCGTCAGAAGGCCATCCGTGCATTGGAGGCAGAAGAAAAAGAAGAGATCAAATAGATAAAATCAAGTAGATAAAATCAAATAGATTTAGAAATCGGGCAGCCTCTGTATGAGCGGAGGCTGCATTTTTTGAAATAAGGACGGTTGTTATGAGGAAGAATTATATTGACAATATCAGAAACGGTGTGATTTTGCTTCTTTTTCCGGTACATACCTTTATGATCTGGAATGATTTTGGAAAAGGGTTTTATATCTGGGCAGGGGAAAGCCGAATCTTAAGCACGCTGATCGTGCTGGTAAATCCCTGGTTTATGCCGATTCTATTTGTGCTGGCAGGAATCAGTGCCAGATATGCACTACAGAAGCGGTCTGTTCGTGAATTTGCTATAGAGAGAATCCAAAAGCTTTTGATTCCCTTTTTGGGAGGGCTTGTTTTGCTTGTGCCGTTCCAGACCTTATATGCAAGAAAGTATCTGGGGCACTATGAAGTAGGTATTGTTTCCAACTGGATTTATTTCTTTACCCATTTGACAGATTTTAGCGGATATGACGGAGCATTTACACCGGGACATCTTTGGTTTATCTTATTTCTGTTTCTGATTTCCATGGTATCTCTTGTATTGTTTCGCTTTTTGCCTTGTGAAAGAGTGGATGTTAAGATAGAAAAGCTTTCGGTTCCGGCAGTGCTGGGGTTGTTTCTTCCGATATGGCTTCTGTATTATCTGGGAAATTTCGGAGGGTTCAGTCTGGGCAAAAATCTGGCTTTGTACTTGATTGGCTACTATGTACTTAGCAACGATCAGGTGATGGAAAAGCTGGATGGAAAGATCAGGCTGCTTGTACTTTTGTATGTAGTAGAAACCATAATATTGGGGGCAGCCTATTATTCTCATTCTTATTATGGAGATCTTTGGGTCAATTTTGTGGGATGGAACGGAATTCTGGCGCTGCTTGTGCTGGGAAGGAAATTCTGGAACAAAAAGACCGCATTTACGGAATATTTCAGAAAGGCTTCTTATCCGATCTATATACTGCATCAGTCGATTTTGGTTTCTTTGGCCTATTATGTGGTGAAAGCTTTAAACAGCATGATGCAGGAAGCAGCAGTTATTTGTGTGGGAAGCTTTTTACTGACCCTTTTAGCATATTATTTGCTTCGGAAAATACCATACTTAAAAAATCTTATTGGGGCGTAGGAGGTCAGTTTTACAACTCAATTTAACGTTTAGTTGGATTTTAAAGAGAAGTACGAAAACCCGGATAGAATCAAATTCTACGTCGCCGCGCTCTCGCTCTATAAAAAGCGTAATGGTGCTAAGCTCGTTAGAAACCTCGCTAAGCACCAACGCTTTTTAAAGGGCTCCTAAAGAATTTGATTCTATCCGGGTTTTAAGTTATTGAACAACTAGAAAACTAGCCGGGTGGCTAACAGGCACTTGTGACAGCGGGTTTCCAAAATCCCGAAAGATCTGCCAGATGGTTGCATTCCGGTTACAAAAGATGTGTCTCGGAATGCAACTCAGCATTTGTATTGAAAACATCTTGATAAAATTTAATATCAAACATATAATAGTATTGAAAACAACTGCAAAATAACTACTATATGAAGTTGAATGGAGGTGTATTATGGCAGAACAGGTATTGATTCAGTTTCGTGCAGATAAAGCATTAAAACAGGAAGTGACAGAAATCTACGAATCTCTTGGGATAGACTTACCCACGGCATTGCGTATGTTTATGAATAAAAGTAGAATGGTCAAGGGAGTTCCGTTTGATGTAAGGCTTCCGGAAAATACAATTACAAGAGCTGAAGCAATGAGAGCTTTTGAGGATTTGCGTGCGCAAGCCAGTGATCTTCCAGAGATGACATTGGAAGAAATCAATGCAGAAATATCAGCGGCTAGGGCAGAAAGAAAAAAGAGGTAACAGCATGACATATTATGCGGTAATAGACACAAATGTATTTTTATCTGCTCTTCTATCAAAAAATAGTGATGCTGCAACGGTAAAAGTGCTGCGGGCAATTCTTGATGGCAGGATTGTGCCACTGTATCATAATGAGATTTTGGCGGAGTATGATGAAGTGCTGCATAGAGAAAAGTTTCATTTTAAAGAGCTGTCTATACAGATGGTACTTATGGCGGTTAAAGAGTTCGGTATGGAGGTTTTTCCGCAGCCTACGGGAGAAATCCTTGTTGATATGGATGACTTGATTTTTTATGAGGTGGCTATGGAAAAGAGAGATGAAGATGCGTATCTTGTAACGGGTAATCAGAAGCATTATCCAATCAGGGATTTTATAGTCACACCGGCAGAAATGATGGAAATACTTGATAAAATGGAAAGTTTTTTCCGTTAACCAATAATTTAACCCGGATAGAATCAAATTCTTAAGGAGCCCTTTAAAAAGCGTCAGCACTTAGTGAGGTTTTTTCGAACTTAGTGCTGTTACGCTTTTTATAGAACGAGAGTGTGGCGACATAGAATTTGATTCTATCCGGATTTTCATATTGATTCCCGAACCCCAGCTAAACGTTAAAATAAATAACTTTTTTGATGGAATGTAATACCATGGCATGGTACAATACTAATTATAAATATAACTTAGCGTAAGGAGGTATTGAAATGCTTTTAAAAGACAAGGTTGCGGTGGTTACCGGCGGAAGCAGAGGAATAGGGTATGCTACGGTAGAAGCTTTCATAAAGGAAGGAGCATCAGTGATTCTGTGTGCAAGTCGGGAAGAAACGGCAGATAAAGCTGTAAAGGCCCTTAAGGAAGCGTATCCGGATGCATCGGTAGAAGGAATCTGGCCTGATTTGTCAGATTACGAAACTGTGAAAGATGCCTTTTCCAAGGTGATAGAGAAATATGGACGGATCGATATTCTGGTGAATAATGCAGGAATGTCTGAGAGTACTCCTTTTGCCGCATATACGGAGGAAACCTTTGATAAGGTAATGGATCTGAATGTAAAGAGTGTTTATAATTGTACCAGAGCAGTCAGTGACCAGATGAAAGCTCAGGGCGGCGGCGTGATTTTAAATACGTCATCTATGGTAAGTATTTATGGGCAGCCGGCAGGAATGGCTTATCCTACTTCCAAGTTTGCCGTAAATGGAATGACGTTATCTCTGGCAAGGGAATTAGGACCTTCAGGGATTCGTGTGAATGCCGTTGCACCGGGAATTACCTATACGGATATGATGAAAGCAGTTCCCAAGGAAGTGATCGATCCCATGATTGCCCAGATTCCCCTTCGCAGAATCGGTCAGCCGGAAGATATTGCCAATGCATTTGTCTTTTTGGCATCGGATAAGGCTTCCTATATTACCGGAGTGGTACTCAGCGTAGACGGACTGGCAAGAACTTAAGAAAAGTATGGACAGATTGACAGGAAACCTGGAGACAGACATGCCAAAGGCGTGAAAGGAGTACGATTACATGGGCGATTATCGGGACCAATATGAAGTAAAGAAGGCGACAGCCAAGACCATGTTGTATGATGGCATGAGAAAACGTCAGTCGCTGGATGGTTTATGGCATTATGGAATCGACCAGTATGATACCTGTCTGCGTTCCAAATGGTATGAGGAAAATTATTATGATGAGGATGGGAGGCAGCTTCCGGTGGACTTTTCTTTTGATGAGTGGCCGGTAATGCAGCTTCCCTGCTGTTATAATATGATAAAGCCTGAGCTCTTTTTGTATGAAGGGAGCATGGTTTTTACCCGAAATTTCCTGTTTGTAAAGAAAGAAGGAGAAAGGGTCATCTTAAAGATCGGTGCTGCCAATTATGTATGCAGGGTCTTTCTCAATAAGCAGTTTGTAGGAATGCACCGGGGCGGTTCTACCCCGGCTTACTTTGACATTACGGAATATGTGGAAAAGCAAAACCGTATTTTAATTACGGTGGATAATACCCGGCATCCCTGGCAGGTTCCCATGGAGAACACGGATTGGTTTAATTACGGCGGAATTTACCGCAGCATGGAACTTTTTGTAGTTCCGGATGTTTTTGTAAAGGATATGAGTGTGATGCTGGATCCGGAGGATCGTTCTCATCAGACGATCCGGGCAGAAGTCACTTTGTCAAAGCAGGTAACAGGTCAAGCACTATTTCGAATTCCGCAGCTTGGGATCGATATGCCGGTGGAAATTCGGGAAGGCGCCGGTATGATCACTGTCAAGGCAGAGCCGAAGCTTTGGGAGCCGGAAAATCCGGTGCTTTATGATGTGGAGGCTTCCTATGAGGGCGATGTGCTTCGAGATCGAATCGGATTTAGAGATATTCGGGTGGAAAAGAATAAGATTCTTTTAAATGATAAGGAGATCTTCCTTCGGGGCGTAAGCTGTCATGAGGACAGTGTTGCGAACGGCAAGGCGCTTACGGAAGAGGAACGAATAGAAACAATTCGGGTTGCTAAGGAGCTTGGCTGCAACTTTATGCGCCTTGCCCATTATCCGCATCATGAAAATATGGCGAAGCTGGCGGATGAGATAGGGCTTTTGCTGTGGGAGGAAGTACCGGTTTACTGGGATATTGACTTTGACAATCCGGCGACCTATGAGGATGCAGAGAACCAGCTCCTTGAACTGATCAGGAGGGATAAGAACAGGGCCAGTGTGATTATCTGGTCGGTGGGAAATGAAAATCTGGACACGGAAAGCCGTTATCTTTTTATGAGTAAACTGGTGAATGTGGCAAAACAGGCAGATCCTTCCAGACTGGTGTCTGCAGCATGTCTTGTGAATGGTAAGACCAACCGGATCGAGGACAGATTGGGAGATTGTCTGGACGTGATCGGAATTAATGAGTACTGTGGCTGGTATGAACCGGACTTTGGGAAACTGCCGGACCTTTTGGAGAACAGTGAGCCGGACAAGCCGGTGATCATTACAGAGTTTGGTGCGGATGCCAAATGGGGACACCGGGGAAGCATCACGGAAAAGGGAACAGAGGATTGTCAGGCATATATTTATGAACAGCAGGTTGAGACGTTGGAGAAGATTCCCTACGTGCAGGGAATGACGCCGTGGATTTTGTATGATTTCCGGTGCCCGAGAAGACTCAGTATGATTCAGGGATATTATAACCTGAAGGGCCTTTGTAGTGCAGATAAGAAAAACAGAAAACTTGCTTTTTCGGTGCTGCAGGAGTTTTATCATCGGATTGGAAAATAGATTAAATCAGGAGGGAGGTTCGTGATGCGAACCTCCTTTTTGTATAAATAGATTTTATTTTTTTATCCATTTTGGACTGTTTGAGGGTTATACCATATAGAAAGCGCTTTTAAAACGGCAGAAAGGAGGTTTTGATGGATCAGGATTTTCTTCTTATACGAAAAATGAAACAGGGCAATGAAGAAGCAATGGAAGTTTTTGTGCGCAGATACTATCCACAGATTCTGAAGTATTGCAGTTTTCATTGCGGGAACAGACATCAGGCAGAAGATTTGACCCAGGAGACCTTTCTGCGTTTTTTTCGGACACTTGCAGGATATACGTATAAGGGGAAAACATTGAATTACCTCTATACTGTTGCGAGAAATTTATGTATTGATCAGTGGAAAAAGGACAGAGAGATTCTTATGGATAATTTTCCGGAAAGAGGAGAAGAGAAGATGAAAGAGGTGGATGAGCGTCTGGTAGTGGAGAAAGCGCTCAAGTCTCTTCCGGAGACATTGCGGGAGGTAATTATTCTCCGTTTTTTTCAGGAGTTAAAGACAAAAGAGATTGCAAAAATTCTGAATATCGCTGTGCCTACCGTAAAATATCGGTTAAGGAAGGCACTTGAACTTATGGAACAGGAATTTGGAGAGGAGGAGAGGCATGAAAACGGTTAAAGAGCGTTTGGTAAAATACGGCGAAACATTTCCGGCAGCGGAGGAAGAGAAAATAAAGATGGCTGTGGAGATAAGCAAGAGTGCCTTCTGGGAGGAGGCAGATAAACTGCCCGCTTCTTACTTTGATTTTTTATACCAGCAGGTGGGATATATCCGGAAAAGGTGGTGGGGATTACAGTTTTTGGCTCTTACTTTGCTGTGGTGGTGTATCTACAACTCTTATGTCCAAACCGGTATGCAGGGTATTGCCGGAATTACGGCAGGGCTGTTTGGGATTCTGCTGATCCCGGAGCTGTGGAAAAACAAAGCATGTCAGGCCATGGAGATCGAAGGGAGTACTTATTATTCCCTGCGTCAGATCTATGCGGCGCGGATGCTTGCGTTTGGGGTAGTGGATATAGGGCTTTTAACTGTTTTTGTGACGATAACTTCCGTCACCACTTCCATGCGGGCGGAAGAAATGATCATTTATTTCTTTCTGCCCTTTACAGTGACCTGTGGTATTTTGTTTGGAACTTTGTGCAGCAGATATCAGGCATCAGAGACATGGGCGTTTTTGCTGGCGCTGTTTTGGATCATGATATGGGTGATGGTTGTTTTGAATGGGCAGATCTACGCAAGAATTTCTGTTTTGACATGGATAACTCTTTTGGTTTTGGCAGTTTTATATCTTGTGTATGGAATCAGAAAAACACTGGTTTTGTGTGAAAGTTTTTGGGAGGAAATCAGGGAATGGAGTTAAGAATTGAAAATCTGACAAAAGAATTTAAGGAGGTTCGGGCGGTAGATAGGATTCACTGTAAGATGGAAAAGGGAGTTTACGGATTGCTTGGCGTAAATGGAGCGGGAAAGACCACATTTATGCGCATGCTCTGCACGCTGCTGAGCCCTACAGAAGGGAAGATCTATTACAATGGAGAGGATATTTTTGAAATGGGAGCAGATTACCGCCGGAGGCTGGGATATCTGCCTCAGGAATTTGGATATTATCCGGATTTTACGGTGAAGGACTATTTACTTTATATAGCTTCTATCAAGGGAGTAAACAGGGCAGCAGCCGGGAAGAAGGTAAGCATATTGTTATCGAAAGTAGGGCTGTCCAAGGTGCAGAACCGGAAAATGAAGAAGCTTTCCGGGGGAATGAAGCGAAGGGCCGGGATTGCCCAGGCTATGCTGAACGATCCGGAAATATTGATTTTGGATGAACCTACAGCGGGCTTAGATCCCAGCGAACGGATCCGCTTCCGAAATTTGATCAGCGAGCTTGCCAGTGAGCGGTTGGTGATTCTGTCCACCCATATTGTGTCGGATATTGAATACATTGCAAACCAGATTCTTTTAATGAAGGATGGGGCGCTTTTACATTCCGGTACGCTTTCTCAGGTAATAAATGAAGTGGAGGAAAAGGTGTGGAGTGCAGATGTTCCTTTGGAACAGGCACAGCATTATATGAAAAATTATAAGGTGGTCAGTGTGAGGAACGGAGAAGGTATGGCTCACATGCGGATTTTGTCTGATGAAATACCTTGTCCGGGAGCAAACCAGGAAGAGCTGACACTGGAGGATGTATTTTTACATTACTTTGGAGAAATGGCAGGTGAAGAAGATGCTGAGATATGAGCTGAAAAAAATATTTGTAAAACCCAGTGGTAAAATTGCTCTTTTACTACTGGCGGTGCTGCTTGGAGTGACTTGCTGGTTTGCTACCGACGTGGAATTTGTCAATGAACAGGGAGAGGGGGAAACAGGAATCGAGGCAATGAGAAATCTGCGCTCTGTCAGGAAGGAATGGGCAGGGGAATTGACCGAAGAGAGACTTGCAGAGGTCATTGCGGAAAATGCAAGAATCAATGATCTGCCGGGGTACTGGGGAGATGACGGCTGGGCAACGGATATCGGGTACGGATGGAAGCAGGGGATTGATGATATTGATGATATGTTATGCCGAGCCTTTGGAAAATTCCGGGAATATGATTATCGTATTGTAAATTCCCTGACACCGGAGGATGCAGGGCAATTTTATGAAAGGCGTATCCTGCAGCTAAAGGAATGGCTTTCCGGGGATGACGGAGATTTCTTTTCGGATAAGGAGAAAGAGTTTTTCATTCACCGCTTTGAAGAATTGGAAACACCTCTTTACTACGATTATATAATGGGATGGGATCAGCTTTTTGAGTATGCCCCAACTGTTATTATGATTACAGTGCTTATTTTGGGATTTCTGGCAGCAGGTATTTTTTCAGGAGAATTTCAGCTTAAGGCGGATGCCATCTTTTTTTCTTCACGCCATGGGAGAGATAAGGGAAGTGCGGCAAAGCTGGGGGCAGGCTTTGTAATGGTCACAGTGATCTATTGGACAATGATTCTTTTGTATTCGGTGATCGTGCTGGGATATCTTGGCGCCGATGGCGCAGACTGTCCGATCCAGATCACAGGGCGGGGATGGAAAAGCTATAATAATATCACTATTTTTCAGGAATACCTTCTGGTAATATTTGGCGGGTATCTTGGCGTACTATTTATGCTGCTTTTGGTGATGCTGGTGTCTGCAAAGACCAAATCAGCGGTTTTGGCAGTGATTGTGCCCTTTCTGCTTCTTTTCCTGCCAAACTTCCTGATGAATATTCCTAGCGGGGCGATCAATAAAATCTGCGGACTATTGCCGGACCAGCTTTTGCAGATGAATATGGTGGTGGTCTATTATAACTTGTATCAGATTGGTGGAATCGTGACGGGAGCAGCTCCTATTTTGATCGTTGTTTATCTGGTTTTGACTGTGATTTTGTGCCCGGTGATTTATCAGGTGTATCGGAAGGCGGAAGCGGGGTGAATTATCGTTTAGTTGGGTTTTGAAGAGAAATATGAAAACCCGGATAGAAATCAAATTCTACGTCGCCGCGCTCTCGCTCTATAAAAAGCGTAATGGTGCTAAGCTCGTTAGAAACCTCGCTAAGCACCAACGCTTTTTAAAGGACTCCTTAAGAATTTGATTTCTATCCGGGTTAAGTTATTGGCTGATTGTAATCTATTTTTTCTTTCTCTGACGCACACAATCACTGAGTAGATATTCTATCTGTCCGTTAATAGAACGGAAATCTTCTTCTGCCCATCTGGCAATTTCGTTCCACAGGGCAGGAGAAAGCCGAAGTAAAATCTGCTTTTTAGCTTTTTCTGTCTCTTTCAGCTTTTTTTCTTTATCACGGATTTCCTCTTCCATCGCCTTTAGGCGCTGAAGCCGTTCGGACAATTCCTGTTCTCTTTGTTCCAGTTCTTCAAAAGACAGATTTTCCTTCCGATCTTCCCTCATGCTTTCTCACTTCCCTTCTATAATATTTTCCATAATCCTTCCGGTGAAAAAGTTTTTCACCTTAATAGATGCTTCCACTGTTTACAATGGGTTGGGCATCCTTGTTCCCGCAAAGCACAACCAGCAGATTGCTCACCATCGCCGCCTTACGTTCCTCGTCAAGAACCACGATCTCTTCCTCGCCAAGTTCGTCAATTGCCATCTTAACCATGCTCACTGCGCCTTCCACGATTTTCTTCCTTGCCGCAATGATTGCTACTGCCTGCTGGCGCTGGAGCATTGCCGCTGCGATTTCCTCTGCGTAAGACAGGTGAGTGATACGTACCTCGATAATTTCCAGTCCTGCATCCTTTACACGCTCCTGCAGTTCACCGGTCATATTCTCTGCAATTTCCTGACTGCTGCCTCTCAGCGTCTTTTCTTCTGTTTCCCCTTCATCCATTACATCATAAGGATAAAGTCTTGCAATATTCCTTATGGTGGAATCGCACTGAGTAGACAGATATTTTTTGTAATTCTCCACCTGAAAAACGGCGCTAGTGGGATCCTTGACTTTCCAGATCACAACAGCACCGATAATGATGGGATTTCCCAGCACATCATTGACCTTTTGCTTTTCATTATTCAAGGTCATAACCTTAGTGGATATCTTTTTCACACCTACCGTACTAACTGAAACATTCCCATTTGTGCTTGTGCTGACTGTAGTTTTCCCTGCCGGATTGATTGCTGATGCAAACGGATTCAAGTAGTAAAAACCCTGCTTTTTAATTGTACCATAATATTTACCAAAAAGGGTAAATACCATTGCTTCATTTGGATTGATTACATGAAATCCGGTACTTAAAATGATCATGACCACCAAAAAGAGCATGCTGAATACCAGTAAAATGCCTCCTCCCACCTCGGAGATTTCCTCTGCCAGCAAAAAGATTGCCGCCACCAGTGCCGCAATATCTGCCACATATCCCAGAAGCACCAGTATCAGCGCTGTCCCACCTTTTGCAGCTGTAATTTCTTTTTCTGTAATGTCAATTTTTTTCTTCTCTTCCATTATATTTTTATCCTCCATGATATATGATATTATTTTGATATCATAAACATATCATATTGAGAAACGCTCGTCAAGATAAAATGGAAAGTTTTTTCCGTTAACCAATAATTTAACCCGGATAGAATCAAATTCTTAAGGAGCCCTTTAAAAAGCGTCAGCACTTAGTGAGGTCCTTTTCGAACTTAGTGCTGTTACGCTTTTTATAGAACGAGAGTGCGGCGACATAGAATTTGATTTCTATCCGGGTTTTCATATTTGATTCCTGAAACCAAGCTAAAAGTTGACTTAACTGCTATAAAACTTTTTACTAATCAATACATTGCACAGAAATCTGAAATCTCCTATAATGGTAAGAGTGTTAAAAGAACTTCTTTTTTTCGGAGGCATTATGGAAACAATAAATCAACATAAAACTGTACAGGAGCAATATAAAACAGCAGATAATCTTAATACAAGAATCTCTATTCACGAAAAATATTCTACTAATAAACTGGGATTTGGCAACTGGTTGTTTTCACATTATAACTTTTCTTCTAACAATAGAATATTGGAACTTGGATGCGGCACAGGGGATATGTGGAAATCAAAATTACATTTGCTGGATAAAAGTATTGAATTAACATTGACAGACTTATCGGAAAATATGGTTTCTGTTGCAAAAAAATCTTTAGGAGAACAAAATCATATTTCTTATGGTGTAGTAAATATTGAAAGTATACCCTACTCGGACCATCATTTTGACAGAGTAATTGCAAATATGATGTTATACCATGTTCCAAATTTGGATAAAGGTTTATCAGAAGTAAAACGGATATTAACCGAAGAAGGGGAGTTTTATTGTGCTACATATGGTGAGAATGGAATTATGCCGTTTATTGCAGGTTTATTAAAGGAATATGGAATAGAAGATACTACAAACAAAAATTTCACACTACAAAACGGCTCTGGGATTTTGAAGAAATACTTTTCGCATATCCAAAGGTTGGATTATGAAGATTCATTAGAGGTGACAAAGGTGGATGATGTGTTGGATTATATCTACTCTCTGGGAAATATGTCATCTGTTGCAAAACTTGGAAGGCAAACTTTAAAAAGAATTTTAGAAAAAGAAATGGTAGATGGAATCTTAAGCATACCAAAGGAATATGGTATGTTTATTTGCAGGAAATAATGGGGAGGTAAACCATCGTGAGAATACAGGAAAAATGTATTCCTTGTATTGTCAATCAGGCAATCAAGACAGGTGATATGGTTGGATTAAAGGAGAAAGATAATTTATTAAGAAACGTGTTTGCTTATTTGAGCAATGTCGATTTCAAAAATTCTTCCACTCCGGAATTAATCGGCGAAATTTTTTCTCTGTTAAAAAAGGAAACAGGAAATGATGATCCTTACAGAGAAACCAGAGCTAAATATAATAAGATGTTCTTAGAGCGGATTCCATGGTTGGAGCAGGAAATCAATGAAGCGGATAATCCCTTTCTGGAAAGTATCAAATATGCAATCATAGGAAACATAATTGATTTTAACCCCATTCATAACTTGCTTCTCTCAGACATAGAATCTTATTTTGAAAAACTGAAAGGAGAACCATTGGAATTGGATGATTCTGATCTTTTGCTCCAGGAGATTCAAAAGGCAAATACATTACTTTATCTGGGAGATAATTGTGGGGAGATCTGCCTTGATAAAATTTTGATAAAGAAGATCAAAGAGGTTAATCCATTGTGTCATGTCTTCTTTGCCACAAGAGGAGAAGCCGTTGTAAATGACTCCGTGGAAGAAGATGCCTATGCAGTAGGAATGGACGATTACGCAACAATAATCAGTAATGGGGATTCTTCACTGGGGACAGTTTTGTGCAGAACTTCAAAAGAATTTCAGGAAGTCTATCAAAAAGCAGATGTTGTAATTGCAAAGGGACAGGCAAATTATGAATGCTTAAGCGATGCGGAAAAGAACATATTTTTTCTGCTCATGACAAAATGTAAAGTGATAGCAGACGACATCGGTGTTCCGGAGTTGAAAATGATTTGTATGAAAAGAGATGTTAAAGAAGCAGGAGGCATATGATAAAATGGCAATTGAGAAAGTAAGAGAATATTTCAGGCAGTACAATATGGAAGAACGAATCCGGGAATTTGAAGTGTCCAGCGCAACTGTGGAGTTAGCGGCACAGGCACTTTCCTGCGCGCCCGCAAGGATCGCTAAGACCTTATCCTTTTTAGTGGGAGAGCAGCCTGTTTTGATCGTGGCAGCCGGAGATGTGAAGATCGACAATAGTAAATATAAGAAGCAGTTCGGGGCGAAGGCAAAAATGTTAACTCCGGATCAGGTGGAAGAGCTGATCGGGCATGCCATAGGCGGTGTCTGTCCTTTCGGAGTGAAAGAGGGCGTGAAGATTTATCTGGATGAATCCTTAAAAAGATTTGAAACGGTGTTTCCTGCCTGTGGCAGCAGCAACAGCGCAATCGAACTGACGATTCCGGAGATGGAACGGTATGCCGGGGAAGAAGGGTGGATCGATGTGTGCAAAGGAAAAGAGGAATAAACAGATATGAATAAGGACTTAACGGAAGGACAGCCCCAAAAGGTATTATGGGGCTTTTGTCTGCCGCTGTTTGGAAGTGTTATTTTCCAGCAGCTGTATAATATTGCGGACAGCTTGATTGCAGGGAAGCTGATTGGAGAAAATGCACTGGCAGCAGTAGGAAACAGTTATGAAATCACATTGATTTTTATAGCCTTTGCTTTTGGATGTAACATTGGATGCTCTGTCATTGTCAGCAGATATTTTGGAGCCAAAGAAAATCATCATGTAAAGACAGCAGTGTATACAACGCTGATCAGTGGAGGTATTTTATGTCTGACATTGATGACTGTAGGGTTTCTATCATGTAGAGAACTTCTCAGGCTGATACAGACGCCGGAAGAAATTATGGCGGATTCAAGACTGTATCTGAATATTTACATAGCAGGACTGTTTTTTCTTTTCTTTTACAATATTGCTACCGGTATTTTTTCTGCCATGGGAGATTCCAAAACCCCGTTTTTATTTTTGGCGTTTTCTTCAACAGCCAATATTGCAGTAGATTATATCTTTGTGAAATTTCTCAATATGGGAGTGTCCGGTGTGGCATGGGCTACGTTTCTTTGTCAGGGAGTCAGCTGTATGCTGGCTGTGATAGTGCTGTTTAAACGATTATCAGGGCTGGAAAGCAATGTAAAGCCCCAAATTTTCTCCAGGCATATTTTTGCACAGATTTGTGCCGTGGCAGTTCCCAGCATTTTGCAGCAAAGCTTTATTTCTATAGGGAATATCGTTATACAGGGACTGATCAACGGGTTTGGAGCACCGGTTATTGCGGGATATGCTGCGGCCATTAAGCTGAATAATCTGGTCATAACTTCCCTTACTACCCTTGGGAACGGGATATCTAATTTTACATCCCAAAATCTGGGAGCCGGAAAATATGGGCGTATTCACAGTGGTTACCGGGCGGGACTGAAAATGGTGCTGCTTTTGTGCGTTCCCATTGTGGCGGTCTATATGCTGTGGGGCAGATGGCTGGTCTTTCTTTTTATGGAAAGCATGGAGGGACAGGCAATGAATACAGGCCTTCAAATCCTGCATATTTTGGCGCCTTTCTATTTCGTGGTGGCATCTAAGCTGGTAGCCGATGGCGTACTGCGGGGAGCCGGAAAAATGGCAGAGTTTATGGCTTCTACCTTTACGGATCTGATTCTTCGTGTAGTACTGGCAGTGATACTGTCAGGATTGTTTGGAGCTGTGGGAATCTGGACAGCATGGCCGGTAGGATGGCTGGTGGGGGCAACAGTATCACTGTTTTTCTACAGGCGTTTTAAAAAAGCGCTATAAGGAATACCGGCTATTTCTCAAATGCTTTGGCGATAATGAGAACCACCGGGAACAATACGCCGGCAACCGGGAAAATAAGTCCACATTTTTGCCAGTCATTAGTTGTAAATCCAAATGTAAGAAAGACTGCGGTAACAATCAGCCAGTAAACGCCGCTGACAGATGCTGCCAGGGGAGATTTTGTTTTTTCTTTAATACTATAATCACCCTTTTGCAGCAATTTTTCAAAGCCGGCCTGGGTATTTCCTGCAAGGACAAAGAAGTTGACGCCTATCGACACGATAATAAACATCAGGCACAGAAATACTACAGCCACAAAATCATCGCTGTTATCTCCATTGTCTAAAATGGCTATGCAAAATAGTGCCATAGCGCCCATCAGACACAGGACCGTTCCTATAATATTGAATCTGATATAGGTAGGTTCGTACTGCTTCTTTTTCTCATTGACCATTCCAGTCACACCATATGCCGTTTCAATAATTTCTTTTTCCAGAAATTTGTATGGTTTTGTTTTGATGTTGCAGTCAATGAAGATGGAACAGGCAAGGGCTACGATGGCAAGAAGTATGATCATGCCAATGCCACCTGCAGCGTCTTCCGATAAAGGAATCATATGAAGTTCCGCGCATACCGCAAGAAAGAACATGCAGATGGGAGAAATGATGCATAATGATACGCCCAGCGCAATTTTGGGCGTTGTTTTTTTGTTGAGGGCAAGGAAATCATTTGCCTCATCCATACTGACTATGTGTATTCCGGGGGTGTCAGTTACTTCTTCAGTATATTCTTCCGGGGCATCAATTTCATCTTTAATTAAATAGTCTGCAGTAACGCCGAATAGTCGGCTCATTTCAAGAATTCTCTGTAAATCGGGAGTAGTCTGTGCGCCTTCCCATTTTGAAACGGCCTGCCTTGTTACATTTAATTTGTCGGCCAGCTCTTCCTGGGACCAGCCGTTTTTCTTTCTTTCCAAAATTATTTTGTCAGCTAAAATCATAATGATATCTCCTGTTCTATTTGGTTTTTATATGTTTGTGCTGTGAGAAACGTTTCCTGTGAAATCAAATGTATCATTATTTTATGTAGCATACAAGAAAATACCAACAGTCAATTTGTCAACCGGCAGTTGCTTATGGTATTTTTTACAGGTAACAGTTCAGCCCTCCCATTCATAAAAAGCGTTTATTAAGGGGATAGGTATTCGCTTTTTAATGGATTTCGTGTATAATAAAGTTATTACAGCAAGAGAAAGACAGAATACGAATGGGGGATTATCATGCGAAGGATATTAGTAGTAGATGATGCGGAGCAAAACCGTGAATTGCTGCGTAATATGCTGAAAGATGAATATGTGATTGAGATGGCGGAGGATGGAGAAAACGCCCTGGAAAAACTGGTAAAGTATCGGAGAGAAATTGCAGCAGTTCTCCTGGATCTGCAAATGCCTAAAAGAGACGGTTTTGCAGTTCTTTCGGAAATGAACGAGAAAAGATGGATACAGAAAGTTCCTGTACTGGTCATAAGCGGCGAATATTCCGTAGAGATTGAAAATCAGTGTTTTGAACTGGGAGTAGCCGATTTTATACATAAACCTTTTGAAAGCTCCATAGTCAGAAACAGAGTTAAAAATACAATAGAATTATTTGCCGGCAAAAACCGCCTTGAACAGAAGGTGGAGGAACAGAAAGAAGCTATTAAAAAGCAGAATCAGATCATTCAGCTGCAGGCAGAAAAGCTCAGAGAAGCAGAGCCTTTTAACAGATTGATGATGGAATACCGGGCAGCCATTATGGAAGTGGAAACAAGACTTAGGGTATTGAACGAAGAGTTTTCTCTGGAATACAATAGAAATCCTTTTGAGTCTATTAAGAGCAGATTGAAAACCCCTGCCAGTATTTATGAAAAACTGGCCCGTAAGGGATATCCGGTTACGGTGGAAAGTATTAAAGAGCATTTGAAGGATGTGGCAGGACTTCGTATTATCTGTTCTTTTCCTGATGATATTTACCGTTTGGCAGAACTTCTTATCAAACAGGACAATATTACCCTGCTGGGAAAAAAGGATTATATCAAAAAACCCAAACCTAACGGCTATCGAAGCCTTCACTTGATACTGAGAGTGCCTATCTTTCTGTCTGATGAAAAGAAGTATGTAAAAGTTGAAGTTCAGTTCCGTACCATTGCTATGGATTTTTGGGCAAGTTTGGAACATAAGCTGAAGTATAAAAGAGATATAGATAATACGGAAGAGATCGTAGGACTGTTAAAGGCCTGTGCAGACTCCATAGGTGAGTTGGATTACCGGATGCAGGAAATCCGTGACATGATCGGAGATTTTGGGGAATTTAATTTTAAATCGGGAGGAAAAGAGTATGATTATTGATTTTGATAGTATGGAAAAGACAGTTTTCCATGAATTCAAAGGAGGAAATAAAGATTTCATAGCTCAGATGCATACGGACCCTTTGGGCAAAATCATGAAAGGCTGCTTAAAACCCGGTGCATCCATAGGAATGCATACGCATGAAACCAGCAGTGAAATTATTTATATATTGGAAGGAAAGGCATCCATTCTATATGACGAGGGCACGGAGGAAGTAAGCGCCGGAAACTGCCATTACTGTCCTAAAGGACACAGTCATTCCATGAGAAACCTTGCGGAAGAAGATCTAATATTCTTTGCAGTTGTGCCGGAGCAGTAAACAATGGAAAAGAGTGCATTGACAACACTGTGCTATGTTGAAAAGGATGATAAGTATCTGATGCTGCACAGGGTTTCCAAGAAAAATGATATTAATAAAGATAAGTGGATTGGTGTAGGGGGACACTTTGAAGCAGATGAAAGTCCGGAGGAGTGCCTGCTTCGCGAGGTCTTGGAAGAAACGGGACTGACCCTTACCAGCTTTAGATTCAGGGGGATCATTACTTTTTGTTCGGAAAATTATCCTACAGAATATATGTGCCTTTATACAGCGGACGGATTTGAAGGAGAACTTTCGGATTGCAAAGAGGGCATCCTTCAGTGGATTCCTAAGGATCAGATTGACGGATTGAATCTGTGGGATGGAGACCGGCTGTTTTTGGAGCTTTTGCGCAAAGAAGAACCGTTCTTTTCCTTAAAACTGTGCTATCGCAGCGATGGAACGTGGTACCGCGCAGTTTTAAATGGAAAAGAACTGGAAATTGGAAAAGCGCTATAGCCGGTATAAAAGAGATTAGTGCAAAAATAAATGAACTATTTTTTCATAAAAGCGATTGTAAGGCTGATACCTCATGGGAAGATCTAACCATGTCTTCTTGTCTACGATGCTCTTATAATGAGAAAAGTTTCTAAAGCCGTCTTTTCCATGGTAGGACCCAATTCCGCTTTCGCCAAATCCGCCGAATCCCATTTCGCTGGTAGCAAGATGGATGATGGTATCGTTGACACAACCGCCTCCAAAGCGGCACTGAGAGGTTACTTTCCGGACTGCCTCTTTGTTGGAAGTAAATAAATACAAAGCAAGAGGGTGGGCCATGGCATTGATTTTTTCAATGGCGCTATCCAGAGAATCATAAGTAAGGATTGGAAGAAGAGGGCCGAAGATCTCCTCCTGCATGATAGCATCATCAAAGGATACCGAATCCAGAATGGTGGGTTCAATTTGAAGAGAAGATTCATTTGACCTTCCTCCATAGACCCTTTTATGGTCATCAATGAGAGATAAAAGGCGGTCAAAATGACGTTTGTTAATAATCTTACCGTAATTCGGATTGTTTAGCGGTTCCTCTCCAAACTGGAGTTGGATCTGTTTTTTTATTTCTTCAGTCAGCAGATCCTTTATGGAAGCATCACAGTAAATATAATCGGGAGCCACACAAGTCTGTCCACAGTTTAAGAACTTACCAAATACAATGCGTTTGGCAGACAGCTTTATATTGGCGCTTTTCTCTACAATACAGGGACTTTTCCCGCCAAGCTCCAGAGTAACGGGAGTAAGATGCAAGGAGGCAGCCGTCATGACCTTCCTGCCAACATGCTGGCTTCCCGTAAAAAAGATATAGTCAAAACGTTCATTTAAAAGGCATGTATTTTCAGCACGTCCCCCTGTAATGACAGCCACATATTCCTCATCAAAGCATTGGGCGACGATCTGTCTGATGATCTCGCTGGTATTTGGCGAGTAGGCGCTGGGTTTGAGAATCACAGTATTTCCGGCGGCAATAGCATCTGCAAGGGGATCAATAGTAAGCAGAAAAGGGTAATTCCAGGGGCTCATAATAAGAGTCACACCGTAAGGAGAGGGTTTCTTATAGCTTCTGGAGCAAGACTGTGCCAAAGGCGTATGCACACGCTTTTCCCTGGAGAGAGAGGATGCATGTCTGATCATATAACTGATTTCGCTAAGGCTTAAGCCCGTTTCACACATATAACTCTCGAAACCGCTTTTTCCTAAATCCTTTTTAATTGCTTCGTTAATAGCATTTTCATATTGCTGTATGACTTTTTTTAATTTCTTTAAAGCCTGTATCCGATAATGGACATTTAATGTGGCGCCTGTATGAAAGAAGGCGCGTTGTTTTGCAAGGATCGTTTTTATTTCAATTTCATTCATGACTTTCTTTTTCCATAAGCATATAATAAAACTTTTTCAATTCTGCAGCATCCATTAACACAGGGACAGGATAAAGGGGATTTGCCTCCCTGTCAGCATAATGAGAAAGCTTTACAATATCTTCTTCCTTTATTTCTTTTATAGTATCACCAATAGAGAATCTTTTTTTCATATCCTTGACTGCCCGGATAAATTTTTTGGCAGCAAGTTCCGGAGGAGTATCTTTATTGGCAATTCCTGCCGCAACAGCAAGTTGTGCCAGTTTTTTGTAAACGGACTTTCCATAGGCCTCCAACAGGAAGGGGAGCAGTACGGAATTTGCCAGGCCATGGGGAACATTATATTCGCCTCCAAGCGAGTGTGCGATAGCATGGACATATCCCACATAGGACTTGGTAAAAGCGCATCCCGCATAAAAAGATGCTTCCAGCATGTTTTTACGGGCATTGATATTTTGACCATCTGTATAGGCGGTATCTAAATTTTCAAAAATCAGCTTTACCGCACGGCATGCATCTTTTCTGGTTTCCTTTGTAGTGGAATTACCGATAAATGCCTCTATGGCATGTGTAAGGGCATCCATTCCTGTTGTAGCCGTAATAAAAGGCGGAAGGCTTAAGGTGACTTCAGGATCAAGAACCGCATATCCGGGAATCAGCGGAAAGTCGTTAATAGCATACTTATGGCGGGTCTTGGAATCAGTGATAACAGCCGCAAGAGTTGTTTCGCTGCCGGTTCCGGCAGTGGTGGGAACGGCAATAAGCAGAGGAAGTTTCTTATGTACTTTAAGAATACCCTTCATTTGGGCAAGAGAACGGTTCGGTCTTGCAATGCGTATCCCCAATGCTTTGGCACAATCCATACTGGAGCCGCCGCCAAAGCCGATGATGGCATTACAGTTACCGGCAGTATACATTGCCACTGCCTCTTCGACATTTTCGGTAGTGGGATTTACATTAGTTTTGTCATAGATAAAATAGGGGATATTATGGTGGGAGAGGGTCTCTTCCAATCCTTTGGTAAGTCCCAGTTTCCTGATGCCTGCATCAGTTACGATCAGTGCAGTATCACATCCGTTTTTCTTAAGAATACCGGGGATATAGCTGACACTGCCGGATATTTCAGGCTTCCTGTAGGGAAGGAAGGGCAGAGCGATTTTAAAGGCTGTCTGAAATGTTCTGCAATATAATTTTTTGGGTAAGTTCATTTGTTTACGTCCTTTCTGTCAGTTCTGCACAAATATGATTCAGATTATCAGAAATACGGAACAAGACACGATAAAAGATTTCCCGTTCTTCTTCCGTGATACCCAAACCGCCTTTTACTACAGCATCCATAATCCTGTCATTTATTTTAGCGGCATACTCCTGACCGGAATCTGTCAGCAGGATTTTGGCACGGTATTTTTTTTGCTCATTTTCACTGTCATACCGAATCAGTTCCTTTTGGGTAAGATCAGATAATATCCGGGAAATCCCGGCTTTATTTTCTTTGCACAATCTGCATAGACCGGCAGCAGTAAGTCCTTTAGGGTGGCGGCTTAAGTAGTAAAGGCACATGACATAAGTGCTCTTAAGACCAAGGGACTGCATTTGAGACTTTTTAATCTTCTGAATGCTCTTATAAATTTGTGCAACGCCGGTTGCAAGATCTTCAAACCTGTTAATCATACGTGGACTCCGCTAATTGCAAAAATGTTGACTAGTCAACTAATTACATACCACCATGAATATATATGATACAAGTTGACTTGTCAACATAAAATTTTCCCATAGTTCAGTGAAGGGATTGGGTCATTTAATCCGGTTGCTAATTGAGGGGTGTGGGACCGGCAAGGACTTCTCTGGCTACGTATAAGCTTCTGTCAGCTCTGGTGGATAAGGTCCACTTGATCAGGCTGATATGCATATGCTCAATTTCAAGGCATGTGATGCAATACGGATGAACGCAGCTTCCGCTGTTATAATAGTAAGAATCGGTTTCAGAAAGGGTAGGGCGATGTGTATGCCCTGTGATCAAAATGTGGTTTTCCTGTTTGGCCCAGTTATGCAGCCGCTGTTCTGCCTGTTGCTTTCGGGTATAGTTTTTGGCAGCGCTGGTGGGATCAAGAACTCCATAACGTTCAAGAGGTTTCCAAAGGTATCTCACAAGAAAGCGTGTAATACGCCAAAAAGTGGAATTGAATAAGTCTGCCTGATGTCCATGGGTAAGATAGACATCCCTCTCATGGGAAGATGGAGATGTTTCCAGAATAATTCCGGAATGAAAAGTTATATCAGGCAGGAGAGGCCTGTTTTCCAAATGGGGAGCATTGCTGCAGCAATGCGGATAATTGCAGTAGTTTTTCGTGGTATACCGGGGGTTTTTCTTGATCATATCGTGATTGCCATAGAGCATATAAAGGCGTCCCCTTGCATGAAAGCGGGAAAGAAGAAGGAATATATTGCTATGGGCTTCTATAATCTGTTCCATGCTGCGGTTTTCCCACAATTCATCGCCGTCACCCAGTTCAATATAGGTGTAACCGGCCTGATAATAGTATTGGAGAGCAGACAGATATAAATGCTGGTTTTTTAAAAAGTTGTCATTAGAAGTGGCAGTTCCGCGGTGACAATCGCTGATCAAAACATATTTGCTGCAGCGATTCAGAGGGAGCCTTAGGGCTCCCTCAAAAGATTTGTTAAGACGGGAATAGTAACTCATAGATGCCTCCTGTTTACATGATATTTTTATAGTTACGGATGCGAAGCATTTTGCGGAAAGCAAAAGGCAGATAATAATAGAGATATAAAATCCTGTCCATGGATAGGCAGAAAGGCTTTGTGATAAATAAATATACCCGGCACCCAAACATGTTTAAACGTTGAATAATGCGATTCCTGAACATGTGAAGCTTGTTGTGAGTACGTGGAGAAGCTGAAAACATAAAGCTGACAGTACAACAGTTGATGAAAATATCGTCAGGATCATGTCCGGCATCAGAAAGACCCTTTGCAAAAGCAATGGCCATTTCATGAGACTGCAGGGTAATGGACGTCTTTAGGGAAAGCTCTCCGGGATTGGAGAAGCATCCCGGGCGAAAGGCAGTAAGCCACCAGTGTTTTTGACAAAGATAGGCAATGTGGTTTTGGTCTTTAGAAAGACAAAAGGTGAGAATGGGCATTTCTTCATTTTCCACACACTCAAAAAGAGTGCATTCCCGCTCTTTTTCGGACAAAATGCCGTCTGCATGATACACCCCGATTTCACAGCCTGTATTAATGCCGTATTGACCTTTCCAGAATTCAATAAGCCATGTTTTGTTCTGGTAGTCAAAGTAAACAGGCAGACAATCAAAGATCATATGAAAATGGGGAGCTGCTTTGTCATAAAAGGCACAATAACCAAATTCTCTCTGCCACGCATCGATGTGAGAAGTAAAAATATCCTGAGACAGTACATAGGAATAGCCAAATGGCTCAATTAATTCATTCAGAAGATGATATTTTTCATCTACGCACATGGAACAGATCTTTTTGATAATTTTCTTCTTACGCCAGTAGTTGATACAGTAGAGAAAAAGGACAATCAGAAAGAAAATACTAAAAAGGATATACATAATATAAAACTCCTATTGTTTGTTTGCTATATTTTATGAAATATGTCGAAAAAGGTGATATTCTTGGAAATATCTGTTTGATTGACAGAAGAAATGGTAAAGAGGTAAAATATACTTTAGTGCCATCGGGAAACATAGGAGGAAACTTGCAGGATGAAAGAAAACAGCCTGACAGAAGGAAAGATCTTAAGAACACTGCTTTTATTTGCAGTTCCCTTTTTGATTGCCAATATTCTGCAGTCGCTTTACGGAGCCGTTGATTTATTTGTAGTAGGAAGATACTGCAATGCAGAAAGTGTGGCAGCAGTTTCCACAGGAACACAGGTGACACAGATCATCACAAGTCTGGTAACAGGTCTGACACTGGGCAGCACGATTTTGGTCGGACAGGCTATGGGCAGTGGAAACCGCGAAAGGACCAAAGAGATCATAGGTACAACACTGACAGTATTTGCTATTGTGGCAGTGTTGCTGACAGTGGTGATGCTTCTTTTTGAGCGTCCCCTGCTTAAGATTCTGCAAACGCCCATAGAATCTTTTGAACTGACCATGAAGTATGTAGCAGTCTGTATGCTTGGAAATATTTTTATCTGCGGCTATAATGCCATCAGTGCGATTCTCCGGGGATATGGTGACTCCACGCGTCCTATGATCTTTATAGGATTTGCCTGTGTGGTGAATATTGTGCTGGACTTTATTCTGGTGAAATATTGTGCTATGGGAGTTGTGGGAACAGCGCTTGCAACTGTTATTTCTCAGGCTTCAAGTATGTGTGTTTCCGTAATCTATCTAAAGAAAAAAGAGTTTATATTTGATTTTAAGCCTGCCAGCTTTAAACCCATAGGCAAAATAGCGGGGGAGCTTGCCAGAGTAGGGATTCCTATTTCTTTTCAGGAGCTGATGGTCAGGATCTCTTTTCTTTATTTGATGACGGTAATGAACAACTGCGGCGTATATGCGGCAGCAGTTGTGGGAATCAGCTCTAAGTACGATGTGTTTGCCATGCTCTCGGCTACTTCCATGGCCAATGCACTGGCTGCCATTACCGCCCAGAATATGGGAGCGGGGAAATGGAACCGGGCCAGAAAATCCCTGTGGTATGGTCTTAGCTTTGCACTCTGTGTTTCCTTTTTATTCTTTTTATGGGCCCAGATAAACCCACAATCTATGATCGGGGTATTTTCTGATGACCCTAATATTGTAGCGGCGGGAGTTCCCTTTTTTAAATCCTGCAGTTATGATTATATTATGGTTGCTATGGTTTTCTGCTTAAACGGTTATCTTAACGGAAGAGAAAAAACAGTATGGACTATGGTAAGCTGCAGCGCGGGGGCGTTGCTGCTTAGGATTCCTATGGTATATCTTTTCGGCAGATACTTTGCCGGGGATCTTGGTATGCTGGGAAGGATTGCACCTACTGTTTCAGGAATTATGGCATGCTACACACTTATCTATGTATTATGGGAAGGGAGAAAATTATGTTAGAACAGCTGAAGAAAAAAAGTATTATCAAAGCACTGCCGGCAGTGATCATCCTTTTCGTTGCGGGAATTGTCCTGATAGGACTTGAGTTTTCCAATTTCAAGTCACTGATGAAGGGACATGTCCAATTTGAATCGTTAGAGCCGGATGAGATCAATGCAGAGTTGATTGTAGACACTTCCATAGATGTGAATTTTGGCGGATTTATGGAAGAGTATGAAGAAAATACCAAAACTCATTTACGGCGTACTACAGATGTGTATTATATTATCTGGACAGGTGATGAAGAAAGCACCGATTACAAGTATATGGGTATTAAAGTTCCGGCGTCTTATGAGTCACGTATGGAGAAAATGGCAGATGCTACTGCTAATTATGAATATTCAGATCCTATTTCATTTTCCGGCGCTATCAATAAAATGTCATCTCAGGAATATCAGTATTTTAAGGAGTATTTTGAGGAATCGGGATGGACGGATGAAGAGATTGAAGATTATACCCTGCCCTATTATATCAGTGTGGGAGCCCTTACAGGGGGAGCGGCATCATCTGTTTATGTTATCTTAGGGATAGGCATCGTACTGATCATTATAGGCCTCTTTATGCTGATCCATGCATTGGCAGGTGGAATATTGAAATCCTTTAATAAAGAAATAGAAGCTTCCGGTCTTAGTCTGGCAGATGTAGAGTATGAGTACGAAGGTGCCAAAATGTTTTATAAGCGGACGGACCTGCGTATCAGCAACAGATGTATCTTTTACATGGCAGGCAATAAGCCTCATATGATATTAAATGACAAAGTTATATGGGCATATCAGCAGAATACTACACATAGAACCAACGGAATCAAGACAGGTACTTCTTATGAAATCCTTGTTTACTGTCTTGACAGCAAGAAGACATCCCATGTTTATATTCCCAATGAAAATGTGGGAGGAGAAGTGCTCAGGTATATGAACCAGATTATGCCGAAAGCCGTAATCGGCTATTCAGATGAACTGGTGTCATTGTTCCGAAAAGATTATCAGGGCTTTTTGCAGCTTCGCTATTACAGAACCGAGCAGCCGGAGCCTGTAGAGTCTACAGAACCCGTAGAACCTACAGAATAAGAATATCCCATATGCAGACGAAAGGATGCATATGGGATATTTTTTGATCTTATAGGAAATGGTTCTTGCAGCAATTAACGCTTGATATCGTAATTCATATTCATCAGATTGCGAATGCTCTGTGCATCATCCGTAATATTGGCATCTCCGTGGATGGTGTGCTTGATGACACTGCTGGCAACAGCAAAGTTGATCATGTCCATAGGGCGGTAATTGTGCATCATAGCATATATAAGGCCGCTGGCAAAAGCATCTCCTCCTCCTACCCGGTCTAAAATATTAAAAGTAAAGAGCCGGCTTTCAAAAGTATGCCCTTCATACCACATAAAAGCTTTTAAGCTGTTTTCGCTTCCGCTGTGGGCATAGCGCACATGGCGGGCGATACACTTCAGATTAGGATATCGTTCTACAAAAGCATGGAAAATCTCATCCTGCTGTTCATAAGTAGGCTGAAGAGGAATGCCGTCTTTACAATCTCCCTTGCTGTGGTCGTTATCATCTCTCCAAAGGTGATAAGGTTCAATACCCAGCAGCACATCTACATAGGGAAGGCACTCCGTGCAGAAATCCCTTGCTTCTTCCCAACTCCATAAAGCGCTTCGGAAATTACCGTCAAAACTAATGGTCATTCCTTTTTCCCTGGCTGTTTTCAGGCTGTTTAGGATCAGTTCCCGGCAATTAGGACCAAGGGCAGGAGTGATACCGCTTAAGTGAAGCCAGTCAAAACCGTCAAGTAAAGCATTTAAATCTACATTACGGAAATCGTATTCCGTAATAGCGCTGTGCTGGCGGTCATAAGTAACCTTGCTGGCGCGAATGCCATATCCGGTCTCCAGATAATAGGTGCCCAGCCGGTGGGTAGGGGTCTGTTCCGGAGTACTAAGTATCATTGGGGTGCAGTGCACATCATTGCTTCTAAGCATACGGACGGCGCTTTTTCCAAGACTGTTATTGGGGACTACGCTAAAAAAGGTACTGTCAATCCCAAGGTTTGCAAGAGCCAGGGCAATATTGGCTTCGCTTCCGCCGTAGCTGGCTTCAAAATTGCTGGCCATGCGGATTTTTTCATAATTAGGCGGAGTTAAACGAAGCATAATTTCCCCGATAGTAAAAAATTTCTGAGGACTTTTATTATTTTGGGTCAGAGGATTGAAATGTTCCATAAATTTCTCCTTATATGGTTATTGTCTGATAATTTGATTATAGCAAAGCAATGGACAGAAAACCACTGATTTTTGGAATTTCTGTTCAAAGGGCAAAAAACATGGTAAGATTTTAAGTAAGCAGTATCAAATGAAAGGAAAGGCATGACAGGGATATGGATCAGATAAAGAAAGAATCTAAAACAGTCAGAGTTACAATTGTAGGCATGGGAGCCTTGGGAATTCTATATGGAGATATGTTTACCAAAGCATGGGGAAAGGAAGCTGTTACTTTTCTGGCAGATAAATACCGTATAGAAAAATACAGGCGGGAAGGAGTTTTCTGCAATGGAGAGAAATGCGACTTCCGGATGCAGC
Organism: uncultured Lachnospiraceae bacterium; assembly: GCA_964614185.1. Lineage (GTDB taxonomy): Bacteria > Bacillota > Clostridia > Lachnospirales > Lachnospiraceae > Suilimivivens. Next base: position 36,558 of record CAZTKJ010000021.1, read on the forward strand.
CTGATGCACAAATAACGGATTTACTGATTTTTGCTGTGAAGGGTACAGCACTCACGGAAGCCATGGAGCTTGCGAGAAATGCAGTAGGGGAAGAAACTATCATTTTATCCTTGCTAAATGGCATCAGCAGTGAAGAAATACTGGAAAAATTTTTTTCAAAGGGCCATATTATCCACTGTATTGCCCAGGGAATGGATGCTGTTAAGCTGGGGAATCAGTTGACTTATTCTCATAAAGGGGAACTGCGGATAGGCACTCCCTATAAGGAGCAGCAGCCTTATCTTGAAAGAACGGAAGAGATTTTAAAAGAGGCAGGAATCCCTTATGTGTTAGAAACAGACATTATGCATCGTCTTTGGGGAAAGTGGATGCTGAATGTAGGCGTCAATCAGGTGGTGATGGTCACAGAGGGTACTTACGGCACCGTCCAAAGGCAGGGAAAAGAAAGAGACATGATGCTGGCAGCCATGGAGGAAGTAAGAGCGCTGTCTGAATGTGCCAAAACCGGGGTGACAAAAGAAGATTTGGATTCTTATGTAGCCCTGACAGATACATTGAATCCTGAAGGCATGCCTTCCATGAGACAGGACGGCGTTCTAAAAAGAAACTCAGAGGTAGATTTCTTTGCAGGAACAGTAATAGAAAAGGCAAAGAAATATGGACTGCTGGTGCCGGTGAACCAAATGTTGTATGAAAGAATCAAGGCAATGGAAGCAGAATATCCGGCTGCCAGGCAGGTCAAACTGTAAAGGGCGGAATTTAATGACAGATTTTGTATCATTCACGACATATTTCTTAAATGTGATGGTATTTAACCGATATAATAAATAAGATAATGGAATGTCTTGTAATAAAGGAGATGGAACTATGAAGGTACATAATACCACAATTTTTATGGGAGATATGACCAGAGATGAACGACATGGGAATATCAGAAATGAAAAAAGAGAAAATAGCACAAATATTTTTGCGGGAAATCTGAATAAAAATTTCGATCCTATTGCGCAGAAGAAAAAAGAAGCAAGAAAGCAGGCTATGAAAATCGTAACGGATACATGGGACGGAGACCGCAAAATTGACCGTGATATGGAAGAGCGCGAAAATAAGATTGCCCAGCTCAGGCATGATTTGAAACAGGCTCGCAAGGACAGCAATGATATCAAGGAAATAAGGGCAGGACTTAGGGAGAATTATGGTGTTCTTGAAGACAGTCAGGAAGAAAAGGATCTAAAACTTCTGGAAAAAGAAATAGATGCTAAGACACCTGGAAAGGATGTTTCGATTTCAAAGGAAGAGGCCGAGAGAATCAATCAATTAAAAGAAAACGGGCTTACGGAATACCAGAAGCATTCTCTGGAATTAAAGAAGGACGAGGCTTATTACGACAAGCAGGCTTATGACATCGAAAAACAGATTGAAACGGAAAATGCCATTATAAGGGGAACCAAACTGGAAAGATTAAAGAAGGATCCCATGGTGGCGGCAAGCAAGCAGGCGCAGGAAGTACTGGATGCTGCCAGCAAAGAAATTGTCGGTATGCTGATGGATGAAGCAAAAGATCATATCGATGAGGAAATGGAAGAAAAGAAAGAAGCAGCGAAAAAGAAAGCAGAGGAAGAGAAGGAAGAGAAAGAAAAGCTGGAAGCAATCAAGGAAAAGAAGGAACAACAGGAAGAGTTGACGGAAGAGATCTTAGAATCCACAGAGCAAATGACAGAAATAAGCAGTGCACAGAGTGATGTTCTGCAGGAGGTAAAGGATTTAGTAAATAAGATGAAGCTCTTGGAAGAAGATATAAAAGGTGCAGCAGTGGATGAAGTTTTGTAACTTTATGTAATGTTTTTTGTAAACCTATGTAATAGTTTCTGCCCCATATATTCCGTTAAGGATATATGGGGTTTTCCTATGTCAGAAACTTGACAAAGAAGAACTATCGTTATAGGCTGAATATGCAGGTTTTCATAAGGAAAGCTGCAAGGTGAAAGAGGTCTGCAGAAGAATTAGAAATAATAAGGAGAAAAGTCATGAAATACAGAATATTAGTAGCAGAAGATGATCAGGACATTGCAGAACTTATTAAGTTATATCTGGAAAATGAAGATTATGAAGTAGTGTTGGCACATGATGGACTTCTTGCTTATGAACAGACACAAAAACAGGAAATTGATCTGGCAGTAGTAGATATTATGATTCCTAAGCTCAGCGGTTATGATTTAATTAAAAAGATCAGGGAAAACAGTAATATGCCCATTATCATTCTTTCAGCGAAGAATCTGGACAGTGATAAGATACTGGGGCTGGATTTGGGAGCAGACGATTATCTGACTAAACCTTTTAATCCTCTGGAACTGATTGCCAGGATCAAATCCAATATCAGAAGATATTACCGCCTTGGCAGTCAGATGGATTCCGCAGAAAATAGGAAGTCTCATATCATAAAAGTAGGGGATCTGACCCTGGATGAAGAAGCAGTGACTTTGAAAAAGGGAGAAAATATTATAACAATTACACCTACCGAATATAAGATGATGTTGTTGTTTATGAAATCTCCCGGCAAGGTGTTTACGAAGATGCAGATTTATCAGGCTGTCAATGGAGAATGTTATGTGAATGATGATAATACCCTGATGGTACATATTTCAAATCTCCGGGATAAGATTGAAGATAATCCGAGAGAACCTAAGTACATTAAGAATATCAGAGGTATAGGATATAAAATTGAAAAACTATAAAAGAAAAGAGAAAAGCTTATATGAGCTTTTAGTTAAGAATTATATTATCTTTACACTGGTTCTCATTTTTCTCATGCTCAGTATTTATTTTATGGAGAGGCTGATAGAACAAAGCATTATCCAGCCCCCTAAGGTTAACCGGCCCATAGGGAAACAGGAACTTTTGGCATCCGGAGAATATGAGAAGCTCAGCCTTAAAAAGCTTCTTGGAAGCGCGGGATATTTTGAAATACTGGATACGGAGGGAAATGTGCTCTATTCAGAGCCTGAAGGCAGTCATGAGCATTATACGTCAGCAGAAATCCTCTATATTCCGGAATATGATTCCTCTAAGCTGTTTTCTGCTACAGTATATACAATGGAAGACGGCAAAAAGCAGACACTGGTAACAGAAAGAATTTATGAGCAGGATACGGGATATCAGGAAGACATCGGTTATATGATCCTGGATGAAGAACTGAGGGTAATACAAAACGGTCTTTCCTTTAACCGGGAGCAGTTTACGGAAAGAGAACTGGCATTTCTGACATTAAGATCCGATGCAGAATATTATGTATATAAGTATGCATTCAAAGACAACAATAAGAATGACAAGATTCTGATCATGCACGTAAAAAAGATGGATGGTTCAAGATATAAAAAGCTGACTTATTTGTGGAAGCTTTTCGCTCCCATTTATATTGTCACTTATATTTTGATTACATTGATCTTTACAATTTGGATGCATCGGAAAGTAAAAGAACCTCTGGATATGCTTAACAAAGGAATCCTTGCTTTGGCAGAGGGAAAGAGAGATACTAAGATCAGCTACCAGGGACCGAGGGAATTTGAAGCGATATTTAACAGCTTTAATCAGATGGCGCAGCTCCTTAAGGAAAGCGAAAGTTCTAAGGAACGCTTGATTGTGGAAAAGCAGAAAATGCTGGCGGATATTTCCCATGATTTAAAAACGCCCATTACGGTTATTCAGGGATATGCCAAGGCAATTGCAGACGGACTTACCGATTCCGAAACACAGAGGCAGTATTTACAGACTATTTTTATCAAAACGGAAAGCCTGACGGAGATGATCAATACCTTTTATGATTACAGTAAGCTGGAGCATCCCGAATTCAGGCTGGTCAGAGAAAAACGTGATATGGCGGAATTCTTAAGAGAATATCTGGCTGCTAAATATGATGAAATTGAGCTGATGGGATTTGAATTGGAAGTAGAAATTCCTGAGGAAGTGATAGAATACAGTTTTGACAGCATTCAGCTTCAAAGAGTGTTTGACAATATTTTCTCTAATGCTTTAAAGCATAATCCCAAAGGAACTACGGTATATATTGCCCTTTGGCAGACAGATAAGAGTATACGGATGGAAATAGGAGATAACGGAGCAGGAATCCCCAAGGAGATTCAGGAAAATCTTTTTGAGCCTTTTATGGTAGGCGATGATTCCAGAAATAATAAACAGGGATCCGGGCTGGGACTTGCAGTTGCCAAAAAGATCGTGGAGCTTCATGGAGGCGCTCTTTTTCTGGAGAAAGCAGAAAATCCTGCTATCAGCACACTGTTTGTGATCAGATTTATTAAGTAACGCAGGATAAAGGAGAAATGTCCGGAAAATGAAAAAACTTACCATATCATTGATCGTGATAGATGCTATTTGGATGTTTATAGGAGTAGGCACTTGGATTTATGTAGGGATTGCCAGACAAAATGAGGTGGACCGTACCTTATATCTGGCAGTCTTTTTGATGCTGTTATGCAGCATCGTAACAATAGGCGGTCTTTATATGGTTATGAAGTACAAGAACCATGATATGGAGGAAAGTCTTCATAATTTGGAACAGCTCAATGGAACTCTCCGGGCCCAGCGCCACGATTATCTGAATCATTTTCAGGTGATTTATGGATTGATGGAACTGGAAGAATATGAGGAAGCAAAAAGATATTTTCAGCCTGTTTTCAAGGATATCATGAAGGTGAGTAAGGCCCTTAAAACTTCAGAACCGGCTGTCAACGCCCTGATACAGGTAAAAATGGAAGCGGCAGAGAGAAGCGGAATTGACTTTTATCCGGAAATCAGATCCGAGCTTAAGGTTCTTCCCATAGAAGTATGGAATTTATGTAAGATACTTTCCAATCTGATCGATAACAGCATTTATATTTTGTCCGAAACACAGCAAGAAGAAAAAAAGATATGCCTTACCATTTCTGAAGACGGAGAGACATATTACTTTACAGTCAGCAATAACAGTCCGGCTATTTTGCCGGAAATGCAGGCGGAAATCTTTAAAATAGGCGTTTCCTCCAGGAAAGAGGAAGGCCATGGCATGGGTCTTTATATTGTTTCTAAAATCGTAAAGGAAGCCCAGGGTGAGATCATCCTGACTTCAAACGAAGAAGAAACTTCTTTTCACATCAGTATTCCCAAAAACAAAAGTTGACATTTGAAAAGCTAAAATGTATATTTGGTGGATTATGTCTTTTCTGCCGGATATATAGAGCTTATAGTGTAATCAGATCAGATAACACTATATGGCGGAAGGAGGAAAAAAGTGGAGATACTATCAATAGCAGCAATTGTATTGCTGATAGCAGGATTCGTACTTCTTGGAATTGAAATGGTGGTGCCGGGGTTTTCTGCGCCGGGAATCAGCGGAATCATCTGTCTGGTGGCAGGAGTGCTTCTGGCGGCAGACAGTATAGAGGAGGGAATTATCATTACCCTCATTGTATTGGCGCTGCTGAGCATTATGTTTGCCATTCTCCTGGGACTTTTGTCTAAGGGAAAGTTAAAGCCTCCTATTATTTTGAAAGAAGAACAAAAGGCAGAGGATGGCTATATCAGTTCTAAGGATCTGGATTATCTGCTGGGAAAAGAAGGAGTTGCAGCCACAGATCTGCGTCCCAGCGGTATGGGAGATTTTGACGGCGTGGTTCTGGATGTGATTTCAGGAGGCACTTACATACGGAAAGGGGCGCCTCTTGTCATTGATAAGGTAAAAGGTTCAAAACTGGTTGTGAAAGAAAGGACTCTGAAATAAGGAAATATCGGAGGAAAGGGAGAAAGAGATGAAAACAATAGGATTGATTGGTATAATAGGCATTATCGGATTATTAATAGTTTTATTTTTCGTGTTTGTTCCTGTAGGACTTTGGATATCATCACTGGCAGCCAATGTAAAGGTAAGTATTTTTAATCTTATCGGTATGCGCCTTAGACGAGTAGTGCCGTCCAAGATCGTAATGCCCCTTATTAAGGCTACAAAAGCAGGACTCAAGATCAATGTAAACCAGTTAGAGGCCCATTATCTGGCAGGAGGAAATATTGACAGCGTGGTCAATGCATTGATCGCAGCAGAAAGAGCGGATATTGAGCTGTCATTTGAAAAGGCAGCAGCCATTGATCTGGCAGGAAGAAATGTGCTGGAAGCAGTGAAGATGAGCGTTAATCCCAAGGTCATTGAAACACCCAATGTTTCGGCAGTAGCAAAAGACGGCATTGAACTTCTTGTAAAGGCCAGAGTAACAGTCCGGGCAGATTTGGAACGTCTGGTAGGCGGCGCAGGAGAAGACACCATACTGGCCAGAATAGGTGAAGGCATTGTTACAACAGTAGGTTCCGCAGCATCCCATAAGGAGGTTCTGGAAAATCCTGATGATATTTCTAAATTGGTATTGAGTAAAGGTCTGGATGCAGGCACTGCTTTTGAGATTTTGTCCATTGATGTAGCAGACATTGATGTAGGCAGGAATATCGGCGCCGAGCTCCAGAGCCTGCAGGCAGAAGCTGATAAGAATATTGCACAGGCAAAGGCGGAAGAAAGAAGAGCCATGGCGGTTGCCAAGGAACAGGAGATGCGGGCTTATGTAGTAGAAGCGGAAGCTGAGGTGCCCAAAGCTTTGGCATATGCCCTTCGGGAAGGAAAGATGGGCGTAATGGAGTACTATGATCTGCAGAATATCAAAGCAGATACGGCAATGCGTGAAAAGATCGGAGAGGTAAAATCGGAGAAGATCGGAGAAGATGAAGATGAATGATGAGCCTTTGATGGAACTTCCAACTACAGAAATAAAGACGGAATTTGTATTTTCCAGAAGAGAGCTGGAAAAGGCAGTGATCATGAGCGAAATTTTGGGAGAGCCTGTATGCAGAAGAAGGAAGAGGTATGAAGGTAATAATCATAGAAGATGAAAGCGGCATACGTCTGCTGCTGCGTAAGATCATAGAAAAGAAAAAAGAGTTTCAGGTAGTAGGAGAAACAGATAATCTGACAGATGCAGTAACCCTTTTTAACAGGACAAAACCGGATGTGGTCTTCCTGGATATAGAAATCAGTGGCGCAAGCGGTATAGATTGTGCTAAAATAATAGCAGATCTAAATCCCAAGACCAAGATTATTTTTGCTACTGCACATGCGGAGTATATGTCAAATGCTTTTGAAGTATATGCCTTTGATTATCTGGTAAAGCCTTTTAACGTGGAAAGAGTAGATAGGACTTTGCAGAGAATACTGGATTTGGGCGATGAAAAAAAATCAGAGCCCCTGGAAAAAATCGTCAAGTATGAAAAAGGATTGGATAAGCTTCTGGTAAAAGGCCGGGAAAGCATGAGCTTTGTAGATGTAAAAGATATTATTCTGGTACAGAGGGAAAATAACAGTACTGTGATCTATACGGCAAAGGACAGCTTTACTACCTCCGTAAGCCTTGGAGAAATTGAAGAAAAACTGGATGATGAACAATTCATGCGAAGCCATAAGTCCTATATTATCAATGTTTCACAGATCAAGAAGATAGAGCCTTATGGGAGATGGACCTATACAGTTACATTTAAGGATTTGAAGCAGGATGCGCTGATGACACAGGAAAAATACGAAGAGATAAAGAAAAGATTTTTGTAAGGAGTATGGGAATCCATGGCAGGAAAAAAAGAAGAAGCACCAAAGGGCAGTAAAAAGACGAAATATATTAATACGATCTGGCTGATAGTTACAGTCATATCATTTTTCCTGCTGATAGGCACCGCCTTTGGTCATATAGATGAAATCAGCTTAAAGCAGCTGGCTCATAGTCTGGAAGCGGATTATATTGATGATGGAACCAACCGGTATGCAGAGTACTATGATGAAAATAATGAGCTTCATACGTATAACCTGAACAGTCACTCGCCAATTCATAACGGAAACAAGATCACACTATATTATGCAGCCAATATTGATGAGGCAGTGCCGGAAAACACACCATTATCCTGGCTCTTCTACTATATTATTTATGGCGGGATTTTTGCGATTTCCATGTGGAAAGTCAAAAAAGTTGCCAGGACTAATGTTTAAACATATCCCCAAAAAAAGAATCCTCGCAAAACGCGGGGATTCTTTTTGATTAACGGTTTTTATACTTTTGTGACTGCTCCGTAATAAGTGCATGGTCATCAAAATAATTGATCTTCATGGCTGTCTTGACTTCGGAAAGGGTCTTTGCTGCCACTTCTCTTGCAGCCATACTGCCTTCCTTTAAAATGTCGTAGATGGCAGGGATCTCTTTTTCCCATTGATGTCTTCTTTCGCGGATAGGGGCAAGTTCTTCCTGTAATACACAGTTCAGGAATTTCTTAACCTTAACATCGCCTAAACCGCCTCTTGTATAGTGAGCTTTCAATTCCTCCAAATTAGCATATTCAGGCAGGTATTCTGCAAACATCTCGTTCTTACAGAAAGCATCCAGATAGATAAAGACAGGATTGCCTTCCACCTGACCGGGATCAGAAACCTGTAAATGATTAGGGTCAGTGAACATAGACATGACTTTCTTACGGACATCCTCTTCCGAATCGGATAAATAAATGCAGTTATTCAGGGATTTACTCATCTTAGCCTTGCCGTCAATACCGGGAAGGCGCAGGCAGGCTTTGTTGTCGGGAAGCAGAATGTCAGGTTCTACAAGGGTTTCTCCGTAAACAGAGTTGAACTTACGGACAATCTCTTTGGTCTGTTCCAGCATGGGAAGCTGATCTTCTCCTACAGGCACCGTAGTTGCTTTGCAGAAGGTAATGTCTGCTGCCTGACTGATGGGATAAGTAAAAAATCCTACAGGAATACTGGCTTCAAAGTTACGCATCTGGATTTCGGACTTTACAGTAGGATTTCTCTGAAGCCGCGAAACAGTAACAAGGTTCATATAGTAAAAGCTTAATTCCGTAAGTTCAGGAATCTGTGATTGGATCAGCAGATTAGATTTAGAAGGATCAAGACCGCAGGATAAGTAGTCAAGCGCTACTTCCACAATATTTTGACGGACTTTTTCGGGATTTTCGGCATTGTCTGTCAGTGCCTGTGCGTCAGCGATCATAATAAAAATTTTATCAAATTCACCGGAATTCTGAAGTTCCACTCTTCTGCGAAGGGAACCTACATAGTGTCCTACATGAAGAGGACCTGTAGGCCGGTCACCGGTTAAAATAATCTTAGCCATAATACAAATACTCCTTTTATTCATTTCCTTTCGATATGTTATCACGATTGGCGTGATTTTTCCATAGTTCTTTTTAATTTCTTTCTGCCATCCAGCGTCCGGAAGCGCCGCAGGGAAGAATTAAACCGTTAGAAGATACGGGAAGACCGATTTCGGAAGCTTCTACATATCCGCCGGCTTTTTTTGTAAGGACGGTGTGCAGCATATAGGACAGCATCGCAGGCTGCAGGCCTGTGGTATAGGAATTGATCAGGAAAAACAAAGGATTTTTGGAAAGCAGTTTGGCAGAGAGTACCAGGAACGGATAAATGCTTTCTTCCATTTTCCATATTTCTCCTTTGGGTCCCCTGCCATAGGAAGGGGGATCCATAATAATGCCGTCATAGGTGTTTCCCCGGCGGATTTCCCGTTCCACGAATTTTACACAGTCATCCACCAGCCATCTTATGGGAGCATCTGTAAGACTGGAAGCGGCAGCGTTTTCCTTTGCCCAATTCACCATACCTTTGGAGGCGTCTACATGAGTGACGCTGGCCCCGGCTTTTGCAGCAGCTAAAGTGGCGCCGCCGGTATAGGCAAAAAGATTTAAGACTTTGATAGGGCGTCCGGCCCCGGCAATCAGGTTTCCAACCCAATCCCAGTTTACAGCCTGTTCCGGAAACAGACCGGTATGTTTAAAACTAAAAGGCTTTAAATGAAAGGTGAGTTCTTTATAATGAATGCTCCATTCATCAGGAAGATCAAAAAACTCCCATTCTCCGCCGCCTTTGGAACTGCGATGATAATGTCCGTTTAACTGTTTCCATGCTTTTTGCTCCCTGGGGGTATTCCAGATTACCTGAGGGTCAGGACGCAGGAGTATATACTGACCCCAGCGTTCCAGTTTTTCACCTCCTGAGGTATCCAGTACTTCATATTCTTTCCAATTGTCAGCTATCCACATAAATTTCAGAATCCTTTCAACTATGAGTGATAAAACTCTTCTTAATGATAATAGTTAATATAAATTAAAAAAGCAAGGAATTTGTGGTATGCTAAGTAAAAGAGCAGAAGAACGGATGGATGAATCAGGGATGAAAAGATGCGCAGGGTGTAAAAAAAAGAATTGTGACGGATGCAGTTTAAATCCGGGAGAAAAGCTGGCAACCGTAAAAGAAGAAGCCTCCTTTTTCCCGGAGGAATTTGAAGCAAAAGAGCAGCCGGGATTTGGGATTGCATTTGATATCGGAACTACTACGGTGGCGGCTGTGCTTTGGGATCTTGAAAAAAAGCTGCAGCTTGCAGCCGAGAGCTGTGTAAATCCGCAAAGAATTGCGGGCAGTGATGTGATCAGCAGAATCACTTACAGCAGAAAAAGTGAGGAAAACAGAAAAAGGCTGCAGAAGATGATTGCAGAAAAAATGGATGAGCTGGCCCGGGAATTGTGTATGCAGGCAGAAGAAGAGGAAATTTCAGTAAGAAAAGCAGTGGCAGTGGGAAATACAGCTATGTGTGAGAGCCTGCTTGGTTTTTCCATAGAAGGATTATGGGCGGCTCCTTTTTGCAAAGATTATCAGGGCAGTATGAAAAAAACAGGAAAAGAGATAGGCTGCTGCTTTTTAAAAGATACCCAGATCACAGTGCTTCCCTGCATTGGCGGCTATGTGGGAGCGGATGCATTGGCAGTTTATACTTATGTGAAAAATGCGGAAAAAAGAAAACAGGTACTGGCAGTGGATATTGGGACTAACGGGGAAATTCTTTTGCTGGGAGAAAAAGATTCCTATGCCTGTTCTGCCGCAGCAGGACCTGCATTAGAGGGTGCAGCCGTTTCTTTTGGAATGGCTGCCGCAGCAGGAGCCATTGAAGAAGTAACGCTTCTTGGGAATTTTCCGAGACAGGATATTCACTGTAAGGTCATTGGTGGCGGCACTCCTAAGGGAATCTGCGGGTCAGGTCTGATAGATGCTCTAAAGGTTCTGAGGCGCCTTAAAGTAATTGACAGGACAGGTTATCTTTTAAGTGCCGGGGAGGCGGGCAAAGAAGGTGTCCCTATACAGATATGCAGACGGCTTGTGACACAGGAAGGAGAAAACAGGATTCTTTTGACGGACACAGAACATCCCGTCTATCTCACGGCAGGAGATATCCGTCAGCTGCAGCTTGCCAAAAGCGCTATCCGGTCAGGAATTGAAATCCTTCTTGAAAAAGAAGGGATAGAGGCAAATGAATTAAACCATATTTATCTGGCAGGAGCATTTGGGAGCCATATTAAAATTGAGAGTGCCGTGGCAATCGGTCTTTTGCCGGATATTTCTCATGAAAAAATCACATATACCGGAAATTGTGCAGGTACAGGCGCCGCCATGGCGCTGCTTTCAGAAGATGTGATTGAAGAAATGGAAAAGGATGCAGAAACGATCAGGCATATAGAATTGGCAGAAGAAAAAGCTTTTGAAGAATATTTCTTAACTTATATGGAACTGCCCTGAAGGGTCATGGATATGCTTGCTTTTTACCATGATCTCTGATAGTATCATTAAGGTGTTTTTTATTTCTAAAAGATAAGATGCAGATATTGCAAGACAGATATACGAGGGATTTGAAAAGTGGATAGAAGTTTTTTGAAAGATAAGAAAAGAATAGTTGTTAAAATCGGTACTTCAACTATTACCCATACCAATACGGGAAGTCTGGATCTGGGAACTTTGGAGAGATTCGTAAGGATTCTGACAGACATCAGAAATCAGGATAAAGAAGTAGTAGTTGTCTCTTCCGGCGCTATCGGTGCAGGAAGGAAAGCCTTAGGGATTAAGGAAAAACCCCAGTCCCTTTCTGTAAAACAGGCTTGTGCAGCAGTAGGACAGGCAAGACTGATGATGATTTATCAGAGACTTTTTGCAGAGTACAATCAGGTCATTGCCCAGATATTGATCACCAAAAGAACTTTATTAAACGAAATCAGTAAACACAATGCAGAAAATACTTTTCAGGAACTGTTCAGTATGGGAGTGATTCCCATTGTAAATGAAAATGACCCTGTTTCCACAGATCAGATCCAGGAGGAAAATTTTGGTGATAACGATACGCTTTCAGCCAATGTGGCAGAGCTGGTAGGGGCAGACTTGTTGATCCTGCTTTCAGATATTGACGGATTGTATACAGATGATCCAAGGGATAATAAGGAAGCCCGGTTTATCAGTGAAGTGAAAAGTATCGATGAAGAGCTGGAAGCCATGGCTAAGGGAGCGCATACTGCCTTTGGAACAGGAGGTATGGCCACTAAGATTGCTGCAGCCAAGTTAGCCTGCGGCGCAGGGGTGGATATGGTCATTGCCAATGGTGAGGATCTTCATAATATCAACAGGATACTGAAGGGAGAAACCGTAGGAACTTTATTTAAAGCGTAATGAATTTTGGCCAGGGAGTCGCCTTATGACGGTCTTTGGGTGGCAGCTTGCACAAAAGAATTCGTGCGCGCTCCATTGCACGAACCATTCCGCCAAACCTCCTAAAACGAAAATCGTGTTCAGCAAAGGCTTCCACGATTTTTGAGTTTTAGCTCCATCGTGCAAGTCGTTTGCCCAAATTTCTTTTGCGCAATCGGCCATGCAACAGTTTCAATTTATTAAAAAACGCAAGCTATAGAGCTTGCGTTTTTATGTAATAAGAATATATCCAAATATAGATAAGCTGGAGCCGGTTTATGAAATAGCAAGGCTGTGAATGAACAGTCCGCTTCGGAGTTTAGGCTCAAACCAGGTAGATTTAGGGGGCATTAACAGTCCCGCATCAGCTACCTTAAGAAGCTCATCAATGGAAGTGGGATACATGGAAAAAGCAATCTGCATATCTTCCGATACTCTTTTTTCCAGTTCTGCAAGTCCCCGGATGCCGCCTACAAAGTCAATCCGCTTGTCGGTTCTGGGATCTCCGATGCCCAGAATGGGAGCAAGGAGATGATTTTGCAGAATGGAAACATCAAGGCCTTCTACAGGATCTGAAACAAGGAGAGATGTGTCTGCTTTAAGCAGATACCAGCTGCCGGACAGATACATGCCAAAGGTTCCTTTTTCCGAAGGGGAAACAGGCTCCTTTTCCATGGGAGAGATCCGGAAACCGGCAGTTTCAACAGCTTTTAAATAATCTTCTATAGTATATCCGTTCAAATCTTTCACGACACGATTGTAGGGCAGGATAGATAACTGGTCATCGGGAAAAAGAACAGAAAGGAAACGGTTAAATTCTTCTTCTCCTGTATAATCGGGATGCTTTTCCCTGCGCATGAGACCTACCTTTACGGCAGAAGCACAACGATGATGCCCATCGGCAATATAAGTGCAGGGAACTTCTTCGAAGAGTTCTTTTAAACGGGTAATGGTATCTTCCCGGTTCATGCACCATACACGATGGATGATACCATCTTCTGAAGTGAAATCATAAAGAGCCTCTTCCTTCTTAACATCAGCAACGATTTTGTTTATCTCTGATTTGGAGCGGTAAGCAAGGAAAATAGGACCGGTATGGGCGTTCGTGCTGTCTACGTGGCGGATGCGGTCAATTTCTTTTTCTTCCCGGGTGTTTTCATGTTTTTTGATAATCCCTTCTATATAATCATCAATATCAGAGCAAGCCACAATTCCTGTTTGGGAGCGGCCCTCCATGGTAAGCTCGTAGATATAGTAGCAGGGAGTTTCTTCTATAATAAAGCTGCCATCAGTAATGGCTTTCTTAAGCAGTTCATCAGCTTTTGCATAAACTCTGTCATCATAAGTGTCTACATCATCAGGAAAGTGAGTTTCTGCACGGTCTATACCAAGAAATGACAAGGGCTCACGGGTAACTTCTGCAAGAGCTTCTTTACGATTATAAACATCGTAAGGAAGAGCAGCAATGCGGCCTGCCAGATCAGGAGTAGGACGGATGCTTTTAAATGGAGTGACTTTAGGCATAAAATATCCTCCTTTGTTTTTTGATAAAATTATAGGCGATTGCGAAGCTCTCTTTTTGTAGAGTGTCATTGTGCATATTGCACATTCCAACACAGACACGCTTTTGCTTTGTAGTTTGCTTATGGAATGCAATATGCCCAATTCGGCTTACGAAAATTGAGTTTCGCAATCGCCTATTGATAAAATTATACTTAGGGGAAAGAAAGGTGTCAAATGCTATTTGGCGGGACAAAGCAAGGTATTAACACTGTATCACTGCATTACAATAAAATTTTAGTTGACGATAAATGGCGAATCATATATATTTATAAGAAAATGTGTTTAGACAGGGGGAAAAGAAGTTCCCCAACTACAGGAGGAGAGATTATGAGTGGAAATTCACTAGGATGGATTATTCTGGCATTTGTATTATATCTGCTGGTCATGGTCATTATCGGTGCAATTTATTCCAGAAAAAACAACAGTACAGAGGATTATTTCTTAGGCGGAAGAAGCCTTTCGGGATTTGTGGCAGCTTTGTCTGCACAGGCTTCCGATATGAGCGGCTGGCTGCTTATGGGACTTCCCGGATCCATCTATGCTTTGGGAATGGGACAGGCATGGATTGCAATCGGTTTATTTATAGGAACAGTTTTAAACTGGCTGTTTATTTCGGGAAGACTTCGCCGTTATACGATCCGGGCAAACAATTCATTGACGCTGCCTACTTATTTTGAAAACAGATTTCATGATAAAAAGAAGATACTGTTATTTATCTCGTCTGTTGCTATTGTAGTTTTTTTCCTGGTATATACAGCTTCTGCACTGGCAGCAGGAGGCAAACTTTTTAATTCCGTATTTAATGTAGATTACAGGCTGGCATTGACAATCGGTGCAGTGGTAATCCTGACCTATACATTTATGGGCGGATTCCTTGCCGTATGCGTAACGGATTTTATTCAGGGAACATTGATGCTGATCGCACTTTTGGCAGTGCCCATTTTGGCATGTGTTCTTATAGGTCCTTCCAATATGATGAGTAATCTGGAAGCCAGTGGAGTAGCAGGGGACTCCGGAGCATTTTTAAGCCTTTTTTCTAACGGCGGCGAAGCTTATCGGACAGTTGATATTATTTCCGGTCTGGCATGGGGACTTGGATATTGCGGTATGCCTCATATTCTAGTACGCTTTATGGCAGTTAAGAATGAAAAAGAATTGAATAAATCAAAGGCGGTGGCCATTATATGGGTGTTCCTTTCCCTTCTTTTTGCATGTGTCATAGGTATTATGGGAAGAGCATATCTGTATCCGGAAGTATTGTCAGGAGGAGAAGAGGAAAATGTATTTATCCATATGATACTGAAATTATTTAACAATGATATTGCAGTTCCCATTGTAGGAGGAATTTTCCTTTGCGGTATTTTGGCGGCAATTATGTCAACAGCGGATTCCCAGCTTCTTGTCAGCGCTTCCAGCATCGCTGAGGACATTGTGAAGGGCATTATCAAAAAGGATGCAGATGCAGATACGGTATTTAAGATCAGCAGGGTCACGGTTCTTGCTATTGCAGTATTAGCTTACTTGATAGCATGGAACCCTGATAATTCCATTATGAAACTGGTTTCCTATGCATGGTCAGGACTGGGGTCTGCCTTTGGCCCTACAGTCTTATTATCTCTTTATTGGCGAAGAATCAATTTCCAGGGAGCGGTTGCAGGTATTGCCAGCGGTGCGCTGACAGTTATTATCTGGGAGTTCTTACCTATTATAAGCGGACAGACAATAGGAGCGGTAACAGGACTTTATTCACTGGCAGTAGGATTTCCGGTAAGCCTTGTATTTATCGTGGCAGTAAGTCTTCTTACCCCGGCTCCTGGTGAAGAAATCTATAAGGAGTTTGATGATGTCAGACAGAAGAATAAATAAGGCAGGCGCTTTGTCATCCGGCAAAGCGTCTGTTTTCGTCCTTGCGGCAGGATGTATGTGGGGACTTATGGGATTGCTGGTAAGAAGCCTTGGGGCAGTAGGCATAGCCGCTATGGAGGTCTGCTTTATCAGAAGTGTTGTGACTTTTATAAGTCTGCTGGCAGGCATCCTTTTGTTTTGTCCAAAAGAATTGCAGATCAAATGGAAGGATATCTGGTGTTTCATTGGCACCGGCGCCTGCAGCGTAACTTTTTTTAATTTCTGTTATTTTAAAACCATGACTTTAACTTCCCTTTCGGCAGCAGCAGTGCTTTTATATACGGCGCCTGCTTTTGTCATGCTTATGTCAGCGGTACTTTTTTCGGAGAAGCTGTCGATCCAAAAGCTGGCAGCCCTTGGATTTGCTTTCATAGGCTGTGCCTTTGTGTCAGGAATTGCAGGGGGAGCAGGAAGACTTTCTGCACCGGGTATTATATATGGTCTTTTGGCAGGATTTGGTTATGCGCTGTATAGTATTTTCGGAAGATATGCCCTGGAAAAAGGGTACAGCTCTCTGACCATTTCGTTTTATACATTCCTTTGCAGTGCAGTATGTACCTTTTTTCTTGCAGATAAAGGAAGTGTGGTAAATGCGCTTTCCGGCAATGGGATGCTTGTTCTCAAAACAGTTATTTTGGTGCTGCTGGTAACGCTGCTTCCTTATTTAAGTTATACCAAAGGACTTAAGGGAATGGAAAATGGCACAGCTTCCGTACTGGCATCTGTTGAACCGGTAGTAGCTACGCTGATAGGCGTGTTTGTGTATAAAGAGACCTTAAGCATATGGAATATAATAGGAATGTGCATGGTGTTGGGTTCCATTATTCTGATCAACATTAAGTATGATGGGAAAAATTTGTAACTGTTCAGCCCTCCCATTCATAAAAACGTCTGCTTCGCATCCGCCGCTGCTTCGCAGCTTATTTTTATTTCATGTGTGGGCGCTCCGCTCATGAACACATTTACAATCAGTGCTTTGTGTGCAAGCACCCATGCACAGCTTGTAAATGCGTTCATGGCTGAACTGTTACAAAAAATTTTGCAAAAAAATGAAAAAACTACTTGCATAAAGGAAAATCATCATGTATACTATCAAGTGCTGTGACATGATAGCTGTGAAGCGAGAGGTTGCTATAACGCTGAAAGGTGTTATAGGTTTTCCGTGGAGCGAATGTCAAGAGGTCAGAAGACCGAAGAACCTGACGGCAAGTCACTGTACAAACAGAAGTCTGTTGAGGAAAACAGAAACACGTGTGTTAAGAATGTTTTTGGCAGAATGTGATGAAAGTCACAATTTTCTTGTAAGAAATCAGGACACACACGGAAGAGTGTACAGTCACCGCTTGTCGTACTTAAGAATTTGAAAAGTGCGAAAAGGAGGCGACTTTTTTTATGGCAAGTCAAGTAATGAGAATCAC
>CAZTKJ010000022.1:0-51040 GCA_964614185.1 uncultured Lachnospiraceae bacterium
ACAGGTTTTGAAAGATTATCTGGCATCTGTGTAACAAATGTTTGACAAACCTACATAATTTAGAAATTATACATCTCTTATCAGGCAATGTTTAACTGCCCAATTTCGCATTATGCGAAAAATTTGGAAGCACCATTTATTGGCACTTCCACTTTTATATATCGGCAGCTAAAACGGAGAAAGAGGGATTTGAACCCTCGCGCCGCGTAAACGACCTACACCCTTAGCAGGGGCGCCTCTTCAGCCTCTTGAGTATTTCTCCATAATCTGAATTGTTCCCGCTACCAATATTCTATTATGCGTCTTTACAACGCAAAAGTTATTATACATAAACCCCTTTTATTTGTCAACTTATTTTTTGTAATGGGTTTCTGTATGTCATGGTTCTTCTATTTTTTCAATCTTCTTCTGTTTTATAATCTTTTATGGCTGTTTCATATAAATTATTTCCCTGAGCGTCAATTACAACAATAACAGGAAAATCTTTTACCTCCAGCTTTCTGACAGCCTCTGTCCCCAAATCATCATAAGCAATTACCTCAGATCTTACAATGGATTTTGAAAGCAAAGCGCCTGCACCGCCTATGGCAGCAAAATATACGGCTTTATTACGGATAATTGCCTGACGTACATCTTCTGTTCTTTTTCCCTTTCCTATCATTCCTTTTAATCCCAGATCTAAAAGCGCCGGTGCATACTTATCCATTCTGCTTGCAGTGGTAGGCCCTGCTGAACCAATAGGCCGCCCTTCTCTTGCCGGAGAGGGCCCCATGTAATAAATAATATTATTGTGAATATCAAAAGGAAGTTCTTCTCCCGTTTCCAGTGCTTCATACATTCTCTTATGTGCTGCATCCCGAGCCGTATAAATCACTCCTGTTAAATATACATAATCACCGCTTTTTAATGTTTCTGATTCTTTCTCTCCAAAGGGAACGGTTATATATTTGTCCATTTCGATTCCTTTCCTTTATATGGTGTATATAAAAATATGAAATACTACATATAGAGTATCTACATATTAATATATAGAAGAAACTCCTCCATCTACAATTCTCTGACACAATGTCTGTTTACATGACAACAAATATTAACTGCAACAGGAAGTCCTGCAATATGCGTGGGATATGTATTAATATTTACGGCAAGCGCAGTTGTACTGCCTCCAAGTCCCCCGGGACCTATCCCTGATTGATTGATCTTTGCAAGCAGTTCTTCTTCCATCTCTCTGACATAAGGAATATCAGAATGCACATCTATAGGCCTTGTCAATGCCTGTTTTGCCATAATTGCACACTTTTCAAATGTTCCCCCAATACCAACACCTATTACCATAGGCGGACAGGCATTAGGACCGGCGTCCTTCACCGCCGTAAGGATTGCATTCTTTACACCTTCCATTCCGTCAGCCGGTTTAAGCATAAATATTCTGCTCATATTCTCACTTCCGAAACCTTTTGGTGCAACTGTGATCTTAACTTTATCTCCTGCTGCAATATTATAATGAATAACCGCGGGTGTATTATCTTTTGTATTGTCTCTTATAAGAGGATCCTTCACTACTGACTTTCTGAGAAATCCCTGTATATATCCCTGACGAACACCCTCATTAATAGCATCTGTTAAAAGGCCGCCCTCTATATAGACTTCCTGTCCGACTTCTACAAAAACAACTGCCATACCTGTATCCTGACAAATAGGTATCATGTCTTCCGATGCAATTTTAAGATTATCCTTTAACTGATTCAGTATCTGTTTGCCAAGAGGGGATTTTTCACAGTCTATTGCATCCTCCAATGCACCGCTCATATCTTTGGTAAGAAAATGATTTGCTTCTATGCACATCTCTTTAATGTTTTGGGTGATTTCATCTACATGAATTACTCTCATATTGTTTCTCCACAATTATAATTTCTTATCTTCCAAACCGGTAATTACATTTTTTACTTCTTCCAATTCTTCCTGTGTCGCCTTCCCCTGTTCTCCTCCAATTTTCTGTCCGTCATTTTGATAACGGGGAATTAAATGCATATGAAAATGAAATACAGTCTGTCCTGCCGATTCTCCATTATTTTGCAGAAGGTTAAATCCATGGCAGTGCAGTTTCTCTGTCATAATGCCTGCCATTTTTTTTGCAAGTTTCATAGCATCTCCTGCTGTTTCCCAAGAAATTTCATGGATGTTGGCGTAATGATTTTTAGGAAGGATCAACGCATGTCCTCTGGTTACCGGATTCAAGTCAAGAATAACCCTGAAGTCCTCATCTTCATAAAGTGTATTAGAGGGAATTTCTCCTGCTGCAATTTTACAAAAAATACAATTATCATCTTTCATTTCAACTTTCATCTCCTATATCATCTATCATTTTTACTCTTACAGTGTCTTTTCCATAAATGTAAAGATCTGGTCTAAAGCCCGTAATATCTTAAAATCGCCCTTCATTTTCATAGAGCCGCCCATAAACGCCCGCTGAAAGGTCATACGCGCATACAGAATATCATCCATTGTTTCCCTGTTCATTTGAATTTCTACATCGCAATTATTTACAATTCCATAATAATAATTATTTTCTGTTCCATTAATTTCTATGATAAGCGGTTTCTTTTTACCCTCTATCTGAATTTTGTAAACAGCTTTTAATCCCGGCTGCGGTACAAAATGTTCCTGGAATTCTCTAATATATTCATTTTCTTCCCCTTCCCATTCACTGATATCCATCATACCACGGAAGAGACTTGTCAGTTCCTGAATATCTTCCTTTTGCCTTCTTACATAGCTGTCATCAGAAGCATACTGAGAAAGCTGCTCTGTTTCCTGCGGTGTCAATCCTATGTTTTTCGTAATGGAAACCATCTTTTTAACTGCTTGATTACTAGCCGGGAAACTGGCTATTTTCTGGTTAATGGTACGGTACATATTCTCTGCTTTTTTTTCAATAATTCTATTATATTCTTCGTTGTCTTCCAAAATAGAGCCGTCAGCAATATAGCCACAAATACCGCTGCAGGGAAGACCTCCTAAAATTTCCCATGCGTTAGCTAAATCCAGCTTTCCTTCTCTTTCTCCATAAGTAGTTGACATTACTATGGGGCACATATATATTTTAGCTATTTTTTCTTTATCTCCATATAACCAGCATGCATCCAGAAACTGCTGCATATAGCCGCCAATTCCAAACCATTCCACCGTAGTGGCTAAAATAATTCCGTCTGCTTCCTTCAACGTCTGCGGTAATGTAACGATATTATTTTTTAATTCATGCAGCTGAAAGCGTTCTACCGTTACATGAAGTTCCTCAAGTACTTCCTGCATCTTGTTAATTACATACAGAGTTGGATCATCCATTAATCCTCTTCCACCATAATAAATATTAATCTTCATATAAGTCTATCCTTTCACTTACCCTGTGAAATATATCACTTTTAGTATAAAGCGGATTTAATTATCTGTAAATAAATTTTAACTTTCCCAGCCGTATTTCATCTCCGGGTTCCAAAACTTCTGATGTATTAGGTAAAAGGCGCAGTCCGTTTTTAAATGTTCCATTAGTAGAATTTAAATCTGTCATGTAGATTTTATTTCCATCCCTTGCAAATTTCGCATGCCTGCGGCTGATGCTTTGGTCATCGATCACCATATCAACACTTCCTGCCAGCTTTCCCACCGTCAACGGCAGTCTGTTTAAATCAATATGATTTTTATTTCCTTTACCTGTACCATATAATTTATTTTCACAGTTTTCTATCCATGGGATGAAAATAGTATTTCCATATGCCTGCTTAGCCTGTTCCTGTACCTTTTCAGAGACAATGGTGTTTTGATACGGTCTTTCCTCTTTCTCTCTTTCCTTATCCCGAAAATTGAAAACCTTGTCCCATACCAGCGGCTGCCCATGAAATATTTTATTATATAGGATCCAAAAACCGTTGCCCAAAAACAACACACCCAGCATAACAGCACCGGTAAATAAATAAATCAGCATTTTTTCGGATAGTTCCCATCCCCAATAAATATAAAAAAGAACGCCTTCCAGCATTATTGACGCTATCATACAGACACACGATATTTTTTGATCATATTTATTCCTTTTTTCTATATTTCTTTTACTTTCCTGCCAGTCCGGGTATCCTTCTTCAAATGATTCTGCAGATAACGAATTATCACTTTCTTCTGTATACTCCTGATATTCTCTTTCTTCGTTCATCCGCTCGTTACAATCCTCTTTAAACCATTCCAACACCTCGTCCAGCACAAACTGATCCTTTGTAGCAAATTCCAGCATTTTATATGTAACTTCTACTGCATCCTTATCCTCACTGTTGACTTTATCAGCTAAGAATTCCAGTAATAAAACAATATAATTTTCCTCTGTTTCAAATGGATAATATAAAAACGTAAATTCTTCTGTTTCGATATCCGCGAAAATAAATTCCGGCTGCAATACCAAACTGCTTTCCTTCAGAAGATATTTGGAGATTCCATCCCATGTTCTTTTAATTTGTAAAAACAACTTATTTAATTGTTCTATAGTGATTCCACCGTCTTCATAAAGACTGGCCAGACTTTGTTTTGAGGTGATTTCATAATATAAAAGCGTTTCGCCATTAATATGCCTTTCCATACAGGGAACAAGTCCCTCTATCCTGTTTCCTGTAATCATTTTGCATTGATAGGTATCTGTGGGAAAATCTTCATTTGTAATAATCAGATAGTTATGTCTGAAATCTTTATAATATTTTGCTTCTATCATTTTTGTTTCTTGTCCTTTCCACTATGTCTATTATATTTAAATACTCTGCTTTTTTCTCTATCTCAAGCGCACCTTGATATCCTGTTATCCGTATGGTTAAAATATCATTCCCGGTATTGATTTCCTGCAGCTCTATATGGCAAAAGGGGTATAATCCGGATTTGTATGATAATCTGCTCTCCATATACTCTTTTCCGGAATTCTTATCACCCATATTGCCATATATTACTTCTCCATAATCCGGACCGAAATTTGTAAATCGGCTGCTGCGAAAAGCCATAAGATAACTGTCTTGCGATATTACGCATCTGTTATATAAATAAAAGCCACCTACAATAAGGATCAGATATAAAAATAAAATCACAGGCATTACAAAAGCCGCTTCAACCGTCAGATAACCGTTCCATTTTTTATTCATAAATAAGTATTACCTCCACCGCTGTGAGTAAAAAGGGAAGAAATGGTATAGGCTGATTATTTTTTCTTATGATTCTATATAGAGAATAAATCCCCGACATGATTATTCCCATGCAGACTGCTTCCGCGCAAAATAAAGCTCCTGTCCAAAAACCCAGAATCAGTACTGCTGCCCCATCACCGTATCCGATTTTTTCTTTTGTGACTAACGAGAGCAACAAAAGCAGCATACCCGGCAGCATACAGTAAACAGCATACTCTATAGTGCGTTGTTTTCCTGCTGCAAAATATAACACAGACAGTATGCCAAATATTAAAACAGCCACAACCGGTATTTTCTTCCATTTGATATCATATGCAGCCAAACATCCTAAAAAGCACAAGGCTCCGCAATATCCTGCTTTTTCATACATATGAATAACCATGCCTCCTTCTTTGCCTGCAACTTTAGATTTTTCCTCTTTCAACTGCATTTACTGCAGGCCGTCCTGCTTCCGACTTCTGATAGTGGAATAAGATATACGGTTCTCTTCAGTGCGGAACAATCTGATTCTCCATGATATCTGTTGCCCCATTCTGTCAAATAAACAATTCCTTTTTCCCCCGGATTACATCGCTCGCATGGATAGTATTTTTCTCCGGAATGATTCCGAATATCTTTTATGTCCTCTCCCTCCAGTGATTGAATCTGCACCTTCAAATATGTACACTCCCAGGAAACATGATATTTAGTTCCGGTATCGGTAATATAGACATATTCCTCTTTTTCCTTTTCTTCATCTGTATCACTTCCCATATATCCTACAAACTTGTGTCCGTAAAAATAATCACTGACTGCAAGGCTCCCTATAGGCAGCCACCTGATAAAAGGCTTGATCTTATATTCCGCATGGATTTCAATATTACCTAAGTTATCAGCATATGCCTTAATATAAACTCCCTTTTTTCCTTCTTTTACACACAGATAAGGGAGCTTTTGCTTTTCTAAATATTGATTGACATTATCCGCTGCTGCATTTTCACCTGATCCTATTACCCCTTTGTTTATTCCATATTCAGACTGATACCCATAGAAACACTCTCTGCTCCCTGCCATATGCATCCCTTCATATACGTCACTTTGAAACCGTACTATTTCAAGACTATACAATAGGGTGATCATGAAAAAAATAAATATCGGTAATACCAGGCATCCTTCCAGTGCCATTCCCGCTTTAAGATAAAAGGAGGGAAGCGAAGATACTCCCTTTGACAAATTGATGAGAGAAAAAGCCTTTTTGCTGATTGAATCTGAATAAATTGTTTTAGGCCAAGAGAGCATCTTCTCCTCCCTCCTTTTTCTTAATAAAATCCATAAGTCCTGTTTAACGTATACTTGTCTCTAAAGCTTCCTTCTGCCATGATCTGCGCACAATACTGTTCCACGCACCAGTCCATAGAAAAGTATGAATTTCCTGTCAGATAACGAATATCCATTTCCATAATGTCCATACTTCTTAAATTTCTGATATTTTCCGGAAGAAGAAGCAGCATACAGGAAAGACACTGTTCATAAGATAATTCTCCCTGTCCTGAAAATTCATAATAAATTTCCCCGGAAGAAACCTGCTCTATGCTTGTCTGCCATCTGCTTTTTTCTATCTCAACACTTCCTCCCTCAAAAAGATAATTTACTTCGGCTATTGTTTCCAAATAAGCACATGCATAAAGAATGCTTCGTGTAACAGGTTCCCTAAATTCTGTTTTCAGCTGTACTGCATAAAGTGTTTCCGCCATATTAGCTGCTTCTTCATAGATGGATGTATTTTCCATTACATAGTCGGTATTGACTGCGAATCTCCATCTGATCAGCCTTTCTGCCACGGCTTTCAGATTTTCATAGTCTGAGGGATTTCCCTGAATGATATATTCCAACTGATACTGCAATAAAGAATCTTCTTTTATATCTCTGTACCACCCCATTTTTTCAAACAAATAAGTAATAAATAATTGATCATCTATTGGGATACCTTCTGTTTTTGTCATATTTTCTATTTTTCTTCCGGAAATATATTTTTCTTTTTGAATATTTCCTATGTGGATGTTATCAGGATTTACCCTTAGTAAATACAGTGGATCACTGCCTGCCATGCCAAATATCCTATCTGCCGGATTTCCCAATGGAACTTCCTCCCACTCTCCTTTTTGGTTTTTTACTTGTGGAAGTTCCATTCCGGCAATAATTTCCTGAAGCGCACTCCATTCTTCCATTACATCTCTCTCTTCCAATCTGCCTGCCATCTCAAGATATCCGCAAACATCGGCTTCTTTTCTTTGTATTCCACTATCCTGTATGTATTTTACTGCCTGATGCTTCATGGAATTACCGTTTCCTTCTACTGCGGTAATGATGCCCGTTATACTCACTTCTTTTAGCTCCACATCGCCCCATGGCTCATCTTCCCGGCAGCTGTCAATATTCCTGCTCAGATAAAAGCGCAGCCTGTTTTCCATATTGGATATCGACGGTTCTTTGTTAAGGTAAGAAATATCAACATATAACAGAGCATAGCGGTCATGAAGAGCTTTATGAAACTCTGCAAGAACAGAATTCATTCCTACATCAGTTGCTATTTCCAATCGTATTTTTCCTGCATTTTTAATAGAACTTCCTGTAAGGAATAGCACGAATCCTATCAATATGGAAAGTGACAATGACAAGAACACTGTTAGATATCCCCTCATCATGACAGAATGGATGAACTGTCTATAGCTATTTTTTCAAAAATAGTTCCCGTCAGTTCCCGGATTTGAGTCTTAAAAATCAGAACCAGACCAATTAAAACCACAATGATCAAAATCATTTCCACAGTTCCCATTCCCTTATTATTTCTTTTAAATTTATCCTTTTCTTTCTTCATAATTTTGTCCTTTCTTTGACTATCTCCTCTGTTACGTATTGCCAAATCCTAAAAATGCCGGAATCAATATGAGAAACATAACTATGATAAGCTGCATCATCATGGGGATTAAGAGTTTGGTTCCTGCTTCTTCCCCTTGTTTTCTTGCTCTGTTTCTTCTTTCGTCTAAAGCTATATCTGTTTCCTCTGAAAGCAATATCAATATTCTGTCATTTCCCTGTCTGATCTGGGAAGCAAGTAAAAATCCAAGCTTTCGATATTTCATTTCTCCACATCTTCTTCCCCATTCTCTGTATACAATATTTTCCGGTCTTCCATTTACCAGTTGGTAATTGGCAAGCAGCACTTCTTCATACAAAAACTGCTTTTTTCCGGTTTTGTTTTTTTCCTTCTGATAATCTCTTCCTATCCTAAAAAAAGCATTCTTAGGCGTAAGACCGGCACCCATATATAATTGAAGCCGACTGACAAAGTCCGGATAGCACCGTATTACCTCTTCTTGGCGCAGCTTTCTTTTTCGCCTTAGTTTTTCATCTGACAAAAACAAAATACCTATTGCTCCTAAAAATCCCAGCATCAAAAAGAAGATACTTTTATCCTTCTTGCTTTCTTTCCAGATTATCTCTGTATTTCCTATTTTTTCTGGAAGAAATATTTCATGGCTTTTTTCATATAACCTGTCACTTTCCAAAATTGCATTCTCTGTCTGCAAAGAATATAGTTCTTTTGGGGTTAGTTCTTTGGGAATCAGTTTTACAGCTATTTCCTGCTGCCAATGCTCATCCTCATAAGAAATATACGCAGTAAGGATTACCTCTTCTCCTTCCGGCAGAAGGTTTTCCCTGCTTACTTTTCCATCTGTCCTTACTCTGGAATAGTCACTGCTCTGCCATGAAACAGAAACGGGATAACCTTCAATCTGTGTGGCAAGATCAAGATCTTCTTTTACTGCTTCCAGGCTTTCATTACTCCCCAAAATAACTGTCGGCAGCTCTTTGGTAAGCTGTTCTTTCAAAAGCATCGTTTCTTCTTTTGTTAAGATTCTTTCTTTTACTTCATAATCATATTTTTCTTTTCCCCACTCTGTTATGGCTTGTAATGTTACTATGTAATTTCCCTCTCCCCATTCATTTCTATATAAATGGGTTCCCTCCACCAGTCTGCTTTGCATCCGGCTGCTCAGATGCGTACAGATAGCTGCCACCATCCCGGCCATTATGATCATTAGCATGAGAATATATTTTTTTATTTGTAAACTTCGATATTTAGCTAAAAAGTTTTCCCCCGGATATAATTGTTCCAATGTTTCTCTTTTTTTAGAATTTATTTTTTTGTTTATAGATTTATTGAGCCATACATAAATCCTTTTCTTTATTACATTCATGGTACTTCCTCTTTTACACATCTATGGATATGATTCTGATTCCTATAAAACAGGCAGCCAGATAAAAAAGCAGGCAAAAAGTCATGATTACAATACCCTCTACAGAATGATATAATCCGTCAAAGTATCCGGGAGAAGTAAAATTGATATAGATCATCAGGAAAAACGGCATTATATTCATAATTTTCTGTTCCAATTTCCTTTCACTCAAAAGCGTTTCAATTTCTTTTTGTGTTTCCGCCTTGTCTCCTATTATTTCCGCTGTCCTGTCCATAACAGCTGCCATGTTGCCGCTGCTTTCCTTTGCAATACAAAATACTTCAGAAAATTCTTTAATTTCTGTAATATTACTTGCTTCCCCAATACTTCTCCAAAGACTGTCTACCTTAAGATTATTATCAAGTCCCACCTTTATTTCCTGCAGCATCAAGCAAATACTGCTTTTGTCTCCATACAGATTTTTCATATCCCCATAACTGTTCAGGAAAGCATTTTCTACAGAATATCCAGCCTTTTGGCCTGCTACGGTAAGCAAAAGCATTTCTTTGAACTGCTGTCTTGCTTCCTCTTGCTTTTGATGAAACAGTTCTTGTTGTTCTCTTTTAAAGTAAGCCCATCCCAATATCAAAAGAGGCACAAAGGCTATAATATTTTGATAAAAACAGTAGTTAATCAAAAGTATTGCCATGATGCTTTTTATATATAGCGTTAACTTTTCCTTTACTGAAATCCGAAAAAACTCTCTATTTTTGAATTCCTGCCGCTTTAAGTTTTTCCACATGATTCAATTCTCCCACTTCTAAAAGTTCCCCTTTTACCCATTCCGCACCATCCTCATGAAATTCTTGAAACTGATATAATGTATGAATTTCAATTTCTTCATCCGGCGCCGATAACAGCTCCGCTATTTCCATCACATGTCTGCTTCCGTCTCTAAGCCTTCCCAAATGAACCATGATATCGAATCCCGAAGCTATCTGTCTTTTAATTGCACTGATGGGCAGTTCCATTCCCATCAGTACCATGGTTTCCAGTCTGCTGATAACATCTCTTACACTGTTAGCATGAACTGTTGTCATACCACAGTGACCTACATTAACACTCTGCAGCATGTCCACTGCTTCCCATCCTCTGACTTCACCTACAATGATTCTGTCCGGACGCATTCTAAGAGATGTTTTAATTAAATCTCTGATTGTAATTTCACGGCATCCCTCTATGTTGGCATTACGTGTTTCCAATCGAACCAGATTAGAAAGATTTTGAAGCTGTAGCTCTGCACTGTCCTCAATTGTTATGACTCTTTGATCTTTTGGAATAAATCCTGATAATACATTCAGAAATGTAGTTTTGCCGGAACCTGTTCCACCACTAACCAAAATGTTATACCCTGCCTTTACTAACTTTTCCAAAAAATCAGCTGCCTTTTTACTGACAGATTTCACTTTTACCAGTTCTTCCATAGTAATAGATTCTTTTGGAAAACGTCTGATTGTAAGGATCGGTCCGTTTAATGCCACCGGAGGAAGCACAACATTTACCCTGGACCCATCCTTTAACCGGGCATCTACAATAGGAGAAGCTTCGTTAATAACCCTGTTGCAGTCTGCTACAATCTGCTGAATCACATGGTTTAATTTCTCCTCGGATGTAAAACAAATATCTATCTGTTTTAATTTTCCCTCTTTTTCCACAAAAATCGGATTTGTTCCGTTTACCATAATTTCCGTAATGTCCGGATCATTAACTAAATCCTGTAAAATACCAAGTTCTCTGATCTCGTAATAGATTTCTTTTCTCAGAATATTTTTTACCTGAAATTCTAAATGTCTGCTTTTTGCTTCCTTTGAAATTTCTTCATCAATTATTTCCCGGATTTCTTCTTCACTCATTTGTTTGGATAAATCCATTCTGCTTACAATACTCTCCTGCAGCGCAGACAACTCACAATTAGTTGTTTTTTCCTTCTCCCAGCAAATCCGGGAAGACTTCTCTTTTGATATATCCTGCCAATTCCCCATATGTTAATTCTCCAAAATGAAGCGGAAGCTGTCTGAATACCGGCAGATTCCATTTTGTTGTTTTAATTGTAATATCCCCATACTTCATGCTTTCCAAAGCTCTTTCATATTGTTCCACCTTGGCCAGCGCAAGGGGATCATCCCGGACAATGGTATAAATATGATCACAATGCTGCAATACCTCCCACAAATCCATAAGACAATCAGACAAGTCCAGAATAAGAAACCTGTAACCGCTGACTTTCTCAATTTCCTCAAATAAATCTATCCAGCTGCTTCCTCTGATGCCGGTAAGGCTTTGATAAACATCTGCAGGTGGTATAAAATCCATTCCGTTTATGCTTTCCATCATGCTTTCCATGCGGTAAAACAGCTTTTCCCTGGCACAGCTAAAGTAATATGCCAGATCTGATATATCATTTTTAAATTCTCTGTTCAGCATTCTTCCAAGACCGGAATAAGCTTCAAAATTTAAATAGAGGGTTTTGTACTGGCGGGCCAGCATTTGACCTAATGTGAGTGAAAATGTAGTTTGCAGACACCTTCCAACAGGCGTATAGATTCCGATTATACACATTTTTTTATTGCCGGTTCTTAAAAAACTTTCCGCATTCTGCACCTTTTCCGTGTAATATTCCATAATTTCCCGAAGAATATTTTCACTGGACTGATACTTATTAATGTGGCGTAAAGCTTTGTTTAAGTTATTTCCGTTTTCGCTGAGAATAATGATATGTGGAATTTTTAGTTTTTCTACTTTTTGTTGATATGCGTTTTCTGATATGAGCAGACACTCAATTTCTTCTTTTTCTGCATAAGAAAAAAATTTGTCCTCTCTTGTAAAGACATGGATTTCAAAGGGAATATCTTTTTTCCCGGTGATAAAATCCATAAGACGATATGCATAACTCTCCTCGCTATCAAGAATCGCAAGGACTCTTTTGTCCAAACATAACTCCTTTCTGCTTTTCTTTAAAATAGTAAGCCATATATTATAAATACATTGTTGAAAAGGTGGAAAGAAACTTCCCGGAACCTTTAGATATAACAAAAGACTGTCTTTAGTTTGTAACTTGTATTATAGATAACGATTTTATATTTGTAAAGTGGTTATTTTTAAATTTCTACATTTTTAGTACTTATATACAATTTTTCTACAAATCTTTAAACAACGAATCCTGAAATCCCTTATTAATTCAGGAAATTTGGCCACTGAAAAAATAACCAAAAGGAAACGCCCGCTATATCAATTTCTATAAGATCATATAAAGATTGATTCCATAAAGCAGACAGATACCGGGAATGCCAAGAAATCCCGATGTGCAGAAAGTCAAAAGATTATATCCGATTTCCATATCGGAAGTATACTGTGATAAAAAATAGTTGGCAAAATAAATTACCAGCATACCAAGAACACCGCGCAGAATAAAATTAATAATAATTTCCGTACGGTTTTTAAGACTTCCTATCATAAGCACCGCACCCAATGCTCCCACGATCCATAAGATACCGCTGTATGTATCCATTTCTTTACCCCTTATCTGCTTTTCAATTTAATATATGTTCCCGCTTTTTAAATATTCCTAATTTGTCCATATTGTATAAATAATAAATTTAATGACCATACTTTGGGTAAAAGGAAATAATTGGATGATAAGCGGAATAGAATATAAAGAATCATTACTGGAACTGTATCGATGGAGGTAAATATGAAAATGTACTTTAGCCATTCTTCACGTACAAACCGAACTCTATCAGAAAAAGAAATTGAAAGAAATGCCCTGCTTTCTGACCTGGAAGAAACAAAAAAAGCCCTAGAAATTGCATATGCGGGCTTTGACAATGTAACAGAACCGGACTTAATCGACTGCTATATTTATGAAGTAAATTCTGTGCTGAAACGCTATAAGTTTTTAATGGAACAGGCAGCACGCATCTGCATGCTGCCTGAAGAAAATGAATATTCTGCTCCTTTAAATGCGGAAACCCCTGCTGCTTCCCTGGTCAGCTAAATTTTCCGTCAGACTGTTTCTGCCGTATGTAAGTCCGGCATAAATTGTCTGGGTGTTTGCCATAACCGGGTCAGAAGTATCTTGTCTGCTGACCTCTTCATAAGCTGCGTGGAGCTTTGACATCATTTTTTCTATATGGATAAGCTCCTCTATACTATTTTTGATATCTGCTCTTGTAAACTGCCTGTCAGCATAAGAATAAAGCTGCCTCAGATTTCTGGAAATCTCATATTGATAGTGAAGAGATGCCATTAATTCATGGAGACATCCTTTCGCTCTCTTAATCCCCTGACGAAAAGCTTCCTGATCCTGTACTTCATAAGCCTGTTTTGCTTCTTCTATATAAGTCAGCATCATCTCATAAAGGATTACCACCAGCTGCGATTTATTCGCCTGAGATATTTTTAACGTAAACTCCTGCTTTAACTCCTTCGTCATATTAATCTCTGCCCTTTCTTAACTGAAACCTACTGTAACAACTGCAATACCTGCGAAGGTCTTTGATTTGCTTGTGCAAGCATAGACGTACTTGCCTGAGAGAGGACCTGAACCGTAGTATACTCTGTCATCTCTTCTGCCATATCCACATCCATGATTCGGGAATATGCTGCTGTCATATTTTCTTCAGTTACATCAAGACTGCTGATAGTATGCTCTAAGCGGTTTTCATATGCACCAAGCCTGCTTCTGGCAGCGGACATATATTTAATAGCAGTATCTATCTGGTCAATTGCCTTTTGAGCTCCCTCAGGCGTAGACATATCAAGAGTACCAATTCCCATATTTTCAGGAGAAATTTTAGGAATACGAATAGCCAGCTGCTGTCCTTCATTAGCGCCAATCTGCATATCCATAGCGCCAAATCCTTCTAAATCCATGGTAAAATCATTTACTGACTTAGATGATCCCGGATCTGTAGGCATATCCTTAATATCCAGCTTCAGTTCAAAATATTTATCTCCGGTGATGGTAACAATGTCTCCATCTACATTGGTAACTTTAGCATTAATGCTTTCGCCTTTGCTATTGGTAATAGTCACTGTGGAACTGTCTGTATCAACATATCCTTCGTCATCAAGTACGACCTGCAGTCCGCTAACGCTATACTGTCCGGGTTTTGCTTCATCACTATAATATGCCACTTTTACATCCGGTTCAGAGGTATATCCTCTTAAATCGAAGGAACCGTCTAAAATCCTCTGCCCATTAAATTCAGCTTCAGAAGCAATTCTTTCAATTTCACTCCGCAGCTGCTGAGCCTCGTCATCAATCATCTTTCTGTCATCTTCTGTAATAGTTCCCGTACTTGCTTTTATGGAGAGCTCATTGAGTCTCTGCAGCATATCATGGATTTCTGCCATGGTTCCATCTGCAATATCAATAATGGAAATGCCATCGCTTGCATTATCTGCAGCAATACCAACACCTTCAATCTGTGCATTCATCCTTTTAGCCATTGCAAGTCCGGCAGGATTATCTTTGGCGTTTACGATCTTCAGTCCTGCAGAAAGTCTGGCCAGTGATTCTGATAATCTGTTATCATTTTTTGTTAATGCATTGTTGGCACCTACTGCTGATGCGTTGAAGTTAATTCTCATAATTTTGTACTTCCTTTCCTACTGATTTCCTGAACAAATTCAATATAAACTTTGGCTGCTTTATACAAAGTATCCGTGGTCTGCCCGGAAACTCTGTCCTTACTTACCTTCAAAGAATATTCTCTTAAATTTAAATCTGTGCCTGATGCAAAATGAATATCCCCTGCTTTAATACCTTCCTGGTCAAAAAAGTTTCGCAATGTTTCTTCATTTCCGGCAAGAAGTCCGCTTCCTGCTTTGCTGCTGCAGATACTGTAGCCTGAAAGACCCTTTTCTGTGAAAGAAAATTCAGCGGCATTTTTACCGAGAAGCTCTGTTTCAAGAGCAATAGAAACCTTACTCTCCTCACCGCTTTTATGTATTACTTTCAGGTTCACTGCCGTAAGCTCTCCGCCGATTTCTACCGGCATCGTATAATTTTCTTCCTTTGCCATGGATTTCATAAAGGTGATCTGCTTATACAGGGAGCTCATTGCTTTGATATCCAAAGAACTGTTTTCACCTTCAAATGCCGCTCTTTCTATAATCTGCTGCCATTCATCGGCAAGTTCTTCATAAGCTTTCCCTGTGCTTTCTGCATCTGTCAGCTTATCCGGCGTCATTTCCGGTATATCTTCTTTTTCTTCTTTACTTCCTTTTTCTTCCAACAACTTCTTTAACTTTTGGAATCCTTCTCCAAAATTCTTCTGAAGGTCTCCTGCCGCTAATAGGAAATCTGCCGTAACAGGCTGATCATAATCCATCAGCTGTCTAAGCACGGCTTCTTCGCTGCCTGCAGCCTTTCTGACTTCTTCATATAATGTATGATTATATTCTGCCTCTGCCTTTTGGGTATCGGCATCTTCCATAGCCTCTTCCAAATCTTCTCTGGTTTTCAGGAAACCTTTCTGTATCTGCTCTGTAATAGATTCCACATCTGATTTTTTGGCTGAGACTCCGCCAAATTCATCTCCTACATGGTAATCCATATGTTTTCTTTTAGAGCTCCGGACTGCCGTAAGAAGATTTTCAAGGGTTTCATCAGCTCCGCTTTGAATCACTGCGCCAACAGCAGCATCATCACCTTTTTCCACCTGCCGAAGCAGCCTGTAAATACCTACAAATGCAGATCTTTCTTCTTCTGAAATACCCTTCTTTTGATCCAGCTTATATAAAAATCTACTGTAAGACTCCAATTCCTGTACGGTCTCCGTCTGTCTGCCGTCGAGGTAACTGTTTAATTCCTCAAGCGACATAGTAAGGGGATTTACTCCTTCTCTGATCATGGAAAGAACGGTTCCCGGTTTCATTTTATTCATAATATCTGAAAGAATTGCTTCTGATTGACGGATTCTTTCAAAATTCTCTTCTGTCATTTCCATATTGTTATATCCGAGAATTCTGATAGCCTTGCGATTTTCTTCTGTGGTTTCCTTTCCCATATCACTCAGAATATCATCTACATTCCGAAAAGCTTTTTTAATGGAATCTCCCATATCCTTGCGGGGTGCTGTCATCAGAGCTTCGTAGCTTTCCCCTGCTTTTCTGTATTCCGCCTCTAATGCTTTTCCTTTTTGTTCTACCTGGGGTAATGTATCTTCTTCAGATACCTTGGCAGAAACAGCTGCCGGCGCTGTTTTAATATATTCCAGAACATATAGCGTCTGCTGGTAAAGTCCCTTTTTCTCTGTAGCTGTCTGTACGTCTGCCTCCTGTATCAGAGACTTGCTCAATTCCTCTTCTGCACCTTTTAAGCGTTTGATCAGCTCTTCCATAGGAGCCGTTTCTATATTATATCCGCTTCTAAGAAGCTTCAGATTCACACTTACCGTCATGCTCAGCCGTACTTCTTCTAACAGCCTTCTTCCCTTTAAGACATCTTCTGCATAGCGGGAATTCTCCTGACTGCCTGTTTCATTGCCGCCATTTCTAATCTCTTCATAAGCAGCAAACAGGTTTCTGAGGTTAAAGGGAAGATTCCTTGCAGAAATAACATCCACAGCTTTCTCGTCCAGCTGACTTACCTGCTCTTCAATAATAACCGCCTGCTCCAAATAGCTTTGATGCCGGTTCATATTGGTTTTCGCCGGTGCTATGCCATCTGCCACTGTCACTGCCGCAGATTCTAAGAATTCCTCTCTTTTTATAGGAAATGTAATTTCTTCTAGCTGCTGCATCCTGAAAAAGGTGTTTTCATTTAAAGGAATTCCCTTTTCAATCAGCCATTTTGCATCCTCAATAGTTTCCTCATTAACCTCAAAGCCGGCTTCTTCTATTACCTTTTCCATTTGAGGCATTAACTGGTTATAATCAATATTTTCCGGTTTCTTTGCATAATATCCTGCAACAGAACCGGCTGCATAATATCCCTGTCCCTGACGGCTGCTATCCTGTGCTCCTGCAAATCTTGCAAGATAAAGATTCTGAACAGTAGGCTCCAAATCATTTTCTATCATGTATTTCATGGCGCCTTCAGGAAGCTCCGTAATTTCTTCTACTTTCTTGAAAGCTTCTGTCACTGCCGCTACATTTTCCTCCGTAAGGGGAATATCATGCTTTTCAAACTGTTTCTGCAATTCTACGGCAAAAGCCTTGCTGCCTGTAATAGCCTCTAATTTTTCTCCATCCAGAGTATCTGTATACCCGAGAACTTCCGTGCCGCCTTTCATAAGGGCTGCCTTAATATGATCGACAATGGTTACAACTGTTTCAATATCCGTACTGCCGGGATTGAATCCGCCCTCCTGAAGCCTTGCAAAGTCTTCATCAGACATAGAATTAGACATAACTGCCATATAGTTCCTGCGGGCGGTAATTTCCTGCTGCCCTGCTTCTTGCATAACCTCTTCTGCGGTCCGTCCATGACCTGCGTAAGCGCTGTTATCCATAACTGTGCCAGAAATGTCTAATGCAAAATTTTCTGTCTGTACCTTTCCGGTACTTTCAGAACTTCGATATGTTGTTGTTTCCCTGCCTACATTTGAATGGGTATGGACTGTATTTTCTGTCCCTTCAAAAGTAATATTCATGTTTACAACCATGCTCCTCTTCAAAATCTGGAGATTTCATAAAATAAAGGATGAATGCATCAGCTACATTCACCCTTTATTTCGGCATTTACATTTTGTTTCTTAACCCTTTAATAAATAAAGATTGCTGCACTGTAAGGCGGAAGATCAAAAGAAATGCTGTAATCCTGATAATTGCAGGGGGCTGCCACAGCAGCTATTTCCTTGGGGATCACATTTCCGTTTCCTCCGAATCTTACTTCATCACTGTTAAGGAGCAGCTTATATTTTTTCTTTTTGGGTACTCCCACCTGATAATTTTCCCACTTCATAGGCGTCATATTGATTACAAACAGCAGATTATTCTTTCCCTTTTGCGCTTTTCTCACAAAACTGTAAGTACTTCTGTCTTTATCATCACTGTTCATCCATGTGAAACCTGCCCAGCTGTTATCATTCTCATACATGCAGGGATACTTACGGTAAATATTAAGAAGCTCCTTCACATATTCCTGCATGCCTTTATTCAAGTCTTCTTCCAAAAGGAACCAGTCAAGCTCTCTTTCCTCACTCCATTCTCTTTCCTGGGCAAATTCCTGTCCCATAAAAAGAAGTTTTTTCCCTGCATGGCCAAACATATAAGTATATCCTGCTCTTAAATTTGCGTACTTATCAATCTTGTACCCCGGCATTTTGTTGACCATAGAGCATTTTAAATGCACCACTTCATCATGGGAGAGGGGAAGAATATACTGCTCACTTTCATTATAGCTCATGGCAAAAGTCATTGCATAATGATTATCCTTTCTAAAATAAGGATCCAGTTTCATATATTCACAAAAATCATGCATCCATCCCATATTCCACTTGAAACTAAAGCCAAGACCTTCGTCCTCCACTTTATGAGTGACTTTAGGCCATGCTGTAGATTCTTCTGCAATCGTCATAAATCCGGGATATGTGCCACGTACTACTGAATTCAGATGCTTAAAGAATTCAATTGCTTCCAGATTCTTATTATCTCCATATTTATTAGGAACCCATTGTCCTTCCTGCTTTCCATAATCAAGATAAAGCATTGACGCAACTGCGTCTACACGAATGCCGTCAATATGGAATTCCTTGATCCAAAACAGTGCATTGGCAATCAAGAAATTTTTAACCTCGGTTTTACCATAATTAAATATTTTGGTACCCCAGTCAGGATGCTCTCCTTTTCTGGGATCCGGATCTTCAAAAATACACTGTCCGTCAAACCGGCCAAGTCCGTGTGCATCTGTGGCAAAATGGGCAGGTACCCAGTCAAGGATAACTCCTATTTTATTTTTATGCAATTTATTAACTAAATACATAAAGTCAGAAGGTTCTCCATATCTGGAGGTAGGAGCATAATATCCGGTAACCTGATATCCCCAGGAACCATCAAAAGGATATTCTGCAATACCCATTAACTCCACATGTGTATATTTCATCTCTTTCAGGTAATCAACAATTCTGTCAGCAAATTCTCTGTAATTGTAAAAGCCCTGTTCTTCCGGCCTTGGATGACGCATCCATGAACCAATATGACATTCATAAACTGCTAATGGATTTTTGTAATAATCTTTCGTATCCCTTTCTTTCATCCATGCATCGTCTGTCCACCGAAATCCTGATAAATCTGTAGTCCGTGATGCTGTGCCGGGACGGAGTTCCGCCCAGTTTGCAAAAGGATCTGCCTTATACAGTTTTTCACCTTCAGGGGTGGTAATCAAAAACTTATAAAGCTCTCCTGTTCCTACTCCCGGAATAAATACGGCATAAATACCTCCCGGTCCCAGTTTATTCATAGGATTCGCGCTTTCATTCCAGTCATTAAAAGTACCAATCACATGAACACTTGCCGCATTCGGCGCCCATACGCCAAAAAACATACCCTTTACGCCATCTTCCACAGAAGGATGAGCTCCCAGCTTCTTATAAATGTCATAATGGGTTCCCTGGGCAAACAGATACTGGTCTGCTTCTGAAATAAATACTGTTTCTCCTGTTTGTTTCTTTTTCTCCATATGTGACAACCCCCAATTTATTTAATAATGCATAAAGTCTTTTTCCCTGAGAACGATCATATCTTCTTCATCATAGCGTTTTCCCAACAATACATCAAAGAAATGCCCCGGCGTCTTTTTACTGGCAAAATAAATAGCTTCATCTACAATCTCTTCTATTTCCGCTAAAGTTACTTCATGGTCGCTGGTCTGCATTTCTGCAATTCTGGTATGAAGAGCCAAAATCCCAAGATCATCTATGGAATATTCCTGATCCAATGCATATTTCTTTGCATATTTTACAAGTGTCTGGTCATCAAGCGCTTCCACGTCTACCCTCAGATTAAAAATTGGCGCAAGATGCGTATGCTTGGTCAAAAACTTATCCATAGCATCTTTCTTATCTTCAAGCAGGACTATAAGGCCTTTGCCCTCCTGATTTAATTCTTTTACCAGCGTATCCACTGATGCTTTTTTCATAACGGCAGCCCCTTCAATAATAAGGGCCCCGCCGGACATCTTGGAAAGTGTAGATGATATATCTTTTTTATTCATATTTGTACCGGAAATCTTAGCAACCTTTCCGGAAAAATTATTATCGGATAATTGTATTTCTTTTACCAGAAGCTTGGCAAGTGCAGTCGTGCCTTCCTCTCCTGTAATGACTACATTTCCGGTATAAGATGCCATGCTGATATTATCAATGGCTTCTACAATCTGCCTTCTGGTCCTCTTATGGTTAATGAACGGAGCAAACTGCTCCCTTTCACTTTGTGACATTTCTCTTGCTGTATATTTGCCGTCACCTTCCGATTTTTCTTCTAAGTTCTCTTTCTGCTTCTCTTCCTCTTTTGCCTCTTCCCCGTCAGCCTCCGGCTGTTTTTTGGTCTGCTTTGTATCCTCATCGTTACTTTCTGTCAAAGCTGTATTCTCATCCTGAGATTTTTCCTGCAGATCTTCTGCTGTATCTTTCTTTGGCTGCGCTTCCTCTTCTGCCGGCTGTTCTTCCTCTTCTGTATCTTCTTCTGCCATCAGCTCTTCATCTGCATCTTCGTCTTCGATATCCTCTTCCCCGGCATCTTCGTCTTCAATATCTTCTTCCCCGGCATCTTCATCTTCGATATCCTCTTCCTCCGGCAGTATTTCTTCTATATCTGTCTCCTCCACAGATGATTCTTCTATCGTGATATCTTCAATCTCCAGATCCTCATCTGTCGGTTCTTCATCAATAGTTTCCGGATCATCGCCTTCCACATCGGAAATCTTAATAATCTTAGGTGACTCTGCCCTGGTTTTTTTCCTGCTGTCTTTAACCGCGGCCTCCATCATTGCTTTTTCCAGTTCCTCTAACAGACCGGATTTCGTGGATTCATCAAAATCTGCAAAAAGCGCATCTGTCTGTTTATGCACCCGCTCTTTGATTTCAGCCAGCATTTTCTGCTCTTTTTCTTTTTTCATTCTTTCCCATTCAGCCATTACATCATCAATACTAAGCTGTCCGGTAATCTGTTTTTCTATCTTTTCTTGCTCGGGAACCACCAGACTAAGCTGTCCGTCATATTCCTGAGAAAGCATATCATCATATCCTGAAGGCTTATGGAATGTTCTGATTACTCCGGTATTGCTGATAGCAGGATTGGGACTGGCCATAAAGCCTCCCATGGGTGGCTTTTCTTCTGTTTCAGGATCCTGTGCATAAGTGGGATTTTTAGCTGCTTCCGCATCCTTCTCCACAAGCTCGGATACTACATCTTCTATATTTACTTCTGCTGTATTTCCAAAAAAAACTTC
Source organism: uncultured Lachnospiraceae bacterium (assembly GCA_964614185.1). Taxonomy (GTDB): domain Bacteria; phylum Bacillota; class Clostridia; order Lachnospirales; family Lachnospiraceae; genus Suilimivivens. The sequence continues at coordinate 21,888 of CAZTKJ010000022.1, forward strand.
CTCTGAAACAGGTTTTTCCTCTATGCCATCAGGCTGGTCCAGCATATCCTCGCTGATCAGCTGCATTTCATCCGTATCCTGATAAATGGGCATGACTTTAGGCTTCTGAAGGGATTCTTCTGCCTCTTCCTGATTGTCTGTGGCCGTCTCCTCTTCTTCAGAAGATGTCTCTTCAGAAATGGGAGCATAAACTTTTGTCTGCTCCATTTCATCTGTTACCTGTTCTATGGGCATTTGGGCAGTAGGATGGCTGTCCAAAAACTCTTTCATACTTTCTGCAAGCTCTCTTTGAAGATTGATGGTGTTGTACTGGCTGACATCTACTGTTTTAACCTGGATATCGTCAAGCTCCTTTTTCGGAATCTCCTGGGTAGGATCCGTCAGAACATTCATCTCCACACTAAATTCATCATCTTCTTCGTCTTCTGTTTCTCTTCCGGCCTCTTCCTTAATTGCGTTGCTCTCTGCTACAAAATCAGACTCAATAATACCTCCGGTCTGTTTCATTTGTTCGTATTTTTTCTGCTGTTCTTCCGTTAAGGGCTGATGAAGTTTCTTAAGCTCTAAAGCTTTAAGAATATATTTACCATCGCCAAACCAAAGAAACATTTCATCGCATTCTTCAACACATTTAGTTTCAAGGCCTATCCTGTGATACATATTAGCCAGTTCATATGCCCATCTTTCCCGATAGTCCTTTTTCTTAAGCTCTTCCAAAACGGCAATTCTTTCTTCTAAGCTTACTTCCTGGGCTTCATAAAGCTTGTACTGCAAAACATACCGTCCTGAATCTTTGGGTGCCAACTGCACAAATTCTTTATAGTATTCTACTGCCTGCACATATTCCTCAAGCTTAATAGAAAGTTCGCAAAGAGAATAAACAATCAGACGTCCTCCTGCATGTCTTTCATAGGCAAGAAGGAGAATGTCCCTGCTGTCTTCATACCTTCGGTTGATCTTATACAGATCACTGATGGTGCATAACATCATGATACTTTTAACTCTGCGCCAATCTATGGTATCTGCTATTTTAGCAGCTTCTGCATACTCGCCTTCTGCTATTAATGATTTGATCTCATCCGCGCGTACTTTATATTCATACTTATCCAAGGTGCTCACCTCATAAATAATTTTCCTATATTAAGACACAATGCCCTATTTTCATTTTTTAAGTGTACCATAAGGTCATGTTTATGTCAAAAAAATCATAGCTGAAGGTTACATTGGGAATTATTCTTTTTGACAGTATAAAATATTACTCAAAACAGCAAATTCCTGAAGCGTCAGAGCTTCTCCACGAATGGAAGGACTCAGCTGCATCTTAAGGAGAGCTTCTTCTGCCTGCTGCCTGGAAACCTCAAGTTCTCCGGCATGGCTTAATCCGTTTACCAGAGTCTTCCTTCTTTGATTAAAAGCCGCCCGAATAATTGCAAAAAGAAAAGCCTCATCCTCAGCTTTAACAGGAGGTTCCTTATACTTATCAAGACGGATCACTGCACTGCCTACATTAGGTTTGGGAATAAAACAGGATGGAGAAACACAGGTAATGATCTTGGGATTTGCATAGTACTGAACAGCCAGGGATAATGCCCCATAGTCTTTAGTCCCGGGACCTACCTGCATTCTGTCTGCCACTTCTTTCTGCACCATAATGGTAATGCTTTTTAACGGAACATGGCTTTCAAAAAGTTCCATAATAATGGGAGTGGTGATATAGTAAGGCAGATTAGCAACGATCTTAATTTCTCTTCCCTGATTTTTTTCCTGTACCAGTTCATTAATATCTACTTTCAAAATATCCTTATTGATAACTGTTACATTCTGATAAGAAGATAAGGTGTCTTCCAAAACAGGAATCAATGATTTATCGATTTCCACTGCAATCACTTCTCTGGCACTTTCAGCAAGATACTGTGTCATGGTACCGATTCCGGGACCAATTTCCAGTACACAGTCATCCGGTGTGATTTCAGCGGCTTCAACAATTTTTTCTAATATATTACTGTCAATTAAAAAATTCTGACCAAATCGCTTTTGGAAATTGAAATGATATTTCTTCAATATCTCTATGGTTTCTGTAGGACTTCCAAGGGTAGGCATAATGTTCTCTCTTTCTATAGTGCAAACAGCTTTTTTGCGTTGTTCTCTGTAATCTCTATTATTCTTTCTTCTTCTATCCCTTTTATCTCGCTGAGAGTCTGTATAACATAGGGAAGATTTAAGGAACTGTTTCTCTCCCCTCTGTGAGGAACCGGTGCAAGATAGGGACTATCTGTTTCCAATACAATACTCTCCATAGGCAGATATTCCACAACTTCTCTTAACTTTCGCGCATTTTTAAAGGTCAAAACGCCTCCTATGCCAAAATGAAATCCCATATTAAGAAACTCTTTTGCAAGCTCTTTCGAATAGGAATAGCAATGAACAATTCCACCATTTTCTCCTGCATGCAGCGCCTTCATAATATCGTAAGTATCTTTCGCTGCCTCTCTGGAATGAATAATAATAGGAAGTTTTTCCTCTTTTGCCATTTCAATCTGTTTTTCAAACCACTTTTTCTGAATTTCTCTGTCAGGTTCATCTTCGTCATTCCAGTAGTAATCAAGACCAATCTCTCCTACTGCAACAATTTTACCTCCCTTTGCAACAGACTGCCCGGTGCATGTATTCTTAAGCCATTGAAACAATTCCTCATTCAGTTCTTCCACCTCAGAAGGATGCACACCTAAAGCGCCATAAATAAACGGATATTCTTCAGTCAGTGCAAGGGTTATTCTACAACTCTCTATACTGGCTCCTATATTTACAATGGTTCCTATTCCACTCTCTTTCATACGAAGAAGAAGCTCTTTTCTGTCTTCATCAAATGCCTCATCATCGTAATGTGCATGAGTATCAAATATCACTGCTTGTTCCTCCTGTTGCTTTACAAAATTTATTAAAATTAATTTTTGCGATAAATTTTCTTAAAATTTTTTAAAAAAGTGCTTGCAAACTAAAAAACATTATACTATAATAACATTTGCGTTGTAAATAACGCGCAATTTTAACAAAAGAAAAGCACCGCTAGCTCAGTTGGTAGAGCACCTGACTCTTAATCAGGGTGTCCAGGGTTCGAGCCCCTGGCGGTGCACTTGTAAGTACCATTTTTGAAGACGTAGGCGCTTTGGGGATGGTGCTTTTTTTATCCATAACTCCTATCTTTTACTCTTTTTCCGCTTTTATATGCCGAATCTTAAACTGCTTGGGTGTAACCCCTTTCCACTTCCTGAAAATCTTAATCAGATGGCTGCTGTCCGCAAAACCTGTTTCCTGACTGATATAACTCAAATCAAAATCTGTAAAAAGTAAAAGGTCTTCTGCTTTACAAATACGGATGAATTCAATATATTCCTTGCATGATCTGCCATAATACTGCTTAAAATTTTTGGCAAAATAGGAATAACTCATATTGCACATATCTGCCAGTTCCTCTACTTTGATAGGCTCGTCCGCATGTGCATCAATATATTCCGTAATAGTATGGATGGAATCTGTTTCCGGCGGGCATATTGCTGCCATATCCGTATCAAAACCTTTTTTCCTCCAGATTCTGATTAAATGCACCAGCAAATAGCAAATTTTATTATGAACAATAATATCATAACCATAATTTTTATGCTCTATCTCCCTGCGGCATTCTTCAAATATCTCTGAAACCGGAATATGTCGGATATCTTCTTCTTTAAAATGAATAGGTGCATTCTGATTCTTACTGGCACTGCTTAAAATAATACGAAGCTTCGGTGCGCAGCTGTTCTCCGTATACAGTCTGTTTACGTCAAACTTCATTACTTCATATTTTAAAGGGATATTGGTTGCGGTATAAATAGCATGTACTGCTTCCGGATGAAATAAAATCATATCTCCTTTTTCAATAATATAACTGCTGCCGTTACACTCTATAAGGCCTGTTCCTTCTCTCATATAAATAATTTCCATAAAATAATGCCAATGAGGCCTGATTGGAAATCCCATAACGGAAGTATCATATAAAAATGCTTCATACGGAGAATTCAGCGTATCACTATATTCAAATAAGTATTGCATTCGCCACCTCATTAATATCCATAAGCTCTGAAATAGATTTTTACAATTTTTATACGGCTATATTATAGTAGATAATATCAAAAAGTGCTATAGTTTTATAAAATGAATTATTTGGGGAGTTTCATCTTGAAAGGGGAGTCTGATTTATGCAGTTTATCAAAGGTATTACTTTTGCGCCTTTTTCGCAGAGGGGCAGTTTCGAATCCAAAGAAGCATATGACAGCTTAAATAACTTAAAAGAAAAGACAGGCGCCAATTTAATTGCTCTGGTGCCCAACGGTCTTCAGGAAACTCCGCAGTCAGAAGAGATTTTTTATACTACTGAAGCCACTGTTTCAGATCAGGAATTGATTTCCATGATTCAGTATGCCCATCAAATCGGTTTACAGGTAGCCCTAAAGCCCACCGTCAACTGTAAAAACGGAACCTGGCGCGCCCACATTAATTTTTTTGACAAAGACGTACCCTGCGAACCTAAATGGAGTAACTGGTTTGCTGCTTATACAGCTTTTCAGCTGCACTATGCCAGGATTGCCGAAGAAACGGGATGTGAAATATTTCTTGCAGGCTGTGAAATGGTTATGAGTGAACGGCGGGTATGGGAATGGCGCAAACTGATTGCTGATATTAAAAAGATATATTCCGGTCCGGTGTCATACAATACAGACAAATACCAGGAAGATAATGTCTCCTTTTGGGATTGTGTAGATATCATATCCTCCAGTGGATATTATCCTTTAAATGACTGGGAGCAGGAACTTGACCGGATTGAAAAAGTGGTAAATAAATACCAAAAACCCTTTTTCTTCGCAGAATGCGGCTGTATGTCTACCAGCGGCTCTTCAAAGGTTCCTAATGACTGGAGCATCAAGGGCGAAGTAAATTTAAAAGAACAGGCAGACTGGTATACAGCTATGTTTGAGGCTTGCAGGAAACGCCCCTGGGTAAATGGCTTCTGCCTTTGGGATTGGGCATGGAAACAGTATCCCGCCGGCAAAGCTAAAACACATGGCGGTTATGATATCTATGAAAAGCCTGCTCAGACTGTTACCAAAAAATATTACGAAAGCTTTTAGAATTAAGATGTTTTTACTAACAGAGGCCGTCTAAAAGGTAAATCCCGCGGCCTCTATCATAATTCCTGCAATGACTCCTATTCCATAAAGTAACAGCAGGATTTTAATATTCTCTTTGATATCTTCATTGATCCTAAACAGAACCAGCAGACCCACTCCGGCCCCTACCAGCAGTCCGGCTATCATTGATCCTGCACCAAGTACGCCATTTAAATATAACCCCGTTAGAATTACAGAAGCTGCACAGTTGGGTATCAATCCTATGATTCCTGCAATGGCCGGACCTAAAATGGGCTGTCCATTTAAAGCCGTATAAATGACCTCTTCCCCTACAATACACATAAGATAAGTTATAAGAAAGGAAACAATAATAATAAACAGAGTAATCTGCAGAGTATGTTTCATTGCAGATTTCAATATCTTCCCTTCCTTGCAGTGACAATTCTGATGATCGCACATTTCTTCAATTTTCAAATGTTCATGTTCCGTTCCTGTATATTTCTTTTTTCGCATGACTCCGTCAATAATAAAGCCTGCACTCATACCAATCAGCACTTTGGCCAAAAGTATTCTTAAAATAGTCAGAACAGGCACTTGTTCTGAAATAAAAATCGGAAGCATCTCATCAGAAGTGGAAAGAAAAACGGAAAATAATGTTCCAAGGGTAATGATTCTACCGGCATACAGATTTGCTGCCGCTGCAGAAAATCCACACTGTGGTACAATTCCAAGCACGCTGCCGATAAGCGGTCCGCATTTTCCCGCCTTCCGGATCATTGTTTCCGCCCTGTCTCCTGCTTTATGTTCAATATACTCCATTATTACATATGTTACAAAAAGAAAGGGCAGGAGTTTTAAAGCATCGATTATAGTATCTGCTGCTACTGCCATCCACAGCACATTCATATCCAATAACATGGTTTATCTCCTTATACGCACTTGGAATGTCTGATCCTATTATTTATCTTCACATACCTGAAAAATATAAAATTTCAGATAGTATGACTCATCTGCAGCCCAAAGTATGGGATGATCAGGGGACTGCGTCCGAAATTCTACCTGCCGCAGTCTCTTGTGCACATTTCCTGCTGCCTGCTTTATTGTTTCTGTAAATAATTCATAAGTCAGGAAATGAGAGCAGGAACAGGTAGCCAGAAAGCCGCCGTCTTTTACAAGCTTTATTGCCCTAAGATTAATTTCCCTGTAGCCTTTTATTGCATTCTTAATGGAATTACGCGACTTGGTAAATGCAGGAGGATCTAATATGACCACATCAAATTTTTCTCCTTTAGCTTCCATTTCCGGAAGACATTCAAATACATCCTGGCACTTAAAAGATACTATCTGTTCCAGTCCGTTTAATTTTGCATTCTCTATAGCTCTGTCTATAGCGCTCTGGGAAGCATCTATTCCCAGAACTTCTCTTGCTCCTGCAATGCCTGCATTTAAAGCAAAAGAGCCTGTATGGGTAAAACAGTCCAGTACTTTTGCATTTTTACAGAGCTTTTGAATTGCCAGCCGATTATATTTCTGATCAAGGAAGAATCCCGTCTTTTGTCCGTCTTTGACATCTACCATATATCTGACCCGGTTCTCAGTAATTTCCACATCGGTATGGAAGGCTTCCCCGATAAACCCTTTAATACGTTCCAAACCTTCATTTATTCTTACCTTGGCATCGCTTCTCTCATATACGCCTCTGATTTCAATACCGTCTTCTGACAATGTTTCTTTTAACAGTTCTATGATCACAACTTTTAATCTGTCAATGCCAAGGGCAAGAGACTCTACAACTAATACATCCGAAAACTTATCAATTACAAGTCCCGGAAGGAAATCCGCCTCTCCAAAAACAATACGGCAGCTGGAAGTATCAACCGTCTTTTTACGGTATTCCCATGCGTCTTTTACCCGCTGTTTTAAAAATTCTCTGTCAATCTCCTGCCGGCTGTCTCTTGTCATCAGCCGTATTCTGATTTTAGAATGTTGGTTAATAAATCCTTTTCCCATAGGATAGCCGTCAAAATCATGAATAATCACTATATCTCCATTTTCAAAGCTTCCTGTGATATCTGCAATTTCATTATCAAAGATCCACATACCGCCTGACTTAATGGTTCGTCCCTCTCCCTTTTTCAAGGTAACAACCGCTTCATTCATCTTACTGTCCGTTCCTTCCTATACCCTTTTCCAGCTTTCACAGTATACCATGTTCTTTTCTTTCGGTTCAAGATAAAATCCATTCCGGGAAATCGGCATCCTCTTATCGCATAGCATTAAAAAAACAAGCTCCCGCCAAATATAGCACAGGCTGATGCAGCAGATAAATCAAAAGAGAATGTTTTCCCAAAAAGCTTAGCAAAGGAATTCCCTTTTTTAAAACAGGATGACAAAAGATCCCTTTCCTTCGAAATATGTGGGATACAAAGTAGCCACTACAAAATAAAAACAGCCATGGAATCAGTGAAAAGTAATCCGTTGAAAAAAAGTCAGGTGACGGAAAACCCAGATACGACATGATGATTCCCCTATACCATGTATTCGGCAGCTTTATTAAGTTATAAATTTCAAAACCTAAATATCCTTCATTTATATTTCTTGTAAGCAAAAAAAGCAGGAAACTTATAAGTACGCCCACTTCAGCAGGAATCTTTCTAAAAAGCTTATCAAGAGGGATTAGAAGAAGCATAGCAGAACCGATAAAAGTCAGCACCCCAAACATAACTCTGCTGTCAGGAAGAAACAGGCCGGTTACCACAGATACCAAAATACCTCCGCCAAACACTATGGCTCCTCTTTTTAACGGTTTTTTCGAAAGGGGCCAGCAAAATCCTGATAAAAGAATGAACGTCCAGCAAATGCTTTGCTGCCAGATATAAGCTCCCGTTCCATGATACCAGTCCCATTTTATATGATAAAGATAAACTATGTCCCAGGCTCCATGATAAAGAATCATGCTAAGCAGCGTAATTCCCCGAATACTGTCAAGCAATTCATATCTATGACTTTCATTTTTCTGCTCTGTGCTATGAAGGTTTTTCATAATGTTATTTACCATTTTTAACTTCTCTGCTATTTCAATTTATATATTTTCTTCTTCTGCGGGTCTCCATGCTCTGCCAAAATTTACATCCTTAAACAGCGCAGCAAGTCCCGTAATCTGTTTTAACCGCAGTATTTCATCACGATCCATACCAAGGTGTTTAGATATCCATGCATCGGAGCGTCCCAATTCATGCAACTCCTTCACGATATTGCTCATTAAATCCACATCATGGCTTCCCCTGGCACGGTTATGACGGATGGTACTGGCCATCCGCTGATCTATGGGTTTATCTATTATAGAAACAGGAAGCATACCCTGTTCCCGTTCATAGATATCCGGATACTCAAGCATAATTCTATAACGATGAAATCCGTCTACAATAATATAAATATCATTTTCTCTGCTATAATAACATACAATAGGCATTGTATATCCGTCTGCCTTAATACTTTCATAAAGCAGCTTCATTTCAGGCGGCGCAACAGTATTAGGATTATAAGCATTTGGCTTTACCTTTTCAATAGGAACTGAAATAACACTGTAAACGGGACTTTTATACTTCATAATTTATCTCCTCTATGCTTTTGTATTTACGCCGGATCATATCAATTCGTTTTTGCTGCTGCCTGCTGAGGCCAAATCCCATAAAACGGCAGATATGATCATTTTTTAAAATACAAAAGCACATCCTTTTCCAGCTGGGAATATCTTTTGTGGATTTGATATCATCCGTATGATCCGGAATATTCCCAATGAAAACAATCCGTGATTTTTTATTTAATGTGTAATTGGAAACTCCGTTTCTCCGAATCTGATATCCATGTTCTTCCAGTTCCCGAATAGTATCCTCATCCAGTCCGCCACCGATCTTGTGCCAGAATTCAATGGATGTGTTAAACTTTTTTACATAACTATTCCGTAATCTGGCAGGAAGTGTATCCAGCAAAAACAACGTATAAGACTTCCATGTATGCCCTTTGGGAAGCGTAATATTTCTGTATCCTAATGCCTTTGTTCTCCCATAAATACATGCAAAGTTGGCTCCTTGAATTCTTCCCACCAGCTTTACCCATATTTCCGGATCAATAACTCTGTATAAATTTAAGGAATCTTTGGAATAGTCATTAAACGGAGATGCTACCCGCATCTGTGAAATTTTCAGACCCGCTTTATAATAAAGATCATATAAATGATTGTAATCATAATCAAATAACCAGTTTGCATGCCAGACATCAATAGAAGACCAATCGTACAGCGGCGATGCGCACCATACATCTTTAAACTGCCTGCTAATCCAGCATTCTCCCTGATATCCGTATTTTTTATTCAAAAATCCGCTATATCTCTGCAAAGATTCATCTGCACGCATTCCAAGGAGACAGACCGTTTTCTTATTCCCATGGGAAATCCGATACCATCGTCCGAACTGCTTGGCCAAATCCTCCTGATGCATCCGGTAGCGGTATGTAGTAATAGGGTTATTTTCCAAATTAACTACATACTCTTTTTCCGGCATCTTTCTGACCCAGCATTCTTTCTTTGTATCATCCCATGGATACCAGTACATTTCATAACTGCTTAAGGCTGTCCGTGTAGCCATGGGAAGACATACCCAATATGGCTCTACTTCTTCTTTGATCCTTTCAAAGGTTCTTTCCACGTACTCGGTTGTTACTGTATACTGGGCCTCAAAATCCTGATGAAAAACACCGATTTTTTTCTCCGGATAAAACCTTTTTTGATAGTCAAGTACCATATTTAAAAGCAATCCGCTGTCTTTTCCTCCGGAGAAAGAAATGTAAATATTATCAAATTCCTCAAAAATAAAACGCAGCCTTGTCTGCAGTGCTGTATATACATTTTGTTCCAAATATTCCCGTATCATTTTATCCATCCGTATCAGCTTATTTTCCATATTATGGAAACGCTGTTACTAGTGAATTTAACACAGAAAAAGATGAAATTCAATGATATTTAAAAAGCTGTTTAGAATTTAATATTTTTATTTACATTTGCCCACAGCCACTGCGCAACACCATCATAATCGTTTCCTGCAATAATATCTGTCGCTATATCTTTTAACTCCGGTACTGCGTTTTCTACAGCGTAACATTCATCCGATATTTCAAACATAGGAATATCATTAATTGCATCTCCAAAAGATACTACCCTGTCACACTGCCATAACTTTTTCAGCTTTTTTATGGCCTCTGCTTTAGTTGCTTTGCCCGGCATGATCTCGCACCAGTATTCCGGTCTGTATAATTCCTGCTGTATAGTACAGCGGAATCTGTCATCTTTGGAAAATATCCGGTATATAGGCATCAGCTCTTCTTTCTCGCCAATACAGGTATAATAAAATGGTTCTCCATCATATAATCCCTCTTTTCCTTCCAAAGGTCTGAATCTTCTATCCCCTTTACGGTTGGAAAGATATCTTTGAATGCCTTCATTCTCCATTGTTTTATCAAAAGATACCTTTTCTTCCTGCTCTATAAATGCATATACAAGGGGACTGATACCATGCTCTTCCAGAACTTCTCTGACAAATCCTGATTCTTCTTTGGAAAATGACAACTGCGACAAAACTTTTCCTGTCCGGGGATGTATAATAAAAGCGCCATTATAGGCAATGACCGGAACCTCTGCCGTCAACCCTTCAGTTACTACAGAGGCTGATACCAAAGACCGTGCCGTTGCATAAGTAAAGAGCATTCCGCCCTCCACCAATTCATTGATCATACGAATGCTTTCAGGACTGATTCTGTCTTTTGTATTTAACAGTGTTCCATCTAAGTCTGTCACATACAACGTTTTTATCAAGGTAATTACCCTCCTATTTTTTGGTTTTTACAAGATACCAGTTATATCCTTCAAATATCAGCATCTTCTTTCCTTCTTTCCAGAATTTTGAGAGTGTATCATAAAACCATGTTTTTACCTCTTCTAAGCTCCTGCTTCCTTCTTCCACCTGTGCTATGACATTAGATTGTAAAAGCATGAACCGAATAAAATAGTCTTTATCCATTTCATATGCAGTTGTATACTCTTCCTGGGAAAATATTTGAAAACCGTATTCTGCTACATCTCTGTCCGTCCACTTATTCTCTTTCCGCTTCGGTTTCGGAAAATTAGGAAGATACTCCTGATACCACCAATCCGTATATTCCCGGTTCTGTTCCATTTTATCTGTTATCCAAAAATCATATATAAGCAGCAAGCCATTATCTGTCAATGCATTCTGCAGCAAAGGCAGAAGCTTACGCTCATCGATCCAATTAATGGATCCCGCCGCCGTTACTATATCAAGACTTTTATCCTTTACTTCTATATCCTCTGCCCTGCAGGTTTTGAAACTATAACCTTCTTCCCCATATAATGCAAGGGCAGCTTTAATCATTTCAGGCGATATATCCGTTCCCATTACATGATTGCAAATTGTTCGCAGCGCCTTTGTAGAAAGCCCTGCTCCACAGCCAATGTCCATGCCATTTTTAAAATTTGAACACAAATTCATTTTGTGTTTTACCATATCCATAACCTGTCCATGTAAATATGGACGGTCCTTTATGTAACCCTCTGCAATACGTTTATAATCAAACTGTCGCTGATCTTCCATCAGCTCCATTTCATTTTTCATGGCAAATCACATCCTCTCTGCCTATTGGGATTTTTATTATAATATCAATTTATATAGAAGTCAAAATCAGACCAGTTTTTTTCAATTCAAAAATTTAAAAGATATAATATGGAATTCCTAACATAAAATTAAATAAAGTTACTAATCCCACACTTGGTAACCATATTAAATCATAGGAGGTATTAAAATGAAAAAAATTTTAGCCTTGGTTTTAGCAGGTGTCTTAGCAATAGGTACGTATACCGTAGCATTTGCAGCGCCGCCTGCCGAAGCTCCATCTGAGATGTCCATAGAACAGGACGGTAAGCTTCACAGCGTATATGTGTTTGGTACTGCTCTTGTATTGGTTTTTGAAGATGGAAGTATTTCTATTTCCAGTATGGGACCTGTCGGCAGAGTTGACATTATGATGGATGGTGTAGCTATTAAAAACGTAGCTTCTGTTGACATTCCGGCAGGACAGAGAACCAAAATGGCTCTTGATGAAAATTCCATTATTGTAAAAAATGTAACTGCTGAAGATGCCGAAGCTGTTAAAAAGCAGATTGAAGATGCATATGCAGCAGGTGCAAGCTCTATCGATTTAACAACACTTACCGGTGTAGTTGCTTATAAAGTAAATGCAGATGGTGTAATAGAAGATATTAACGGCATGGCAGTTCCTGTTTCTACAGTGAACATGTCTGTAAATTCTATATATGCTACAGCAAAAGCTTTTGAAGAGGCAATACAGGAAACCATCACAGAAAATGGGACAAGAGAGGATGCAACACAACCGGCTCCTATCAGCAATAGCTCAAGCAGCGGCTCAGGTGGCAGCTCAGGCGGCAGTTCATCTGATCCTACTACGGCACCCACTACTGCACCCACTGCTGCGCCTACCACGGCACCTACTGCTGCACCCACTACGGCGCCCACTGCTGAGCCTACAGCCGCACCTACTCCCGAGACTACAGACTAGTAGTAATCAAAATATGCTTACGCATTCTGAAATAATTTTTATAAGTTAATTTTTAAAACCAAGTGTGAAGACTGTGTGCTGTCATTTTTGATTGCTGCAGGCTTACAGATAAAACCCGTGTGGACTTTTCAGACCACGCGGGTTTTAAATTAACGGATTATTTTGCCTTTTTCTTTTTGACTTTTCTTTCCGGCAGTTCGCAGTACATTTCCCGAACCATTTTCTGCATCAGCTCTTTATTATCTAATATTGTTACCGGCAGCATTTCTTTTGCTCCCTCATAGGGCGGTTCCGGTATGCTGTCAGGCATATATTTTTTACTTGCTGTTGTTATCTTGACCATAAAACCGCTTCCATATATGCCGCCAAATATTCTTTCTTTATAATAGAATATATATCCTCCCATCATGGGAATATTCCTGATATCCTGAAGGTCAGAAAGCTGATCCATAATATAAAGGGATAATTCTTTATTCTTTGACATCATCAGGCTGCTCCGCTTCTCTTAATTTTTCAACACGCATATGCACATTTTTTTCAAATTCCTCATCAGAAAACTTAGGATCTCTTGTGTTAAGCCAAATTTTACAAGGAACTTCACCGCATTTTCCACAATCAGAAAAACCTTTATCCCCTCTGACACATTCATAAATCGGACAGGCTTTTCCTTCCGGTGCATGAAATACCTTTCCTTCGCATTCATTGCATCCTTGGCACATTTTTCCAAAACAATAACATGTCCCACAGTCTGTACCACATACACTGATATTTTTCATGATTCTTCACCCCTTTGCTTTTGAATGGAGTCCATTTTATCTCCAACTTTTAACAAACGTCTTGTATATTTTCGACATTTTTAAAAGCTACAGCTTTTGCACTCTGTATGTCCATAGAGTGATATCTCTTAAATTCACGCAGCAAATGAGATTGATCGGTATAACCATACTGATGAACTGCATTCAGGATATTAAAATCAGGTCTACATAAAACATCTCTCCATAAAAACTGGTAGCGAATCAGATTACTGAGTTTCTTAGGAGTAATTCCCACATATTCATGAAACAATCTTTCTAACTGTCTGCTGCTTACAAAGGATTCCCGGGCTAAATCAGATATTTCCAAAACACCTCTGTTAATAAGCATGTTATTTATAACATCATTTACAATTCTGTTTTCTCTCATATTTGCTGTTTTTCTAAGCAACAACTGCTCTACATAGGAAATTTTTTCCGTAAGAGTTACTAGTTCTAGTAATCTGGGACGGATCATCTTATCCAGCCATTCAAATCTTGATGCAACTTCATAATATCCGTTAACTGTATCTTTGAAAGAATCTTCTGCAAATGCATAAGCGCTCCATGCAAAAAAACGGATTGCAAATGTTGCCGTTAAATGCCCGGGCCATTTGGCTCCGGCTGCATAAAAACTTTGATCATTTATTCCACAAAAGCCTCCTACAACTTTATTTTCCGTATAATCGATGTAATAAATAATATCCACGCATGTATCCGGAATTACTATTTCTGCACGGATATCTTTTTCTTCCTGCAGATATGGTTTTTCCGTTCCCCAAAAACATCTTATATACGGTTCTAACTGTGTAATTGGAGACACTTCTTTATAGGCTGTATTTTTCTTAAAAGGAGTTGCTGTTAAAGGACAATAATTCTTATTTGGAATCATTCTGTTAAAGCACCTCCGAAAGCAGTATATTCCGCAGCTTTCTTGTCAATGTAAAAGTTCCTCCATCCTTCTTCTGTGTACCCATAAGAATGGTCAGCTTCTCTTTCGGAAAATTAGCAAAATAAGGTCCCAGCCAACCATCCCATCCATATTCGCCTTTTCCTGCATAATAGCCTGTCTGAGCAGGATTTTTACATATCCTCATCAGATTTCCGTAGCTGAAACCTTCCAGTCCGCCCCATCTCTCAAAAGCGTTCTGCTGGTTTTTCATCAATTCTCCGCCTGTCATATAACGAACTGTAGCCGGTTTCAAAATCCGGATGCCATCTAATGTACCTTCCTGTATCAACATTCTCGCAAAACGCATGTAATCATCCAGAGTAGATGCCAAACCTGCCCCGCCTGATTCAAAAGCAGGTGGTTTATCCATTTTGTTGCAGATTGCCAGGTTATTCCCTTCATATCGAATCAGCGAATTTCCCTCTTGTCCCACAACCGTCTCATAGGTAGCTGCCAAACGGCTTTGCTTTTCTCTGGGCACCCAGAATGCAGTATCCTTCATTCCTAAGAGTTTAAAAAGCTCCTTATCCAAAAATTCTCCAAATTTCATTCCGGATACTACTTCAATCACGGCTCCCAGTACATCCGCCGAGGTTCCATATTTCCATGAACTTCCGGGATCAAAATCCAATACACAGCCACCTAATGCATCCGCCACTTCTCTGGTGGTCATGGCCCGCTCTGTAAAAAGTCTTCTGTCCATTTCCTCAAACACCGCCGCAGTCTGTCTGCCAGCCTCTGTTGTACCATCCGGATAGACCAGCCCCGATGTCATACGCAAAAGATCAAATATCCGCATTGGCTGCAGAACCGGCTTAAATTCTGCTGCCTCTCCGATACTACTTTCTTCCGTACAATAAACCTGTTTCTCAAAAGACGGCAGAAAATCTGATACTCTCTGGCACAGATCCAGTTCCCCTCTCTCCATCAAAATCATGACCGCTGCTGCCGTAATGGGCTTACTTTGGGAATAAAGCCGGAAAATCGTATCTCTGCTGATAGCACGATTTTCTTCTCTATCTGCCATTCCTGCCTGACAGTAACAGAGTTCCTTTCCATTCTGTTCCACCAGCAAATTAACCCCAGCCACTTCACATGTACTTACTGCCTGTTCCATTGCATTTTGTAATTTTTCTTTTAACGTCATTTACCTGTTCTCCTGTATCCTGGTACTTTCCTGTATACAATTTCATTATACTATAACATGTCACATTTTTTTAAGGAAATCTCTGGCTGCTATATCTGCATCATCAGATATCTCACCTTGTGTGGGATTCTCTGCAATACGTTCCAAACAGGGTTTAATCTTATCCAAGTACTTTACTTCCAGCAGAGGCAAGAGAAACTGAATAATATAATACTTCCAGTCACATTCCAATTGTTCCGGCTGCAATGCTTCTATAATACAGGGAATTATCACTTTTTGATGTTTGGAAAGCAGCTCAGGCATCTCCTTTGCAACAGGCCAGTTCATATCTTTCATCCATGCCAAAAGCTCCGGAAGGATTGGCATTATTTCTTCATCTGAAAGCATCTTGAGTTCTTCCATTCCACTAAAATCAAATTTGCTTTTAGGCAGTAAATCTTCTACTCGTTTCATCAGTCAACAACCCCTCTGTAAACATTATTTTTATCCCCATTACTCGTATAGGAATACCTCACTATTTCTATTTTTCGAACTTGTCGGAAATTCCGACAGGTTGACATTTCATCCGGTTTCTTTTCATCATAAATGTTCCTAACATGCTCTTTGCCATGACATTCATTGCTAACTGCTATTTTACCATAGTTTGATATTTTCGGGTAGATTTAACCTAAGAGCTATATAATAAATGCATAAAATAGGGTATCCCATCTATTTTAATCCAGTAAGCGTATTTCGACATTTCGCATGTTTTCCAGATACCCATAATCAAGCACCATTTACTTTTAACACTCTGGCTACACATGGAAAATTTTAGTTACACTACACAACATATAATAGGTAATAAAGAATTGTTTTATGCGTATTAAATACGCATAAAGATGTTGACATATGCGTATTTAATACGTACAATAAAGGTGAGAAAGGAGGAACTGCTAATAAATGGAACTGTTAATTTTGCGGAGGTAAGTTGATGAAGCAAAGAGATTTAGTGAAAAAGCTTGAAGACGCAGGCTTTATCTTTGAAAGGCACGGAAGCAATCATGATATCTATGTTAGAGGTGAAGAGAAAGAAGAAGTTCCAAGACATAAAGAAATTGATGAAAGACTAGCAAAGGCTATAATAAAAAGAAGAAGACTTTAGTATACTATATGATAAATTAGTTATAAATCCTAATATTATAATTTTATTGAACAACGGAGAAAATAAGATGAAAAATGTGTATCCTGTATTTTTTACAAAAACAGATACAGTTGTACTCGTGGAAGTTCCTGATCTGGAAATTTTGACAGAAGGAAAGAACATGACAGATGCTATAGAAATGGCCAGAGATGCAATTGAATTAAAATGTGTATCAATGGAAGATGATGGAACAGAAATTCCTTTACCATCTGAAATAAATAATTTAGATGTAAATAACGGAATTTTTGCAGAAGAAGGTTCCACAGTTATTTCTTTTGTGGATATTGATTCGGGAGAATATAGAAGGAAAATTGATACAAAAGCAGTAAGAAAAAATGTAACTATTCCAAGTTGGTTAAATTATGAAGCTGAACACGCTGGAATTAATGTATCAAGAGTGTTGCAAGAAGCATTAATGGATGTACTTAATGTAAAAAAGACTATTTAATAAAAATTGAATAAGAGTTATAATAAATTAGAAGGCATTAGCGGAAATATTCGTTAGTGCCTTCTATAGTGGCTATAATTCTTATATATCCCGATAAGCATCTATGGCGCCGGTCAGGGAATCAACTTGAAAAGTATCCACTCTGACCATTTCTTTTTTACCATAGTCAAATCCATACGTATAAAATTCATATACATTTTCATAAACTTGGGATAAATGCAAAAAATAAGGTATCCCATCTATTTCAATCCGGTAAGCGTATTCCGGCATTTCGCATCCCAGAATATCCTCATAAACTGCAAGGACATCTTCATCAAAAAATATCTTGTCACAGGAATAAGTTCCATAATATTGTTCATAAATCATATCCAACGCCTGCCCGGCGGAAATGGCATTTTCATCTCCTGATATTTCCTTACGTTGGCCTTTGACAGTCTCTAAAGGCACTTCCGGATAAAGATAATAAGGGTTTACAATGGTAATCCATTTGTACCCGTCCTCTCCCTCATCATAAGGGGGCCTGTCATAATACACAAAAACATCTGACAGGGAATTTCCCCACCGTTTCACATATTCTCCCTTATCATTAGCGGCATATCTCCATGTATAAACCGTAAAACTATCATTTTCAAAATCATACACTCCAAAGCAGTTCTCTCTTTTTATCATGCTGTCATCTGGCTCTTGGCTCTCTTTTTCGGGGATCTGCTTTTGATCGGATGTATATAATACATACTGCCACTCTTCATTCTGATATTCGTATACCGCCATATCAGTCAACAAACTGCCCTGACCCTCGAAGCAATACCTCACAAAAACTTTTTCATCTCTCATGGTAAATCCCCGAAAGGAATTTTCCAGTCCATAGTCGTTAGAAAGGGAAAGTGCTTTCAGCGGTTCCTCATATCCCTCTTCGTTTCCCAAATACAGATAAAGGCGGCGTTGTATAGGAACTGACGCTATTTCCTCATCAATCCTTCCTACTACAACTCCCAAATCATCAATTCCGTCCCCATTGAAATCCCCAATGCACCAGTCTTCCGTTTCATTATCAAATTCATCACTTTTTTCCAGCAAGGGATTATAGACATCAAACGCTTTTTCCAGCTCATCCTTCCACGCTTCCCGGTCTTCATCAGAAATGGTAAACACATCTGCCGCTCTTTTTCGCAAAACCTGTAAAGGATCACCCGGATTTCCGCCAATGGTCAAATTATCCAATTCCGGAAGATATTCTATTCCGGCGTAATCCTCTATTTCATTACTACTCAAATTTAAATCCGTCAGACTCATACAATTTAAAAGTGGAGCTATATCCTTTATACTGCAATCAGCAACATTCAGACGCTGCAAAGCTTTCATTTGTTTCACGAACGAAATATCCATAAGATGCTCATCATGAATGGTCAATTCCTCTAACTCTTCCACGTTTTCCAGATACCCATAATCAAGCACCATCTGCTTTTCACACTCTGGCTGCACATCAATATAGAGCTGTTCCAAGCCGGGCAGAAGAGCCAAATCATCTAAAACGGCTATTGGCTCTTCATCCTTTGTAAGAGAAAGATGCAAAACAGTAATTGCTTCCAGATGTTCTTTATCCGGTTTCCCCTCACATGCCTCACTGATTTTTTCTTTCATGGTGGCATCTGCAAAGATATCACTATAGTCAGAAATTTCTTCTTCCGTTTGAACATTTTCATCTGCCTGCTCACTACTTTCAGCGTGTCGTTCACCTTCAACATTTTCCTCACTCTGTCCGCATCCCCAAAGCAAACTGATTAAAAGCAGACAGACTGTCGTTTTTCCTATGACTCCTTTTCTCAAAGGTATTTTTTTCACCACCATGCTTCCCCCATTCTTTATGCTCTCGTATAGGTATAGATTTTTACTTTTTATATTCTTTTTCCTTTAATTTCTGCTATGTCCGATAAATTCTTTCTATATATGATACCCTTCATCCATTTCAAAAGTTGCATATTTTTGTTCACATACTTTACCACTTGCATTGTATTGAAAAGAACTACGGCAAAGTATATGGACTAAGCTCTCCATTCCAAGGTTTTCAGCTCAGTCCATTTATTTTTCCCGGCTTTCTTCAATTACCCATCTCAAATTGCTGTCTCGCCGCCTCGAACAGATTATGAAGGTAAGGATACTGCCATTTATCTGCACCTACGTTGGGGATTACACCATCGCCCCAGCCCATGCCCGGCTCGCCGCCGTAATCGGTGAAGCTGGCCGCTATATAGCGGACAGTATTCACCAGCACAGTGTTTGGCTCCTGCTCGCGCACACCGATTACTTCCGCCATATTAGCTTTGCCAAACTTAAAGAAGTCCACATACTCCAGAATTTCTTTCCCTGTATCATATTCGAAAGAGTACCCATACAGGTCGTAGCCATCCTCCAAATGACTCTTTTCAAAAGTGAGGTTCGACACGCTTCCCGGCCAAAGTTCTTCACTGCACCGTATCACCTCCGCCTGAAATGCTTCCCAATCCTCCGGTTCATGGAATGGGTTTTCCCCCACAGGATTTGTTACCGGCAGACTGTGGATCTGGTTCTCTTCCTCCCAGGATATATAAGACAAATCGCCATTCAGAAAATAATAGGCAAATCCATCCGGCTGCTCAATCTGGAAACTCCCTTCGGAGCGAAGACCGCCCCTGGAATACGGATCTTTACGAATATAGGTAATCTCTGGCATAAATACTGTCTCACCTGCCAGCAGATAATTCGGATCCTCCGGCGCATTCTCAGCCCGCATGATTGTCATCCATTTGTATCCTGTTCCGTAAAAACGTTCACTGATACGCCAGAGACTGTCACCTTCCTGCACCTCATATTCCATCATCTCATCACCCGTGAGTTTGATATAGTCCTCCGGTTCTGCCCATTCCGGCAACTCTTGAACCGGCGCAAAAGAATCTTTCCTTTCCCGCTTGGTCTTTTCCTCCTGCTCTTCCTCCGTTAAGCCATTTGCCACGGCCTGTCTGCTGTTTTCTATCTCTTTTTCCGTCTTGCGCACAAACTGTTCTGTCTGAGGATCCCAAAGCAAATAAGAGGGCGGCGTATAGTATTCCTCCACCGCTTTTGCACCGCTATTATGAACCGGTGCGCCGACCCGCATATCTACATAACCATCACCGTTTAAGTCCGGATAGGTAATCGTATCCGGTAGCTCGATACTCAGAGATATGCTACGCTCCTGCAGCACTTTACCGGTCTCTATATCTATCACTGTCATGTCATAGGGTTCGTCCATACAAAAGCCGTTCAAGAGATAGTAGCGTAGTTCCGTATCCTCTTCCTTTTCAGACGTTTCTTCTTCATCTGCAAGAGTCTCATCCTCGCTTTCCGCCAGAGATTTGGCGGCGGAAATAATAGAATCTTTTCTGAAATCATCTATATAATCGGAAAAAGAAACTTCTTCTTTCCCTTCTTCCTCCGCAAGCGAGAAATGCAAGGAAAGCATCCTGCCGTTCTCCGTAAGCGGCAGCTCGTAATCAGCCTCCACAAGCAGACCAAAATACCGCATGACCCCTTCGTCTCCGGCATATTCCCAATTCTCATCAATTCCACGAACCTCCAGAAAGCTGCGCTTCGGGTTCTCCAGTTCAGTCAGCCGTTCATCATGGTCAATCCAGTACAGGCTTTCCTCATCCAGTCCCCAGCCACTCCATAGAGCGCCATCGCTATAGCGCTGGAAAACATCATTAAACACATACTCCAGAGTTTCATCGTCATCTTCCGAGGGCGCGTTCATCAGGGTAAGTCCATATGCTGTCCTGTCCTTTACATAAAGATTGACTTTTGAGTTCCGGCTGTGCAAATAGCCAAACTCGTGGCCGTCCGGTCCTTCCAACGTTTCTTGTATATAGTAAAACAGCTTCCCATTATCTGCGCTCCATGCTGACACAGGATGCTTTTTCGTATCAAATCTTCTTTGCAGAATGTAGTACAGATCGAGGGCGTGGTCGTTCTCCGTCAAGGGGAAGGTATAGTACAGAAAATGAAGCGGGTTTCCGTCCGTTTCCTGCACAGCCGTCTCATTTAATGCTGCTTCCATTTCCTCAAGAGAATTGTAAAACCGCCATGTCACATCCGCCTCTCCCGCGAACTGAAAAGCTGGCGGCTCATCCCAATCGGTTTCCAGCTGTTCCCCTTCATAATCCTTTATCGTAATTTCCGCACTGGCATAAGGGCTTACACTTACGGAAGTATGTTCATACAGATATTCGCTAAGCTCCTGCATTTCACAGCTACCATGCTCCTCCGGCCACTCTTTCAGTTCTTCCTTTGTTTCATCGCTTTGCATTTCTTCCGCTCTTCCTGACGGTGTACCGCAGGCTGCAAGCAACAAGCAAAGCGCAGCTATACCAATAATACAGTTTCCTCTTTTTTTGTTCCGCCGTAATCTTTCGCTTAAATCTGTCTTCTCATTTCTTTTGATATTCTGATATAAATCTTTTGCCATATATATTGTCCTTCTAAACTATCACTTTGATATTTTGACCTAACTCTACCTCATTTTTAACCGCCTCGAATTGCACACAGTTAAAATCTGGGTATGCAGTTCCTCTCAAACGCCCAAAAACTCTATTGTATTTCGATTACGCATCCCGTTTCGAATCACAAATCTTGGGTCATCTTCATTTCTATATTTAGCAATATCCGTCAATGAGATAAACTCACTTTCAAAATTTGTTGTATAAATGCCAATGTCAATTCCTTTTGCATGAGTAGTTGCCTTAACTATTTTTTCCATTTTACCTCCTGTAATCATATCATTTTATAAGTAATTTTCAGCTTCGACTAATATTTCTTTGTTTACTCTGCAATCTTATTCAAGGCGCTTTACTTTCGTCTTCCCCAAATTCCACCTTCACATTGATTTGGCTATCTGGTGATTTGTGGGACAAAAGCACCATCGTCTCCACATGCCCCGAGTGTGCGATAAAGATGCACCTTTCCGTGACTTATTCGTTAAGTCTTGGTTTTTTATGATGCTCTGGCTCCGCTTGAAACCAGCAATATGGCTACCGCACCCTGATACATCTGCCATCGAAAAGATAAGAATTGCGTTTATAGCCGAGCCTTTGGCTGGCTTCGGCTTAATTTGTAATCTGCTCTTTACCATGGCATTTGCTGCTAACTGCAATTTTACCATAGTTTCATGTTTTCGGGTAGATTTTCCGAAAATGAAATGGACAGAAGAATGCCTCCAAATCTTGTTTGAGTTGGAGGTATTGTTTTGTCCATTTGTATTATTTTGCTATAAATCAAATTGCTCACTCTCATCTGAATCAGCGAAATCTTCCATGTACTCTGCCAATATTTGTTTTAGCTTTCCTATCCCTTGATCAGAAGATTCACATATTCTCTCCCTTGCAAATTCTGCTCTGAACTTATCACTTTCTATATTAAAATCGTTATCTTTAACTTTTTTAAGTTTTCCCTTTACCTCTCCTCCCAACAATTCATACGTTCCATACCATTCAGCCCTTCCCGCAGTTCCATGAAATCCGTTCTGAATTCTCTTTTCTACACTAACTGCCCATATAATACACAATCCGTTTTCTTCCAACCAATTAGTCAATACCTCTTTATCGATAAGTAACAAATGATTAGAAACTTGCTTGATTCCTGGATTAAAGCAGATACATTGTTCTTTGTCATAATATCTCCCTATCTCCTTTTTATCTTGTAGATTTAATCCATCTATAATTATTTTTGTTGGTATGTCAAATGCTACAGTATTTTCCTTTGAAAAATCATATTCACCTTCCCATATATGCCTTTGTGAAGTATTTGCATAAAAAGTATTTGTTTTGTTTCCATCAATTATCAGCTCACTCCACCCTTCTTTGTCAGCATTAGAGCTAACCCTATCATATGATATATTCCAATAGTTTTCACCATAAAACATACTACTGATATTAAAAGGTTCAATCGCACATCGTGTTAACTGGGGATACTCTTGAATCCATTTCTCCCATTTTTTAATATCTGATTTTCTAATTATTATGGATTGAATCATAGCATACATTATTTTTTCAGGCTTTGAAGAAACCTTTTCATCTTCTCCATCTCTATATTCGTTCCAAGATGGATAACTGCATAATGCCATCCATTTTCGGTTATACAAGTCGATAAGTTCAATTAAGCTCTTTTCAAATGATATAGGCTCATTCAGCCACTTGCGTATATCATAAGTTGCGTCTAAATACTCATAATTACAATACCACCTTCGATCTGGTTGGCGGTAGCCATCAATAAATGTTTTACTCAGCAGCAAAGTCGGATCAAAATTCCGCATCCCCATCTCTTCAGCATTTTCAAAATAATCGGCTATATTTTCATACTTCCATCCCATACGAGCTTTATAACGATCTTGAAGCCTCGCTAAAATTTCATATAATGCTATCCATTGATATTTCTTTCCTATCCTCTCAGTCACTCCTCCCCTTCTACCAAAATACCCCGGTAAATTCACATCATGAATTTTAGGATCAAATCCTAATTGCAGTGTCCTCTTTATAACCCACCTTCTAACTTTATCAATATCTATATCCTCTTCAAATTTATCCAACACATTTTTAAATATGTATCTTCCAAAGTCACCATATCCGATACCCGTATCCATTGAATCAACAACATATGAAAAACCATTATTTCCCTTATATTTCCCTGCTAGTTTATCAATTGTCTTCTCACTCGGAAACCTTACGGGAAACTTGCTCTTATAAGGTGCTTTAATAATACTGCCGACTTCTTCATCCTCTTCGTAAATTCCTTTACTCAATGCGTACTGCACAATCCCCAAAGCATAATCACGAATCAATATATGAGGAAACACCTCTTCTTTTCTAAAAATGTTCTCCAGCACATAATCGCCAATTTTCTTAATTGTATTTTTTTCATCACAATAAACAACTGCGCTATATGCTGCCGCATACAGTCGTTCGATAACATATAAATCCTGTACTTCCTCAAACTCCATAAAAAGATCAAGTATTTCTATTGGATTTGATTTATATACATATACCAAAGCTTTACTCGCATTGTCACGAAGTTTTCTATTGTTAGATGTACAAAACCACGCTAAGATTATTCCCAACAATTTCCGTGATTCGTTACTAAGTTTTTGATTATTATGTTCTCTTAAACTCCAGCTAATTAGCCTGCGATAAATCAGGGTATTGGCATATTCATATTTCTCATTTATATGTGAACTCCACCATGCATCTCTTCGATCATTTCTTTCGTTCTTCAAATAATTCTCATGAATAAACATCGCATTAAACGGATTATCTTCCGATGCGCATAACGGCAACGTTTCATCTATTACCATTAATCTCAAATTTACATTCCTTGCTGATTGCTTTTTTATCCAAAAGATGATTCTATCATCAACATTTTTGTTCTTTCGCCAAACCAAACTTTTAAGAAAACCTTGAATAATATATCCTGACACATGCTTTTCAGGGTTACAGAATAAAAGTTCTGTATCATAAAAATCAGGCAGCAAAATAGACAACATATTTATCATACTGCCTTTCCCTAATCCATTGGTTCCAAAAATTCCTTTGAAATATTCAGATTTTTTGAAAAAATCAACAAATTCTTCATCGGCTTTTTTTTTCGCCAAGCATGAACATAACATGAAATAGTCACCCATCCGTTCATAAGAAAAACTGATAAATTTTCCCTTTTCCCCATATCGAATTCCGCTCTTCAAAATATTTTCTTTTATTAATGCATCCAGAAAATTTTTATATTCACTAGAATTTTGACTGCAATACTCCTTAATGCTGCTATTAACTTCTGCCAATGCATCTTTGTACGACAGGAAATGTACATGCTTTTCTGCCATCTTTGCCGCAATCTTTTGAATACTTAGTTCAACCAGATTAATTGACTCTTCATACCTAAAACGCCCTGCTTTAGAAAGCTTCACATTCACATGATTCATATATCCATTAAAAACATCAACTATACTTGGCAATTTATCCATTTCCTGATTCTGTTTAAATGTTTCACAAAAAAGTTTTAGATACAAAGCATTGCAAAATTCGTCAGTTAGTATGGGAATATTAAAACTGATATTATAATGTTCAAAAAAATTATCACATGCTTCATCTACACACTCCTCAAAACCTGTATGGAGAACATTGACCATACGATTTTTACAATCTTGAGGGATCACTTCATCCATATTATCACTACGCACACTTACAACCAATCCAACCCACGGAAACTTTTTAATCTCTGTAATCATACCAACTAAAAACTTAGGCCATATAATACTCCCCTCTCCCTCATTTAGTGCATCTATTGCAAAAACAATCCTCTCTCCTTTTGCCTGCCCTAATGCATTAAGCACACCTAATATACTGCTATAATTTAAGTTGCTCTGAAACAACTGTCTGATCTGCTCTCTTGGATTTACAGAACTGGTAAAATAATCACCTAGAATCAATACTGCCGGTACGCCCTTATCCATCTCTCTTTTGCAAATATCCGCTAGTAAATGTGACTTCCCGGTTCCAGCTTCACCATATATCAACATAAGCGGATTATTTAGCAATAACCACCTATTATCAATCATCTCTTGAATTTCATATATTATATTTTCAATTCCTGTATATGCCCCGTAAAACTTTGAAGAATAAAAGTCCTTCCCCATCTCTTCACATATGCAGTCTCCTATCTCATCAACAATATTCTCCAAAGCATTCAATTTTGAAGAGATATCACTAAATGTAATCTGTTCCATCTCCCCATATCCGCTTAACTCAAGTTGTGCAGAAATATTTTCTATTAATTCCTGTATCTCCTTTTCCTTCTTCTCTGGGCTAGGATTAACATTTGAAATTTCTTTTATAAAAGCACTGCCTTTTCTCTGAAATTCCTTTTTTACTTTCTGAATTTTTGAGTATGCCTTCGGGCTCCGTCTTAAATATTCAAATTTCTTACTTATCTCCAGTTGCACATTCAATTCTGGGCTATATCTCGGTCCCAAATCACTTATTACATTTTCTAATTGCTGTCTAAACCATGCAGTTGTAAATTCTTCTCCATTAAACCAGTAATACCGCATCCCTTCATTTTCTGGTTTCATCATTTTTTGCACTAATGCAGAAGCATTCCATAACACTACTATAACGTTTTTATTTTCTTTCTTTGCCTTTTCTTCCCAAAAACTGACCTTATCATTCCATTTTTCCAAGGCACTTTTAACGGCTTTCCCGGCTTTTTCATATTGGGGATCGGGTAAATCAAAGGGAATTGCTACAACAAAAGTGCACATATCGGGATGGCTCTTAAGAGCAGTATTATAAGATTTATCAGCCTGCGCTATCACACTATCTATATCAAATACATACTTTGCCTGCCAAGCATACTCTTTACCATTTTCAAGCTGCCCAAAACATTCTACACCCCCATCCGGTGTGCCATTCCGTATGAACTTTTTATACCCATTACTTTTTTCCTGCCGTGCCAGTTGACACACCAGCTCTTCAAATGCACTATTTTGTGAATTATTATATACCCTGATGTTTCTCCAATTCATATATTTTCCCCTCCGTATGTGATAATCCCCAATACAAAAACAAAGAACAAAACCCCCAAATCAATCTTGACTTGGAGGCATTATTTTGACCACATTTATTTATTGTAACTCGAAAAATGATATATCTTTGTCCTATTCAATATCTTTCTCCAGTTCATTAAATCTTTGATAACACGCAAAACATAGACTTCCTGTTTTTCGCTATTGATAATATAAAAAATCAAATATGACTCATAAATCTTTTTATGTATTATATACCCACGATACTTAATTCCGGAATCTGAAAACTTCAATGGAAAATCTCCCATGTTTTTTGTTTCCCGGTTTAGATTATCATATAATTTCTCAGCGGCATCTGGATTGCACAGTTCTGTATGAATGTACTGCACAAGTCCAAAGATATCAGCCAGCGCTTCATCTGCAATCAGTACTCTATAATTCATTATTCATTCTTTCCCTGATAATCTGGAATGCCTCATCTACTGTATGCATCCTGCCCGCTTCCATATCATCGATTCCTTTATCAAGATAAGAAAATAGAGTTTCCATTGCAATTTTCTCATTTACTTCATCTGTTGTCTTAACTGCAACTTCCATATCCCTCATCTCCCTTCAAATATATGAATATTATATCCAATTTAAATAAAAAAGTATACTATCAAATCTTATTTTTATATTTTCCAGCTATTTTCAGTATTTCTTCAAAAATGTGCATCCTTCTTTATGGTACTCATACACTTCCATTTCTTCCGACAAATAAATTGCATCTTCTGGATTAAAAAGAGCCAGACATTTTCCTTGCAGTTCTGCCAGCCTTGTGCTTCTATAATGGCTAATTCTACTGTTCCCTTAAACCTTTCCTTTAATTTGTTTTTTTATCATTAAATACATCGTCGAAAACATATTTATATTCCTTCACCTGTTAATTATTTTTTACTGTCATTCCACAAAGAGTTGTCTACTGCTATATTAAAGATACTGTAATTTCTTCTACAATATCTGTCACTCAATATTCTTTCGACAATGCTTTTTTATTCATATCAAACTGTTGGTAATATACCGGAATATTATATCTGCTCCGCATCCCTAATAAATACTGTATATCCTGTTGAGTAATTTCCAATTCTGTCACAATTATAAGTTTGTCGGCATTATTTTTGTTTGGGTAATGATTGTATTCTAAAAGCTGTCCCAACGCCTGCCTTATAGCCAGCTTTACAGTGTCCGCTGTTTTCAATTCAAAATATATCTTATTGCCCTGTGGATCTATAGCCTGAATATCAACAAACTCTTTATCTGTTACAACGTCAATATAGCCTTTACGTCTCAAATACTTCACCATCTCGTTTGATAGGCTGTTATGCTTCAGCGTCATTTTGTATTCGGCCTTTATCGCATCCACATCTCCTGTTTTCTTCTGTATCAGGATATTTGCAACATGGTCAAAATATCCAGGAAGCTTTTTTACATACCTATCGTCAATCTCTATGTCTGCTAAAGGTATGTCACTTTCAGGGTGTTCAAGCAAGTATTTATCAATCATGGGTTTTTCATTCTTAATGAAATCCTCCAAAGTTTCAATGTAATTCATATCAGAAGGATAATACCATTTCCATTTGTCCTTATTAGCTGCAACTTTGTCAAACTTCTTACCTGTGTCTTCTATCATATTTTTAATCGCAATAATATGAGGTAATTTCTCTGGGTCACTCCGACAACTCAATGTAATAGATACTTCCCCTGATGTATTACAGTCCCAGTTGATTAGATAAATCTGGTCAACATTATCTGACTTATTCCAAAACGTAAGCACAATATAGTCCTCACTCCCACGAAAATACATGCCTTTATCAAGCCTACCTCTGTTATTTATTTTTCTTGGCACAAAATAAAAATTTTCATGCTCTAACTGCCATTTCAAAAGAAAGTCCAAACAATTTTTGTGCATTTCAATAATATCTAATTTATTTATTCTGCTTTCAACCTGTTTATCTATCTTCATAGTCTGGCTCTCCCCTTTATTTTTTCAAAAAATTCCATCTTCTACGTTCAGAAAATACCTTTCATTTTTCTACCCATAAATGCACCCACAATCCGGTATTTCTTCCTCTCGATAATTTATTTTTCTCTTTGCTACATTTCCTACTATACTGTCATCCGCATCTTTTTTCACAAGCTGGCACACCGTCTCAATGTGACTATCTTTGTCCAAACTCAAATCCATCTCACTGTCAATAATTGGC
>CAZTKJ010000023.1:0-50249 GCA_964614185.1 uncultured Lachnospiraceae bacterium
GGATGGGTCAATGGAATCCGGTGTATAAGAATGGAGCTTGGAGAACCTGATGAATCAGGAAGGAGGCGGCCTGTGGAAGTGCCGGGTTCTGAGTTTACCATAGATGTGGACACTGTGATCATGTCACTGGGAACATCTCCCAATCCACTTATTTCATCTACCACCAAAGGACTTGAAGTCAATAAATGGCAATGTATCGTAGCAGACGAGGAATTTGGAAAAACAACTAAGGAAGGTGTATATGCCGGAGGCGATGCCGTAACGGGAGCGGCAACCGTAATTCTTGCAATGGGTGCAGGAAAAGCGGGTGCAAAGGGAATTGATGAATATTTAAAGAATAAGTGATAAAAAAGTGCCGGAGCCAAAGTTCCGGCACCATTTCTATCAAAACTAAGAAAATATTAATAATTTTTTTGCAGGAAATTAAAATATCCGTTGTATAGTTTAAGAAAGAACTTAAATGAAGATGAGCTTAACAAGAAAGGAAGCAGTCCCAATGAAAAAATTATTTGACGAGGATGATTCTGAAATGGAAAATATGGATAAGGCCAAAATATTAGTCAGTATCATTCCGGTTATGCTGATTATCATTATCCTTGCAATTACATTGATTATTAACAGAGGAAAAGCGGAAAAGACAGAATCAGGAGATCTTCAGCAGAGCATTATGGACTATGCAGACGAAACAATTCCAAAGGAAAGTAATCTGACTAAAGATAACCAAACGGATGATAACCAGAATGACGTTAAGCAGGTTTCGGATGAAGAAAATATGGCTAAGGAAGATGCCTATAATGAGAAAGAAGACAGCACGCAAAGCAGCATTGCCACACCTACTCCCTATAAACCCATTATGAATACGGCGCAGGTAGATTATAGTCAGGTTACATTTAACAGGGATGAACAGTTAAAGGAGATGATGGGTTATTGGGCTGACAATAATCAAAAGGCCCTTGATGATTTAGCAAATCTTGACAGATTTAAAGCAATGAGCTGGAAACTTAAAGGGACTCAGGAATTTTACTATTATGGAGAAACATCCGGAAGCGGCAATCTTCCTCATGGTATGGGGATTGCAGTATATGCAGATAACCAGTATTATTACGGAGCATGGGAAAATGGCGTAAGAAGCGGACAGGGAACATGGATTCACTATCATATGCATACAACCCAGAACCAGACAGACTTGTATACTTATCATCAGTATACAGGCTCATGGAAAAATGATCTTCCGGACGGAGAAGGTTCTGAGCATTATGATTTTGATACAACTCTTTTTAAAAAGAATAACAGGTATATTGGCAATCTTATTGGTTCTTATTCAGAAGGCCTTGTGAATGGAGAATTCTATATTACAACCATTGATATAAATGAAAATATGGAGGAGTGGGAAGCAACAGGAGACCATGGTACATGGGTTTATCAGAATGCCAACGTGGACCCTAAAGGGAATAGAACAGTACAGGTAGATATTCATGACCCTGACAACTATATGTGGATGAATCCCAAGGTGAATAATGGAATAGGAGTGCCTTGTGTGATATCCAAAAAGAAAAACTAAAGGTATACTTGATGGCTGATGAGATTTTTTTGGCAGGAGGAAATAAATGAAAAATCTTACAAAGGGTAATCCGCTGAAAGTAATATTGCTTTTTGCGATTCCACTCTACATAGGGCAGCAATTCCAACTTCTTTATAGTCTGGTGGATACAAGAATTATTGGAAGTATTTTGGGGGAGACATCCCTTGCTGCCGTAGGTGCGACAACCTCTCTAAGCGACATGCTGATTGAGTTTTTAAATGGTATCATTTGTGGATTTGGAATTATTATTGCCACTTTTTTTGGGGCTAATGAACAGAAGAATATGCGGAAAGCAATTGCAGGTACGATAGTGGTTGGAACTGGGATCACTTTGCTGATCAGCGGGATATGTCTGGTGTTTCTGCCGCAAATTCTTTCGATTTTGAATATTTCTGTTGATTTGAAAACGCAATCTATGGCTTATATCCGGGTAATTATCATCGGACTGTTTGCTACGACTTTATATAACATTTGTGCAGCAATTTTACGTGCCATCGGAGATTCCTTTACACCGCTGATTTTTTTGATTATTTCTAATGTGACGAATATTGTTTTAGACATTGCGTTTGTCAACTATCTGCATATGGGAGTTGAGGGGGCGGCAATTGCAACCGTGCTCTCACAGGCTGTTTCAGCTTGCATTTGCTTCTTGTATATGAGAAAGAAATATAAGGAAATCGTTCTTCACAAAGAAGACATTGTGCCTGATCGGGAAGTATACAGGCAGCTTATTCCTACAGGATTTTCTATGGGATTTATGATTTCCTTTGTGACGCTGGGTTCCCTTGCATTGCAGACCAGTATTAATACTTTTGGAACAAATATCATTGTAGCCCATACTGCAGCCAGAAAGGTTACTTCTATATTTTTAGTTCCATTTTTTGTTCTGGGAACAGCATTGGCTAATTATTGCGGACAAAATTTAGGGGCAAAAGAGTATGAGCGCATTAAGAAGGGGATTAAAGATACAATTCTGTTCTCTTTTGGATGGTGCGTGGTAGTACTTATTATTGTATTTACGGCAGCTCCCTGGATGATTCGATTGATTACGGCCAGCATTGAGAGGGAAATCATAAGCACTGCAGAGTTGTATCTTAAGATTAATTCAGTTTTTTACTTTTTACCTGCAATGATTTGTATTCTGCGAAACAGTATGCAGGGATTTGGAGACACGAAGTCGCCGCTGTTTTCCAGCTTTATAGAGCTTGCAGGAAAAGTGGCAATTGCTTATTTGCTGGCACCGGTCATAGGATATATGGGTGTTATTATTTCCGAACCCATAGTATGGGCATTGATGGTTATTCCATTGTTGATCAATATAAGACGCAACTCCATATTTAAAAAATCATAGGCAGGACCAATTTTTGGTTCTGCTTTTTTTCATATTATCAGAGGCTTTTAGAAAGAAAAACTAGTGGCATACTTAGGCAAAGAGTAGTAAAATGTATTTAATTGAAAGAGTTCAAGGCTGCTAAGGAGGGGTGAGGATATGGCATGGTGTCCTGAATGCAAATGTGAATATGTAGAAGGAATCAGAGTTTGTGCAGACTGTGGATGTGAGCTTGTAGAAACATTGGAAGAAGAGAAGGAAGAAGAATGGGTAGAAGATATAGAGATTGTATCTTCAGTAAAACACTCATACGATATGTTTCCGTTTTATGCCCACCCCGAAACTGAAATGCCTGCATTTAATGAAGAAGAAATAAGAGACAAAATAAATAGGGGAAGATATGTCAGTAATGCAGAAAAGGCACAGGAGAACAGGACGTCAGCGTATACTCTGCTTATAGTAGGCTGTGTGGGACTGATCGTAATTATACTGTTTTTCTTTGATCTTCTGCCTATACACAGGTTGGTTGTGAACAAATATATGATCAGCGGTGTCATGGGAGCCATGTTTATTTTATTTACTATTTTAGGATACACTTCCCTGCGGAATGCCAAAGTTCTTGCAGGAAAAGCCAGGAAAGAGGATAATCTTACTTTGGAAATCAAGAAGTGGTGCAAAGGATGCATCTTTCCGGACTATATAGATAAAGAACTTGATTTTCAGGAAAACACTGCGGAAGAACTAAAGTATTTTGCCCGGTCTGAAAAAATAAAGGATATGATCATGGAACAGTTTATGAATCTGGATGAGGATTATCTGGATCATCTGGTAGATGAAATTTATCCTGAAATATTTGAGGATGTAGAGAAATGAAAATAACAATTATCTGCGTAGGAAAGCTGAAGGAAAGCTTTTACAGGGAAGCTGCTGCTGAATATATAAAGCGTCTTTCAAAATACTGCAGGATTGAAATAATAGAAGTGCAGGATGAAAAAACACCGGATCATGGAGCGCCGGCATTGGAAGAGCAGATAAAGGAGAAAGAGGCGTCACGGATTTTGAAACATATCAAAGAAGACGCCTTTATTTATTCTTTGGAAATCAACGGGTATCAGCCGGATTCCGTAGAATTGTCAGAACAGATAAATGAACTGGCCATAAGGGGACAAAGCCATATTCAGTTTATTATTGGCGGTTCTTTGGGACTGCATGAAAGTGTGTCAAGAGCTGCCCATAAGGCTGTCAGCTTTTCAAAAATGACATTTCCTCATCAGCTGATGAGAATAATATTGTTGGAACAAATATATAGAAGCTATCGCATTATTATGGGCGAGCCATATCATAAATAACGGATAAGGGAGAAGCTGTTATGAGAATGTATGATCTTATTATGAAAAAGAGAAATGGAGGAACTTTGACAGAAGAGGAGATCCGTTTCATGATTGACGGGTATACAAAGGGAAATATCCCTGATTATCAGATGGCAGCAATGATGATGGCAGTTTATTTTGTGGGGATGAATGAGGAAGAGACACTGCATCTTACCATGGCTATGGCCGAAAGCGGTGAAATGCTGGATTTGTCGGCTATCAACGGTATTAAAGCTGATAAACACAGTACCGGCGGTGTGGGAGATAAGACATCTCTTGCACTGACTCCAATGGTGGCAGCCTGTGGCGTAAAGATAGCCAAGATGAGTGGAAGGGGACTTGGCCATACAGGCGGCACCATCGACAAACTGGAGAGCTTTGAGGGATTTTCCACAGAAATTTCCACGCAGCAATTTATCCGTAATGTAAACCAATGTGGTATTGCAATAATGGGACAGACCAAAGATATTGCCCCGGCAGATAAGCTGCTATATGCACTGAGGGATGTAACAGCCACTGTAGATAATATGTCATTAATAGCATCTTCCATTATGAGTAAGAAGCTTGCTTCCGGAGCAGATGTTATTGTTCTGGATGTCAAGACAGGGAGCGGAGCTTTTATGAAAAAGGAGGAAGATGCATTTGCACTGGCAAAGGAAATGGTTGCTATCGGTAAAAATGCAGGCAGGAAAACCATGGCTGTTATATCAGATATGGATCAGCCTCTCGGTAATGCAGTAGGTAATGCGCTGGAAGTAAAGGAAGCGATTGCCACGTTAAAGGGAGAAGGGCCGGAAGATTTTGTCAGAGTGTGTATGACTCTTGGAAGCTGCATGCTTATTCAGTCCGGTATTGCAGAAGAGATGCAACAGGCTAAAGAAATGCTTGAAAAGGTTATAGAAGACGGAAGCGCTCTTTTGAAACTGGCAGAGTTTGTTGAAGCCCAGGGAGGAAACAGAGAAATGGTTTTTCATCCGGAACTTTTGCCAAGAGCATCGATCATAACGCCTCTTGCGGCTCCCTGCACAGGATATATCGACAAAATCATCTGTGATGAGGTGGGAATCTGTTCTTTGATCTTAGGAGGAGGACGGGAAACCAAGGAAAGCAGTATTGATCTGTCTGTGGGCATCATACTTGAAAAGAAAATAGGTGATCATGTCACAAAGGGAGAAACCCTTGCATGGATTCATGCAAATGATGAGAAAAAAAGAAAAGTCTGTGAGGAGAGACTTTTAAAAGCATATAGAATTGGCGAACAGAAGATAGATGCAGCGCCTGTTATCAGGGGAATACTTAAATAGGCATAGAAAATATCTTTCCATCATATAGTATGATATGATGAAGAAAATAAAAAAAAGTCCCAAGGCACAATTCCATAGAGGAAAGGAACTGATGGTAGAGTCATTAAAACTGCCGAAGGATTCCATGCTTGGGGCTTCTATTATTTCCGTAACCGGGAATACGGATATTTTTGTTGAAAATTATAAAGGAATCCTGCAGTATTCCAGTGAGTTGATTCTCCTTCAAGGCAAGAACTGTAAGATAGAATTAAAGGGGAAAGGGTTAAATATTGTTTACTATACTAATGAAGATATGAAGATAAGCGGAGTAGTAGAAAGTGTCTGTTTTATCTGAAGCAGATAAAGAATATTCTTGTTGTGAGGTGGCAGATGTTACAGATAATCCGGTTTTTCAAAGGATATCTTTCCATTAAAGTATGGGGATTTTCCACAGAACGTTTTATAAATCTTTGTGGTAATCATGATATTTTTTTATGGAATATCATAAATCACGGTGATTATTATACAATGTGCATCAGTCTGAAGGGATTTTATCAATTGAAGGCTATTACCAGAAAAACAGGAACCAGGGTAGTCATAACATCACGTTATGGACTACCTTTTCTTTTATTGAAAATAAAGAAAAGAAAGATATTCCTGGCAGGACTTTTGGGAAGCTTTGCATTTTGGATATGGATGTCAGGATTCATATGGAATGTGGAAATACAGGGGAACTTTTATGTAACAGATGATGTTTTTAATGATTTTTTATTGGAAAGCGGCATTGAAGCAGGCATGAAGAAACAGCAAGTGAATATAGAAGACTTGGAAAAATCCATTAGAAATGAATTTGATATTGTAACATGGACTTCCGCTAAGATTGACGGAACCAGACTGGTGATTCAGGTAAAGGAAAATGATCTGATACAGAATAAAGAAGAAAATACCGGTGATAAACATACCGGTGAGAAAGATGCTGAAGAGGAGGCTTATGATATTATTGCAGACAGGGATGGAGTGATAGTCAGTATAATAACGAGAAGCGGCGTCCCAAAGGTAAGTGAGGGAGATGAAGTGAAAAAAGGGGATGTACTGGTAGAGGGGTGTATACCTATTTACAATGAAGACACTTCCATAAAACGGTATGAATATTGCAGAGCCGATGCAGACATAATTTTGAAACACAGTTATTCCATAACAGAAGAGTTGAAAGAAAAATATGAAAAGAAAATTTATACAGGCAGAAAGAAGAAAAGGAATTACGTGATCTTTTCAGATACCAGAATATCTATGCCTGTAATAGGAAAAAAATATGAAAACTCCGATCGGTTAGAAAGCCAGAAACAGTTATGTGTTCTTGGCGGTTATAAATTTCCTATTTATTTCGGAGAGATTATAACCAAAGAATATGTAAAAGAGGAAGGAATTTATACAAAACAGGAAGTAAAAGAAAAATTTGAAGAAAAAATTCAAAAATTTATACAAACTTTAGAGGAAAAAGGGGTACAAATTATAGAAAAAAATGTTACAATAAAGAAATATAAGGGTACATGGAAGCTGAAGGTGGATTTTACAGTTACGGAATCTGCGGGAGAAGAGAGGAAAGCAGAATTAAAACCCTTAGAAAATGAACAGGGAGTATGAATGGAAGATATTTCTAAAGAATTTCAAATGCCCGCTGAACACATTCAGAATGTATTCGGACAGTTTGACGGGCATATTAAGAAGCTGGAGAGACAATTTAAAGTAGATATTGTAGACAGAAATGGCAAAATCGTGGTTTCAGGTAATGAAAAAGCAGTGAACCGTGTTTCAGCCATTCTTAATGAACTGGTTGAGTTATCAGAGAGAGGAAATATAATCCGGGAACAGAATGTGGATTATGCAATTATCATGAGTATGGAAGAAAATGAAGATGTATTACTTGAGATAGATAAGGATTGTATCTGCCATACAGTATCCGGAAAAGCAGTAAAGCCCAAAACTCTTGGACAGAAACAGTATGTGGATGCGATCCGCAATCATATGATCGTATTCGGACTTGGTCCTGCAGGAACAGGTAAGACTTATCTTGCCATGGCTATGGCAATTTCAGCCTTTAAAAACCAGGAGGTTGAGAGAATCATCCTTACAAGACCGGCCATAGAAGCAGGAGAAAAGCTTGGATTTCTTCCGGGAGATCTTCAAAGTAAGGTGGATCCGTATTTGAGACCCTTATATGATGCACTGTATCAGATCATGGGCGCGGAATCTTTTACAAAGAATATGGAAAAGGGATTGATTGAAGTGGCGCCTCTTGCCTACATGCGGGGACGTACCTTGGACAATGCATATATCATACTGGATGAAGCCCAGAATACCACACCGGCCCAAATGAAAATGTTTCTTACCAGAATCGGCTTCGGATCGAAAGTCATTGTGACCGGCGATGCTTCACAGAAGGATTTATCCCCCGGAACCCAGTCCGGCTTGGATATAGCTCACAGAGTCCTAAATGGGATAGAAGGAATTGCATTCTGCAATATGTCCAGTAAGGATGTGGTAAGACATCCTCTTGTGCAGAAAATTGTTCAGGCATACGATGCTTATGAGGCCAAAGAAAGCGATAAGTTAAAATACAAAAACAGGAAAAAGGGATATGGAAAAAAGTAAGATAGTGGACAGGCTGCAGGAAGCAGGAATTCTGATACTGACAGCTGTTGTAAGTGGAGTAGCCGCTTCCTTATATAAAGGTACACAATATGAAATTGTCAAAGTCATCGTGCTGTCTGTTGTTTCTGCAGGATGCACGATATTTGCCATAGAAGAGAGCCGTATAGAAAGCAGCTTTTTGTTTGATAATGTCAGCCATTTATGGCGGTTTTCGCTTCTTTATTTTATTTTCTTAATGGGAAGCATGATTTTTCCCCTGTTACCCGGGGGAGGATGGCCTTATCTGGCAATATTCACCGGATTTATGCTGTTTTCCAATCGGCTTGTAGGTATGTGTGCCGGAAGTACTCTGCTTTTGATCAGTGTACTTCTTAGCAATGGAACATCAGATTTATTTGTCATTTATTTTATAAGCGGCATGACAGGTGTACTGTTGTTTTCTGCAATTGATGAAAGCTTTCAGGTAGGATGGTCTCTTTTTAGTTCATTGCTGATACTGATGGTGTGTTTATGCCTGCATGATGTTTTGATGGCAAATGAAGCACTGAATCCTGCCATCATTCTGGTGCCGGTCATAAATACCATGGTATGTCTGATGCTTCTTCTGATACTACTGAAATTTTTTAGTGTATCCATTATTTATCGGACCAGAGATACATACATGGAT
Organism: uncultured Lachnospiraceae bacterium; assembly: GCA_964614185.1. GTDB lineage: Bacteria > Bacillota > Clostridia > Lachnospirales > Lachnospiraceae > Suilimivivens. The sequence goes on from CAZTKJ010000023.1 coordinate 8,885, forward strand.
ATTAACGATCCGGAATGCCCTTTGTTAGTGGAACTGAAAGAATATTCAAAAGAAGAGTATTATCATGCAATTCATACGGCATATCTTTGCGACAGAATTGCCAAGAAGTTAAATCTTGATGATGCAGCAGCAAAAGCCGGGGGATATTATCATAAAATCGGCATAATGAAGGGAAAAGGAAATTTTGAGAATGCGCAGCTTGTTCTTAATGAATATCATTTTCCGGACAAGGCGATGGAAGTTTTAAAAGAATATCTGGGAGAAGGGAAAATTGTTTCAAAGGAAACAGTTGTTTTACTGTTTTCCGATACAGTCATTTCTTCTCTTACCTATCTTTTTTCCAAGGATCATGATGTCAAACTGGATTATAAGAAGCTGATAGAAACCATTTTTGAGAAAAAAATGGAAAGCGGAATTCTAAATCATAGCAGGATTTCTATTTGTGAAATGGAAGAAATGAAAAAGATACTTATGGAGGAAAACTTATACTATGACTTCTTACGTTGAAAATGAGACGGAAGTACAGTTTGATTTTGATATAAAAGAAATTCTTGATAAGCTGATGGGGGAAGTTCTTAAGATAGAGGCTTGTCCTTATGAAGCACAAGTCAATATGCTGATTACGGATAATGAAGGAATCAGGGAATATAACAGACAGTACAGAAAGATAGATGCATCAACTGATGTGCTTTCTTTCCCTATGATTTCATTTGAAACAGAATCAGATTTTGGGGTAGTGGAAAGCCAGGAGGCAGACTGCTTTGATCCGGAAAGCGGTGAACTGATTTTAGGAGATATTATTATCTCAGCGCAGAAGGTAAAGGAGCAGGCAGAAAAGTTTGGGCATTCTGAAAAAAGAGAGATGGCTTTTCTAATTGCCCACAGTCTGCTTCATTTATGCGGTTATGACCATATGACGGAAGAAGAGGCAGAAATCATGGAAAAAAAGCAGGAAAATGTTCTTGAGTTACTTGGAATAACCCGCAATATATCGTAAACTGCATGTTAAGACATCTACAGAGGAGTATATATGAACAGACCAGAGAGAAAAGGAAAAGAGAGGATAGCGGGATATGCAGCATGTGTATTGGCAGGAGTGTTTAGCCTGATTTTCAGAATACCGCTGTTCTATATAATAGGAGAAAAAGGAATTGCTTATTTTAGTATTGCCAATGAATTGTATGTAGCAGCAGGATGTATTTTTACATACGGTCTGCTTGAAGCAGTTTCAGCTTTAGTAAGATACCGTGTAAAAAGAGAACAGTTTAGAAATGCAGGAAGAGTTCTTAAGGCGGCATTGCTGTTAGCGGCCATAGCAGGCATACTGCTTGGGGTTCTGATGAGCTTTACAAGAAATGTATTTGTGAAACAGATTGTAGGAGCCCCTCTTTCGGGAATGGCAGTCAGTATGATTGTCCCTGCTGTTGTTTTTCAGATGCTGACAGGAGTTTTCAGAGGGTATTTTGAAGGCAATGGGTCACGAATGCCCTCTATACATTCTCTGGCCCTTAAAACGCTGTTTTTGATGTTCTTGGGATTACTTTTTGCAACAATGCTCCATAAGTATGGAGTAAAGGTATCTGCACTTCTCCAGAATGAGGACTATGCGGCATCTTATGGAGCAATGGGGGCCTGTATCGGTATTCTGGCTGCTTCTGTACTTGGTTTCCTGCACTTGCTTTTGTTATATTTCTTATATCGCGGTAGTATCAGGAAACAGGTTTTAAGAGACTTTTCCAAGAATCAGGATGGAGGAGTGGCAATTTCCCATATGCTGATAGGAACGGCAGTTCCCTTTGCGGCATATGCATTCTTATTCAGAATCGTACCTTTCTTTGACGGTATTTTCTTTATCAGAATGGCAGGAGAAGGAACAGATGCCGTATCTGTATGGGGCAACTACTACGGAAAATATCTGGTGGTAATCGGCATCATCAGTTTGCTGCTGATTTTGGTAAACGGCGACAGTCAGATAAAAAGAATCATCTACCATATAGACAGGGAAGAATTTAGGACAGCAAGGGAAAAAACAGCGGCATTGATACATCAGACGGCGCTTATTTCTGTACCGATAGCCATATTTACAGCGGTTCTGTCAGAAAATCTGCTGAATTTATTGTATAAAGGAAATAATAAGGATACAGCAGTTTTTGTTACATTAGGAAGCATCCTCATTGTGCTGTCAGTATTTTCTAATTTTTTTGCAAGTATTCTGATACAGCTTAAAAGAATGAAATATGTGATCTTGTATGAAGCTATTGCATTTGCAGTTCATGTCATGCTGGTACCTGCATTGCTTACTGGCACTAAATTGTCTATATCCGCAGTCATTATCGGAAATATTGTTTTCTTTGCAATATTGATGGTTTCCGGATTTGTTATGGTAAGCAGGGTGCTACAGTACAGGCAGGAGTGGATACATACAGCAGCCTTTACGATTGTTTCCGGAGCTATAGCAGGACTTTTAGTGATGCTTCTTAATAAGGGAATTTCCTCTCTGGCAGGTACTACAATTGCCCTTGTGATCTGCTTTCCGTTGGGGATTATCATTTATATGGTTCTATTGGTGGTAACGAGAGCTGTAACAGAGGAAGAAGTTATAAATATGCCATTAGGCGGTATTTTGCTTTGGCTTGGCAGATTGATGAGATTTATGTAAGGAATAGAATTTTCTTTTTTGGCTGATACTGTTTATAAACAAATAGTAAAGGTGACCGTGCTATGAAATTTGTAAAACGTATCAGCTTGTTTTTTATTTATCCCATTACAATGTTTGGAATGGGATTTGCCGCGAATATGGCAATTTATGAATTTTTTTATCCGGGTTCGGCACAAAGTGAGCCCATGGTGTATGAAGAGGAAGTAATCCCCAGTGAGCCGGTAATAGAGACAGGATATCAGGCAGAACCAGTTATTACGGCAGATACCAGTTATATAGTGCTTTCTTATGATGCATTAAGTGGAGAATTAAAGGAAAATGAGGAGATGCCGCCGGATAAATATCTTGGACTTAACAGGCAGGAGCTGGAAGGAGAATTAAGGGAATATGAGGAAAGTCCTTCCCTTACAGATCTGGAAAAAGGTTTTTCCCATATCGAACTGTTATCCTTCTCACCGGTCAGAGTGGTAGTACGCAAAAGCTATGAAAGAGAGGAAGAAGGATTTTTTCTGGTAAATGAAAATCATTGTGTAGTAGTCTATGATAAGAGCCTGACCCATGTTTATATGAACACGGGAATCCGGGTAGAAGAACTGCCATGGACCATTCAAAGAGAAATCCTGCATATGAAGTATATAGAAACAGAGAATGAATTATACAATTTCCTGGAGTCATATTCCAGTTAAGCGGATAATGGGGAAAGGACATGGTTATCAGATAAAATGAAGATAGGCATAGTAGGAGCCGGAGCATCCGGGATTATGGCAGCTATAGAATCAGCCGGCCATGGTGTGGAAACAGTGCTTTTTGAAAAGAATGACAGAGTGGGTAAAAAAATACTGGCCACGGGAAATGGCAAGTGCAACCTTAGCAATCTTGATTTCCATAAAAATAAGTACTACTGTGATGATAAGGAAAAACTGGAAAAGATATTTGCTGCCTTTTCGGTAGAAGATACAATTACATTTTTTGAAAAAAACGGCATGATGATCAAAAATAAGAACGGATATTTATATCCTTATTCGGAGCAGGCTTCTACGGTACTTGATGTTTTAAGAAGAATGTTGAAGGAACGAAAGGTAATGGCTATTACCGAGGCAGAAATTACCGAGGTTTCTTTTTTTAATAAAAGAAATTGCTTTTTGGTCAGGAGCAGAGAGAGAGAATTTTTCTTTGACAGATTGATTCTTTCCTGCGGCGGGCCGGCAGGGCAGAAAAGGCTGGATGGCTTAAGCGGATTTCAGATAGCGGAAGGATTTGGACATTCCATCAGAAAGCCCATGCCCGGTTTAGTGCAGCTGCGGTCAAAAGACAGTTTTATAAAGGGAATGGCAGGAGTAAGACTGCAGGCGGAGATTGCGTTAACAGCAGAAGAAAAAGTCATTGCAAGAGAATGGGGAGAGCTGCAGTTTACAGACTATGGAATTTCCGGTATTCCGGTATTTCAATTTAGCAGAGAAGCAGGATATGCATTAGCAGAAGGAAAAAAAGTTTCTGTTATGGTAAATTTTTTCCCTGATTATGAAAAGGAGCAGTTCTTTTCCATGCTGCATAACAGATTTCAAGGTATGGAAGGAGCTTCTCTGGAAGAATTTCTGCTTGGCATGATACATAAGAAAATTAATGTTGCCATGGTAAAATATATGGGGTGGAAACCGGATCAGAAAATTCATGAGATAGGATGGATAAACCTGAAAAAGTTCATGTCCAATTTTCAAAATCTGGTGATACATATTGATCGTACCAATGGCATGGAAAATGCTCAGATCTGTGCAGGGGGCGTGGATTTTTCAGAAGTGGATATGCAGCTTCAGTCCAAAAAGCAAAAGGGTCTTTATCTGGCAGGTGAGCTGCTTGACGTGGATGGAAAATGTGGAGGCTACAATCTGCAGTGGGCATGGACAAGCGGGTTTGTTGCAGGCAGAAATGCCGCCGGATATTGAAGGGATTTAAGATGCTAAGGATTAATCAGTTAAAATTGCCGATAGAACATACACAGCAGGATTTGGAACAGAAAGTAATGGAGCTTCTTGGCATTTTGGAAGTTCCTGAAATAATGATTGTACGGCGTTCTGTTGATGCCAGAAAAAAGCCGGAGTTGTTTTTTAACTATATACTGGATTTAAGAGTAAGAAACCAGAGAGAAGTCTACAAACATTGCAACAAAAAGCAGGTTACGATACAGAATGAAATGAAGTATCGGTTTCCCATATCAGACTATAAAGGTCAGGTAAGGCCCATTATTGTGGGAATGGGACCTGCCGGTCTGTTTTGCGGCTATATGTTGGCAGAGGCAGGATTTCGTCCTATTTTGCTTGAGAGAGGCAAGAAAGTAGAAGAAAGAATTAAGGATGTGGAATGCTTCTGGAATACCGGCAGTCTGAATAAAGAATCGAATGTTCAGTTTGGTGAAGGTGGTGCAGGAACCTTTTCTGATGGCAAACTGAATACATTGGTAAAAGATAAATATGGCAGGAACAGGGAAGTGCTTTCTATTCTGGTAAAAGAAGGAGCTCCTGAAGAAATTCTCTATGACTATAAGCCGCATATCGGTACAGACATACTTGCTAAGGTGGTAAAGAATATAAGAGAACACATTATAACTCTTGGGGGAGAGGTTCGCTTTGAATCAAAAGTAACGGGATTTGAAGTAAAAGACGGCAGAATTGCAGGCGTGAAGCTTCATACCGGAGAAAAAGTTCCTGGCCAATATGTAGTGCTGGCATTAGGACACAGTTCCAGAGATACCTTCAGGGTTTTGTATGATATGGGAGTGGATATGGAGGCAAAATCCTTTGCTGTAGGATTTAGAGTGGAGCATCCTCAGGAAATGATCAATTTGTCTCAGTATGGTCGAAAAGATGCTGCAATTCTTGGAAATGCGCCCTATAAGCTGACAGCATCTTCTTCTGATGGAAGGGGCGTGTATTCTTTCTGCATGTGTCCCGGTGGTTATGTGGTGAATGCTTCTTCAGAAGAAGGAAGGCTTGCCATCAATGGCATGAGCTATAGTGGACGAGATGGAAAAAATGCCAATAGCGCTATTATTATTTCAGTGACGCCAAAAGACTATGGAAGCACTCATCCGCTGGCAGGAATAGAATTCCAGAAGAAACTGGAGGAAAAGGCATTCAATATAGGCAAAGGTGAAATTCCGGTGGAACGGTATGGAACTTTTAAAAAGGCTTTGGGGAAAAAGATTTCTGCAAATAACAAAAAGCAGATACCGGAGGAATTTTCTCCCTGCATCAAGGGAAAATGGTGTTATGCCGGTGTGCATGAAATCCTGCCCGAAAAATTGAACGAAGCTTTTTTAGAAGGAATGGAACAATTTGGAAAAATAATAAAGGGATATGATCATGAGTATGCTCTGATAGAAGGGATTGAAAGCAGGACTTCCTCTCCGGTTAGGATTAACAGGGATGAAAAACTGCAATCATCCATAAAGGGAATTTATCCATGCGGCGAGGGAGCAGGATATGCAGGGGGTATTACATCGGCGGCTATGGATGGCATAAAGGTAGCAGAAGAAATTGCGGAAAGGATTGCTTATGGAAAGTAAACACAGAATACACAAGCAGAATATCAGAAGTAAGTACCTGTCATATCGCGACAATATGACTAAAGGAGAACGTCTTTCTAAAAGCATGAAAATTTGGGAGAGACTTAAAACCGTAAAGAGCTTTCAGGAAGCAGAGATTATTCTGGTCTATATGGATTATCGCAGCGAAGTAATGACTACAGGCTTGGTGGAAGAGCTGTTTCTTATGGAGAATGGCAAAAGAATTTTTGCACCTACAGTAGAGGGACTGGATATTAATTTTTATGAAATTTTCTCATTAAGTGATCTTTATCCGGGATATCAGGGGATTAGAGAACCTAAATCTGATCCGGAGAAAAGATTTACAAAGGAAATGGCAAAGGAAAACAGATGTTTTCTGATGATGCCCGGTTCTGTCTTTGACAGACAGATGGGACGAATGGGATATGGCAAAGGATTTTACGACAGATTCTTACATAGGATTCCGAATGTGTTTAAAGCAGGGATTGCTTTTGAATGCCAGATAGCAGGACAGGTTCCAGTAGAAGAAAATGATGTAAGGACAGATATGATTATTACGGAAAATGAAATTATTTCAGATATGGAGAGAATATGATTATGAAAACACTACAGGAACTTGGATGCAGCGCAAAAGCTGCTAAATATGAGGTTCAGAAGTTGTCCGCCCAAAAGAAGGATGAAGCGCTCTGTGCAGTGGCGAAAGCTTTAATGAATCAAAAAGATGAAATATTAAAAGCCAATGCCCTTGATATGGAAAAGGGAATTGAACAAGGAATGAAAGAAGGTCTTCTTGACAGATTAAAACTGACGGAAGACAGGATAAAGGGAATGTCAGAAGGGATTATGCAGATTGTCAGTCTGCCTGATCCTATTTTGGAAGTATTGGAAGAATTTGAACGCCCTAATGGTCTTTTCATAGAAAAGAAGCGTGTACCTTTGGGGGTTATAGGCATTATTTACGAATCCAGGCCCAATGTTACGGCAGATGCTTTCGGACTTTGTTTTAAGAGCGGTAATGCTGTAATTTTAAAAGGAGGAAAAGATGCAATCCATTCTAATATAGCAATTACCAATATTATCCGGGGAGCTTTAAAGGATGCAGGAGTGACACCTGATGCAATTTCATTGATTGAAGCAACGGACAGGGATACTACCAGAGAATTTATGCGTATGAAGGAATATGTGGATGTCTTAATTCCAAGAGGAGGCGCAGGATTGATTCGCAGCGTGGTAGAGAACAGTACCATTCCCGTAATTGAAACAGGAACCGGAAACTGTCATATCTTTGTGGATGAATCTGCTGATATTGAGAAGGCGGTTTCCATTATTATAAATGCCAAGACACAGCGGGTTGGCGTGTGCAATGCATGTGAATCTTTAATTATCCATGAAAATATCAAGGACAGACTGCTTCCTTATCTTGCAAAAAATCTGGGGGAAAAACGTGTGGAAATTCGTGGAGATGAGCAGGTATGTGAGGTCATTGACTGCAGCCTGGCAACGGAAGAAGATTATGGAATGGAATATCTTGATTTGATTATTTCCATAAAAACTGTTGCTTCCATTGAAGAGGCCATTACTCATATCCACACCTACAGTACTCATCACTCGGAAGCGATTATTACAGAGAATGCAGAAAATGCAGAGAAATTTTTAAATGAGGTAGATGCAGCCTGCGTTTATGTAAATGCCTCCACCAGATTTACTGACGGTTATGAGTTTGGATTCGGTGCGGAAATAGGAATCAGCACACAGAAACTTCATGCCAGAGGTCCTATGGGATTAAAAGAGCTTACTTCATATAAATATACTATTAAAGGCTCCGGTCAGATACGCAGTTAGTGGAGAATGCAGAATGAGAAAGAAATTGATGGCAGTAATCTTGGCAGGGGTCCTGGTCATAGGATATCTCATCTGGCATAAAGATATTCAGATGACTCCCATATTTGCCAACAAGTATGAACTTCACGGCATTGATGTATCTCATTACCAGGGAAATATTGACTGGAAAAAGTTAGAAGAGCAGAAAGTGGATTTTGCATTTATTAAAGCAACTGAAGGAAGCAGTTATGTGGACGAATGCTTTTATCAGAACTGGCAGGATGCACAGCAGACTAATATCTGTATGGGAGCGTATCATTTCTTCAGCTTTGACAGTCCGGGAGAGATGCAGGCAGCGCATTATATTGAAACAGTAGGAGATCTTTCAAAAAAGCTTTCACCTGTTATTGATATTGAATATTACGGAAATAAGATTCAGAATCCTCCCGACAAAGAGGATGTTTACAGAGAGCTTGGGAAGCTGCTTGCAGATTTAGAAACACAATATCAGGTAAAGCCTATTATCTATACGACTTATACGGCTTATCATGATTATATAAAAGGTGAATTTGAAGAATACCCTATATGGATCAGAAATGTATATTATCCACCGGTTATGATAGATTGGAGCTTTTGGCAGTATACAGATAAAGCTGTTATGGAGGGATATCAGGGGCAGGAGAAATATATTGATAAGAATGTATTCTATGGTACTTTGGAAGAACTTAAAAAAATAACTGTTATTTAATGGAAACAGAAAACAAATTGATAATGTTAAAATTAATTTTAGATTTAATTTTTTACAAATTTCGACAAAATTCGATTTAAAATATCATGCGATATTTTAAGAAATATAGAAGAGTGTTTTGCAGAAGCAAGCTATTTTCCTTAAATTTAAAACTATATTTAACCTTAAAAATTGACCTCCAATAGCTAGATTTTGTCTAACTTTTGGAGGTCAATTGATTAGCCTGTGATTGTCTTTAATTTGCTTTTACTTCTTTCCAGAGATCATTATAGAGAGAATCTCCTTCATCACCCAGATAATGGAAAGTTTCTAAATTTTCATACTGACTTAAATCGGGAAAAGCAATGGGAGAGTTCTTGATGTCCTCATCTTCGATCAAAGCCTGTGCAGCAGTATTGGGAGTAGAATAAGTGATATATTCAAAATTAATAAGTGCAATATCTTCCCGGCACATAAAATTAATGAATGCTTCTGCATTTTCTTTATTAGGCGCATTCTTGGGAATGACCCAGGAATCAATCCAGACATTGGTGCCTTCTTTAGGAATTACATATTCCAAATCTTCATTTTCACGCTGGGTATAGATTGCTTCGCCGGAATATATAACACCTAATGCAGCTTCATTTCCGATCATTTTATCTCTGACCTGATCAATAACATAGGCCTGAACCAGCGGCTTTTGTTCAATCAGAGCATTTTTGGCAGCTTCCAGCTCACCCTCATCCAAAGTATTCATAGAATGTCCGTTCCGCTTAAGCGCTACCATAAAAGCATCTCTTACAGAATCCTGCATCAGAATATTATCAGTATATTGTTCATCCCAAAGAACTGACCAGCTGTCAATCGGTTCGGATACCATGGTCTTATTATAGAGGATTCCTACGGTGCCGAAACAATAAGGGATGGAATATTTATTTTCCGGGTCAAATTCCCTTGATTGTTCAAAATATTGCTGACCGATATTGCTGACATTGGGAATATTGTCAAAGTCAATTTCTGCAAGCAGATCGTGCTCAATCATTTTCTGAATCATATAATCAGAAGGACAGATAACATCATAAGCTGTAGCACCGGCTTCTACTTTTGGATACATGACTTCATTTGTTTCAAACTCATCATATACAACCTTGATGCCTGTTTCTTTTTCAAACATGGTAATTGTCTCAGGGTCAATGTATTCTCCCCAGTTGTAAACAATAACCTCTCCATTTTCCCCACCAGAGCTTCTGCAGCCAAAAAGAGCAAGAGAAAGAGCGCTGGCGGCTATGGCGCAACTTAATAATTTTTTCATAAAATGACTCCCTTCGTAAAACAATATCAAAGCTTTGATTTTTTGCTGCTGGGAGCTTTGTTTACCAGCAGTAAAAGAATTAGAACCGTCAGAAAGATGATAGTAGATAGTGCATACATTTCAGGCTTAATTCCTTTTTTTACTTCCGTATAAATTTTAGTAGACAGAGTATCCACACCGGCACCTTTTGTAAAATGGGTAATAATAAAATCATCCAAAGACATGGTAAAGGCCATTAAAAAACCGGATAATACACCTGGCATTATATCAGGAAGGACTACTTTGAAAAATCCGTATACGGGACCGGCTCCAAGGTCAAGAGCGGCTTCGTAGGTGCTGGGATTTAGCTGCTTCATCCTTGGCATAACGCTTAGGATCACATAAGGAATACAAAAGGTGATATGAGACAGCAGTATGGTTCCAAAACCAAAGCGAAATCCCAAACTGATAAAGAGCAGCATCAGTGAGATGCCGGTTACAATATCGGCATTCAACATGGGAATATTGGTGATTCCCATAATGATACTGCGGGAACGCCGCTTCATATTCATAATGGCAATACAGGCAATAGTCCCTACTACAGTTGCCACAACAGAAGCGATGAGGGCAATGGAAAGGGTGTGAAAGAGCGCCTGCAGAATATCTGCATTGTGCAATAAGGCCCTATACCATTTTAAAGTAAAGCCACCCCATTTGGCCCGTGTTTTACTGGCATTAAAGGACAATATGATCAATGTGGCAATAGGAGCATACAAAAAAACAAAAATAAGGAAGAGATAAATCTTTTTGGCTGTATTTTTGATCATAGTACAGAACCCTCCCCTTCTTTATCAAAAATAGCAGAAACTGCCATATTGACCAGGATGAACAGCATCAGTACAATGGAAAGTCCACTGCCAAGATGCCAGTTGCTGGCCTGGGTAAATTCCTGTTCCACAACATTTCCAATAAGAAGAATTTTGCTTCCACCAAGAATATTGCTGATTACAAAAGTAGTAAGTGCCGGAATAAATACCATAGTCATGCCGCTGATGATACCGGGAATAGTAAGTGGAAGAGTGATTTTTATAAATACCTGCATACTGTTGGCCCCAAGGTCTCTGGCAGCGTTTGTTATATTTACATCGATTTTACTCAGTGAATTGTAAATGGGCAGGACCATAAAAGGCAAAAAGTTATATACCATACCCAAAACAATGGCATAAGGGGTATTGATGATGTTCAGGGCCGGGAGATGTAAAAAGGACAGTATATTATTAATTACGCCTGTCTTTTCAAGAAGAGTCTGCCAGGCCAGTGTGCGAAGCAGAAAATTCATCCACATCGGAAGAATGAAAATCAATACAATAAAGCTATGTTGGTTAACATTCATTCTGCACAGGATCATGGCAAGGGGATAGGCCAGCAGCAGACAGATCAAAGTGGAAATAAGGGAAAGTAAAAGTGCCAGCCATAATGCCTTACTGTGTTCAGGTGAAGTAATGGAACATATATTTTCAAAAGTAAAGGCGCCGCTTTTATCTGTCAATCCATAATAAAAAACCATACATAGAGGAACTACAATGAAAATAGCGGACCAGATAAAATATGGTGTGCCAAGTAATTTTTTCTTTACACTATTCATCAATTTTTACGGCCTCCTCATCCTCAGAAGCAGGCTTATTCATTATCTGAATATTAAAAGGATCCACATCAATGCCAACATTAGTTCCCACAGGAAACATGCTGGTGGAATGTACCAGCCATTCATAGCCGTTGGCAGTAACTTCCATCTCATAATGAACGCCTTTAAAAATCAGGTGAGTGACAACTCCCTGGATCTTGCCCTTTGACGGCTCGGACAGGATAACGTCTTCAGGACGGATTACCACATCTACAGGTTTGCTGCAGCCAAAACCTGTATCCACACATGGAAATTTTGTGTCGAAGATTTCCACCAGTCTGTCTTCAACCATAATGCCGCCTATAATATTGCTGTCTCCGATAAAGTCAGCAACAAAGGCATTTTCCGGTTCATTATAGATTTTTTCAGGAGAGCCGATCTGCTGGATATATCCCTGATTCATGACAACGATGGTATCTGACATAGTAAGGGCTTCTTCCTGATCATGGGTAACATAAATAAAGGTAATGCCCAGCTCATTTTTCAGACGGATCAATTCATACTGCATATCCTGACGGAGCTTTAGATCCAGGGCACCGAGAGGTTCATCAAGGAGCAGTACCTTAGGTTCATTGACAATAGCTCTTGCAATGGCAATACGCTGCTGCTGGCCGCCGCTTAAAGAATCAGGCATACGATTTTCATATCCATCCAGATTTACAAGCTTTAAAGCATATCTGATTTTATCATCTATGTAAGATTTACTTTTCTTTTTTATTTTAAGGCCGAATGCAATATTCTCTGCAATAGTCATATGGGTAAAAAGAGCATATTTTTGAAACACTGTGTTCAATTGGCGTTTATTAGGAGGCATTTGTGTAATATCGGCGCCGTTAAAAATGACATTTCCTTTATCAGGTGTTTCAAAACCGCCTAAAATCCGCAGAGTAGTAGTTTTTCCACAGCCGCTGGGCCCTAGCAGAGTTAAAAATTCGTTTTCCCTGATATAAAGGTTTAAATCATCTAAGACCATCTGACCATCAAAGGATTTTGTAATATGCTGTAAGTCGATTAAAATCTTATTCATGGAAAACTCCTCCTGTATTCTTTAGAAACTTGGTGGTGTGCTGACCCAGATGAGGGTAGCGCCTGTTTTTTCATTTGCCTTTATATAGTGTGTTGCATTTGCTGTATAGTAAAAGGATTCGCCTTTTTTTACCTTAACGGTACGTTTGCCGATAATCAGTCGGATGCTTCCGGAGAGGACATATCCGAATTCTTCTCCTTCATGGGGATTGTCCGGATAAGTGGAACCACCGGGAGAAAGAGTAAGGCGGATGGGTTCCATCATGTTCTTTTGGGCATTGGGGATGATCCATTCTACTTTATTTTTTAATTCTTCATCAATTTTTTCAAAATAATCTGATTCTTTAAATGCAATCTGATCATCTTCAGAATCATCAAAAAAATCTTTTAAATCAGTACCCAGGCATTGCAGAATATCAATCAGGGTGGCTATGGAAGGAGAGGTTAAATCTCTTTCTAACTGTGAAATGAATCCCTTAGACAACTCACATCTGTCAGCAAGCTCTTCCTGAGTTAAATTTTTCTGGATTCTTAAATCTTTGATTTTATTACCTATCTGCATAAATATTGCCTTTCTACTTTGAGGTTCCGATATGTGAAACGAAGAAATAATAAACTAAAAGTTTACTAACACTAAACCAATGCACTGATAACAATTATACAGATAAGAGAGCGAATGTCAATATATTTATATTGGAAATTAAGAAATAATGCCATGCCGAAATTTTTAGTTCTTAACAAGGTTTTTAACTTGTGGTATAATACCTCTATGCAGATTTATCATAATGGTATAGTTATCAGGAAGGAATGAAAGTATGAAGAAAGAAAAATATGTTGCATATGTATCTACTTATACCTCCGGAAATAAAAGCAACTGCGGAATCCGTATTTATGATGTAGATATGGAGAACGGCAGATTTACTGAGAAGGATCAGGTGGAAATTACCAATTCTTCCTATATAACCATATCTCACAATCAGAAATTCCTGTATTCTATCACGGATTTTGGAGTGGAATCTTATGAAATCCTTAAAGACGGAAGCCTGAAAGCATTAAATCATGCATCTATTAACGGTATGAGAGGATGTTATCTTTCCACTGATTATGAAGATAAGTTTTTATTTGTGGCAGGTTATCATGATGCCAAACTCACGGCCCTTAGAGTTCATGAAGATGGTTCCATAGGTGAAATTACAGATGAGATTTTCCATAAGGGCCTTGGAAGCATTGCAGAGCGCAATTTCCGTCCACATATTAACTGTGTTAAAATGACCAGAGATAACCGCTATTTATGTGCGGCAGACCTTGGAATGGACCATATCGTTATCTATGGTGTAAATCATGATTCGGGAAAGCTTCGTCAGGTGGATATTATCAGAAGCGAACAGGAATCAGCCCCAAGACATTTAAAGTTTTCTAAAGATGGGAAGTATATGTATGTGGTGCATGAATTGAAGAACTATATTGATGTTTATCAATATTATATTGATGAAAAGCATAATAGTCCTGAATTTGAAAAAATCCAGACAATTTCGACATTGAATGATTATCATGCCGGCGGTTCGGCAGCAAGTGCATTGAATATCTCAGAAGATTTCAATTATTTATGCAGTTCTAATGCAGGAGATAACAGCGTTGTTTTATATTCCATCGAACAGGAAACAGGTCTGCTTACCAAAATACTTTGCCTGCCTATCAGTGGGGATTATCCAAAGGATGCTGCATTGTTCCCGGATAATAAGCATCTTGTTTCACTGAACCATGAGACAGATACTATGACATTTTTTACTGTAGATATGGAAAAAGGAACAATTATTATGAATGGCAGGGAAATGAAAGTAGATCAGCCAAACTGTATTATATTCCATAAACTGAATGAAAGATAATAAGAACCCCGCAGCTGCGGGGTTTTTGTATTTATATAAATAGGAAATTACTTATTGTTTTTATAAAAATCTGTCAGATAATCAAGACGGGAATTCATATTTTTCATGCAGGCATCCAATATCGTAAGAGCAGCCATACATTCTACCACAACAACAGCTCTTGGAACAACAACAGGGTCATGCCTGCCTTTGATTTCCACTTCAATGGCTTCTTTATTTTTATTTACGGTTTCCTGCTTTTGGAAGATAGAGGGAGTGGGTTTAAAATAGGCGCGAAGTATTATGTCAGAGCCATCACTGATGCCGCCTAAAATACCTCCTGCATGATTGGTCTTTTTGCATATTTGTCCGTTCTGTATGGTAAAAGCGTCATTATTTTGTGAGCCGGTTGCAGTAGCAACGGTAAAACCGTCTCCAATTTCCACAGCCTTAACAGCACCAATCGACATGACTGCAGCGGAAAGCAGGGCATCTGTTTTGTGAAAGACGGGTTCGCCGATTCCGGCTGGCAATCCGGAAATGATACATTCTACAACACCGCCGCAAGAATCCTTATTTTTCATACATTCCGAAAGATATGCAGCAGCTTCAGCATCAGCTTTTTTATCAGGCATGCATGTAGCAGTGGAAAAAATAGCTTCCCTGTCGAAATTTTCCATATTGATACTGACAGGACCGATTGACTTAGTATAAGCAGTAACCGTAATCCCCATTTCTTTCAATATTTTAGAGGCTATGGCTCCGGCAGCCACACGTCCTGCCGTCTCCCGGGCGGAAGAACGTCCTCCACCGCGATAATCACGAAAACCATATTTGGCATCAAAGGTATAGTCGGCATGTCCCGGACGATAATAAGAAGCAATTTCACTATAATCGGAAGACTTCTGAGAAGTATTGGGGATCATAAGAGAAATGGGGGTGCCGGTAGTCTTTCCTTCAAAAGTACCGGACAGGATTTCTACGCAGTCATTTTCCTTCCGTGGAGTAGATATAGCGGATTGTCCGGGTTTACGTCTGTCAAGAAAAGCCTGAATATCCGATTCTGTAAGGGGAAGACCTGCAGGGCAGCCGTCAATGACAGCGCCAATCGCTTTACCATGCGATTCTCCCCATGTGGTAACTGTAAATAAACTTCCAAAAGATGAACCTGCCATACTGTATCCTTTCTCTGAAATAAGTCAGATTAAAATGACTTAAAGTGTAAGAATTAAAAATGATTATAGCTGAAATTGGAGTCAGTAGCAAGAAATTAGAGAAATTTAAAATAAATTTTACGAATATACTGTACAAAAGCAATATTTATGGTAAGATAACAGTAGGTATTTTTCGAAACATAGTAGATTTATGTTTCTTAAATAATATATAGATAGAGCGAGTACCGGTCATGCAGATGAAAAAAACACTGAAAAAAAGAATAACAGAATTCTTTATAAATATGGGTAGAAGAAGTAAGCTTTTGAGGATACCGGCCATTGTGGGGCTGGCAGCCAGCTTATGCTTTTTTTACGTTGCTGAATATTTCAGAAAGGGGACTAAGCGTTTTGCCTGTGTCACCTTTATTTTGCTGTGTTTTATGGTGGGAAACAGCTTTGCGTATCCTGTATTTCAGGAGGACAATGGGTTTGTCGCAGAAACGGCTAATGTTGATCCTATTACCATATCGGAGGATATTGGTATTACCCTTGCAGATGAAGAAAGCCTTAAGATCGATGAACTGACGTTTTTGGAAGATGAAGATGTATTAGAGGGTTATGGAGAAGCTGAATTGTACAGCATGGAAGAAGTGGATAAATATTCCCTTTCAGAAATTCTGGAAGAAAACACAGATTTAGAAAAGGCAGAAGTGCAGACTCATGGGCAGCAGACAGAAGCAGTAGTAAATCCTGAATTCAGTCAGGACGACTGGAAGCTTGTTCTTATTAATAAACAGCATTCCATTCCCGGTGATTATGAATTTACCTTGGGAACCATTAAAACGATAAAAGGGGATATGCAGTGCGATGAACGTATTATAGATGAGCTGCTTTCCATGATGCAGGCCGCAAAACAGGATGATGTGACTCTTGCAATCTGTTCACCATACCGTGATTTGAATTATCAGTCTGTATTATTTAACCGTAAGATAGAAGCATATATGAAAAAAGGAATGTCTTATATGGATGCATATGCAATTTCTTCCCAGACAGTTACTGTGCCGGGAGCCAGTGAGCACCAGATAGGACTTGCTATTGATATTATTTCAAATGATTATACGAACTTGGACGAAGGATTTGCCGATACCGATGCGGGCAAGTGGCTTGCGGAGCATAGCTGTGAATATGGATTTATCCTGCGTTATCCTCTGGGCAAAGAGCATATTACCAGTATTGAATTTGAACCATGGCATTTTCGGTATGTAGGGAAAGAAGCGGCAACGATTATTACCAGAGAAGGAATTACACTGGAGGAATTCTGGGATAAGTATTTATAAGGAGTCATCATGTATCGCGTTATTAAGCAAGAAGGAAGAGCAAAACGAGGGGAGCTGTCTACTGTCCATGGGGTAATACAGACCCCTGTTTTTATGAATGTAGGTACAGTAGCCGCTATTAAAGGAGCAGTATCAACAGCAGACCTTGAGCAGATAGGAACGCAGATAGAATTATCCAATACATATCATCTCCATGTGCGTCCGGGAGACCGGATCATTAAGCAGATGGGCGGACTACATAAATTTATGTCATGGGACAGGCCTATTTTAACTGATTCAGGCGGCTTTCAGGTTTTTTCGCTGGCAAGTATGCGTAAGATCAAAGAAGAGGGCGTTTATTTTCAGTCGCATATTGACGGTCATAAGATTTTTATGGGGCCGGAAGAGAGTATGCAGATACAGTCCAATCTGGCTTCTACAATAGCAATGGCTTTTGACGAATGTCCTTCCAGCCGGGCGGAGAGGCTTTATGTTCAGAATTCTGTAGACAGAACTACCAGATGGCTTGCCAGATGCCAAAAGGAAATGCAGCGCCTTAATTCCCTTGAAGATACCATTAATAAGGATCAGCTTTTGTTTGGAATTAATCAGGGAGCGATTTTTAAAGATATACGGATTGACCATGCAAAGCGGATTGCGGAGTTTGAACTTGACGGTTATGCCATCGGAGGGCTTGCCGTAGGGGAAACCCATGATGAAATGTATTATATTATAGAAGAAACTCTGCCCTATCTTCCTGCAGATAAGCCTACTTATCTGATGGGAGTGGGGACGCCGGCAAATATTCTGGAGGCAGTAGAGAGAGGCGTTGATTTTTTTGACTGTGTATATCCTTCCAGAAACGGAAGGCATGGACACTTATATACCAATTACGGAAAGATCAATCTGTTTAATGCCAGATATGAGCTGGATCAACAGCCTATCGAACCGGGATGCCAGTGTCCGGCCTGCAGAAGATATTCAAGAGCATATATCCGGCATCTGTTGAAAGCAAAGGAAATGCTGGGAATGCGCCTTTGTGTGCTACATAATCTTTACTTTTATAATACCATGATGACAGAAATCAGGGATGCCCTGGAACATGGAAAGTTTACAGCATATAAAAAGAAAAAGCTTGGGGATATGGAACAGGGTATGCAATAGAAAAATGAGAAAAAGCTTGTTTTTGACAGTGGGATTGTGTATTATAACTTTTAGACTGGCTTATAAGGTCAAACATTATGTTTAGGAGGAATTTTTCATGAGTACTTTATTGACAGCAGGCACAGCGGATGCAGCAGCTGCAGGCACAGCAGCCGGTGGCGGCATTATCATGGTGATTTATATTATTTTGTTTGTTGTATTTATTTATTTCTTTATGATCAGACCACAGAAAAAGGAACAGAAAAAGATGGCAACCATGTTATCTGCACTGGAAATTGGTGACTGTGTTCTGACAAGCAGTGGTTTCTATGGAATCATTATTGATATTACAGATGATACAGTGATTGTTGAATTTGGGAATAATAAAAATTGCCGTATTCCTATGCAGAAATCTGCTATTGCACAAGTAGAAAAGGCAGACGCAGAATAAAGCAGCAGATCATGTTTAGAGATAAGGCGCGTACAGCGCCTTATTTTCATAGAAAGATGGAAGGAGAAAACATATGAAATTGCACATAACCTGTATACCGGGAGATGGAATAGGACCGGAAATTGTGGCAGAAGCAAAAAAAGTCCTCAATAAGGTGGCTGCTGTTTACGGACATGAGATGGTATATAAAGATATTTTAATGGGAGGAGCATCCATTGATGCATATGGAATTCCCCTTACGGATGAGGCTATTGCTGATGCTAAAGCAGCTGATGCCGTATTGATGGGTTCCATTGGCGGTGACACTACCACATCCCCATGGTACAAGCTGCCTCCCCAGAAACGTCCTGAAGCAGGGCTTTTAAAAATTCGTAAGGAACTGAATCTGTTTGCCAATCTTCGTCCGGCAGTTCTTTATGAGGAGCTTGCCGACGCATGTCCTCTAAAAAAAGAAATCAGTGAAGCCGGATTTGATATGCTGATCATGCGTGAACTGACAGGAGGATTATATTTCGGAGAACGATATACTACAGAAGAAAATGGTGTCAGAAAGGCTGTTGATACGTTAACTTATGATGAGAATGAAATAAGACGGATAGCTGTTAAAGGTTTTGACGTAGCCATGAAACGAAAGAAAAAAGTTACCAGTGTAGATAAAGCAAACGTACTGGATTCTTCACGGCTTTGGAGAAAAGTAGTTGAAGAAGTGGCACAAGATTATCCGGAGGTGCAGTTGGAACATATGCTGGTAGATAATTGTGCTATGCAGTTAGTTAAAAATCCGGCTCAGTTTGATGTTATCCTGACGGAAAATATGTTTGGAGATATTCTTTCAGATGAAGCAAGCATGGTGACAGGGTCTATCGGTATGCTGGCCAGCGCTTCTTTAAACGATACAAAATTCGGACTTTATGAACCAAGTCATGGTTCTGCACCGGATATTGCAGGGCAGGATATTGCAAATCCCATTGCAACTGTTTTGTCATCAGCAATGATGCTTAGATATTCTTTTGATCTGGACAAAGAAGCAGATGCTATTGAAAAGGCAGTCAAAAGCATTCTGAATAAGGGCTACAGAACAACAGATATTATGTCAAAGGGATGTACTTGCGTAGGATGTAAAGAAATGGGTGATTTATTGGCAGATGAAATCAAGTGAGACAGATAAGAGAAACAGGGATTATGAAAAGATTGGTTTTCTGATTTTAATGCTGATAATGGCAGTGTATTATATATATCGGATGTTTGCATTAACACCATGGTATGATGAATTATATACATATTACTATTTTATCAGCCGGGGACCGGTTTATGCGGCCATTCACTGGCCGGTTCCCAATAATCATGTGGGATATTCCGTATTGTCAGGTTTCCTTGATTATATAGGCAATCCCTATCTTGGACTTAGGGGAATCAGCTTTTTGTGTGCACTTGCCAATATGGCGCTGCTGTTTAAAATAGGAAGATGCTGGTTAAATAAAGGTCTGTCTTTGGCGGCAGTCATTTTATATGTATCCATGGGTTTGGTAAATCATCTGGCAGTGCAGGGAAGAGGCTATACACTGGGAGTTACATGTTTTCTTACCGCTTTTTACTGTCTGATGCAGATATGCGGAGAAGAAAAATGTAAGGAACGGTATTATTATGTATTCATGTTTTCTCTGGTGTTGGGATTGTATACACTGACCAGTGATGTATATTGGGTTCTTCCCATATGTTTTACAGGGGGATTTTATCTTTTATATAAAGGAATTCTGGAAGCAGGAGAAGAGAACAGAAAAATTCGGGAATGCAAGTCCATCAGAAAGCTGGTGAAGCTGATCTTGTTTTCTGTGGCTGCAGCATTTATAACAATCATTCTGTATGCCATTATCTGGCTTGCCATCGGTTCAAATCTCCTTGTAAAGGATGAAAACAGCATCTATTTTGGCATGGGGCATGTGCAGCTGATTTTGAAAGCTCCTTTCAAAGCTCTTTTTTCAGGAATAGACTATATGCTTTCTACGCCTTATATCCAGAGTGTGGAAAGAGAAGGATTTCTGGGACGTCTTTTCGATTGGCTGAAGCTGCTGCTTAACTGGTATTATGATGGATTTTGGGTTGTGATTGCAGGGATAGTGACGCTTGGAATCGTATGCCTTGTTATTACCATTGTTTTTGGAATGAGAAAAAGAGAAAATATACTGTTTCCTTTATTTTTATTAATCGGTATCCTTTGTCTTCCGCTGTTTCTGACGATACAATGCGCACTGCCATATTACAGGGTGTTTCTGTATGGAGGAGTATTACTTGCATTGCTGACAGTCTTTTTGGTACAATTCTTATTAAAAAGATTGACTATGCAAAATAGCAGTGATAATTGGATAAGGAAAAAGATAGCTGTAGTTTTTCTTTTTGCAGTGATACTGTTTGCCGTCTCCCGCTTTGGATGGAAGGGATACCAGGATCAGTATGGTATGCGGGAATATTATATTCAGGATGCGCTTACAAACAGTCATATTGAACAGATGGGAAATCTTTGTGTGACTGACTGCACACAGCAGTATCTGATGAAATTCTTATATGATATTACTTGTGAAAATACTCAGATAGAAGGAACAGATCTGCTTCTTCTGGACAGAAAAATGACAGATCCTGATTATAATGAAATGGAATGGGAATTTTATCATTATTATCATACGATTCCCTGGGAGTATGTAAATAATAATATGGAACAAATCTATGAAAACGAAGATTTTGTACTTTATGAGAAAAGGAGAGGATAAAATTGAAAAGTGATAATGTAAAGGCCGGCATGCAGCAGGCTCCACACAGAAGTTTATTCAATGCACTGGGGTTTACCCAGGAAGAGATGAGAAAACCCATGGTGGGAATTGTCAGCTCTTATAATGAAATCGTACCGGGGCATATGAATCTGGATAAAATCGTAGATGCCGTAAAGATGGGGGTTGCCCAGGCAGGCGGCGTACCTGTGGTATTTCCCGCTATTGCAGTGTGCGATGGTATTGCCATGGGACATGTAGGAATGAAATATTCTCTTGTAACGAGAGATTTAATAGCAGATTCAACAGAGTGTATGGCCCTTGCCCATCAGTTTGATGCCCTTGTTATGGTTCCCAATTGTGACAAGAATGTACCGGGGCTTTTAATGGCAGCGGCGAGAATAAATGTTCCTACTGTGTTTGTTTCAGGCGGACCTATGTTGGCCGGACACGTTAAAGGACAGAAAAGAAGCTTATCTTCCATGTTTGAAGCAGTAGGTTCCCATGCAGCAGGAACCATGACAGAAGAAGAAGTCAGAGAATTTGAAGAAAAGGTCTGCCCTACCTGCGGTTCCTGTTCCGGCATGTATACAGCTAACTCAATGAACTGCCTGACAGAAGCCCTTGGCATGGGACTTAAGGGTAATGGTACAATTCCTGCGGTTTATTCCGAAAGAATCAAGCTGGCTAAACATGCCGGTATGGCCGTTATGGAAATGCTTAAAAAAGATATAAAGCCAAGAGATATTATGACCAAAGAGGCTATTTTAAATGCTTTGACAGTAGACATGGCACTTGGCTGCTCCACTAATTCCATGCTTCATCTGCCGGCAATTGCCCATGAAGTAGGCTTTGATTTCGACATTGCTTTTGCAAATGAAATCAGTGAAAAAACACCGAATCTGTGCCATTTGGCACCGGCAGGTCCTACTTACATGGAAGATTTAAATGAAGCAGGCGGCGTGTATGCCGTAATGAAAGAACTTGCAGATATCGGACTGCTTAATACAGACTGTATGACGGTTACCGGAAAAACAGTGGGAGAGAACATTGCCAATGCCGTTAATAAAGATCCCGAAGTAATCAGACCCATTAATAATCCCTATTCAGTTACCGGTGGGCTGGCTGTTTTAAAAGGTAATTTGGCTCCCGATGGAAGTGTTGTAAAGCGTTCTGCCGTAGTGGAAGAAATGATGGTTCATGAAGGTCCGGCAAGAGTATTTGAGTGTGAAGAAGATGCAATAGAGGCAATTAAAGGCGGCAGAATAGTAGCAGGTGATGTAGTTGTCATTCGGTATGAGGGACCTAAGGGAGGACCCGGAATGCGTGAGATGCTGAATCCTACATCGGCTATAGCAGGTATGGGTCTTGGCTCTAAGGTGGCGCTTATTACAGACGGACGCTTCTCAGGTGCATCCCGCGGCGCATCTATCGGGCATGTTTCACCGGAAGCCGCTGTTGGAGGACCTATTGCGCTGGTAGAAGAAGGAGATATCATCAGTATTGATATTCCGAATATGAAACTGGATGTGAAGGTTTCTGATGAAGAATTAGCTAAAAGAAAAGCAGCATGGCAGCCAAGGGAACCTAAAGTCACAACAGGGTATCTTTCCAGATACAGGGAAATGGTAACAAGTGGAAACAGAGGCGCGATTTTGGAGATTCCTAAAAAGTAATGAAGTGTATAGACCATCAATAGGCAGAAACTAATGGAGGAAAAAATATGAAGCTGACAGGCGCGGAAATTGTTGTAGAATGTTTAAAAGAACAGGGGGTTGATACTGTTTTCGGATATCCCGGAGGGACTATCTTAAATGTATATGATGCTCTATATAAGCATAGTGATGATATCAATCATATTTTAACATCCCATGAACAGGGTGCCGCTCATGCAGCAGACGGATATGCCAGAGCCACCGGAAAAGTAGGAGTGTGTCTGGCCACCAGCGGTCCCGGCGCTACAAATCTGGTAACGGGAATTGCAACGGCATATATGGATTCTGTTCCCATGGTAGCCATTACCTGTAATGTGAATCTTCCTCTTCTCGGGAAAGATTCTTTTCAGGAAGTAGATATTGCGGGTGTGACAATGCCTATTACCAAGCATGGATATATTGTTAAAGATGTCAATATTTTGGCAGATACTCTGCGTAAGGCATTTCATATTGCTAAAAGCGGACGTCCCGGACCGGTGCTCGTTGATATTACAAAGGATGTAACAGCAAACAGCTGCGAATATGAAAAAGAGCATCCTTTGCCTGCAGCAGAAAGCTGTAAATATACGCAGGAAGATATTGCACGGGCAGTAGAATTAATGCAGGCTGCAAAAAAACCCTATATTTATGTAGGCGGTGGCGCTGTTATTTCAGGAGCCTATCAGGAAGTCAGGGAACTTTCCAGGTTACTGGATGCACCTGTTTGTGATACGCTTATGGGCAAGGGTGTTATGGATGGACACAGTGAGTACTATACAGGAATGATTGGTATGCACGGAACGAAGACATCAAACTTTGGCGTCAGCACATGCGATCTGCTGATTGCCCTTGGAGCAAGATTTTCAGACCGTGTAGTAGGCAATGCTTCCAAATTTGCATCGGATGCCAAGATACTTCACATTGATATTGATGCAGCTGAAATCAATAAAAATATCCATTCAGATGCTTATGTTGTAGGTGATTTAAAAGAAATTCTGCAAAAGATCAACAAAGAACTTGTGCAGATGGAACATCCTGAGTGGATGGCTCATATAAAAGAGTTAAAAGAGAAATATCCTCTCAATTATGATGAGAGTCAATTGTCCTGTCCTTATATTATGGAGGAAATAGACAGAATTACGGAAGGTAAGGCAATCATTACGACAGATGTAGGGCAGCATCAGATGTGGGCAGCTCAGTATTATCAATATTCGGAGCCTAGAACCTTCCTATCTTCGGGAGGACTTGGAACCATGGGATATGGATTGGGCGCATGCATTGGCGCCAAAATGGGCAGACCGGATAAAGTCTGCATTAATATAGCAGGTGATGGCTGTTTTAGAATGAATTTAAATGAACTGGCAACTGCCAGCCGCTATCATATTCCGATCATTCAGGTAGTCATCAACAATCATGTACTTGGTATGGTAAGACAATGGCAGACACTTTTTTATGGGAAAAGATATTCACAGACAGTATTAAATGATGGTGTAGATTTCTGCCTGGTAGCCAGAGGTCTTGGATGTGAGGCTATCAGGGTTACAAAAAAAGAAGAAGTGGAAGGAGCCATTCAAACAGCTATTGCGATGAAAAAGCCGGTAGTGATTGAATGCATGATTCCTGAAGATGACAAAGTATTTCCTATGGTGCCGGCTGGTGCAGCCATCAGTGATGCATTTGATGAGTCAGATTTAAAGGATAAAGAAGAAAACGTTGACTAAAGCCTGAAAGCAGTTTAAAATATGAGGAAATGATTTTTTGGGTATCTTTATAGAGTAAGATATAAGTTTATGACAGGAGGAGATAAAGTGGCCAGAGTTTACAACTTTTCAGCAGGTCCGGCAGTTTTACCTGAAGAAGTGTTAAAAGAAGCTGCAGATGAAATGTTAGATTATAAGGGGACGGGTATGTCCGTAATGGAAATGAGCCATAGATCCAAGGCTTATGACACCATTATAAAAGAGGCAGAAGCCGATTTGCGGGAACTGATGAATATTCCTGATAATTATAAGGTGCTGTTCCTGCAGGGAGGTGCAAGCCAGCAGTTTGCAATGATTCCCATGAATTTAATGAAAAACAGGAAAGCTGCATACATTGTAACCGGGCAGTGGGCTAAAAAAGCATATCAGGAGGCAAAGATTTATGGTGAAGCCATAGAAGTTGCTTCTTCAGCAGATGAGACTTTTTCTTATATACCGGATTGTTCGGATCTTGCGATTCCTGAAGATGCAGATTATGTATATATTTGTGAAAACAATACTATTTACGGAACGAAGTTTAAAACCCTTCCTAATACAAAAGGCCATACTCTTGTATCAGATGTTTCTTCCTGTTTTTTGTCGGAACCGGTAGATGTAAGTAAATATGGTGTTATCTATGGCGGTGTTCAGAAAAATATAGGACCTGCCGGTGTGGTTATTGTGATCATCAGGGAGGATTTGATCACAGAAGATACGCTTCCCGGAACTCCCACTATGTTAAAATACAAGATTCATGCTGATGCAGAGTCATTATACAATACGCCCCCGGCATATGGCATCTATATTTGCGGAAAAGTATTTAAATGGCTGAAGAAACAAGGCGGTCTTGCAGCAATGAAAGAATATAATGAAAAGAAAGCTAAGATTCTTTATGATTTTTTAGATGAAAGCAAACTTTTTAAAGGAACCGTCAGAGCAGAAGACCGTTCTCTTATGAATGTACCCTTTATAACGGGAGATACGGAACTTGATGCCAAATTCATTAAAGAAGCAAAAGAAGCAGGATTTGAGAATCTGAAAGGGCATAGATCGGTAGGAGGTATGCGTGCCAGCATTTACAATGCAATGCCCATAGAAGGTGTAGAAAAATTAGTTGCTTTTATGCGGGAATTTGAACAGAAGGAATGGAGGATAAACGGAAATGTTTAAATATTATTGTCTGAATCCCATTTCCAAAGTAGGACTTGAAGATTTTACAGAAGAATTTACAAAGGTTGAAGACTGCTCTGAAGCAGAGGGTATTTTGGTTAGAAGCGCTGCCATGCATGATATGGAATTATCCGACAATCTTCTGGCCGTTGCAAGAGCCGGAGCCGGAACAAATAATATTCCTCTTGATAAATGTGCAGAAAAGGGAATTGTAGTTTTTAATACGCCGGGAGCAAATGCAAACGGTGTGAAAGAACTGGTTATTGCCGGTATGCTGCTGGCATCAAGAGATGTGGTTGGCGGCATTGACTGGGTACAGTCAGAAAAAGAAAACGGTGATATTGCTAAATTAGCAGAGAAAGAGAAGAAAAGATTTGCAGGTACAGAAATCCTTGGTAAGAAACTGGGTATTATAGGTCTTGGTGCTATTGGCGTTAAGGTTGCCAATGCAGCAAAGCATCTTGGAATGGAAGTATATGGTTACGATCCTTATGTATCTGTAGATGCTGCTTGGAATTTAAGCCGTGATGTTAAACATGTATTAAATGTAGAAGATATTTATGAAAACTGTGATATTATTACGGTGCACGTGCCACTTTTAGATTCCACAAAAGGAATGATCAATAAAGAAGCCATTGCCAAAATGAAAGAGGGCGTTATCATTCTTAATTTTGCAAGAGATCTTCTTGTCAATGAAAAGGAAGTCTTAGAAGGAATCAAAGAAGGAAAAATCCGCAAGTATGTATCTGATTTCCCCAATCCTACAACAGCAGGACAGGAAGGCTGTATTGTTATTCCCCATCTTGGAGCTTCTACGGAAGAATCGGAAGATAATTGTGCAAAGATGGCTGTTAAAGAAATGATGAATTACTTAAAGAACGGAAATATTGTCAACAGCGTTAATTATCCTAACTGTGATATGGGAGTATGCACACAGGCCGGACGGGTAGCTATTTTCCATAAGAATATAGCAAATATGATTACCAAATTCACAGCATGTTTTGGCGATGAAGGAATCAACATCACAGATATGATGAATAAATCAAGGGGAGAAGTGGCATATACCATGCTGGATCTTGAATGTCCCGCACAGAAGGAAATCATTGAAAAGCTGAAGGCAGTTAATGGTGTATTCAGGGTAAGAGTTGTTAAATAACAGATAGAGGAGCCATCCTTGTGGTAATAAAAAGAAGACAGCAAAAGCTGTCTTCTTTTGGTATATAAAAAGTATTAAAATTCTGTCACATCAAAGTCTTTCATATCGTCTTTAAACTTCTGGTCTTTTTTAGCAAGAACGAGGCTGGCAAGATCCATATATTTAATAAAAATATCTTCAAGGGACATTTTTCTTTCCGCGGCAATCTCCTGCATAATGGGCTTTAATTTTTCGAGCTGCTGGGAAATACGCATCTGCTGAGGATCAACTTCACCGATCACCTCTGCGGAATAAGCGCTGACGCGGGTTAAAAGCTCTTTATCTTCTTCGCTTAAAAAGTCAAAATCTTTCGCATTTAATGTTTCGTACATGGTTACCATCCTTTACTGATATATAGATAATGTATCTGTTTTTTCTAATATATTATAATATCACTTTGCGCTTGTACTGTATAGACATCTTTGATAAAATAATTTTACGGAATAAATATTCCGAATGAAGATAGGGGGAAATCCTATGGAGAATAAGCTGTATAAATTGATGAACTGGCCACGTATTGAAGGAATTATTTATTCGGAAGAGGAAAACCCACATGAAATACTGGGGCCTCATACTGTAGGGAAAAATACGCTGTTTCAAACTTTTCAGCCGGATGCAGAATCTGTTTTTTTGATTCTGAAGGAAGACAAGAAGAAAGAAATGGAACGGGTAGATGAAGCTGGTTTTTTTGCATGTCTTTTGCCGGGGAAAACTCCGGAAGAATATGAATATGAGGTTCATTTTCCGGAAGATGTAATAGAAAAAGTAAAGGATGCGTATAGTTATTATGTCTGCCTGGAGAAAAAAGAGATTGATAAATTAAATGCAGGTATTTTTTATGATTCATATGAAAAATTGGGAGCCCATCCCATGAAGATAAAGGGGATGGAGGGTACATTTTTTGCTGTATGGGCTCCTAATGCCGTTCGTGTCAGTGTAGTTGGAGATTTTAACCATTGGGACGGAAGACGTCATCCTATGAGAAAGAATCCGGAGGGTGGTGTTTTTGAGCTTTTTATTCCTGATGTAAAACCGGGAGAATGTTATAAATATGAAATAAAAACAAAAGGCGGTCTTGTTCATTTGAAGGCAGATCCTTATGCTTTTGGTCAGCAGCTGCGTCCGGATACGGCATCCATAGTCAGAGATTTTTCCTATGAATGGCAGGATGAATCATGGATCAAAGAAAGACCAAAAAGACAGACAAAAGATGCACCTGTCAGCGTCTATGAACTGTATCTTGGATCCTTTAAAAGAAATGAGGATACCGGAGATTATATGAATTACAGGGAACTGGCGCCGTCCATTGCAGAATATGCCAAAGAAATGGGATATACACATGTGGAGTTGATGCCGGTTATGGAACACCCTTTGGATGCATCCTGGGGATATCAGGTAATCGGTTATTATGCGCCCACTGCCAGATATGGGACAGCCGATGATTTTATGTTTCTGGTTGATACACTGCATCAGGCAGGGATCGGAGTGATTCTTGACTGGGTTCCTGCTCATTTCCCGAGAGACAGCTATGGACTTGCTAAATTTGATGGTACATGTCTCTATGAGCATTTAGATCCAAGGCAGGGGCAGCATCCTCATTGGGGTACGTTGATCTACAACTACGGAAGAGCACAGGTGTCCAATTATCTGATTTCCAATGCTTTATACTGGGTAGAAAAGTATCATGTCGATGGTATTCGCATGGATGCAGTTGCTTCTATGCTGTATCTTGATTATGGAAAACAGAACGGAGAATGGGTTGCCAATGTTTATGGCGGCAATGAAAACCTGGAAGCCATAGAATTTTTAAAGCATCTGAATTCTATCATGAAGAAACGCAATCCCGGTGTTTATATGATAGCGGAAGAATCCACAGCATGGCCTAAAGTAACTGCACCGCCGGAAGATGATGGACTTGGATTTGACATGAAATGGAATATGGGATTAATGAATGATTATTTATTCTATATAGGATTCGATCCCTATTTCCGTGCACACCATCATAATGAACTGACTTTTAGCATGATTTACGAATATAGTGAGAATTTTATGACTGTATTTTCCCATGATGAAGTTGTCCACGGAAAGTCCACTATGATTGGGAAGATGCCGGGAACCACAGAAGATAAATTTGCCAACCTTCGTCTGACCTATGGATATATGATGACTCACCCGGGCAAGAAGCTTTTGTTTATGGGACAGGACATTGCCGAATTTAAAGAATTTGATGAAACCAGACAGACGGAATGGAGTCTGCTTCAATATCCGGAGCACAAGGGAATTAATCTTCTTGTTAAAGATCTTAATTTCTTATACAAGGAAAAACCGGCGTTGTATGCCAAGGATACCGTTAGTGACGGATTTGAATGGATTAATTGTATTTCGCCTGAAAAGTGTATGCTTTCCTACATCAGAAAGGCAGATAAAGAAGAGGACACTCTGCTTGTAGTTGCCAATTTTGCCGGGATTTCGCAGGAATTGACTGTAGGCGTTCCTTATGAAGGAAAGTATAAAGAACTCTTAAATACAGACAATAAGATTTATGGGGGAAAGAGCAGCCGGAATACAAGAGCCAAGAAGACAGAAGAGGAAGCAGCAGATGGAAGGCCTTATTCCATTAAATTGAAAATGCCGCCTTTGTCATTGGCAATTTTCAGCTATACACCCTATAATGAGAAAGAAAAGCTGGAAATAGAAAAAAGAAAGGCAAAGGAAACTGCCATTAAACGCGCTAAAGAGGCAGAAGAAATTGCCAAAGCAGCAAGAGAGGATGCTATTGCGGCTCAAAATGCAGCCAATATGGCATTAAAGCGTGCTAAAGAGGCGGAAAAAACGGCAGCTGCCGAGTATATTAAGGCGCAAAAGGCAGAGGAAGAGCTGAAAGTAGTGGAAACAGAAAAACCCAAGAAAGAATCTGCTGATAGTAAAAAATAAGGAAGTCATTATGGTATGGAAAAAGTAAATCCTGGCGTTATTGAAAAATTTTTGGAAGAATTGCCGGATAGAGTATTCCGCTTAGGGCTGCGGGTGGTACTTGCCATTTTGGCGCTGCTGATAGGCATTCAGGTAATTAAATGGATGCGAAGTCTTTTGCGCAAAGGACTTAAAAGAAGTCATATAGACGAAAGTGCAGTACGGTTTATTGATTCTTTTGCGAAATATGCATTATACTTTTTGCTGATCATCATGATTGCATCATGGCTTGGAGTAGATGCTGCCAGTATTATAGCCCTGCTTGGTTCTGCCAGTGTTGCAATCGGACTTGCCCTGCAAGGAAGCCTTAGTAATTTTGCAGGAGGAATTCTGATCCTGATTCTAAAACCCTTTGTAATAGGAGATTATATCAGGGATGGACTGGGAAATGAAGGAACCGTTAAGAATATTGATGTATTTTATACACAGTTATCTACTCCGGATAATAAAGTCATTGTGCTTCCTAATGGAACTCTCGCCAATGGATGTATTACAAATTTTACCAAAAGTGAAAAGAGAAGAATTGATGTACAAGTAGGTATAGCTTACGAAGAAGATCTTCTACAGGCGAAAAAGGTATTAATGCAGATGCTTGAAGAAGACGAAGGCATCTTAAAAGGAGAAGAAATACAGGTGTTTGTAGAAAGCCTTGGTGAAAGCTCTGTTATTCTGACAGTCAGGGGATGGGCCCGAAATGAAGAATTTTGGTCTGTTAAGTGGCGTATTACGGAAAAAATAAAAACGACTCTTGATGAGGCGGGTGTTAAGATTCCGTTTCCGCAGATGGATATACACCTTGACAAATAATACTTGCCAAAAATACAAGTTATAGTTATAATAATTTTGTTGTGTTGAACCAAGCTGGAATGGCGCAGTTGGTAGCGCAACTGATTCGTAATCAGTAGGTCGAGGGTTCGAGTCCCTTTTCCAGCTTACAGGTGGCTTATTAAGCCACCTGTTTTTTTAATTCCGGATCCCTTTCTTTTTATAAAGATGTTCTGTAAATTGAATACATTGATAGAGCGCCATGGCAATGAAACATAAGATAATAATGGAAGTGATTACCATATTCAGCTGGAATACCTGTGTTCCATAAATGATTAAATAACCAAGGCCACGTCTGGCAGCAAGAAATTCACCAATAATAACCCCTACTAAAGAAAGTCCGATATTTACTTTCATATTGCTTAATATGGCAGGTATAGAAGCAGGCAGAACGACTTTTTGGAGTGCAGTCAGTCTGGTGCCTCCAAGAGTGTAGATCAGTTTCAGTTTTTCTTCATCAATATGCTTAAAGCTAGTATAGAGACTGATAATAGAGCCAAAAACGGCTACGGAAATCCCGGCGACAATAATCGTATCTGTTCCGGTCCCAAGCCATACGATAAAGAGGGGCGCAAGAGCGGATTTGGGGAGACTGTTCAGCATTACCAGATATGGCTCCAGTATTTCGGACAGCGTTTTTGAGTACCAGAGAATGGTGGCAGTAAAGAGGCTTATGAAGGTAACCAGCAGGAAACTGGCCAGTGTTTCAAGCAGCGTAATGGCTGTATTGGAAAAGAAAGATCCGTCTTTGAGCATTTGAATGAAATAAGCAGTTACAAGGGATGGACTGCTGAAAAAGAAGGAATCTATTAAGGAGAGCCTGGCTGCTGTTTCCCACAGAAAAAGAAATAAAAATAGAACCAGAACCCGCATAGCGGTAACAAAATGGTGATGGTATCGGTGTTTTTTAATATAAAGCTGCTGAAGGGCAGACATTTCCGGATTTTTATATGACGCTTTTTTCATATTCATCTGATATCTCCTTCCATAATAATGAAAAGTAATTGCCAAATTCCGGAGCATTTCTGGGTGCAAGAAGAGAATCATCACGAAGTGTTAAATGAATGGGAATTTCTCTTTTTACTGTGGCAGGACGCTTGGAAAGAACGATGATTCGATCAGCAAGAGAAATTGCCTCTGACAGGTCATGAGTAATCAGGATAGCGGTTATGCCCATTTTCTTGATAATTTTACCAATATCACCGGAAACAACCAGCCGGGTCTGATAGTCCAGAGCGCTAAAAGGCTCATCCAGAAGCAGAATATCCGGTTCCATGATCATAGTGCGGATCAATGCAGCCCTCTGTTTCATTCCGCCGGAAAGTTCACTGGGTCTTTTGTCCTTAAATTTGTATAAACCATAATCATGTAAAAGTTTTAAAGCAAGCTCTTCTTTTTCTTTTGTTAAGGTTTTGTTGATTTCAGGTCCTAATAGTATGTTTTTCATAATCGTGCGCCATTCAAAAAGGTGATCCTGCTGAAGCATATAGCCGATTTTTTTCTCTCCATGATTTTCAAGTCTGATTTCTCCGCTTTCCGGTTTGCTCAGTCCGGCAATCATAGATAAAAGAGTGGATTTCCCACACCCGCTGGGGCCTATGATCGCTACAAATTCACCTTGATTGATCCGAAAAGATATATGATTTAAAGCCTGTGTTTCACCGCTCAGATTATGATAGGAGAAACATATGTCCTGGCAGGTCAAAATAGGATGATTCATAATTGTTTCCTCCATTCTATAGTTATAGTTTATGAATAAAAGGAATTTATGTGTAATATATGAAGAAAGTTTTGAGATAGAACAGTATCATAGAAGTTTTCCTTCTTATAAAAAGATTGAAAAAACCCGAAAAATGTGGTACCATCAAATTTAGATTTAATAATGGAGGAAACTGACCATGGCTCAGTTATGGGGTGGACGTTTTACAAAGCAGACAGATCAGATGGTATATGACTTTAATGCATCTATTCATTTTGACAAGCGTCTGTTTATGCAGGATATAGAAGGCAGTATCGCTCATGTGGTCATGCTGGAGAAACAGGGGATTCTGACCTGTGAAGAAAAGGATGCTATTGTTAAAGGACTTACCGGCATTAGAAGTGATGTAACAGAAGGCCGGTTAACTATTACCTCCCGGTATGAGGATATTCATAGTTTTGTAGAAGCAAATCTGATAGACAGGATTGGTGATGCAGGTAAGAAGCTGCATACAGGGCGGAGCAGGAACGATCAGGTGGCTCTTGATATGAAATTATACATACGTACGGAAGTATTGGAAATTACAGAACATCTTAAAGCACTTCTTAAAACTCTGCTCCATATTATGGAAACAAATCTGACAACTTATATGCCGGGATTTACTCATTTACAGAAAGCCCAGCCAACTACATTGGCTCATCATATGGGTGCTTATTTTGAAATGTTTAAACGGGATACTTCGCGGCTTCATGATATTTATAAGAGAATGAATTATTCTCCCCTTGGGGCAGGAGCGTTTGCAGGAACCACCTATCCTTTAGACAGAAACTATACGGCTTCTTTAATGGGATTTGAAGGCCCTACACTTAATAGTATGGATTCCGTTGCAGACAGGGATTATGTCATTGAGTTCCTATCAGCTCTTTCTACAATCATGATGCATCTGAGCAGATTTTCAGAGGAAATGATCATTTGGAATTCTAATGAATACCGTTTTGTTGAAATGGATGATGCTTACTCTACAGGAAGCAGCATTATGCCGCAAAAGAAAAATCCGGATATTGCAGAACTTGTCCGTGGTAAGACAGGCCGTGTATACGGAGCGCTTATGAGCATTCTGACTACTATGAAAGGAATTCCTCTTGCTTATAATAAGGATATGCAGGAAGACAAGGAAGTTACTTTTGATGCCATTGATACAGTCAAGGACTGTTTGTGTTTATTTAACGGAATGCTTGCTTCTACGAAGTTTAATGCCCATATTATGGAAGCAAGCGCTGTAAAGGGATTTACCAATGCAACAGATGCTGCTGACTATCTGGTAAACAAAGGAGTACCTTTTAGGGATGCTCATGGTATAATAGGACAGCTGGTATTATACTGTCTGGGTAAGGACACTTCCATTGATGCATTGAGTATAGAAGAACTGAAAGCAATAAGCCCGGTATTTGAAGAGGATGTTTATGATGCCATCAGCCTTAAAAACTGTGTGGAAAAAAGACTTACTATCGGGGCGCCGGGACAGGAGGCCATGAAAGAAGTCATTGATCGTAATAAAGAATTTCTTGAACATCTGTGGACTAATGAAAACAACAGGCAGCAAGAAGAGAGGAGCATATAAATATGAGTGAAAAATTAAAAGTGGGGATTTTAGGCGGAACCGGTATGGTAGGACAGAGATTCATTTCTCTTTTAGAGGATCATCCCTGGTTCGAAGTGACAACAATTGCGGCAAGTCCCCGTTCAGCAGGACAGACTTACGAGGAGGCAGCTGGCGGAAGATGGAAAATGTCTACGCCTATGCCGGAAGCAGTTAAGAAAATTGTAGTAATGAACGTAAATGAAGTGGAGGAAGTAGCTTCCAAGGTTGATTTCGTGTTCAGTGCAGTAGATATGACCAAGGATGAAATTAAAAAGATAGAAGAAGCTTATGCCAAAACAGAAACACCTGTGGTTTCCAATAATTCTGCACACCGCTGGACTCCGGACGTACCTATGGTAGTGCCGGAAATTAATCCGGAACATTTTAAGGTGATTGAGGATCAGAAAAAGAGGCTGGGTACCACAAGAGGATTCGTTGCGGTGAAACCCAACTGCTCTATTCAAAGTTATGCCCCTGTGCTAACTGCATGGAAGGAATTTGAGCCTTATGAAGTAGTTGCTACAACGTATCAGGCCATTTCGGGAGCTGGAAAGACCTTTAAAGACTGGCCTGAGATGATTGAGAATATTATTCCATATATAGGTGGAGAAGAAGAAAAAAGTGAAAAGGAACCTTTAAGAATCTGGGGAGAAGTCAAGGATGGTGTCATTGTTCCGGCAACAACACCGGTAATTACCTGTCAGTGCATCCGTGTGCCTGTTCTAAACGGCCACACGGCAGCTGTATTTGTTAAATTCAGAAAGAAGGTTACAAAAGAACAGTTGATTGAGAAATTAGTATCCTTTAAGGGAGTTCCGCAGGAATTAGAACTGCCCAGTGCACCGAAGCAGTTTATCCAGTATCTGGAGGAAGATAACAGACCTCAGGTGAATATGGATGTAGATTATGAAAAAGGTATGGGAATCAGCGTGGGACGTATCCGTGAAGACAGTGTATACGACTGGAAGTTTGTAGGATTGTCACATAATACAGTCAGAGGCGCAGCAGGTGGCGCAGTCCTTTGCGCAGAATTGCTGAAGGCTCAAGGATATATTACCTCAAAATAGGCGGGATAAAAGGAATGGAAGAACTACGTTATCAGATAGATTTGCTAAATGCAATGAACCAAAAACTTGCAGGTGAAGAAAAAATGCTGCGTTTGATTTGTGACACTTCAAGCAGTGCATTTTTATATGTGAATTTTCAGGATAATATTGTTAAAACACTTGCCAACTGGGAATATTTTTTCCCGGGAATTGAAATCAGGGATGCACAGGATATTTCAAGAATCTATTCAGAGATTGAAGATAAATATGTGCTTCCGCTCAAAAAAGTATTATTTCTGGAAAAGACAGAACTACAGTCCGACAGTGGTATCGTGTGCCTTCGGGACGGAAAGACATGGGTGGAATGTGAAGCTTCTGTAATTTATGATGAGAATCATATTCCTACTGATAAAGTGATCCGTTTTAAGGATGTTTCCAAATTCCAGAAACAGAATGATGAACTTACTTATATGGCATATTATGATGTGCTTACAGGATTATATAACCGTAACTATTTTGTAAGGCTTCTTGCTGATTTTTTAAGAAAAGCCGAGGACGAAAATAATATAGTTTCTGTAATGTTCATTGACATTGATGATTTCCGTAAAATCAATGATGGACTTGGTATTATTGTAGGCGATGAAGTAGTACAGCAGTTCGGGCAGTTTCTTGCAGAACTGAAAAGCGACAATGTAGTGGTATCTCACTTTAATGCAGACATTTATTGTATTGCTATTTATAATCCCTGTGGAAACAGCAGTGTTGAACATATTTACAAGTTGATTCTTGACAGGATGAAACAACCCTTTACTTTAAGCACGGGACAGGAAATAAGGATTTCTGTCTCTATTGGTGTGGCAGAATATCCGGAAGCGGCAAAATCCACATTAGAATTGATCAATTGTGCCGAAATTGTTATGTTTAAGGCAAAAGGATTGGGAAAAGATGATATTCAATATTTTGATGCTCCTATATTAAATGATTTCCTGCAAAATGTAAAAATAGAAAATAAGTTGAAGGAAGCTGTTTTTCATCAGAATTTCACATTGAATTTTCAGCCTCAATATCATTCGCACAGTAAAAAACTCCGTGGTTTGGAGGCGCTTATCAGGTGGCGGGATGCAGACGGCAAAATGATCAGTCCGGCTGTTTTTATTCCCATTGCAGAAAAGAATGGAACCATTATACCTATCGGAACGTGGGTGATTGAAGAGAGTATCAAATATTTTGCCCAGTGGAAAAAGAAGTACTCTGTTGATATGGTCCTGTCTTTAAATATATCGGCTATCCAATATAGAAGAGATGACTTTATTGATAATATTATTCGTACAATTCAAAAGTATGATGTAAATCCCCGTGAAATTGAACTGGAAATCACAGAAAGCGTTCTGATCGACAACTTCAAAGAAGTGACGGAAAAGCTGTGTGTCTTACGGGAATATGGTATAAGGATTTCTTTAGATGATTTTGGTACAGGCTATTCTTCTTTATCATATTTGAAAGGACTTCCTATTGATACGCTTAAAATCGATAAAAGTTTTATAGATACAATGCTTACGGATGTTAATGCCAGAATTATTACAGATTCCATTGTTTATATGGTTAAGAAACTTGGTTATGAAACAATTGCAGAGGGAGTGGAGACAGAAGAACAGTATAATTATCTGAAATCAGTGGAATGTGACTGTATTCAGGGATATTTGCTGGGTAAACCGCTGCCGGCCCATGAAATTGATGAGATCTTGGTACAAAGCTAAATGAGCGTATAATGTTAAGAAGGCATGCAGAAGGAAAATGGTAATAGGACGCGCTGTTGAATTAAAATATCTGAATACACATTATAACCATGAGGGCAGTCAGATCGTGGTTGTTTATGGTGAAAAGAATGTGGGGAAAACATCACTTCTTAAGCAGTTCATACAGGATAAATCCTTTTCTTATTTTAAAGCGCGTTCAGCATCGGAAAGAGAACAATGCTATCAATGGGGCAGGGAATTGTCACAGAAGGAGAGATTAAAGGCAGAATATCCTGCTTTTTCCGATATTCTAAATGCGCTTATACAGGAACAGAAAGAGAAAAAAGTCATTATTATTGACGAATTTCAATATATTGTTAAATCCAGTGATGTTTTTATGGAAGAGCTTGTGGACTTTGTCAGAAGCTCTTTTACAGGCCCGGGCGTTATGGTTATTTTATGCAGTTCTTCTATCGGATGGGTGGAGAACAGCATGGTAACAAGGATTGGAAAAACAGCATACGCGCTTTCGGGATTTTTAAAGATCAAAGAGCTTGAATTTGAGCATATGATGAAATATTTTCCGGGATTTGACATGAAACAGGGAATAGAAACATATGCAGTATTAGGAGGAGTACCGGGACTTTGGAAGTATTTTGATGATACCCTCAGTATAGAAGAGAATATCTGTAACCATATTCTTGACCCTTCAAAATATTTGTATGGAGAAGGTCAGCGTATTGTAGAAGAAGAGTTCCGTGAAACAGGAGTTTATAATACGATTCTGGCAGCTATTGCAGCAGGAAACCATAAGCTCAATAAGCTGTATCTGCACACAGGATTTTCAAGAGCCAAAATCAGCGTTTATCTTAAAAATTTAATGGAATTTGAACTGGTGGAAAAGGTCTTTTCTTATGATACGGAAGGAAAAGCCAATGTGCAAAAAGGTATTTACAGAATTAAAAATCATTTTGTGAATTTTTATTTTACCTTTTTATATCCCAACTTAAGCAGTCTGGATTGCATGAAACCGATAGAGTTTTATAATTGTTTTATAGCGCCTTTTTTTAAGAAGTATGTAGCTGATTACTATAGGATCATTTGTATGCAGTATATGAAAAAGTGGAGTGAAGAAGGAAGGCTTCCCATATCGGCGGAAGAATCCGGGCAGTGGGTAGGAAAATTCGGCAATATTGATATTATTATGAAAGGCGCAAATGAAAAGACCATTATAGGATTATGTAATTTTGAAAGGCCTATGATGGGATATGATGACTATGAGTGGCTGCTATTTTGTGTAGGAAAAGCAATGCTGAAAGCGGATTATATTTATTTGTTTTCTGTTAATCGTTTTGACGAAAGGCTCAAACTGGAAGCCAAGATAAAACAGAATTTAAAATTAATTACTGTGGAAGAAATGTAATGGGGAAGAACTTATTTATAACAGAAAAACCAAGTGTTGCACGGGAATTTACGAAAGCTCTGCAATTAAATACCAGCAACAGGGACGGTTATATAGAATCGGAGGAAGCGATTGTCACGTGGTGTGTAGGACATCTGGTGACAATGAGTTATCCGGAGGCTTATGACGAAAAGTACCGAAGATGGTCATTAGAGACCATTCCCTTTCTTCCCAAAGAATTCAAGTATGAAGTGATTGAAGGAGTAAAAAAGCAGTTTCAGATTGTCAGCAGACTGCTGAACAGGGAGGATGTAGAGACGATCTATGTCTGTACCGACTCGGGACGGGAAGGGGAATATATATACCGGCTGGTAGAACAGCAGGCTCATGTTACAGGAAAGATTCGGAAAAGAGTTTGGATTGATTCCCAGACAGAAGAAGAAATTAAGAGAGGGATCAAAGAAGCCAAGGATCTTTCAGAGTATGATAATCTGGGTGCAGCGGCATATCTTCGTGCTAAGGAAGACTATCTGATGGGCATTAATTTTTCCAGAGTGCTCACTTTGAAATACAGTAATAAGATTAAATCCTATCTGAAAACAGACCGGGCAGTTGTTTCCGTGGGACGTGTCATGACATGTGTGCTTGGTATGGTAGTAAACAGGGAAAGAGAAATCAGGAATTTTGTAAAAACACCTTTTTACAGAGTTGTTTTAAAAGAAGAATACAACGGCAGAAGCTTTGAATGCGAGTGGAAAGCTGTAGAAGGCACCAGATATTTTAACTCCTCTCTGCTTTATAAGGAAAATGGATTTAAACACAAGGAGAGCGCCCGGGAGCTGATTGATTTTTTACAGGAAGAACCTGGGAAAGAGGCAGTGATAGATTCCCTGGAGAGAAAAAAGGAAACAAAAAATCCACCTCTTTTATACAATCTGGCAGAACTGCAGAATGATTGTTCCAAATACTTTAAGATCAGTCCTGACGAAACACTGCGTATTGTGCAGGAGTTGTATGAAAAGAAGATGACTACTTATCCCAGAACGGATGCAAGAGTGTTGTCCAGTGCAGTTGCCAAAGAAATTTATAAAAATATAAAAGGACTGAAAGGTTATAGCGTTGTCAGTGAATATGCAGATCATATTCTTCAGGAAGGAAGCTATAAAAATATAATAAAGACTCGTCATGTCAATGATAAGCAGATAACAGACCATTATGCAATCATTCCTACAGGACAGGGACTAAACAATCTGAATTCCCTGTCATCTACTGCAGTGAGAGTATATGAAATGATTGCAAGGCGCTTTTTGAGTATTTTTTATCCCCCTGCCATTTATCGAAGAGTCAATCTGGTTCTGGACATTAAAGGGGAAAAATTCTTTGCAGGATTTAAAGTGCTGGATGAAGAAGGATATCTGCAGGCTGCTAAGTTTTCTTTCATGAAGAAAAAAACGGAATCCGGTGAGAAAAATAACGGTGAAGAAAATGAAGATGCGGAAAATGATTTTGATAAAAATTTTTTGGAAGCGTTGAATCAGTTGAAAAAAGGAACAAAGCTTCCTGTAGGAGAGCTTTCTGTCAAAGAAGGCGAAACATCGCCTCCTAAGCGTTATAATTCCGGTTCTATGATTCTGGCTATGGAAAATGCGGGACAGCTTATTGAGGATGAAGAGCTGCGTGCCCAGATCAAGGGAAGCGGAATAGGCACCAGCGCCACACGGGCGGAGATTTTGAAAAAACTGGTGAATATTCAGTATATTGCACTTAATAAAAAGACCCAGATCCTTATGCCTACTTTAATGGGAGAAATGATATATGACGTGGTCAATCATGCCATAAGGCCCCTTTTGGATCCGGCCCTTACAGCCAGCTGGGAAAAAGGTCTGACTATGGTGGCAGATGGGAAAATAACAGAAGAAGAATATATGAAAAAGTTGGACGACTTTGTATCCAGAAGGACGAATATTGTGAAACAGTTAGATAACCAATCGTCTCTCAAC
This sequence comes from uncultured Lachnospiraceae bacterium, assembly GCA_964614185.1. Taxonomy (GTDB): domain Bacteria; phylum Bacillota; class Clostridia; order Lachnospirales; family Lachnospiraceae; genus Suilimivivens. The sequence continues at coordinate 49,467 of CAZTKJ010000023.1, forward strand.
AGGCAGTTTGACGAGGTTTCAAAAAATTATAAAAAGTAAGGAGCAGATATGGAACAATTTAAAATCAGTAACCTTTATCAGCTGGAAGAAACTATAGCAGCAGACCTGATGACACAGGCTGAGTACCCTTGGGAATTACTTCCCAAAATCAGTAAATTTATCTTGGAACTGGGAGCAAAGCTTCCCAGGGACAGATTTACGGAAGTAAAAGAACACGTATGGGTGGCAAATTCCGCAACAATTGCACCTACAGCATTTATCAACGGGCCGGCAATCATTGACGAAGAAGCCGAAGTAAGACACTGTGCTTTTATACGAGGCAATGCCATAGTTGGAAAAGGTGCAGTAGTAGGCAATTCCACAGAACTTAAAAATGTTATCCTTTTTAATAAGGTTCAGGTTCCCCATTATAATTATGTGGGTGACAGTATTTTGGGCTACAAGGCCCATATGGGAGCCGGTTCAATCACATCCAATGTAAAAAGTGATAAAACTCTTGTGGTGGTTAAAAACGGAGATGAGAGAGTAGAAACAGGACTTAAAAAATTTGGAGCAATGCTTGGGGATCATGTAGAGGTAGGATGCAACAGCGTGCTGAATCCGGGTACAGTCATCGGCAGAAATTCAAACGTATATCCCACATCTATGGTTCGTGGATGCATTCCGGAAGGAAGCATTTATAAAAAGCAGGGTGAAATTCCCTTAAAGCAATAAAAAATTGTCAAAAATACTGGATTTTTTAGTTCAGTTATGAGAAAATATAACACGGTAGAAGTTGTAAAA
>CAZTKJ010000024.1:0-49025 GCA_964614185.1 uncultured Lachnospiraceae bacterium
TTCAGCAAAGGCTTCCACGATTTTTGAGTTTTGGCTCCATCGTGCAAGTCGTTTGTACGAATTTCTTTTGCGCAATCTGGCATGCAACAGTTCCAATCAGAAATTTTGGTACCCGGACTCTCATAAAAGAATATAATAAATATAAGTATGTTATATAGGGAGAAAGATGATGGATTTACTGATCAGAGAAGAATACCTGAAAAAAGCAATTGCGCTTCATGAAAATGTTCCTGTTGTAGATGCCCACCTGGATCTGGCAGGAGAGATTCTTCTTCGGAGCCGCCTTGGGGAAAGGGAGATCATCAGGAAGCACTATCTGAAAAACTGGCAGATAGCAGGAATTAAATTGATGGTATCTTCTGTTTATGTACCTACCGGAGTTGTCCTTAAAGGAGGAAGTGAGGCGGCCTGGGAGGATGCTCTTTTGCAGATAAATGCGCTTTTAGAAGATATGGAAGGCATGGAGGAAGTCATGCTGGTAAAAAGCAGAAAGGATTTACAGAAAGTCGTTTCGGGAGAAAAAACAGGAATTCTGATTTATATGGAAGGACTTGATTGCATTGGAGAAGATTTGCACCGGCTGGAAACTTTGTATGATATGGGCGTCAGGGGCGCTTCGCTTACATGGAGCAGAAAAAATGCTTTGGCCTGGGGATGCTGCAAAGCAAGTGAAAAAGTGCAGATAAAGGGGGGCCTTACGGAAAAAGGCAGGGAAGTAATCAGAGAAATGGAAGCGCTTTCTATGTTTTTAGATGTCAGTCATTTGAATGACGATGGATTTGAAGATGTTAAAGTAACAGCTAAGAAGCCTTTTTGCGCAACACATTCCTGTGCACGGAGTATATATGACAATTACAGGAATCTGACAGATTCACAGATGGAATACCTTGCCGGACAGGGCGGCGTCATGGGTCTGAACGGCTGTAAATATATTGCAGGCTCCCTTACGGGGAATCATTTGGAAATGCTCTGCCGGCATGCAGAATATGAAACGGAAAAAGCCGGCATAGAGCATGTAGGCTTTGGCTTTGACTTATGCGATTCTTATGATCAGGCAGCATACATGCTTAATGCGGATAACTCAAAGGAGGAACCTGAACGATGTGATTGTCTGATTCATCACGGACAGATTCCTCTGCTGACAGCAGCCCTATTGCAAAGAGGCATGGATGAAAAAACAGTAGAAAACATTATGGGAGGCAATTTTATCCGCTTTTTTAATAGTACTTTACCTTGCTGATTTTTTCAGAATCAGGAACTGATCCTCAAAAAGCAGCCATCCCGCGCGGAACAGGTTCATAATCTGCCAAACGCCGATACCCCGCAGGTTATATTGGGGCAGCAGGGAATATTTTTCCTTAAGGCTCCGTACATCCTCAAACCATACTTCATGTAAAACACCGTCTTCCTGGTATTGAAAGAAAGGAGACATGGCAACTTCATCAAAAGAAATGGGAACGCCCTTTTCTATAGCAATTCGTACAGCTTCCAGATTAGAGATGGTTCTGGCTTTGGAGATGCCCCTTTGATAAGGAAGCGTAAAATCATAGCCGTAATTGGGAATCCCAAGGTCAATTTTGGAAGGAGGGATTCTGGTCACCGCATAATCCACTACTTCACGTACTTTATTGATGGGCGCAACGGCCATAGGAGGACCGTAGGTATATCCCCACTCATAAGTCATAAGAAGCACGCTGTCTGCAGCAGCTCCAAGCAGCCCATAATCCTTTCCTTCATATAAAAGTCCGGCCTGATCATCAGATGTTTTAGGCGCCAGAGCCACAGAAACCGTATAACCGTAGGGAGATAAAAATTCTTTTGCATCAGCAACGAAATCGGCAAAGGGGATACGGTCCCCGGGAAGGATATATTCAAAATCAATATCCAGTCCTGCGAAATCTTTTTCCTCTATAGTAGTCAGAAGGTTTTGCAGCAAGGTACGCTTGATACTTACGTTGTTTACAAGAGTTGTGATCAGATAATTGTTGAACTGTCCGTCAGGACCAAAGGGAGTAAGAGTAAGGATAGGGCGGGTCTGGAAAGCATAAGCAGAGGTTATCATAAACCGGTCATCTATTTGAGGAGGAATTAAATTGCCTTCCGTGGTAAAGCCGTAAGAAAATACGGATAAGGAGGATAAAAAGGGCAGTGTTTCCTCCAGGGTGTTATTTTCAATAAAAGGATAGGCATATCCATTGGAAAAGGCATTGTAAGAGGGAGCGCCGCTGGATGCGACAGATAAAAGAAGAGCCTGGCCTACTGCCAGGGCATAGGGATAAGACAGCTGATTATTATAAATAATGGATTCGGAACTGATCCCATAGGCAGCTGCAATAGTATCTACGGTATCTTCCGGTTTTACAACATAAATTTCCATAAGAAATCCTGTAAAATATTTTTATGGTAAAATATGCAGATTTAAGAGGAGATGTTCATAATGATTTTCCAAAGATATTTTATCGATAAAAACTGAATGAAAAGAAAAGTATCAGTTGCATATTACAAAAAAGGAATTTATAATAAATGGTATGCAAACAAATTGTAGAAAAGGTGTAAAGGTGGAAACATATGAATGAAGCGGCATATGAAGAGAAGATTAAAGCACTGGAAGAAGAAATCAGGGTGATGAAGGAAAGATATCGTATCCTGGTAGAAACAACACCGGCGCTTTTGTTCGAATATCAGCCGGAAAAAGATACAATGATCTTTATATATAACTTCCCGGATAATAAACAAAGGCGTGAAATTCCTGAGTATAGGAAATTTGCGGAAAGAAATCCGTTGGTGCATCCTGACCATATTCAGAAATTCATGGATGCGCTTGCGGAAGCAAGCAGAGTGCCTGCAAAAGGTGAGATTGAGTATTTAAGTAAAGTGTCCACGGGAGAATTCCAATGGCACAGAACATACTATTCCAGTATCATGGATGAGCAGGGCAAGGTACTCAGCGTCCTTGGAAGGATTCATAATATTCATGAGGCGGCTACCGTTAAAAAGGAAATGCAGCACAGGGTAGAAACGGATTCACTGACGGGACTTTATAACAAGCAGGCAGTCTCCGAAAAGGTAAACAAATGGCTGAAGGCTAATCCTGCAGGAAGAGCAAGTATGCTCATGCTGGATATTGATAATTTTAAATATATCAATGATATGTACGGGCATTCCGTGGGAGATAAGATATTAAAAGAAGTGGCAAGACTGATGGAGGTATGTGCTTCGGAAGACAGTGTTCTGGCACGGTTTGGCGGTGATGAATTTATCTGTTTTTCCATGGAATCCATGACGAGCATTGAGGATAGAGTAAAGTCTTTTATGGATCGTCTGAAAAAGGAAATCACTTTTCTGGATGAAGAAGTGTGCTGCAGTATCGGAATTGCAGAAAAGGCATCAGAGCAGGACAACTTTGAAGATATATTTAACCGTGCAGATAATGCAATGTATCTGGCCAAGAATTCCGGTAAGAACCGTTATTATATTTATGGCTGACAGAACGTATATGAAACGGAGGAAAGGGCATGAATTATAGTGAAGCGTTGGAAAAAGTGCAGAAGTATGAACAGGAGCATATCTTATGTGATTATGACGAACTGACCGATGAGGAGAAGGAAAGGCTTCTTTCACAGATAGAAGCTACTGACTTTTCTGTGCTGGCATCCTGCAAAGGAAAAAAGGAAGCGCTACAGAGAGGGAAGATTGAACCTCTTGCAGTTATGCAGCTTCCGGAGATAAATGAAAAAAGAGAAAGATTTACTGCCCTTGGTCTTGAGGCTGTCAAGGCAGGAAAGATAGGAGCAGTGCTTCTGGCAGGAGGCATGGGTACGCGGCTTGGTTCTGATGACCCTAAGGGAATGTATAACATAGGCATTACAAAAGAGGTATACATTTTTCAGCGTCTGATAGAGAACCTTATGGATGTGGTAAAACAGGCAAAAACCTGGATTCCTCTTTATGTCATGACCAGTGATAAGAATCATGAAGCAACCACAGGATTCTTAAAGGAACATGATTATTTTGGGTATGATGCGGATCATATCACCTTCTTTATGCAGGAAATGGCGCCTGCATCAGATTATGAAGGAAAAGTATATATGGAAGAAAAATGGAAAATCTCTACGTCTCCCAATGGAAATGGAGGGTGGTATTCTTCCATGTATAAATGGGGAATAGCCCAAAAGGCTATAGCAGAAGGTGTGGAATGGCTGAATGTGTTTGCAGTAGATAATGTCCTTCAAAGAATTGCAGACCCTTGCTTTTTGGGCGCTGTCATTGATTCAGGATGTGCGTCAGGAGCCAAGGTGGTTAAGAAATGCGCGCCGGATGAAAAGGTAGGAGCAATGTGTCTGGAAGACGGAAAACCTTCCATTGTTGAATATTACGAGATGACGGAAGAGCTGATGAATGCAAAAGATGCAAAGGGAGACCCTGCTTACTATTTCGGAGTTATCTTAAATTACCTATTCCGCATTTCGGATCTTGAAAAAATCCGTGAGAAGAATCTGCCTTTGCATGTGGTAGAAAAGAAGATACCATATCTGAATAAAGAAGGGAAGAAGGTCACACCTGACGAGCCTAACGGATATAAATTTGAACAGTTGGTACTGGATATGATTCATGAGCTGGACAGCTGTCTGCCTTTTGAAGTGGAAAGAGAGAAGGAATTTGCACCTATTAAAAATAAAACAGGTGTAGACTCTGTTGAGAGCGCCAGAATTCTTTGTCGGAAGAATGGGATCGTACTTTAAAGAAATATAATGAATTAACATTTTGACTGATTTGAGTAACATTCATGTCTTGTAAGATGCGGAATAAATAGAGTACACTTGCACTACAAAGAAACATTTTGGCATTATAAAGGATAGAAGGGAGATTATTATGGCAATTTTGGTTACAGGCGGTGCAGGTTATATTGGAAGTCATACGGTAGTGGAACTGCAAAGTGCAGGATATGATGTGGTTGTTGTTGATAATTTAGTTAATTCCAGCGAGAAGAGCCTGAAAAGAGTAGAAGCGATTACCGGCAGACCGGTTACTTTTTACAAAGCAGATATTCTTGACAGAGAAGCTTTGAACAATATTTTTGATACGGAAAAGATTGATTCCTGTATTCATTTTGCAGGACTTAAGGCAGTAGGGGAGTCTGTACAGAAGCCATGGGAATATTATGAAAATAATATTGCAGGTACCCTGACGCTTTTGGATGTCATGAGACAGCATGGGGTTAAGAACATTATCTTTTCTTCCTCTGCTACAGTATACGGAGATCCGGCAGTAATTCCCATTACAGAGGAATGTCCTAAGGGACAGTGTACCAATCCCTACGGCTGGACAAAGTCCATGTTAGAGCAGATTCTTACGGATATGCAGAAAGCAGATCCGGAATGGAATGTGATTCTTCTCCGCTACTTTAATCCCATTGGAGCTCATAAGAGCGGAACCATGGGAGAAAATCCTAACGGCATTCCCAACAACCTGATGCCTTATATTACACAGGTTGCAGTAGGCAAACTGAAAGAATTGGGCGTTTTTGGAAATGACTATGATACGCCTGATGGAACAGGGGTACGTGACTATATTCATGTGGTGGATTTGGCAAGGGGCCATGTAAAAGCTCTTAAGAAAATTGAAGAAAAAGCTGGTCTTTGTATTTATAACCTGGGAACAGGTACTGGTTACAGCGTACTTGATATCGTTAAGAATTTTGAAGAAGCTACCGGCGTGAAAATTCCTTATGTCATCAAGGACAGACGCCCGGGAGATATTGCTACCTGTTATTCGGATGCATCGAAAGCAAAGGCAGAGCTTCAATGGGAAGCTGAATATGGTATTAAAGATATGTGTGAAGATTCCTGGAGATGGCAGAAGAACAATCCTAAGGGATATGAGGATTAAGCAGATCATAATCAGAGTAAATATAAACAGCCGGATGAATTTCATCCGGCTGTTTGCCTGAAAGATACATGGAAACTAAACAACATAAGAATACATGAAAATAAAGTGACAGATACTTCCCCCCATAACAAATAAATGGAATAATTCATGGGAACCGAAAAATTCATATTTACCGTTGAAGACGGGAAATTTCAGGGCATAGATAATGCCGCCGATTGTATAAATAATGCCGCCGGAAAGAAGCCAAAGGAAAGCGGCATGGGGAAGAGTATTCCATAAGGTGCCAAAAATGCCCAGACATACCCAGCCCATGGAAATGTAAAGAATAGAGGAAAACCATTTAGGACAGGTGATCCAGAATGCTTTGAGCAGCATGCCGAAAAGAGCAATGCCCCAGACAATGAAAAGCAGAGTGTATCCCTGTCTTCCTCCAAGGATGATCATACATACCGGTGTATAAGATCCTGCAATCAGTACAAAGATCATCATATGATCCAGCTTGCGAAAGATGCGAAGGGCCCTGCCCTCTATGTTTAATGAATGATATGCCGTGCTTGCTCCGTAGAGTAAAATCATGCTGAATATAAAAATGCCCATTGCAGAAAGTGTATGGCTGGCAGAGGACAGAGCTGCTTTGATCAGCAGAGGAGTGGCGGCGAATATCGCCATCATCATACCAATGAAATGAGTAAGTGCACTTCCCGGTTCGCGAATAGTGATCTGCATAGTGATACCTCCTTATTATATATTAATGTAGACGAATATAATTTGACACATAGTTTTAAAAACTACATAATGCATAATAGAATACTACAACATATTATTTCAAGTGTCAATCCATTTATACATATTCTTTACTTTTAATGGAAAATTCTATATACTGAAAACGATTAAAATAAGACATCTGCTGAAATGTCCCGGCAAAGGAGGAAAACTATGTTTCGCATGTGGGGAAAGATATGGAAAGATAATCGCTTATTAAAGGATATCATTGTCTGTGACGAGGAATCGGATACACGTACCCACAAAGTGCTTAAAGCTCTTGACAAAATATGCTATGAATTTGATTTGGGGAAACCTATCTGGCTGGATGCCGCCATTTCAGAATTTAAACGTCATGATAAAGTGAGATTTACGCAGGATCATTTTATAGAGACGATTGATTTTGATTATTTGGAAATCCATGTCATAGAGGAAGACTAAAGGGATTTCTGTTAACTTTCATAGAAAACATGGTGATAAAAATCCTGCCGTTCCATATATATAGAGTCATGGAGATAAATTCATCTTGCTGTGAACTGATTTTTCTGATACTAATTAACAATAAAACTTAAGAATTTATAAAAAAATTGTGAAAACTGTACATTGCAAGAAGGAAATATGGTAAAATAGTCACATGAAGAGGGTATTACCATACTAGAATTTGTAACAGGGGCGAAATGGAATGGAATTAAGAGCAGAACGGGACAGCGATATTGATAATTGGAAAGAAGTTACACTGATATATACTTCTGCATTAAAGCAGATTTCCACCAAACTGGAGATTTTAAATGATGAGTTTCAGCATGTGCACAGATACAATCCTATTGAGCATATTAAATCCAGACTCAAAACGCCGGAAAGCATTGTTAAAAAGCTGAAGAGACACGGATATGAATCTACGATTCAGAATATGGTGGAACATGTAAATGATATTGCGGGAATCAGAGTGATTTGTTCCTTTACTTCAGATATATACCAGATTGCGGAGATGATCAGAAATCAAAGCGATATCAAGGTGATTTCGGTGAAGGATTATATGGTGCATCCCAAACCAAGCGGATATAAGAGCTACCATATGCTGGTAACGGTACCGGTATATCTTTCCGACAGAATTGAGGATGCGAAAGTGGAGATTCAGATAAGAACGGTGGCCATGGATTTTTGGGCCAGTCTGGAACACAAGATTAATTATAAGTTCGAAGGCAATGCACCGGCTTATATTAAAAATGAATTGATTGAATGTTCTAAAATGGCATCAGAGCTGGATAGAAGAATGCTGTCACTGAATGATGAAATTCAAATGATGAACCAACGGGAAAATGCAGGGTGAAAGAATTTCTTTCTTTCACCCATAAATTTGTATGGATGCATGGAGATTTTGCCGGATGTCCGGTGATAGTATGCTAAAAATGAGGAGTGCCCAGACACATCGCTGCGCCTGGGCTATTATGAAAAAATTTATCTATTTTATTATGAGAAAATATTTTACAAATGTTTATTTAGTATAGATATAATATACCGCAAAAATATGAATAAATTATGAACATGGTATGAAATTATCGTTAATTACACTAATGATTCTGAAAAAAAACGAAAAAATATATACATAATGCACAAATGCACAACTATAAGTAAAATGACTATGTTGTAAAATAAAAATAAAAGTGATAAGATACTCTTAATATACGTAACTGATAAAAGCAAAATAATCCGAAGGAGTAATCATGGATAACTTTATTGACAGAATTACACAAAAAATGAATTCCCAGGATATGATACGTGCCAATGCGGCAGCGGATGCAGCCGAACTGGAAAATTTAGAAAATCAGATGATTATATTTAAAGAGCAGATGGGAAAATATGATGACTGTCTGCAGGAAATGAGAAAACTGAATTTAAAGAATATCGAGAGTGCGCAGGGAGTGCAGAAGCTGGCGGATCAGGCCGGCGAAAGAATCGAAAAGGCAGCAGGTGCAGTGGAAACGGCTTCCGTTTCCAGAATCCAGCAGACTTCTGATGCATCTATTGCAGGCATTCAACTGACTTCTGATGCATCTATTGCAGGGATCAATCAGACGGTGGCAGAAGGACTTGCTAAAATTGCCGAAATTAAAGATAGCACAGATAATGATGTTTTAGATAAGCTTGTTGAAACAATGACGGAACTTCAGACCAAGATGGAAGAATCCTTTACCAAGCAAGAAGACTTCCTGCATACGGATAACGTTAAAGTATATCGGAATGTACAGGCAGCCATGATTGAAGAACTGGAAAAGCAGACGAAGGAATTGAAGGAGGAACAGGAAAGACTGACAAGGGGCAGTAGAGTTCTTTTTCCTTTTGTGATCATTACCATGATCTTAACCTTTGCTGAGGTGGCAATCATAGTTGCTCAAATTTTGGATTTATTTTAGCTGTAAATGAGGTGGCTATATGGGAAAACAGAGCTGGAAACCGGGGAACATGCTTTATCCGCTCCCGGCAGTACTTGTTTCAACCGCAGATGGAAAAGGAAATCAAAATGTATTTACTGTGGCATGGACAGGAACCATATGCAGTGACCCGGCCATGGTATCCATATCGGTAAGACCGGAAAGATATTCTTATGGAATGATTCGTGAAACCGGAGAATTTGTAATTAACCTGACTACCAGGGAACTTGCTTTTGCTACCGATTATTGCGGCGTAAAAAGCGGAAGAGATGTGGATAAGTTTAAAGAAATGAATCTGACACCCATGGCAGCTTATAAAGTTATGGCGCCCCTTATCAAAGAAAGCCCTGTTAATATAGAATGCAAAGTAGAGAAAGTGATTCCCCTTGGGACTCATGATATGTTTTTGGCACAGGTGGTGGCAGTACATGCAGATGAAGCTTATATGGATGAAAAGGGGAAGTTTTCTCTTACAAAAGCCAATCCCCTTGTCTATTCCCATGGAACTTATTATACTTTGGGAGAAGAGCTTGGTTCATTTGGTTATAGTGTCAGAAAGAAAAAGGATAGGAAGTAGTTTTACTGAGTTGGCTTATTGGCCGACTCATTTTTATTTATCACAAGGGCAGCTGGCGAAGCTTGCTGACTGTTGTTTTGTGAAAGCAGACTTCCACGTATAACGGCATTTTCCCCGAATTTATTTCGGATATCATCCAGCGCCTTGTCAAGAGCCGTCAGTTTTTGATTAGCCGCTTTATTACTGCCGGAGGAAGGAAGGTCAAAAAGATTGAGCTGAGTAGGTTCCAGGGAAGATGACAGTTTAGATGTGCGGACGCCCAGCAGCCGGATGGGCGATCCATCCCAAAGCTCGTCGAATAAATGACAGGCAGTTTCATAGATAATGCCGGTAGTATCTGAAGGAGTATAAAGCATAGTCTGGTGGGAGACACTGCGAAAAGTACTATATTTGATTTCGACACTGACCATGCCGGCAAGCTGCTTTGCTTTTCTAAGCCTTGATGCTACAGATTCGGAAAGAGAAAGCAGGACTCTATATGATTCCTCCTTGCAGGATACATCCTTAGGCAGAGTGGTGGAGTTACCGATACCTTTATTTTCGACAGGAACAGAAATAACAGGAGTATTATCAATTCCGTTGGCATATTCCCAAAGAAGAATTCCATGGCTTTTTAAATGTGCCGACAAGATATTTTTGTCAGCAGCTGCAAGCTGACCGATAGTTTCAATTTCCAGCTTGCGCAGGGACTCAACACTGGATTTTCCGCACATAAACAGAGAAGATACAGGAAGGGGCCACATTTTTTCCCTGATCTCATAGGAATAAAGGGTATGGATTTTATCAGGTTTTTCAAAATCAGACGCCATTTTGGCCAATATTTTCTTATTGGAAATTCCAATATTAACAGTGAATCCCAGAGAAGAGTGTACGTTGTCCTTGATCAGAGAGGCAGCATCTAAAGGAGAAGCATATAAATGCCTGATGGAGGTATAGTCCATATAACATTCATCAACGCTTACCTGCTCAATCTCGGAAGTAAATCCTGATAAAAGTTCCATGAGAGACCGGCTTTTTTCGTGATATAAATGATGATTGGGAGGCACAATAGTAAGTGTAGGACATTTACGCATGGCATTGACGATAGGCTCGCCGGTTACAATACCGTATTTTTTGGCAGGGATGGATTTGGCAAGTACAACGCCGTGTCGTTTTTCCATATCGCCGCCGATAATGGCAGGGATTTTGCGCAAGTCTTTAGAACTGCCCTGTGAAAGAAGATCAAGAGCGCTCCAGCTTAAGTATGCGGAATTAACGTCAATATGGAAAATGATGCGGTCCATGGAAACCTCCATTATGATACTGTCTCTATAAGAGATAGTAATAGTTTAGCAGATATTTCCTAAATGTAACATACCCTTTACAAGCAAAACATTTATTGCTAGAATGAGAGTGTTACAAAAGTATTACAATATGAAAGAGTACTTGCGCAGGCTTGAGATTCTCAGGTTATAGGAAGGCATGACATTAAGATGAAATATATTTCACATTATTATAAAAAAATTAAAATAAGAAAGATTAAAATTGCAATACTGGCAATAATTGTCAGTATCTTTTTTCTGCCCACATATGTTGCTTTTGAATCTACGGGGAATAATATATTTACCGTCAGAATAAACGGCGTCAATGTGGGAGTTGTAGATTCACCGGAAGAAGCAGAAAAATGTGCAATCGAAGCAAGAAAACAAATTGCCAGAGACAGTGAGGAACTGGTACTGGTAGAAAGTAATGTTGAAGTCACAGGAAGCGAAGTCCTTTGGGGAGAAGTGGATTCTAAGGAGCAAGTGATTTCCAATATGGCTATGGTTTTGTATGATGATGTGCGTGAAACCATGAACCGTTCTTATGTTGTGAAAATTAATGAGTTCATGGTCAATCTTTCCAGTAAGAGTGAAGTTCAAAGCCTTTTGCAGGCAGCTCTGGATAAATATAATTCGGGACAGGATGGCAAATATACGGCGGAACTTGTGCTGGATCCTTCCCGTGAACTTCCCGTTTTGACAGCAAATGTAATTTCTGATGAAGAAGTGAAGCAGCAGGAAGAAGTTCAGGAAGCAGTCAGCATGTATGCCGGAATTGATGCAGAAATTGCAACAGTTTTTGAAGAGGTTGAACCAAATGTGGAAAAAGGATTTGAGGATTATGATCTGGGGTTAATTTCCATGGAGTTTGGAGATACTATCGAGGTAGTGGAAGCTTACCTGTCGGATGAAGAGCTGACTAAGCTGGATGATGCCATTGAACTGGTAACAAAGGATCAGGAAAAAAATGAGGTTTATGAAGTGCAGTCAGGAGATACCCTGTCCGGCATTTCCATGAGCACTAATATTCCTCTGGACAAGCTGATTGAAATGAATGACAGTCTGGAAAATGAAAATTCCATGATTCGTGTGGGGGATGAACTGGTTATTATGGTACCTCAGCCGGAACTGACAGTAAAGCGTCAGGAAGAAATGTACTATGAGGAAGATTATGAAGCTGATATTATCTATATAGATAATGATGACTGGTATACAACAGACAGAAAAACACTTCAGGAGCCTTCTGCGGGACACAGGAAAGTAGTTGCAGTTGTTTCCTTTGAAAACAATAAGGAAGTGGGAACAGAAATTATTAAGGAAGAAATTACGTATGAGGCAGTTCCTAAAATTGTGGAAAGAGGAACAAAGATACCACCTACGTATATTAAGCCTATTTCCGGAGGTCGCCTGACATCTAATTTCGGAAGAAGGAAAGCGCCTACGAGAGGCGCCAGCACTTACCATAAAGGCGTGGACTGGGCAACTCCTACAGGAACTACAGTAGTGGCATCTTCCGGCGGAGTGGTTGCAAAAGCCGGATGGGGAAGCGGATATGGTTATGTTGTTTACATTAATCATCCGGACGGTAAACAGACCAGATACGGACACTTAAGCAAAGTATTGGTGTCTGCAGGACAGACTGTTTCACAGGGACAGAAGATCGCATTAAGCGGAAACACAGGCGTCAGTACAGGACCTCATGTGCATTTTGAAATATTGGTAAACGGCAGCCAGGTCAACCCCCTCAAATACCTGAACTGATGTTTGAGATTTACAAATACTCAAAATATGGTATAATATACGCGAATGCAATGAGCAGTGCAAAATATAAGATGACAAAATGACAGCTTGCTGACATTTTTGGCAGATTATATTTTGATAGGGCGAAGCCCGTGAATGAGGAAAATCTATGATTTTCCGAATGCCACTGCGAATTAAGCGGAGGCGAAGCCTGCGAATTTGTGGCGATAGACGTGAGTTTGCGATAGCCGCTGCGAATTAAGCGGAGGCGAAGCCTGCGAAAGTTGTCACTGCGAGTTTGTGGAGGCAAGGCAAGCAGCAGTATCATAATCATGAATTTAAGAAATTTATAATAGATATCGAGGTATACTAATGGAACAGTATGCAATTAAAGGCGGTAATCCGTTGGTAGGGGAAGTGGAAATTGGCGGCGCTAAAAACGCAGCCCTGGCCATTCTTGCTGCAGCAGCTATGACGGATGAAACCGTAGTGATAGAAAACGTACCGGATTTACGTGATACCGTAGCCATGCTGCAGGCTATGGAAAGTATTGGCATTCAGGTGGAAAAGCCGGACAGGCACACCGTTAAAGTAAATGCCGGAGCTATTCATAATTTGGTAATTGAAGATGACAGTATCAAAAAAATCAGGGCTTCTTACTATTTCTTAGGGGCGCTGCTTGGAAAATATAAGAAAGCGGAAGTGGCCCTTCCCGGAGGATGTAATATAGGATTGCGTCCCATCGACCAGCATATAAAAGGATTTCGGGCTCTGGGCGCTGATGTAAGAATTGAACATGGACTTATTGTTACAGAAGCTTCTCAATTAAAGGGCAGTCATATTTATCTTGATGTGGTAACAGTAGGAGCGACCATTAATATTATGATGGCAGCATCTATGGCTGAGGGACAAACAATCATTGAGAATGCAGCTAAGGAACCTCATGTAGTAGATGTAGCAAACTTTTTAAATAGCATGGGTGCTTCCATAAAGGGAGCAGGCACGGATGTGATTCGTATTAGAGGGGTGCAGAAGCTTCATGGAACGGAATATGCAATTATTCCGGATCAGATAGAGGCAGGTACTTTTATGTTTGCAGCAGCTGTAACAAGAGGCGATGTAACAGTAAAAAATGTAATTCCCAAGCATTTAGAATCTATCAGTGCCAAGTTAATAGAAATAGGATGTGAGGTAGAAGAATCTGATGATGCAGTCCGCGTAGTAGCTGCAAAACCACTTTCTCATACCCATGTAAAGACGCTTCCATATCCGGGATTTCCTACAGATATGCAGCCTCAGATCACTGTAGCCCTTGGATTATCCAAAGGTACCAGTATAGTAACAGAGAGTATTTTTGAAAACCGCTTTAAATATGTAGATGAGCTTACCAGAATGGGAGCCAGCATTAAGGTGGAAGGCAATACAGCAATTATTGATGGTGTGCCTAAATATACAGGCGCCAGCCTGACTGCTCCAGATCTTCGTGCCGGAGCAGCGCTTGTAACAGCAGCTCTTGCAGCAGATGATATTTCCGTTATTGATGATATTAAATTCATTGAAAGAGGTTATGAGGATTTTCCGCAAAAGCTTCAAAGCCTGGGAGCACAGATTGAAAAAGTAAACACAGAGAGGGAACTGCAGAAGTTCCGTCTGAAGGTCGGATGAGAAAATGCACCGGGGAGAAAGTTGTGCGTAAAACAGTTTCATTAATCCTTACCACTTATAATAGTGCCGAGAACCTTGCGGGAACGCTTGAAAGCATAGAAAAGCAGGATTATCCTCGGATAGAAGTGAATATCAAAGATGGTGGGTCTACAGATGATACATTGAAGATTATTAAAGAATATGAGCAGGTCAGCCATTGCAAGGTGAACTGGATTACCAGTCCTGACGTTGGAATTTATGATGCCATGAATCAGGGATACCTTTTAGCAACGGGTGATATCATCGTATTTTTCAATGATCTTTTTTTACATTCTGATGCTGTATCAAAGATGGTATCACTGATTGAAGAAAATCCGGAATGTGTGGGAGCTCATGCTGATTTGGTATATGCTGAAGATGAAAAAGTGATCAGATATTGGAAAATGGGTTCTCAAAGAAGTCTTTATCTTGGATGGATGCCGGGTCATCCTACATTATTTTTAAAACGTCAGATATATGAAAACTATGGATTATATAATTCTGAATATAAGATTGCAGCAGATTATGAATTTATGATTCGCTTCTTGAAGGATAAGGAAAACAAACTTGCTTATCTGCCGCAGACAATTATCAGGATGTATTACGGAGGTACCAGCACTTCCAGTACGGAAAGTTATCTTTTATCCTTAAAGGAAGGCCATAAGGCGCTTAAAAATAATCATATCAGATTTGCATATGTAATTGACTTTTTACGTACATGCAGAGTGCTGCTTCAGTTTGTTATAAAGCCAAAAGACAGATAGTAAAAGGGATATTCCAAAGGTCATAAAATGACTTTTGGAATATCCCTTTAAATAATATCTTCAATATTCAGTTCAGGATGAATATCCAGATCTAAAAATCCATGTTCCGTCTGAATAGTAGGAGCGGAAAGATGCATTTTGTTGATAAAAACCACCTTTCCGGTCACTCCGTTATTTAGGCGTACGGTATTTAACAGGTAAGTATTTACTTCATTTTCCAAGAACGTCAAGATGTACCGCGCATCATATTTCTGAAGCCCCTCACTTTCAAACAAAGCAATGGCTTTGAAAGGACATAAAGGACCACGATAAACCCTGGCAGATGTCATGGCATCATAAACATCTGCTATGGCGACTATTTTAGCATAAGAACTGATTTTCTCGCTGGTAAGTCCTAAAGGATAACCGGAACCGTCACAGCGTTCATGATGCATCAGAACAGCATTGAGGATGTTTTCGGAAAGCTCTGAATTTTGCAGCATCCGATATCCTTCCAGAGGATGTCTCTTAATAGTGTTATATTCCTGTGCGGTAAGTTTACCGGGCTTTTTAATAATCCGGTCCGGTATCATGGTTTTGCCAATGTCATGCAGAAGGCCGCCTAAAGTAACATTGCGTATTTCCTCTTCATCCAATCTGAGCCATCTGGCGAATACATTGCAAATTAATGCAACATTCATACAGTGTATGTAAGTGGCATCGTCATGTTCCTTCATGCAGTGGAGCATATCAAAAATATTAGGGGATGTTAAGGAAGGATCCAATATATTTAACGTATAGTTCATCAGCTTGCTGACATCCAGTGGAGCGCCTTTTTCAATGACATCATTAATGGCATCTTTGAACTCACTTACGTCAGATTCAAATTCCTGCTTAAACTGAACGAATTCAGTGCTTTTTTTAATTTTTTCCATATAGGAAAAATCAAAATCCGCAAGACTTGCAAGGGGAGTGGCATCATCTTCTACCCTGACTTGCAGGATAGAGTAAAAAGCCAGTTTGGTAATTGTTTTGTCGGTTAAGATAAGTCCCTTGGGCAGGATGAGCTGATTGTTGTAACTGAGTACGTCTTCAGCAGTGATCATGCCGGGAACTAAATCGGCAGTATTAACTCTTTTCATAGGAACTCCATTAGGGATACAAATTGTTGTTATAGATAATGCAGTAAAAAAGTGTATCATATAAATTATAAATTTTACGTCTCATATTGTCAATATTTCTTAAGGACTACTTCTTTTCTTAGGGATTTCAGTTCAGGTATCAGATAAAATCCGCATTGACAAACAGCCGGTAAAGGTGTAGCCTATATACAGAGTTAAATCGTAACAGAAAATTTAATATGGCATACACTTATTAAACATTGTGTTTGATGAGAGCGAATCTCTTATTCAGAGTGGTGGAGGTACATAGGACCTGTGAAACCACGGCAACCCCATTATGGAAGGTGCTTACCTGAGCGAGCAATAAGCCATCCGGCAGATCGAACAATAAGAGGAGTATTGAATATCAGGTCCGCTTCTTGCAAGCGGATTTTTGTATTTCATGAAAGTAAAAGAAGGTGCTGTTTTCAGCACAGAGTAAAATAACTACATAACAAAGGAGAGGGAAAATGGAAAAACGATTATTTACTTCAGAATCAGTAACAGAAGGCCATCCTGACAAAGTCTGTGATGCCATTTCAGACGCTATCCTTGATGCATGCATGGAAAAGGATCCTATGAGCCGTGTGGCCTGTGAAACAGCTACCTGTACCGGCTTTGTCCTTGTTACAGGAGAAATTACAACCAATGCTTATGTTGATATACAGAAGGTTGTTCGTGAGACGGTAAAGGAAATCGGCTATACAAAATCTGAATATGGTTTTGACGGCAATACCTGTGCAGTTTTAGTAGCCATTGATGAGCAGTCTGCTGATATTGCCATGGGTGTTGATAAGGCTCTGGAAGCGAAGGAAAACAAGATGTCAGAAGAGGAAATCGAAGCAACAGGTGCAGGTGACCAGGGTATGATGTTCGGTTATGCAACCAATGAAACAGAGGAATATATGCCTTATTCCATTTCACTGGCTCACAAACTTGCATTACAGCTTACCAAGGTGCGGAAAGACGGTACTTTGAAATATTTAAGACCTGATGGCAAGAGCCAGGTTTCTGTAGAATATGATGAAAACGGAAAACCCATCCGCTTAGAAGCAGTTGTATTATCTACTCAACATGATGATGATGTGACTCAGGAACAGATTCATGAGGATATTAAGAAATATGTCTTCGATCCGATTCTTCCTAAGGAACTTCTGGATGAAAATACCAAGTATTTCATCAATCCTACGGGACGCTTTGTAATTGGCGGACCTCATGGTGATGCAGGTCTTACGGGACGTAAGATTATTGTAGATACTTATGGCGGATATGCTCGTCATGGCGGCGGCGCATTTTCCGGTAAGGATTGCACCAAGGTAGACAGAAGTGCGGCATATGCAGCCCGCTATGTGGCAAAGAATCTTGTTGCGGCAGGACTTGCTGATAAATGTGAAATTCAGCTGTCCTATGCAATCGGTGTAGCACAGCCTACCTCTATTATGGTAGACACCTTTGGTACCGGTAAGCTTTCTGATGAGAAGCTGGTAGAGGTGGTAAGAGAGAACTTTGATCTTCGTCCTGCAGGAATTATCAAGATGCTGGATCTCCGCCGTCCTATTTATAAACAGACAGCAGCTTACGGCCACTTTGGACGTAATGATTTGGATCTTCCCTGGGAGAAGTTAGATAAGGTTGATGTGCTGAAGAAATATTTATAAAGAAAATAGGAAGAACCGGCTTTGGCTGGTTCTTTTTTTGCCCAATAAAATGGTTCCCTAAATGTGCCGATGTTTGGTTTAATAGAATTCCAGTGTCAAAAGCCCTATATTTAAATTGAAGATGTCAGATTGCACAAAAAATTGAGCATACTCGATGCACGAAGCATTCCGATGAGTTTTTTAAAACAAAAATCGTGTTCAGCAGAGGCTTCCACGATTTTTAAATCTCATCTCCATCGTGCAAAATCGTCTGCTCAAATTCTGCTGTGCAATCTGACAAGTAATAATTTCTAAGAGGGCTTTTGACACTCTGAAATATGTTGACAAATTGGTCTATGCAGTATAGACTAAAAGAAGGGTCTATACCGCATAGACCAAAGGAGGATTATGATGGGAGATTATAAACTGGCAGAAGCAGAAGCTAAATTTGCAGATATTATCTGGTCAAGAGAACCGGTGTCCTCATCGGAACTGGTAAGGCTATGCGGACAGGCGATGAACTGGAAAAAGTCTACGACCTATACAGTTTTAAAGAAACTTTGTGAGAAAGGAATCTTTCGCAACGAGAACGCTATAGTGAGTGCCGTAATGAGCAGGGAAGAATTTTATGGGATGCAGAGCAGGAAGTATGTGGAAGATGTGTTTGAGGGTTCCCTTCCCCGTTTCCTTACGGCTTTTTGCGGGAGCAAAAAACTGTCGCCTAAAGAAGTGGAAGAAATGCGGAAGTTTATTGATGAGAATACATAACAGATATTTATCCTGTGATAAAAAGCCCAAATATCGCAAGTTGAGTAAAAATGGAGAATTTTATGATCAGATTATTTCTTATGGTATTAAATATGAGTATAGGGGCATCTTTCTGTATTTTGGCAGTGATGCTATTGCGGATTCTTCTGATGCGGGCACCAAAGATATTTTCTTACCTTTTATGGCTGGCTGTTCTGATGAGACTGATATGTCCGGTATTGCCTGAAGCAGGGTTCGGGCTGATACCGAATATTTCTGTGACAGAAAAGGAAAGTCTGACAATAGGAGATACAGATGATTTCAATATGCCAACAGAAATATCCACTGCAAATATGGCACCGGGGACGGATCTTAATGTAGGAGCAGAAGAAATGATTCCTTTTGAAGCAGATAATACGGCCCATACATATGAGCAGCCGGTAAAAACAAAGACATTACAGATAAATATAGAAGATAACATGCTGGCCGGGACATCTGTCATTTGGGCCGGGGTTGCATTGCTGCTAATCAGCTATGTAGTGGTCAGTTATAGAATATTTATGAGCCATGTCGCAGAGAAAAAAATAATGACTCCCTTTGTGGCAGGACTGCTTCATCCTGCTATTTATCTGCCGGAAGAGCTGGAAGGAACGAAAAGGCAGCTTGTGTGGGAACATGAAAACATGCATATTAAGAGACTGGATCATCTGATAAAACCGGCAGCTTTTTTAGTGTGCTGTATACACTGGTTTAATCCTATGGTGTGGGTATTCTGTTTCCTGATGGAGAGAGACATGGAATCTTCTTGTGATGAGGCGGTAATCCGTAAAATAGGATATGACAGGCGGAGAGATTATGCCAACATACTGTTGGAACTTTCAGAAAGCAGAAGATGGGGAAGCGGATACCCGATTGCATTTGGAGAAAATCATGTGAAGAGCAGAATTAAAGGAGTAATAAAAATGAAAAAAGCGGGAAGCAGAATCATGGCGGCAGGATCATTACTTGTTTTATTGTCGGCAGTTTTACTTCTTGTAAAGCAGCCGGTGGAAAATGAAAAGGAGAGAGATGATGCGGCGTTTCCTTCGGAAAATGTAGTTGTTCTTCCTGAAGAGAAAATTACAGTCCAAACTTTTCCGACGGATCCCCCAGCCATGCCGGATATACTGGAGAATGAAGATGTTATCTATGAGTATCTGCCACAGATCGATAGTCAGGAGCTGCAATCTTTTTCTTCCGGAAACCAGGAGACAGATATGAATTATGACCCTGACAGGGAAAGAGATCAATATGAAATACTGCTGCTGCCTCAGACAGATGAGGCATTTAATGATCTGGGGATTCTGTTTTCCTATCCGGTGAAAGGAGCAAGGATCAGTGATACTTTTGGAAGCAGAGTTCATCCTGTAACACAGGAAAAAATAGTCCATCTGGGAATTGATTTTGCAGCGGATGAAGGAACTACCATAATGGCGGCTGCAGACGGAACTGTAGTCAAGACAGGAAACGATACGGTATGCGGAAACTACGTAGTCCTCCTTCATGAAAACGGTGATGCAACATATTATTTTCATTGTAGTGAGATCATGGTAGAGGAAGGAAAGTGGGTAGAGCGGGGATGGCCCATTGCTGCCGTGGGAAATACAGGAAACTCCACAGGACCTCATCTGCACTTTGCAGTCAGCAGGAATGGGACTTATATAGAACCGGAATTTATAACAGAAGATGTAATAGAGAATTGAATGAAAAAGAAATGCCAGGGCACTAGTAAAGGCATTTCTTTTTTGTTAAAATAAATGCGGAAGTTTTATATGGGGAGGCACTAAAATATGGCATTTGCACATCTTCACGTCCATACGGAATATAGTTTGCTGGACGGTTCCAACAAAATAAAAGAGTATGTGAAACGAGTTAAAGAGCTGGGTATGGACAGTGCTGCCATTACAGACCATGGGGTGATGTATGGTGTCATTGATTTTTATAAGGAATGCAGGGAACAAGGGATTAAACCGATTATCGGATGTGAAATTTATGTAGCGCCCAATTCCCGATTTGACAAAGAGCTGACAGGCGGTGAAGACAGATATTATCATCTGGTGCTGCTGGCAGAGAACAATACAGGATATGATAATCTGATGAAGATCGTAAGCAGAGGATTTACGGAAGGATATTATTATAAACCTCGTGTAGATATGGAACTTCTAAGGGAGTATCATGAAGGATTGATTGCACTTTCAGCCTGCCTGGCAGGAGAAGTACAGCGGTACATTCAAAAGGGATTAACAGACGAAGCGAAGAAGGCTGCTTTGCGTTACCAAGACTGCTTTGGAGAAGGCAACTACTTTCTGGAACTTCAGGACCATGGACTGCCGGAACAGACCATGGTCAATACAACACTTTTACAGATGAGCAGGGAATTGGATATTCCCCTTGTGGCTACCAATGACGTGCACTATACCTATGCAGATGATGTGAAGCCTCATGATATTCTCCTGTGCATTCAAACAGGTAAGAAGCTGGCGGACGAAGACAGGATGCGTTATGAAGGAGGCCAGTATTATGTCAAGAGCGAAGAAGAAATGAAGGGGCTTTTTCCCTACGCCTGGGAGGCCGTGGAAAATACCCAGCGTATTGCAGACCGTTGTCATGTGGAGATCGAGTTTGGGGTAACGAAGCTGCCGCATTTTGAAGTGCCGGAGGGGTATGATTCCTGGACTTACTTAAATAAACTGTGCTGTGACGGACTTAAGGAACGTTATGGGGATGAAAATGCTCCTGCAGGAGAAACAGGGCAGACCCTGAAAGAACGCCTTGATTATGAACTGAATGTCATCAGGACTATGGGGTATGTGGACTATTTTTTAATTGTCTGGGATTTTATTAATTATGCCAAGCAGAATCATATTATGGTAGGACCGGGAAGAGGGTCTGCGGCAGGAAGTATTGTTTCCTATACCCTTAGAATAACGGACATTGATCCCATTAAATATAATCTGCTGTTTGAACGGTTCTTAAATCCGGAACGTGTATCCATGCCGGATATTGATATTGATTTCTGTTTTGAAAGAAGACAGGAAGTCATTGATTATGTAAGCAGAAAATATGGTGCGGAAAAAGTAGTGCAGATCATTACTTTTGGTACATTGGCAGCCAAAGGTGTGATCAGGGATGTTGGCCGTGTTATGGATCTTCCTTATGCTTATGTAGATTCCCTTGCAAAGATGATACCTAATGAACTGGGTATTACCATAGAGCGGGCCCTTCAGATTAATCCTGAACTTCGTAAAATGTATGAAGGCGATGGTCAGGTTAAAGAATTGATTGACATGAGCAGACGTCTGGAAGGACTTCCAAGGCATACATCCATGCATGCGGCAGGGGTGGTTATTTGTTCCAGACCGGCAGAAGAGCTGGTGCCCCTTTCAAGGGGAGCTGATGGATCCATCACTACGCAGTTTACCATGACTACCATAGAAGAACTTGGCCTTCTTAAGATGGATTTTTTGGGTCTGCGTACATTGACAGTTATTCGGGATGCCGTCCATATGATTGAAAAAAGCAAGGGCATTTCCGTGGATATGGAAAAGATTGATTATGATGACAAAAAGGTACTGGGTTCTCTCGGCACCGGAAAAACAGACGGGGTGTTCCAGCTGGAAAGCGGGGGCATGAAAAATTTCATGAAAGAATTAAAGCCGGAAAATCTGGAGGATATTATTGCAGGAGTTTCCCTGTACCGTCCCGGACCTATGGACTTTATCCCTAAATATATTAAGGGAAAGAACAGCACAGGTCCTATTATCTATGCCTGTCCGCAGTTGGAACCGATTCTTTCACCTACCTATGGCTGCATCGTATACCAGGAGCAGGTTATGCAGATCGTGCGTGATCTGGGAGGATATACACTGGGAAGAAGCGATCTGGTACGCCGTGCCATGAGCAAGAAGAAACAATCCGTCATGGAGAAGGAAAGAGCTAATTTTATTTACGGCAATGAACAGGAAGGCGTGCCGGGGTGTAAGGCCAACGGTATTTCGGAAGAAGTGGCCTCTCAGATCTATGATGATATGATGGACTTTGCCAAATATGCTTTTAACAAATCCCATGCGGCCTGTTATGCGGTAGTAGCCTATCAGACAGCTTACCTGAAGTATTATTACCCGGTAGAATTTATGGCGGCGTTGATGACTTCCGTTATTGACAATCCGGGAAAGGTTGCAGAGTATATTATGACCTGTAGAAGTATGGGGATCAGTATTCTGCCTCCTGACATCAATCAGGGAGAAAGCGGCTTTTCCGTAAAAGATAAGTCGATCCGTTACGCACTGACAGCCATTAAAAGTGTGGGGCGCCCGGTGATCGAAGCTGTAGTAGGGGAGAGACATGCGCGAGGTGAATTTACGAATCTGAAGGATTTCATTACACGCATGTCGGATAAGGATATTAATAAAAAGGCAATTGAGAATTTCATTAAAGCAGGAGCTTTTGACAGTCTTCCGGGAACGAGGAAGCAGTTTATGAGCGCCTACATACAGATTATGGATCATATTGTCCATGATAGGAAGAATAATATGGCAGGGCAGATCAGTCTCTTTGATATTGCTTCTGACAGCCAGAAAGAAGAATTCGATGTTAAGCTTCCTGATGTAGGAGAATACTCCAAAGAAATGCTGTTGGCTTTTGAGAAGGAAGTGCTGGGCGTTTACATCAGCGGCCATCCCTTAGAAGAACAGGAAGAGCTTTGGAAAAAAGGCATTACCAATACAACAGCAGATTTTGTTCTGGATGAAGAGAACGGCGAAGCAGCGGTCAAAGATAATGCAACGGCCATTATCGGCGGAATGATTGCTGACAAAAAGATCAAGTATACCAAAAACGATAAAATCATGGCATTTTTGCAGATAGAAGATTTAGTAGGCAGTGTGGAAGTCATTGTTTTCCCTAAAGACTATGAAAAAAACAGCGCCAAGCTTTTTGAGGACAATAAAGTTTTTGTAAGGGGAAGAGTTTCCTTAGAAGAGGAACGTGACGGCAAGCTTATCTGTGAAAAGATCACGGCATTTGATGAAATTCCTAAGAAACTTTGGATCAAGTTTTCCGTTATGGAAGAATATGAACAGAAAATAGAAGAACTTTTGCGGGAGCTTTCTGCTTCCGATGGAAACGATAGTGTGATCATCTATATAGAAGACCGGAAGGTAATGAAAAAGCTGCCGCCAAACAGGAATGTAAATGCTGATGAAGCTTTATACGCAAAACTTTGTGAAAAATACGGCAAAGAAAATATAAAAATTGTCTGGGATGTGAAAAAAGATTGAAATAGACCATTAAAGAGGTTAAAATAAACAATATACCAGCAATCATTTATGACTACAGGAAAGGATTGGAATCGTATGGCAAAGGAGATAAAGACAATTGGTGTATTGACCAGCGGCGGTGATGCACCGGGTATGAATGCTGCCATCCGTGCAGTTGTCAGAAAAGCGCTTGCAAACGGTGTTAAGGTGAAGGGAATCAAAAAGGGATACCGTGGTCTTTTAAATGAAGAAATCATAGATATGGAAAGAAAAGACGTGTCAGATACCATTCAGAAGGGCGGTACGATCCTTGGAACTGCACGTTGTATGGAGTTTAAGACAGAGGAAGGACAGTTAAAAGGTGTTGAAATCTGTAAAAAGCATGGGATAGACGGTTTAATTGTTATTGGCGGTGACGGCTCCTACCGTGGTGCCCAGGCACTGGCCAGATACGGCATCAACACCATAGGAATTCCGGGGACCATTGACCTTGATATTGCATGTACGGAATATACCATCGGGTTTGATACGGCTATTAATACAGCCATGGAGGCCATTGACAAAATAAGAGATACCTCTTCCTCTCATGAGCGATGCAGTATCATTGAAGTTATGGGAAGAAATGCAGGATATATTGCTCTTTGGTGCGGCGTGGCCAATGGAGCGGAGGATATTCTGATTCCTGAGAAATACGATTATAATGAACAGGAAATCATTAATAATATTATTAGCAGCAGAAAACGCGGCAAGACTCATCATATTATTATCAACGCAGAAGGAATCGGGCATTCCACATCCATGGCCAGACGTATTGAGGCGGCTACCGGAATGGAAACCAGGGCAACTATTTTAGGCTATATGCAGCGAGGAGGCAGTCCTACCTGTAAGGATCGTTTTTATGCATCTATCATGGGGGCTTATGCAGCAGATATCCTTTGTGAGGGTAAGAGTAACCGGGTAGTAGGATATCGCCATGGAGAATTTTTGGATTTTGATATTGAAGAAGCATTGGCAATGCAGAAAAATATTCCCGAATATCAGTATCATGTAAGCAAGATATTGGCTATGTAGGTGAAGTAAGGCGGAGCAAAGGCTCCGCCTTTAGTGTATTGTAGCAGTGTGGAAATTTGATAAAAGTCCGGAAAGGAAAAGAGTATGATTTCCAGTACAGGAAACAGCCGGGTAAAACGTATCGTCCAGCTTAGGGAAAAGAGCAGGGAGCGGGTAAAGGAAAATGTTTTTCTTGCAGAAGGCATTAAAATGTTTGAGGAGGCTCCGGCAGAATATATAAAAGAAATTTATATAGAAGAAAAACTGGCAGAAGCTCTTACTTCCCGGCCTCTTTTGGAAAAGCTAAAGATGTGCCGTATGAGAGATGTTCCCATAGAAACCGTAACAGAAGAGGTATTCCGGAAAATATCGGACACTGTAAGTCCTCAGGGAATTCTCTGTGTTATGGAACGCCTTTCTTATGATGGAGAAAGGATAGTACAGGATGCATTGGAAAAAAAGAAAAGAAGCGGTTTATCGCCCTTGTTCCTTCTTCTTGAGGATATACAGGATCCCGGAAATCTGGGAACTATGATCCGCACGGCGGAAGGAGCCGGTGCAGACGGCATCTTTATGAGCAAGGGCACAGTGGATATTTATAATCCCAAAACGATCCGGGCTACCATGGGTTCCCTGTATCGTATGCCGTTCCTTTATGTGGAAAACATAGAAGAAGGGATCCGGCTTTTACAGAAGTATGATATTACAGTATATGCAGCACACTTAAAAGGAAAGAAATTTTTTCATGAAATCAATTACAGCGGCGGCAGTGGATTTTTGATTGGAAATGAAGGCAGCGGATTGAAAGAGAAAACGGCAGATGCAGCTGACTGCTATTTGAGAATTCCTATGGAAGGGAAACTGGAATCCCTCAATGCGGCAATTGCAGCGGCGCTGCTTATGTACCAGAGTAGGATCTCACAGCAGGCGGGAGTCAAAGGGAAGGAGTCAACAGATTAAATGAAAATTGGATTTATTGGATTGGGAAATATGGCCAGAGCCATGATAGAAGGGATGCTTTCCAAAGGAATTGCCTCAAAGGAAGACATTATGGGGTCTGCTAAAACAGAGGCAACACTTGCATCCATCAAGGAAAAATATGGAATAGAAACCACCCTTGATAACGGTCTTTTGGCAGAAAATTCCGACATTCTGATTTTAGCCATAAAACCGCAGTTTTTCGGGGATGTGCTGCCAGAGATCAGAGAAAAGGTTAAAGAAGATGCGCTGGTTATCAGCATTGCCGCCGGAAAAACCATTGCCGATATAGAAGAACTTTTCGGCAGAAAGCTTAAATTGGTGCGTTGTATGCCTAATACACCTGCACTGATCGGGGAAGGATGCAGCGGCGTGTGTCGTAACCGCAATGTATCGGATTTGGAAATGGCCAAATGTATGGAACTGATACAGAGCTTCGGCTTTGCACAGGAAGTGCCGGAACACCTTATAGATGCCGTATCCGGTGTCAGCGGATGTTCGCCGGCTTATGTATTTATGTTCCTGGAGGCATTGGCCGATGGAGCGGTAGAGGCCGGTATGCCAAGGAAACAGGCGTACGTTTTTGCCGCCCGGGCAGTGATGGGAAGCGCCAAACTGCTGCTTGAAACAGGACGACATCCGGGAGAACTGAAGGATATGGTCACATCTCCTGCCGGTACTACAATAGAAGGTGTAAGGACCCTGGAAGAGAGAGGATTCAGAGGGGCGGTGA
Source organism: uncultured Lachnospiraceae bacterium (assembly GCA_964614185.1). GTDB lineage: Bacteria > Bacillota > Clostridia > Lachnospirales > Lachnospiraceae > Suilimivivens. The sequence goes on from CAZTKJ010000024.1 coordinate 26,730, forward strand.
TAGATGCAGTGAAAGCCTCCATCGAAAAAAGCAAAAATATGTAATGATTTTGTAATAATACCATTAAAAACAGGAAAATAAGGGATAAAATAACAGTTGATTTTCCGGAAACTTGACAAATATAAGGCGATTTGCTATCATTGTTCGCATATAATTGTAACAAAAATGTAACATAATTTGAGAAGCAGGAATAAAGGCAGTGTATTTAAAGTTTCGGAGGTATTATATGAGATGGAAAAATCGGCTGGTCTTTTTGACAGCAGGTCTTTTGTTCGTCCTTCATATTTTAGTTACAGTTGATATGACTGCTTATGGGGCGGAAAAAGAAGAATATGAGTTTCCTTCTGTCGGTGTGGCAGAGCTGCTGGATCCCGGTGCACTTAGCATCGATACTCCGATAGAAGAGGAAAAAGAATTAAATATCAACCAGAAATTCCAGATTGAAAAGGAAAGAATGGAAAAGGAACTGGCTATGGCCAATGTTCAGAATGCGTTGAACATCCGTGCCGAAGCCAGTGAAAAATCAGAAAAGGTAGGATACCTTTATAAGGATTGCGGCGGTACCATTCTGGAGAGAAAAGACGGCTGGACCAAGCTGAAGTCCGGCAATGTAATTGGCTGGGCCAAGGACGAGTATCTTCTATTTGGTGAGGAAGCCAAGGCCATGGCGGAAGATGTAGGGAACTGGATCATTACTCTGGATGCGGAAGCAGTCAGGGTTCGGACAGAGCCTAATATGGAAGCTGATATTTATGGACTCCTTGCATATGATGATACTGTAGAGTATATTGATACAGTAGGCAGCCAGTGGATCAGTGTGTATTACAATGATGAAATAGGATATGTGAACAGTGAATACGTCAATGTTGCCTTTCATATAGACGAAGGGGAAACCATGGAGGTTATCAAAGTCAGAGAAAGGGAAGAGGCAGAAAGAAAGCGTAAAGCCAACCGCGGAGCGGTAGCTGCCGATGCAGATGAACTGAGGCTTCTTGGAGCGCTTATTTACTGTGAAGCAGGAAATCAATCCTATGAAGGAATGGTAGGAGTAGGCGCAGTTGTTATGAACCGTGTGAGGAGCGGAGCTTATCCTAATACCATTCACTCCGTTATATATGCGTCAGGTCAGTTTACACCGGCTATGACAGGAAAAGTGGCAAGAGTCTATGAAGGCAATGTTCCGGATGCATGTATGCAGGCGGCTCAGGCAGCCATAAATGGGGAAACTACGGTAGGCGGTGCAACACACTTCAGAAGAGCCGGACAGAGGGAAGGCTTTGTGCTGGGAGATCATGTTTTCTGGTAACGGTAAAGGAGGATAAAATGAATTATACAACAATGTGGTTATTGATATTGGTTGTTTGCATTGTGATTGAAATTATTTCAATGGGACTGACCACTATCTGGTTTGCGGGGGGAGCGTTGATTGCAGCAATAGCGGCAGCATTTCAGGCGCCGATATGGGTTCAAATCGTATTGTTCCTTGTAGTCTCTTTGATATTGCTTTATCTTACAAGACCTGTTGCGGTGAAATATTTTAATAAGGACAGAGTAAAAACAAACGCAGAGAGCCTTGTAGGGCAGCAGGCAATTGTTATCAGTGAAATCGATAATCTTCAGGGAATCGGGCAGGTTACGGTAGGCAGACAGGAATGGAGCGCCAGAAACATTGACGAGGGCAAAACCCTTCCTGTAGGCAGTGTAGTCGTAGTCCGTGCAATCAGCGGCGTTAAATTGATTGTGGAAGAAAAAGAACTGACGGTAAAAGCAGCCGCATCATCAGCGGAAAATAAACTATAAGAAAGAAGAGGAATGAAGTATGGGATTTTTATTACTTGTAGTATTGGCAATTGTTATTATCATTTTAGCATCATGCATTAAGATCGTGCCCCAGGCTTACGCTTATGTAGTAGAAAGACTGGGAGCGTATCAGGGGACTTGGTCTGTAGGCCTTCATATTAAGATGCCGATCCTTGATAAGGTAGCTAAGAAAATCAATTTAAAGGAGCAGGTAGTAGACTTTGCACCTCAGCCTGTAATTACCAAGGATAATGTAACCATGAGAATTGATACTGTAGTATTCTTTCAGATTACAGACCCTAAGCTTTTTGCTTATGGCGTAGAAAATCCTATTATGGCAATTGAAAATCTGACAGCTACTACTTTGCGTAATATTATCGGTGATCTGGAACTTGACCAGACTTTAACATCCAGAGAGACCATTAACACAAAGATGAGATCATCTCTTGATGAAGCTACAGATCCATGGGGTATCAAGGTAAACCGTGTAGAGCTTAAGAATATTATACCTCCGGCAGAGATTCAGAATGCCATGGAAAGACAGATGAAAGCAGAGCGTGAAAGAAGAGAAGCAGTTACTCGTGCAGAAGGTGAAAAGAAAGCAAGCGTTACCGTAGCAGAAGGTAAAAAAGCAGCAGCAATTCTGGAAGCAGAAGCAGAGAAACAGTCAGCAATCCTTCGTGCAGAAGCTCAGAAAGAAAAAATGATCCGCGAAGCAGAAGGTGAGGCAGCAGCAATCCTGAAGGTACAGCAGGCTACGGCAGACGGTATCAGAATGATCCGTGAAGCAGGGGCTGATGAATCAGTACTCCGCATTAAGAGCCTGGAAGCTTTTGAAAAGGCGGCAGACGGTAAGGCAACCAAGATCATTATTCCTTCAGAGATACAGGGAATTGCAGGATTGGCAGCCTCTGTAAAAGAACTGGTATCAGACAAATAAATATGACAGCAGAACTTGCATAAAATTTGACGAGAGAGGAAGTTTTCATATCATGAACTTACGGGGCAGGAGTTTTTTAAAGCTGCTTGATTTTACACCGGAAGAAATTCTGTATCTGATTGATTTGGCGGCAGATTTAAAGGAAAAAAAGAAAAAGGGTATTTTAACTCAGGATATGCACAGAGGTAAAAATGTGGCCCTGATCTTTGAAAAGACCAGTACCAGAACGCGCTGTTCCTTTGAAGTGGCTGCCCATGATTTAGGAATGGGAACCACTTATTTGGATCCTTCCGGCGCTCAGATCGGTAAAAAGGAAAGCATTGCAGATACGGCAAGAGTCCTGGGCAGCATGTATGAAGGCATTGAATACCGCGGTTTTGAACAGGAAAGAGTAGAGGAACTGGCAAAGTATGCAGGCGTTCCGGTGTGGAATGGACTTACTAATGAATTCCACCCCACACAGATGCTGGCAGACGTTTTAACAATACGGGAAAAACTGGGAAAAATTAAAGGCATAAAATTAACTTATATGGGGGATGCTCGTTATAACATGGGAAATTCCCTGATGGTGGTTTGCGCGAAACTGGGCATGCACTTTACTGCCTGCACCACCCGAAAGTATTTTCCGGATGAAGCTCTTGTAAGTACATGTGAAAAAATTGCGAAAGAATCAGGCGGCTCCATTACCTTTACGGAAGATGTGGAAGCAGGAACCAAAGGTGCGGATGTGATTTACACAGATGTATGGGTGTCCATGGGGGAAGCCGAAAGTGTGTGGGAAGAACGCATTCGGGAACTTTCTCCTTATCAGGTAAATAAAAAGGTCATGGAAAATGCAGGACCTTCAGCAATCTTTATGCATTGCCTTCCGGCATTCCACGACCAGAAGACCACCATAGGAAAAGAAATGGGTGAAAAATTCGGTATTACGGAAATGGAAGTAACAGATGAAGTATTTGAATCTGCCCAGTCCGTAGTATTTGATGAAGCTGAGAACAGAATGCATACCATTAAAGCCGTAATGGCAGCTACCCTGTAAAGAGGAAGTTCGGCATGGCGTTATCGAGAAAGACAGAAGTATTGCAGCTTCTCCGTAACAGCAAGGAATATATATCAGGACAGCAGATCTGTGAATCCCTGGGGATTTCCAGAACTGCTGTCTGGAAAGTAATAAACCGGCTGAAGGAGGAGGGCTACGAAATAGAAGCAGTTCCAAATAAAGGATATCATCTGGCGGGAACGCCGGATGTTTTGTCTTTAAGTGAACTTCAAAGCAGAATTAAGACGAAAATGGCAGGAAAGCACCTGCTTTATTTTGATGTGACGGGTTCTACCAATACAGAAGCCAAAAAGCAGGCGGAAAACGGCGCTCCGGAAGGACTGCTTGTAGTTGCTGACAAGCAGGAATCAGGAAAGGGAAGAAGAGGACGAAGCTGGGAATCTCCCTCAGGAAGCAATATTTTTATGACTATTCTCCTGCGTCCCTCATTTGCACCGGAAAAGGCATCCATGACAACACTTGTAATGGCCCTTAGCACAGCTCAGGCAATTACTGATGTATCCGGTTTGAAAGCAGAGATCAAATGGCCCAATGATATTGTGATAAACAAGAAAAAGGTAGTAGGCATTTTAACGGAACTGGCTATGGAAGCAGATTATATTCAGTATCTTGTCTGTGGTGTGGGAATCAATGTCAATCAGGCGGAAATTCCGGAAAACATTAAAAATACGGCAACCTCTTTGTACTTAGAGGGCGGAAAAAGAATTAACCGCGCAGGACTGATCAAAAGGGTCATGGAACATTTTGAAGAAAATTATGAAATTTTCTATCAGAGGGGAGATATGTCAGGACTTTTGAAGGCCTATAATGAACGTCTTGTCAATAAAGGAGCACAGGTACGTGTCCTGGATCCTTTAGGCGAATATGAAGGAATATCTCATGGAATCAATGAAAAAGGGGAATTGCTTGTAGAAAAGGAAGAGGGACATATAGAAAATGTATTTGCAGGGGAAGTGTCTGTAAGAGGTATCTATGGCTATGTGTGAAACAACAGTACTTTGCGGGGCAAATGCCTATGACAAAAAGTATTATTTTAATAAAAAGTTTGATGGAATTCCTGATTCCATTAAGGATGAGCTGCATATCATATGCGTACTTTTTACTGAGGAAGCAGGAGGCATCTTTACCATTGAATTTGAGCAGGATGGAAGCATCTCCATGCGTACCGAGTATGCAGAGAATGATTTCCTTTATGATGAGATATCAAGCGGGCTTCTGGTTTTAGAAATCAGAAAAAAGAGACAGGAGCTGTTTGAATCTTTAAGCTTATATTATCGTGTATTTATCCTTCATGAGGATGCTGATGAGCTGTTTGAGTAAGGGCAGGAGGAGAAGAAAATGCCGACAAAAGAAAGCTTTCCGAAAGGCTCTGACATGCAGCTGACAATTGGGAACGTTACACTTAAAAATCGTTTAATACTGGCTCCTATGGCAGGTGTGACAGACCTGCCTTTTCGTTTACTGTGCAGCCGGCAGGGAGCAGGACTTGTATGTATGGAAATGGTCAGTGCCAAAGCAATTTATTACAATAACCGCAATACGGAAGAGCTGATGGCCATACACCAAGGTGAAGGACCGGTCTCCTTACAGCTTTTTGGGTCCGATCCTGATATTATCAGCGAAATGGCTAAAAAATAGAAGAAAGGCCATTTTCCATTCTGGATATTAATATGGGATGCCCGGGTCCTAAGATCGTCAATAATGGAGAAGGTTCCGCCCTGATGAAGAATCCAAAGCTGGCGGCGCAGATCATTTCCAAAACTGTAAAGGCCATCAAAAAACCTGTTACCGTAAAGATCCGCAAAGGATTTGATGATGACCATATCAATGCAGTGGAAATGGCTAAAATCGCACAGGAGAGCGGAGCGGCAGCAGTTGCCGTTCACGGAAGAACCAGAGAACAATACTATTCAGGACAGGCAGACTGGGAAATCATAGCGAAAGTCAAACAGGCAGTTTCCATACCTGTTATCGGCAATGGGGATGTAACAGACGGTCCCTCGGCAGAGCAGATGCTGAAAGAAACAGGATGTAACGGTATTATGATTGGCCGGGCAGTAAGAGGAAATCCATGGATCTTCAGGGAAATAGAGCATTATCTTGCAACAGGGGAACAATTGGAAAGACCTAAACAGCAGGAGGTATGTGACATGATCCTGCAGCATGCGGGGATGGAACTTGAACTGAAGGGGGAATATACTGCGGTACGGGAAATGCGTAAGCATATTGCATGGTATACCGTTGGTTATCCTCACTCTGCATCTCTTCGCAGAAAAATCAATGAAATAGAGACTTATCCTGAACTGGAACAGGCAGTACATCGGATTTTTGCCCATCAGGAATAAAACAGTACTGCCTGACATATGCTTTCCTATGAATACATTTTCTTCAGATTTTTCATCTCAGACAGAAGAAAGACAGGTTTATTCCATTTATTATCTGACGGTGGATGAGAGGAAGGGGCAAAAGGAAAAACATAGGGATATTTCTTTAAAGCATAGAAGAGAACCTCTTGCAATCCGTAAATGCAGAAGGAATTATCCTTTTGCAGAAGGAACATCATCCATTGCAGGAAAGCCTGTAGTGACAGGAAGCGTACAGATTTATTACAGCTTTTTGCCGGAAATATTTTTAAAGGATATGGAAAAGCCAGGGAAGAGAAAGCGGTGGATGCAAAAAATCTCCTATACAATGGAGCTGGCAAAAACAACCATTGGAGAAAGGGTTGCGATACTTTTTTCAAAAGAACTGTGCAGTATATTTGAAAGAAACCCGGAGATTCCTTATGAGCTTTATGGAGCCCTTCTTTTTCAGGCAAGGAAGAATACGGCTTTAAAGAATATTACCTTGTCTATGCCTAAGGAGCATAGTCCCCTTATGACAGACGAGTTACTGGAATTGATAGAACCTTATCTTGCCGGGACTCAAAAGGTGGTATTTACAGGAGAAGAAACGAAAGAAGCAATATGGATCGAGGATTATCTTTATAATGAATACGGAATCATTATGGATTACGAAAAAAATCCGGCGGAGCATTCCGTCTGGATCACTTTTGGAGAAGAAGAGGATACTCCTCTGCAGATGCCGTCTGGCAGAGAAGTTTACCTCATAAATTATGAAAGAATATGGAAATTTCTTGACACTATAGTAAAAAGTGGGTATAATACGGAAGTTAATTAAGGCAAAAATGCCTCTAACAAGAAGGATGGAAGGGCGAGTAGCAATGGAAGAAAAAAAGAACATACTTACTTATGAAGGACTTCGCAAATATGAGGATGAACTTCATGAACTTAAAGTAGTAAAAAGACAGGAAGTAGCACAAAAAATTAAGGAAGCAAGAGAACAGGGCGATTTATCGGAAAATGCAGAATATGATGCAGCAAAGGACGAGCAGAGAGATATTGAAGCCAGAATTGAAGAACTGGAAAAGATCTTAAAGAACGTAGAAGTTGTTGTAGAGGATGAAGTAGATCTTGATAAGATCAGCATCGGATGCCGTGTTAAAATCCTTGATATTGAATATAATGAAGAGCTGGAATATAAAATCGTAGGTTCCACAGAAGCAAATAGTTTAAAGGGCAAAATTTCTAATGAATCACCGGTAGGAAAGGCTTTGATCGGAAGCAAGATAGGAGATACTGTAGAGGTAGAAACACAGGCCGGCGTTTTGAAATACCAAGTCCTTGAAATTCAGCGTTCCAACTAAGGAGGAGTGTTCAAAGTGTCTAAAGAGCAGAATAATCAAGCACCGCAGGAACAGGATATTAATCAGTTATTAAAAGTAAGAAGAGAAAAACTTGCTATGCTGCAAGAGGCCGGCAAGGATCCCTTTACAATTACGAAATATGACGTTACTCATCATAGCAGGGATATTAAGGATCATTTTGATGAGATGGAAGGAAAGCAGGTTTCCATTGCGGGACGTCTGATGGCGAAACGTGTTATGGGAAAGGCGTCTTTCTGCAATGTGCAGGATCTTCCCGGAAATATTCAGTGCTATGTGGCACGTGACAGTTTGGGTGAAGAACCTTATGCTGATTTCAAAAAAATGGACGTGGGTGATATTGTAGGCGTTAAAGGAGAAGTGTTCAGAACCCAAAAGGGTGAGATTTCCATTCATGCCTCCGAAGTCACTTTGTTATCCAAGAGCCTTCAGATCTTACCTGAAAAGTATCATGGATTGGTAAATACGGATATTCGTTACCGTCAGAGATATACAGATCTTATTATGAATGAAGAAGTAAAGGAAACATTTGTTAAGCGGTCTAAGGTAATTTCTTCTATCAGAAAGTATCTTGACGGTCAGGGATTCATGGAGGTAGAAACCCCTATGCTGGTATCTAATGCCGGGGGAGCTGCTGCAAGACCTTTTGAAACCCATTTTAATGCACTGGATGAAGATGTGAAACTGCGCATTTCCCTGGAGTTGTATTTAAAGAGGCTGATCGTAGGCGGAATGGAGCGTGTTTATGAAATCGGACGCGTATTCCGTAATGAAGGACTGGATACCAGACATAATCCGGAGTTCACATTGATGGAACTGTATCAGGCATATACGGATTACTATGGAATGATGGATCTGACGGAGAATATGTTCCGCTATGTGGCACAGGAAGTTTGCGGCACTACCACAGTTCCTTATGGAGAGCATATGATCGACCTTGGCAGTCCCTTTAAAAGAATGACAATGATAGAAGCAGTTAAAGAGTATGCAGGCATTGACTTTGACGAAGTGGCAGATACGGAAGCTGCAAAGAAGCTGGCAGATGAAAAAGAAATCCACTATGAAGAGAGACATACAAAGGGTGATATATTAAATCTGTTTTTCGAGGAATTTGTGGAAGAGCATTTGATCCAGCCTACCTTTATCATGGATCATCCAATTGAAATTTCACCCCTTACCAAGCGTAAACCGGACAAGCCGGATTATGTAGAGCGTTTTGAATTATTCATTACGGGTCGTGAGATGTGTAATGCATATTCTGAATTAAATGACCCTATTGATCAGAGAGAACGATTCAAAGCGCAGGAAGCGCTGATTGCACAGGGAGATGAGGAAGCTAATCATACGGACGAAGATTTCCTGAATGCACTGGAAATCGGTATGCCACCTACAGGCGGCATCGGCTATGGAATCGACAGACTTGTTATGCTGCTTACCAATTCACCGGCTATCAGAGACGTGCTGTTGTTCCCGACGATGAAGTCACTTGATAAATAAAGCCAGTAAAATCAAGGGTTTCGGCGGACGGAAGTCAAAATTTACGACCAATTTACGACCAAATTAAAGAGAACACGCTTGTTACAAATAACAGAATATGGTTAAAGTTAAAAAGCAGGAACACTATAAAAAGTGAATCCTGCTTTTCTTATTCTTCAATTTTGCAGTTGTTTACCGCATATTCAAGAAAGATTCCTATTAGTTCATTGCGGCTATGCCCTGTTTGGCAGGAAATAGAATCAATGCTATCAACAATTTCCTCTTTTATTCTAATGGAAAAAGTTTTATATCCGTCATTTCCCCGAATTTTCTTAGGTCTAATAATGAGTTTATCCTCTGGCATATTATCACCTCAATTTATTCTTTCTAACATATATAATAATATTGAAAAAGAATGAAAAATATGTTATGTTTTATGTTATAAAATATGTTAGGAGGAAAACTAGATGAAACTAATTAAAAAAATCTTAGCAACAACAATAGCAATGGCATTATGTGCAGGTATTTTGGTGGGAGTGCCTATTAATGCAAAAGCAGCGGGGAACATAGCTGATGCTTATGTAGGAACATATCTTTATAATGGTGATGTGGGAGATGCCGTTACTGTCACAAAAAATAATGTTTCTATAGCCGGACTTCCGCTTGAGGACGGAGATGTGATGGAAGTCGTTGTAAATGATGGTACAGTGCCTTCTGTTACAGCAGATGTTGCCGTGAAGGTTAGTGCGCAGATGTCGAATGGTGGCACTGAACCATATCAATATTATGCACTTTCATTTGCAGATAACAGCCATAATATATTAAAGGTAACGCAGTATATACGTTCTTCTAGTTATGTATTGGAAGGAACGAAAATTGTTTTAAAATGGGGAGAATGGCAGGTAAGTGGTGCTTTTGAATACCAAAGGCAGGGAGCAACAGAACAGCCGGCACAGGAAGTAAAAGCAGAATCAGCAGTACAAGAGACAAAAGTGGCAGAAGTTAAGACAGAGGCTAAAACGACAAAATCAAATGATGCAGTGGTAAAGAAAAATTATTCTGCATATACATACAGCGGAATAACAGCGCAAGAGCTTATTAGGGAATTGACTAATTATATCAACACAGCTAAAGCTGGTTCCACGATTGAATTTACCGGTAAACCGCTTATGATGTGTTACAGCCGAACAATATTGGATAAGTTGGCAGAGAGAGGGGATGTATCTTTAAAGACAACTTTTGTTAATGATGGAATTACATATAGCTTTACCATTCCTGCTGGAAGTGATTACAGCAATTTGGAAGATGCAAAATACTATGGATTTATGTATTTGTGTAATGCTTTTAATGGTAGTGTAGAAGAATAAAAATATAGCATAAACAGTAGCCAAGGGATATTCCAAAGTAGAAAATGGGAATATCCCTTTTCAATTAAATATCTGACAAATAAAGGGAAATGATTTCTATAAATTTCTTAGCAATTTTTTGCTTTTGAATCTCTATAAATTCTTCATTTGTTAATGGATTATATGTTAATTGGGCAAGGTAGTTTATAAAATCACCATATTGGTTGTCAGAAGAAATATGTTTAATGCAATCTTTATATCTAAGAAAAGAAAATACTTCTTTGATATTCACTAAAAACCCTTTTTCTGGTTCGGACTTAAAATTAATTTGTTCTATTGGAAGATATTTAATTAAATATTCTTTATACTTCTCTATTGATATTTCTTCAAAAGGAGTAAATGAATAAAAATCCTTAAATGCGTTTTTAACAATATCTATCAAAGGTGAATTAATATCTGAAAGTCTTTGATTTATCCAGTATTCTTTCCACGTTGATAATGTTATTCTGTTAAATATTTCTGAACAATTTTCTGGAAGCATGAAAAAATTAAGGCAATCAAGATAATCGGGGTTCTTGCTTGCGTATTCAATAATTTTAGGATCAATACCTGTGAAGTGAGATGCTTTTGCGATTGTATCAATATATGGTAGTTCGTCTGCGCCTAAAAAGTATTCAATATTGCAATCTAATAAATCGCATATTAATAATAAATAATCTAAAGAGGGAATAGAAACGCCTTTTTCCCATTTGATAACGGTTCTTCTGTCAACTCCGATAGCATCTGCAAAATACTCTTGAGTTAGACAACAATAATATTTTTTATTTTCCTCTTGATTCTTTAAGTAAAGTCCCTTTCTGTTGATTCGCATTTCTTTTATTCTGTTGCATAATATTTTTTTGTCATAATTCATTCACATAACCTCCTGATTTATTTTGGTAAAAGCGAATATATGTGCTTTTATATTCACATTATACATGATATAGTTATAATTGTAAAGCAGCTGTTTTAATAAATTGAAAGGAGGAAATAAAGCATGCAGGTTACATTGTTGGGGCTACAAGGAATTCATTTCTTAAACAATCAAGGCGAAAACATCAGCGGTACAAACATCTTTTGCGCATTTAAGGATGAAAACGTTGAAGGACTTCGTACCGAGAAATTTTTCCTTAAAGAAGGAATTACTCTGCCGAAGGACACAAAGCTCAATGACACAATTGAGCTAGCTTTCAATATGAAAGGGAAGGTCACGATGATTTTCAAAGCTAACTAAGCAAAATGCCTTAGCATCTGGAGGCATTTTAAATAATGCCTCTCTGATGTTAGGCAGAAAGGATATGACAATGAATAATGAAATTAACAATCAATATATTCAGCAGAAATGGAACAGAAGAAGAAATTTCTGTCATTGGAAATTAGGGATAATGCAGATGATACAATTACCCCTGTTAAATATCCTGCTCCTACCTATTATCATTTTAACATTGATTATCTGGGTAAATATGGATTATGCGTTTGTGGTGTTTGATGTCCCAAAGATTATACTTCCGATTTATACCATCATAATAAAGGCGTTTGGGGTATTGATACCGCTTTTATTGGTATGGGGGATGATTGATGTTATTGGCACGATAATTGCCCAAAAAGATGAAGTACTTATGCAGATGGCTTTTAATGAGAAAGAACTACGAAACGGAAGCCCGATTCTTATGTATAAAAGTAAAGATAAAACAAGGGGATATATAAGAAGGGTGTGGTATTCGCCTATTCCATTGAAAATATGGATAGAATGTCAGGATAGAATTGAACATCAAATGATGGAAAGTATCATAAAAGAATTGGACTATGATGATAGGGCTAAAGATAATAGGATAGTTATGATTTCTGTGAAGGGAATGAAACGAGTAAAAGAAGAAAAGCCTGTTCTCGATAATGAATTGGAAAAAGATATGGAGAAAATCTAAAAATGTTACAGCTCGGATATAACATATTAACAGAAAAACCAATCATAGCAGATATGGAAATCACTGGACACGCCTGCGTGGTCGGAGGCACATCATCGGGAAAAACGGTGGCGACACTTTACCTGCTATATAATCTTATAAAAAACTACAGTGTAAAGCTTACGATATGCGATTTTAAGAAATCGGGAGATTATAAGGGTATATCCGATAGGTATGCAGAATTTAATGAGGTCACAGGCTGTATTGAAGAATATTATAATGAGTATGAAATCACACCAGAAAACAGCTCACAAATAAAACTTCTGCTTATCGATGAATACGCAGGATATATCATATGGGCTACCCAAAATGATAAGAAAAAAGCGGAAGAAATCAAACACAAAATAAGTGAGATTTTAATGCTTGGACGCTCTCGGCATTGTTTTATATGGTGTATTCAACAGCGTATGTCGGCATCATTGTTCCCTACAGGCATAGGTGCAATCGACAATTTCCAGATATGTATAGGGCTTGGGCATCTTTCGGTAGATAGCCGTAAATCTTTGTTTGCAGGAGAACATTTTGATAATATAGCTTTCGAGGAGCGGTTTCATCCAAAGACAGGACAGGGTTTAGTGCTTATAGACGGGCAGGAATTACAACCAATACAGATACCCTATATTGCTGATAAGGCACGATTAAAACTATTACTTCAAAGAATGGCAAAGGATAAAGAAAGTGCGACAAAGTAGTAAAGCCCCATTGAGGGCGGCGGCGAAGCCGCAAGCCCTCAAACGGTCGGCTTAGTATTACCCGACCGTGCACAAACATGAACAAGCTCAATAACCGCAAGGGTTTGCAGCGTGTTCACAATGATGCACAAAAGGAACAAAGGGGGTGATTATATAGATACGCAATCCTTCATGTATCAATTAACGATTAACGCACCTCTGGAAAAAGGCTATACACATGAGCATATTATTGAAATCATCAGGAATAATTTTAAGACAATCATATATTTCTGTATGGCAGATGAAGAAGGCTCTATGTACCATACGCACATATATATTGTATTTGCTTCAAGGGTTAGGTTTAGCATGATTAAGCGTTATTTTCCAGAAGCGCATATTGAAAAATGCAGGGGTTCTGTATCAGATAACGTAAACTACATAAAAAAATCTGGAAAATGGGAATTAGACGAAACGAAGCAGGAAAAGAAAATTGCAGGAACATTTGAAGAATTTGGAACACAACCGCCCGATGGTAAGGGCAAAAGAAGCGATATGTCCGAGCTCTATCAAATGGTGCTTGATAATATGACAAATGCAGAGATACTTGCAGTAAACCAAGATTACATTTTACAGATTGATAAACTTGATAAAATACGTGTGACAGTATTAACAGAACGATATAAGGAAACGGTAAGGCTTGATTTGGAAGTTACATATATCAGCGGTGCAACAGGTACAGGAAAGACACGCGGAGTAATGGAAAGCAATGGATATGCGAATGTTTACAGGGTTACAGATTATTTACACCCATTTGACAGTTATAACTGTCAACCTGTCATTTGTTTTGATGAGTTCCGTTCATCACTCAAATTAAAAGAAATGCTGTTGTATTGTGACATATACCCGATTGAGTTACCAAGCAGATATGCAAATAAGTTTGCCTGTTATAATAAAGTTTTTATTATTTCTAACTGGTCTTTGGAAAAACAGTACTCTGAAATTCAGAGAGAAGATGAAGAATCATGGAAAGCATTTCTTCGCAGGATTCATAAAGTGATTCTATATGACAGTTCTGGAAGAAAGACAGAGTATCAGTCCGTTCAAGACTATTTTGACAGGGATAATGATTTTATAGAGATTACAGACGAACAAGTACCTTTTGATTGAAGAAAGGGGGTATCTGCTATAAAAAAGGAAGTACCAATATGGGAAAAATCCAATCTTACGCTTGAAGAAGCATCTGCATATTTTGGCATAGGCATTAACAAATTAAGAGAAATAACTAATGAAAAAGATTGTAAATTTGTTATATGGTGCGGCAGTAAAAGGCTTATTAAGCGTAAGGTATTTGATGAATATTTAGAAAAGGTGTATTCAATATAATCAGATATGGATTTTACAGTAGACAGAGAGGACACGTACAAGTTATAATATGGCTGAGCGTGTTCTCTTTATCGTTATGAAAGGGGTATAATCATGGCAGTAGAGAGACGCAAGGATAATAAAAACAGGGTTTTGAAGGAAGGAGAGTATCAGAGGGCAAACGGAACATTTGAGTATAAATGGCGTGATAAACGTGGAAAACGACATTCGATATATGCAAAGACTTTAGAGAAACTTAGGGAAAAAGAAATTGATGTTTTGCGTGATGCTTTGGACGGTGTAAGAACGGATAAAAATAATCTGATTATCAATGACCTGTATAATCTATGGGTGCAGTTAAAAAGAGGATTGAAAAATAATACTTTTTGTAACTATCAGTATATGTATACACAATTTGTAGAACCAGATTTCGGACATACTAAGATAGCAGATCTAAAAAGGACAGACATTAGAGCCTTTTACAATATGCTTGCTGATGAACGCAATCTTAAAACAGCTACTATTGACAATATACATACTGTTTTACACCAAGTTTTGGAATTAGGTGTTGAAGATGATTATTTGCGGTACAATCCTGCTGATAATGCGTTAAAAGAACTTAAAAAGGCACACAATAATGATTCGGAGAAACGCAGAGCCTTGACACTTTCAGAGCAGGAATTGTTTGAAGCATTTTTAAGCGGACAAGGGCAATATCATAGGTGGTATCCTATTTTTACGGTTATGCTTTGGACTGGGCTAAGAGTTGGGGAAACAGTCGGACTTCGTTGGTGTGATATTGATTTAGAGGGAGAAACGATTAGTGTAAATCATACTCTTATTTATTACAGCAGAGGAAAAGAGGACGGTTGTTCTTTTGCAATCAATACACCTAAGACAGAAGCAGGAAAAAGAACAATTCCCATGTTGCCTAAAGTGAAAGAAGCCTTTTTGCTGGAAAAGCAGTATCAAGAAGAATGTGGAATTAAATGCAATGTGTCAGTTGACGGATATACGGATTTTATTTTTATCAACCGTTTTGGCGGTGTCCAACATCAAGGTACACTTAATAAGGCATTGCGTAGAATTATCCGCGATTGCAATTATGAAGTGTTAGACACTGGAAAGAAAGATGCAGTTACATTACCACGATTCAGCAATCATACGTTACGACATACCTTTACTACAAGAATGTGCGAAGCAGGAGTTAATATCAAGGCTATGCAGGATATTCTAGGTCATGCAGATGCGGAAACAACAATGGATATATATGCAGATGCAACAAAGGAATTGAAGAAAGCTGAATTGATTAACTTTGAGGACTATTTCAAGGCACAAAAGATTGCTCAAACTGGTACAATCTGACTTACGACCAACTTACGACAGATTTACGACCATTTATAAAAGGTGGCGTAGAGTTATGAAATTGAGAGGAAAAAAGGAACACCCAGAAATGGGGATATGTAGAGTAATAAGGAACTATAAACAAATTGGAAGGAGTTCCCGACGATGAAGACTTTGGATAAATAAAGCCGGTAAAATCAAGGGTTTGCAGACTTTTAAACAGTATGGTATGACAAAAGACGATAAGGACATTTTTCTAAAAGAAAATTTTAGAGAAGTGTCCTTTTTTGTTATGGTCAGCAAAGCAAAATAAGAAGATGGAGGAATTATTCTGCTGTGCTTATGCCTGCGTAATCTTCTCATTCCTATATTTTTGATAAACAGAATATTGTTCTTTTTATGCTTGACTTTTTAGTAATAAGTGATATTATAAATAAACAGAACATTGTTCTTTTAATTTGGAGGGTTATAAATGGCACGAAAAGCAGTTTTAGAGGGTGGAAAAAGAGATGAATTTTTAGACAAAGCTATCTTTTTATTTGCTCAAAATGGTTATGAGGGAACATCTGTAAGAATGATTTTGAATGAAGTTGGTGGGGAAATTGGAATGTTCTACCACTACTTTAGTTCAAAAGAAGAATTATTTGATTGTGCAATGAAACGATTTATGCAACAACAGGGAGAGTTATTTTCTAAACTACTTGAAAATGACAACATTGGAACACCAAAAGAACGGTTACAGGCTTTATTGAAAACTTATGCAGAAAGCATGTCTAAATTTCGGGCTTTGACAAACAGTACATTACATTGGTCAATGAAGTGCACATTACATGATTTGACTGTTGAAACTATGATTCCGGCAGTTAAATCTATTCTTAATGAGCTTTGTGTTGGTGTTACAAACGATATTGAAATAGATGTTCTGGCACAATATGTTCTAAAAGGGATTAGTGGAGTATTACATGATAAAAATTTTGCTGCCCAGCCAATGGCAGTGCAATATGAAGTGATAGTAAAATTGATTTGTAGAACCTTACAAATTCCAATGGACATGTTTGCTTCTTAATCGTTTACAGAGGGAGGTTTTATGAAAATTCTTTTTATAAATTTACCCTTTTCCGGGCATATAATTCCAACATTGGGTTTGGTACAGGAATTAGTAAAAAGGGATAATAAAATTACATATTTGTTGACATCTGATTGGAAAGAAAAGATATTGCATACAGGAGCAGATTTTTCAGAGTATCAGGATAACAAGAAATTATCTATACAAATGAGAAATGCTTATTATGCAGCTATAAAATTAGTTTCTGATTATGATTTGGTAATCTATGAACAATTTTTCTTTTTGGGGAAACATGTTGCAGAGAAATTTAATAAGCCAGCCATTAGGATATTTACATCATTGGCATCCAATGAATTGATAATGAAAGAATTTATAAATGCAGGAGGAATGTTTGGTATTTTCCGATCAAAATGGATTTGTCGTCAGTGGACAAAAGAAGTGGCTAAAGGAATTGAATTAAAAACTGATTGTTGGCTAAAAGAAATATTGTATAATCCGCCCGAACTGAATTTAGTTTATACTGTTCGGCGTTTTCAACCATTTGCAGAAGACTTTTCAGAGGAAAATTATAAGTTTTTGGGTGCGTCTATTTATCAGCGTGTAATGGATAAGCCTTTTGCCATGCCTACTAAGCAATATCCTTTAATATATATATCTTTGGGAACAATCGTAAATAATGCAACGTCTTTCTACAAAAAATGCATTCGTGCATTTGAACATGAAAATGTTCAAGTTATTATGTCTATTGGAAGTTTGGTAAGCAAGGACAGATTGGGGAAAATACCCGATAATTTTTCAATATACCCATTTGTGCCACAATTGGAAGTATTGGAAAATACGGATATTTTTATTACACATGGAGGAATGAACAGCGTAACAGAATCGCTCTATTATGGTGTTCCTATGATAGTAATTCCCTTTATGACCGACCAACCGCTTAATGCGAAACGTATTGAAGAATTGCACTTAGGAAAGAAGTTAGAATATAAAAGAATTACAAGTGAAATGATAAGAACCACAGCATTATCAGTCATGGAAGATCCGTCAATCCATAAACAGGTTTTAGAGATGAAAAAAGAACTGCGTTCTAAAAATGCCAATGTATTTGGAGCGAGTGTAATTGCTGAATATAAGAAATAAACTTATCGCACACGCCGGACAGTTTCATGTCCTTTTTCCAGATCAAAGCAACGGAGGACTCCCTTTTGGGAGAAGAGATTTCTTTGATCACAATGGCCCGGTTCTCCGTTGCATACCGTGCCGAATCCGGGCAGATGGCAACACCAAGGCCCTTCTCTGTCAGCACCACTGCATTCATCAATGGAGCAAACTCGCACATAATATTTGACACCAATCCCTCCTCTGCGAACCACTCTTTAATCTCCTTGCTTCTGCGGGTAGGGACGATCAGCTCTTCTGTTCTCAGCTCTCGTAACGGTACGGTAGTTTCAGGCATTTCCGCCAATGGGTGCTTTTGGGGCAGCATGACCACCCACGCCTCCTTCTTGATGGGGATGGAATGATATTTCTCTCTGTCAAAAGGCTCTCTGATCAGGGCGAGATCCAGAATTCCCTGTTCCAGTCTGGCAATCACATCATCAGAATTTCCACTCCACAGGTTATATTTCACATGGGGATACTGAGCCTTAAAATCAGCTATCCATTGAGGCAGCATATAAGTGCCTACTGTCTCGATTGCACCAATAAACAGTGTCCCTGATACCCCGTTACGCATTTCGCTGATTTGCTCTTTTGTTTTCTCAGCCAGGGCCAGAATCTGTTCGCACTGGCGTTTGAAAAAGCGGCCTTCCTCCGTTATGTAAATTCTCTGCTTTTCCCGGATAAACAGACGGACACCCAATTCTTCCTCTAATGCCATCAACTGGCGGGAAAGAGGCGGCTGAGCCATATGCAGGGCCTCCGCAGCTCGTGTAATATTTCCGAGTTCGGCAATTTTCAGGAAATTTTCCATTGATTTGATATCCATTTTCTATCTCCCCAGACTTTATATACGCCTATTTTGTAACACCCACATTATAGCACTACAGACAGTAATTTCCCAGATTATTTTTGTTCTGTCATTCATTTGCTGCCCGGTAGTTATCCAGCTCCCGAAGCAGATTATCCACTGTACAATTTCCCACCCTTTCTAAAGCTTCCTCTGTACTTCCTCCGACATGTAGCGTGGCAATAAAATTCTGTAGATGCAGAAGAGGGGAATCTTTCTCCGGAGGTTCCTTTGCAAATACATCTGATGCTGCTCCTTTGATTTTTCTCTCCAAAAGTGCATGGTATAAGGCATCTTCGTCCACAATGCCACCTCTGGATGTATTCACCAGGATCAGACCGGGATTAGCGTTTTCAAAAGTCTCTGCGTTAATAATGTTCCGTGTGCTTTCAAGAAGAGGGATGCTGATGTTTGCATAATCTGCAATTTGAAATAATTCCTTGATCGTATCAACCTTTTGATATCCCATCTTATGGCATTCTTCAACTGTTTTCGATGGGGCATAGCAGTAAATCTCAGCTGAGAAAGCATTCTTCATGATTTCTCCAACTCTCGATCCGATATGGCCACAGCCTACCAGCCCCACTTTTTTCCCATATATCTCATTTCCTACCATTTCTGCCATTCCAAAATGATCAAATGCTCCCTGTCTCATCCCCTGATCGATATACTTCAGTTTTCTGCTAAGAGATAACATAAAAGTCACTGCCAGTTCTGCCACAGATTCAATACTGCCCCCTGATACTCTTGTCACCGGGATACCATGTTCTTTGGCTGCCTCCACGTCAATAGTGTCTAATCCCACGCCATGCATACAGATAACCTTTAGATTTTTGGCCCTCTCAATAATATCCCGGGTCACCCGCGCTCTTCTTACAATGATTCCGTAAAGCTCCTCAGGATGTTCAAAATTATCTACAATCTCAAATTTTTCTTCCAAACGTTCCCTGGCTGACTGTGCAATGTGTTCACTCAGATAAATCTTCATTCTTTTGCTAAACTCCTTTCGTGCTGATCAAAACGGTTCTTCAATTTTTCCTTACTATAGCACCGGAAAAGTTCATGTGTCTAATACTGGTTTTATCCGAAGTTCATACTTTTCAGGTATCATTCAAAGATAAGATTAGTATTTTACATCCTCTATGTCCGGTGCTATACTCGGCTTGCAAGTCGGGAGGGAATATGATGGAATTCTTTTTTAATATGTTGAATTTGCAGTTTATGCTGTTTCTTTTGATCTTAACGGGAATCATGGTCAGAAAATTGGGAATTATGGATATTCAGAGCAGAAAAAGCCTGTCCGATCTTTTGATCTATGTGATACTTCCCTGTAATATCGTTCAATCCTTTTTAGGAGAAATATCTATTACCAATGATTTTTTTAGAAATTGTATGATAGCTCTTCTGCTTTCTCTGTTTATTCAGATCTTTTCCATTTACAGCAGTAAGTTTTTATTTCGCCGCTATTCGGATGCAAAAAAGAATGTGATGAGTTATGGGCTGATTTGCTCCAATTCCAGTTTTATTGGAATCCCAATCGCCGAAGCACTCTACGGAAGCCTTGGAGTTTTATATACCTCAATCTTCCAGATTCCGATTCGTTTCACTATGTGGACTTCCGGACTTGCTCTATTTACCAGCGTAGATAAAAAAGAAGCTTTCAAAAAACTGGCAAAGCATCCCTGTATTATCTCCGTTTTTATCGGCTTCTTCCTTATGCTCACACATATCAGTCTGCCTGTCTTCTTGGGGAATACGATTGCTGCAGTCAGCAGATGCACAGTGCCCGTATCAATGATTGTGATAGGCACTATTCTGGCTGACGCAAATGCAAAAACTTTATTTTCAAAATCGGTGCTTTATTTTACATTGCTTCGCCTGGTGGTATTTCCGGTATTCATCTTTCTCATACTAAAGCCTTTTTCTGTGGATCCGCTGCTAGCAAGTATCTGCGTGATCATGACCGGAATGCCTGCCGGAAGCACCGGTTCCATCCTGGCAGAGAAATATGGCTGTGACTCTATGTTTGCTTCCCAGCTTATCTTTGTATCGACTTTTTGCTCTATTTTTACGATTCCGCTATTGAGTTTACTGATAAAATAGCTTTACATACTATGAAGACAGCACACACCTAACTGAATCACAACGCTTGACTATTTCAGCTTTGTTAACTGCTTCTTTCAATTTGCATTTTCCCAATAGTGGAGATATTTTTCTGCTTGTGGTATTATATTAGCAATACAAATCCAATGGAAATTTATTGCAAAGAGAGAAAGCGGCTGAAAACTTTATATTTTAGATTAGGGGAAATTATGGATAGAAAAAAAGAACTTTTGATATATTTATCAGGCGCTTTAGGACAAATATTTATTATAAGCATTGTAGTTTTTTTGTTGCGAAGTACCGGGATGAAGATAGATTATACAACAGCTCTGGGAATGCTGGCTATTGGAATAGGCGGAATTTCTTCAGCATTATGGGGTGTTATTGTTACAAACAGGTATCAAAAAGCGACATTAAAGGAAATAATGATTGATTTTATAAATGTGCGTCAGCCATTTTCAAGCTACATCCTTGTCTTGGTGTTTTTATTATTGGATTTTCTCCCACAAGGTGGAAAGTTTCAAATTGACAGTTGGTACATACCTATCATTTTATTTCTCAAAGCAATTCTATTTGGCGGGATAGAGGAAATCGGATGGCGATATACTTTCCAGCCTATTTTAGAGGAAAAATACAACTACATTTTTTCAACGTTTATTACTTTTGTATCATGGGGAATATGGCATTTATTATACTTCTATATTGAGGGAAGCTTGTATCAAGTTATGGTAACGGAGTTCCTGCTAGGCCTTTTAATCAACTGTTTTATTTTGTCTGCATTATATAATAAAACAAGAAGCTTGTGGATATGTGTAATGACACATGCTTTGATTAACATGCTTTCTCAAATATCAAGAGGCGGTAATTTTTACATATCGCTTATCTGTAAAGGAATAATTATTATATTAGCTATTGCTGTTTCACATAAGTTAAAAAACGGGGAAGTAATGGAATGATGAACTTGGAAGAGTTGAACGCATTGTGCAACGGAAATTCCTTCTGGAGACTGGACGCAAAAAGCAGAATAATTAAAAACGAAAACAGGCTTCTTTTCCCTGTAAGGTATGGGTAAAAAAGCTTGTTTTTTGTTGTGATCAGCTTGGAAATTGAGGAAGTCAGAAAATAATTTACAGCAGAAAATATCCGTTCCACGTCATTCCCGTTATGGCAGTATCAATCTAATTCCGATATAATCTTTAAGAAATACAGAAGGAGTGAAAAAATGCAGATAGCAATATGTGACGATGAAAAGGAAATCAGGAATATGTTTGCGGAAAAGATAAGAAGGCTCTACCCGAAAGCAGACCTGTTACTGTACCGGTCTGGAGAGGAGTTGCTTTTGTCAGACAAAGAGCCGGATATCCTGCTGCTTGATATTCAGATGCCGGGGAAG
>CAZTKJ010000025.1:0-48666 GCA_964614185.1 uncultured Lachnospiraceae bacterium
TTACTGGCTACCAAACGACTGAAATTATATTTGCGAAAAAATCTTGACACTATCATTAATTTAGAAATCTTGACGCTATTAAACGAGGAAGCCTTTAGTACTATCTTTTGCATGCATATAAAAAACAGCCTTACATTTTACTTGTAGGGGCTGTTTTGTGTGTACAAATTAGTATACACTTTTTATTAGTATTTTGAAAGGAAAGGATAGTTACCATGTATATCCACAATTTTTGCATTTGAATGATTTATTTATTTTTTTAGAAAACATACCCAACATTGCTACTGAAACTGCTCTCTCACCTGTTCCAATTTTTTGAATATTGGTAGAGGAACATGTTGGACATTTAGGCGCATTGGATTGCGGTTTATTATCACACTTTATATTTGATGGTAATTCATTATTATTTATAATTGTTGAATATATTTCTTTTGCTTCATATATTGGTATACTACATTTGTCGCTAATATATCGTATACACGATGCCGGTGTTTTATTATTATCATTCATATTTGAGAATACATCAGAAAAATCATAGTCAATTCCATTGATATTACAAATATTTTCTTTGATATTTTGCAACGGATATCCACAATGAATGCATACTATAGCTTTATCACTGATCTGGTTTTTGCATTCTGGACATGTAATTAGCATAACCTCACCTCAAGATTTTTCTTTATTATACTAAATCAATTTATGAATAACATCCTAAACAATTTTAAATTAGGAAATTAAAAATTTATGCACAGTAACTATTAATTTTTAGAAAGACTACGATTAATTTGATTTAGAAATCACTATTACACTGTTGGCAATGCCATTGTTTACTAGCCTTCCCAATTGCAAATACACCAAATAATGCTACATTACCTGCTTTAGAAATGTTAGATATTTTCTTGGTATTTTTTGAATGGCAATATGGGCATTCAGCATTGTTCCTATATTTATATTCACGGACAGCTTCTTCTTTTTCATAATTTTCTCTTGCTTGGAGAATGGCATTATTTTCTTTTGTACCAAAGTCGCACTTTACATCAACCCACAATTGTTTTGCCGTATTATCATCACATAAAGTTAGTTCTTTGATGAGTTGTAATCCTTCAATTGTGTTGTCGTCAGTGATAGCCATATAAAGCTCTCGTAATCGTTTCTCTGGAATTTTTACATTTATATCATTATTATATAAATATTTTTTTGCTTCGTCATAATTCATTATATCATCCCCTCTTATTTTATATTATATCAGTTTGAATATTTGATAGTCCTGTTAATGAAATGAGAAAAACTTTAACACTATCTTCTGCATATAGAAAATAGCCTTACATTTTACTTGCAGGGCTGTTTTTTGTGTGCAAATTAGTATACACTTTTTATTAAGTTTCAGAAGGGATGTGATAACTACCATGTATATCCACAATTTTTGCATTTGAATGATTTATTTATTTTTTTAGAAAACATACCCAACATTGTTACTGATACTGCTCTCTCACCTGCTCCTATTTTTTGAATATTGGTAGAGGAACACGTTGGACATTTAGGTGTATTGGAGCTGGATTCTTTAATTTCTATTATACCGTTAAATTCTTGTGGTATAGATTTTGCTTCTAAAATTATTTTTGCCAATTGTTCTGCTGATTGTGGCGATAATTGTGTTATATCTCGTAACATACCAATAACATAAAACGGATGTACATCCGTGTCTTTATCACCAACTTTAGGCAAGATATTCAATACATCTCGTAAGTCATATTTTATATCATTTATAATGCAAATAGCAGATTTGTTTTCTTCTATTGGATATCCGCAATTAGGGCATGTTTTTGCTTTATCAGAAACACTTTTATTACATTCCGGACATATAATTAACATTCTTTTAGCCTCCTATTTTCTATAATATAATAAACACATTGGATTAGCAACCAATTTATTATAAATATTATGCACTTAAAAGATCTAGGCAATCTTATAAATACTATTGATGAGTATAAAAAAGTAGGCGCTATTACAGATAACATTAACACAGTTTTGTCTGAATCATTTAAAAACCTATCTGCCAGCGAAATAATAGCAAAAACTGCAACAATGGGATTGACAGATAAACAAAAGTTTCAATTAATTCAACAATATGCAACGGATAAAGCGAATTATGCTACGATTACATCTTTAAACACCCTCTCCGCTTCTGAGGGTATTGCTACGGGAACAACAGGTGGTCTTTCGGCAGCTTTTAGAGGACTTGGAGCATCCATTAAGTCATTTATAGTTTCTAATCCTGTATTGGCAATTGCTACTATAGCTACTGTTGCAGTTGCTGCTGGTGCTGCAATTTACACAAAACTACATCCAGCACTTGAAAAAGCAGTTGAGGATTTAAAAGAACAGAAACAATCTTTTGATGAGGTGAGTAAAGAAGTTTCTGACTTATCTAATGAATTAGAAATTGCAAATAACAAGATTGATGAACTGCAATCTAAAGGATCATTAAGCCTTGTTGAAAATGAGGAACTAAGTAAACTAAAAGAAACAACTACTGAACTAGAGACACAGCTTGCAATTAAAAAAGAAGAACAGCGTCTTGAGGCAAAGAAAACTGCTGATGCTGCTAATAAAGCTTTCAATGGTGTATTTAGGTCTAAATATGATGATAATGGAGATTTAATTGGTGGTGATGCTGTACATTCAAATGACGCCGTAAAAGAACTGGAAAATTCCATAAAAGCATATTATAAACTACAAGAAGAATATAATATAACCAAAAAAAATGCTGATTTCTTCATAAGGGAATCGGAAAAAAATGGTGGTAGATATTCTGCAACTGGCAAGGTTGACTACAGGCAATATGAAAAATACGCTAAACAAATGAAATCCCTTGACAAACAGATGGATAGTGCTTCCACTCAGGCGCATACTATGTATGAAGCAATCAATGGTCAAAAAGAGGCATATGAAGGTTTAGCTGATGCTGGATATACACTTAATCAGGAACAGCTTATGGAGTATCAGGTTGTACGACAAAGTTCTGAAAACTATAGGAACTTTTGTGCTGATATAAATGATACTGCTAAATCATTTGCAGAATTAGATAATGCGCAAAAAAGAAGTTCATTAGAAGCAGAATTTGTATTAAGAGGACTAGATGATCAGAGTGCAAAGGAAATTATAGAATCATTAGATGATGAAGATTTGGATATTGTTGCAACAATGACAGCTAGATTTGATTCATCTTCTACTCAAGAATCTGTGCAAAAAGCAATAGAAGAAGCTCAGGCAGAGGCTCAAGGAATTACCATTAAATCAGAAATATCAACCTTTGAACAAGCATGGTCAAGTTCCTTTACTTCCGAAAATGATAAAGTCAAGGAACTTGGTAACACTCTCCTTGAACTTGCAGAAAAAGGCCGTCTCACAACAGAAGCATTTAATAAAGCTGATTCTACTGCTTATTTCAAACATCTTGGTATCTCTGCTGAGGAAGCTGTATTTAAGATAAACAAAATGGTAGATGAATCAAAACAGTTGTCTTCTATGTCTGACCAGATATCTTCTATGGCAGATACACTCGGAACGAAAAAAAGTGATGGTTTTGTCAGTGCCAATGCACTTTCTGGCTTTGATGCAGAAGTACGCGGATTGGATTCATGGGACAGATTTCAGGAAGTATTAGGCAGTACCGCTTCTTCCTATGAAGATTGTGAGAAAGCTGCAAATGCACTTGCCACAGAATGGGTAAACAGCAGCGATTTCTTAGCGCAATTAACTGATGAAAATAAGGAATACTATGAATCCCAGCTAAAGGCAATGGGTGTTGAAAATTATAAGGAAGTTATAGCATATATCCAGGAATTAAATTCTGCAAAAGAATCTGCGGAAGGCATTACATTAAATACGTCTGCTGACTGTGAAAATTTACTAACTCTGGCTCAGAATGCCGGTGTAACTGGTAATGCAATTACTTTATTAGCGCAATTAATTGAGATATACAATAATCTTGCTAACGGTACTTACGGAACCAATGCACAGGTGATCGATGCAGTTAAAAACAGGGCTGAAACCTTAAAGAATCAACTAAATGATATATTTACTAATGGAACTAATCATACTGCTGAAATAGATCCGCAGATCAAAGTAAATCCTACTACAAAAACATCCGCATCCAACGCCGGTAAAGCCGCCGGTGATGCTTACGTTGATGCATTCGAGGAAGAATTATCTGAACTGGAACAGCTTAAAGATGACGGCGTCATCACAGAAAAGGAATACTTAGACAGGCTCCGTGCCCTCAATGAACAGTACTTCAAAGACAAGCTCGGCTATGAAAAACAGTTCTCCAAATATCAGAGGCAGTATCTGGAAGGGTATAAATCCCTCTATGAATCCGCCCTCAGCGGCATCACCAAACTGATGAGTTCCAGGATAGACGGCTACACGGAATCCAAAGACGCAGCAATAGAAAGCCTTGAGGCTGAGAAACAGGCTGCCGAGGATGCCTACCAGTCCCAGATCGACGCCATCGATGATATGATCGACAGGAAGAAAGAGACCATAGACAGCATCCGGGATGAGATCGATGCCATGAAGGAAGCCAGGGAAGAACGCAAACGCGAGATCGACCTGCAGAAAGCCCAGTACGACCTTGAGCGGATGAAGAACCAGCGCACCATCCTCCAGTACAGCGAGGAAAGGGGGCTTCACTATGTAAGCGATGAATCCGGTATAAGGGATGCCAAAGAAGCTGTAGATGATGCCAAATTTGAAATAGAGGTTGCATCAAAAGAAAAGGAGATCAGACTTCTTGAAGATGAAATCGATTTACTGGAAAAACAGAAGAACTCCTTAGCGGAAGCACAGGAAGCCTCCAATAAGTATTATGACAGCCTGATCAAGCAACAGGAAGAGTACTGGGATTCCATGATAAGAAGCATGGAACAGCAGAAATCCAAATGGGAAGAATTAGCTGAAATAGAGGGGATCGCAGATGCTTACAGTAAAGTAAAACAGGTATTTAACGACCTCGGGTATTCTGTTGAAGATGTACTAAACGGCAATAAACAGGCCTTTGAAGATTTCAAGTCCAAATATATTACCCTTTTAAGCAATCTGAACAATAACGAAGGTTTTACGGAGGGACTGTCTTTTGCCACGGGAATAAAGGAGGCAGGGGCAGGGATCGATGAGCTTGCCTCAAAGGCAGGATCATTAAGTTCTTCTACAGAGAGCATAGGCGCCATTGCAGGCGCATTTACGGAAATGGGCCTGGCAGCCAAAGATATGGCAGATGCACTGGGAACCGAAGGAGAAGAGGCAGGCGGTCTTGTAGGCGCACTAAAATCACTAAGCGACCTGTCATTATCCCTTGGTGAAATAGGTACTAATGGTAAAGCCACAGGCATTTTAGCACAGTTTCAGAATCTTAAAGGTGCTGTTGATGCCGTAACCAATGCCATCACAGGCGGTGGCGCTCCTGCTGCTGAAAGCGGAGATGCTTCTAATTCGTCAAGTCCAAGTATGAGTACCGATGCAGGTAATCAAACAGGAGGCGGCCTTACAGGTGCAATCAATTCCATACAGGACACTACTAAGACAGTTTTATCAGGTGGTGCAGGCAGTGGGGAAAAACAGGAGACGCCAGCTGAAGGTGCCGGTGTCATCGGACAATTCGGATTATTGCAAACAGCCGTAAATAACGTTACCGATGCCATTGGCAGTGAAGATGATAAAGATAACAAGAAAAATACTCTTATAAGCGCTCTCCGAGCTCAGTATAATGCTGCTTTAGAAGTACTACCGGAAGAAAAAGGATTATTTGATGAATTATTATCATCTATTTCAGAATGTGCCAATGTATTAAGCAATATGGCAAACTCATTAAATATGTTTTCTGCCATCGACCTGTCCATTAGTGGAGGTAATGGCGGCGGCAGTCCTGCGTTAGCAAGATTACATGCAGAAGGTACTGTAGGAAATGCTTTTGCAGAAGGGACCGATAACTATAAGGGACTTTCCCAAAATGAAAAATACGCATTGCGCTCTGAGTATGGACAACCTGAACTAACAGTATACCCTGATGGGACAACAGAACTTACTACAAGTCCCATAATGAGCAGTTTACCTAAGGGCACTGTTATCTTTAATGAAAAGCAGACCAGAAAGATCATGAATAATAAGGCCGCCATTAAAGGCAATGCTTATGCTGATGGAACAGATTCTGAAGGTTGGATCACTACTCCCAGTGGAGAACGATTACGCCCTCTTCAGCCCGGAGATAAAAGTTGGGATATGCTTCAAAAATTTAATGCGTACATGAGCAGTATAGATAATAATGTAGCGAAGCTCTCTGCTAATATAATGCAGGAACAGAGCAGGCAGATGAATGATGCTGTAAATCAGATACGCAACGGTAATATTGCAAATAGCGGCAGACCAGGTGTGAATATAGGTTACATTCAGGTTACCTGTCCGGGAGTTACAAGCCAGCAGGTAGCTGAACAGCTCGGCAATGTAATAGGGAAAGAACTGGATAAACAGTTCAACGGATTCCATAACTATGTTGACCAAATGAGCAGAATTAGGTAATTGTAAGTAAATTTCAAATAAAAGCACCCTTTCGGGTGCTTTTATTTCGATGAAAGGAGATTATAAATGGAAATTAATGAAGTAGAAGTAACCGGTAAAAAATTTAGGCAATTAATGGATGAAGCCACTAAATTGTGGCAGAAAATTTCTTTTTGGACAAAATCCTCTGACGTTGAATTCGATGACGGAAAGAACGCAGAAACAAAAGTGGGGGCTATTGATGGTATTACGGACAGTCTGGTCAGCACATCCTCCAATATTGCTGCCAGCGCCAAAGCTGTTAGTACAATAAATAATAATTTAGGCGGATTTACCCCTATAATTGATGATACCGGAAAAATCACCGGTTATAAAACATCAGTCGGAGGTGCCGATACAGTATTCCCTTTTAGTAATATTTTGCCATGCAAAATAACGCTATCTATGGATAATTTAGGGTCGGGCAGTAATAAATCAAGAACTTGGTTAAAGATAGAAAACAATAATGGTATAATATTTGAGGAATATTTCTCAGCTAATTATACTGGGGTCAGAAAAGTATATAATTATCCTTCTGAGTAAATTATGATTTGCAACATAATTCCAAACTCTCCTCCGGCTTAACCGAATATACATTTATTTCATATTTTTCACCGGAATTTCATAGGCTATAGAGAAGACTAAGGAGCCTAAACAGACTTTATGAAAATTAAAAACAGAAGCGCACTGGTGATTTCCATTCTTATCCCTATTGCTGTAGGAGTACTATCTTCCCTTTTTAGCGGCAATATGGCAATATACTCTCAAATAAATAAACCGCAGCTTAGTCCGCCCGGTTTCATTTTCCCAATTGTATGGATCATCCTTTATATTTTAATGGGAATATCTGCATATATCATCTTTGAATCAGACCATCCGGGCAAACAGGAAGCATTAAATACTTACACCATCCAGCTGTTTTTTAATTTCTTTTGGAGCATTATCTTTTTTGGATTGAATCAGTATCTCTTTGCTTTTTTATGGTTGCTTGTATTGATTTTTTTCATTATAAAGATGATTGTTCAATTCTATCAGATAAGTCCCATAGCTGCATATCTGCAGATTCCTTATTTGCTTTGGTGCTTATTTGCAGCCTATCTTAATTTTATGATATATAAATTAAACTAGTTTTTGGGATAGTTTTTATTAACGGATTCAGGTGTCAAAAGCCCTCTTAAAAATTGTTGCCTGACAAATTTCACAAAAGAATTTGTGCAGACAATTTTGCGAGTATGCTCAATTCTTTTGTGAAATTTGACATCATCAATTTGAATACAGAGCTTTTGACACCTGAATCCGTTGATATTTTTTCTTTAAAAATTAATACAATAATCTGTCTTTTGTATCTTCTTCCACCTGTGCACTAAAGGTCTTTAGTTCTTTTGTAGGTTCATAATTTTCTTCCTCATAAAGAATCTCATGAAGCTTTACTACATTATCCTCTAAAGAGGTAGGTACGATACAGGAGCCTTCCGTACCAATATTGCCGCCGTTCCTCATGCCTGCAAAGGGGAAGCCGTCACTGACGGTCACCTTATAGTCACCAATCATTCCAAGTACCGGTATGATGTCCTCCACATCAATGGACGTCACCACATGGGGCATGATTGCATTCATGGCGTCTATCAGATTAGTGACTGATGATTTCTTAGCCTTTTCCATCATGGCAATCAATACATTTCTCTGTCTTTCCGTACGTTCAAAATCATCTCCGATATAACGAATCCTGCAATAAGCCGTTGCCTGCAGTCCGTTTAATGTCTGCCTGCCGGCTGTCGTAACAGGAATATAATCCACACCTTCCGTAGCTGTAAAGTTCTTTCCATCGGAACTGATTCCTACCATACTGATCTGATAATTATTCAGATGCTTGATCTCTTCTTCCCTGACATCGATTTCAATTCCGCCTAAGGCATCTACTGCCTTCATCAAACCTTCAAATCCTACGGTCACGTAATCGGTAATGTAGAGATCCGTATTCATATTGATCATTCCAAGAGCCTGCTCCGGTCCTCCCAAAGCATAAGCTACATTACATTTTCTATAAGTATCATTCCCCACATTCAGATAGGTATCTCTGTAAATGGAAATAAGACGGATATCATGCTTGTCCATATCAATAGAACAGATCATAATAGTATCGCTTCTGTTATTTCCTTTTCCCAGATTCTCATCTCTGGCATCTACTCCGAAAAAAGCAACGTTATAAATACCTGTATATTGGTTATCCTCTCCTGTTTCTTTGGTTACCGTTACTTTTTCCTTAATTTCTTCGTTAACGGCAATCTTCTCTTCATCGATCTTGGTTTTCGTAATGCCATCTTTCCCGGTGGTCCGGAGTACGATATATAATGCTCCAATAGCAGCAATCAATAGAATAATTTCTATTATGAATAATGGGATATGCTTGACCCATTTCTTCTTATCCATTTCTTACTCCTTTTATCTAAATAACGTATAAATAAAATCTTACTATATCATACCACAATTCTCTCTTTTTGAATAGAAAAATCATTACTTTTTTAAAAATCTTTTAACTTTTTCCAAAAAATGTCATACTTTTGTTACATTTTTCAAAGTCACATTTCAAATCAAGTCTACGGCATCTCCCACATTTTTTATTCCGATGACTTTAATTCCGGAAATTTCCCTGACACTGTTAAGACAGACTTCAGGAATCAGACATTGTGTAAATCCCAGCTTCTTTGCCTCCTGAACCCTGCTTGGGATCATACTGACC
Organism: uncultured Lachnospiraceae bacterium; assembly: GCA_964614185.1. GTDB lineage: Bacteria > Bacillota > Clostridia > Lachnospirales > Lachnospiraceae > Suilimivivens. Next base: position 9,335 of record CAZTKJ010000025.1, read on the forward strand.
GCTCTTACTTCCCCACTTAATCCCACTTCACCCATAACGATCATGCCGCTGTCAATGGTGCGGTTTTTCAGACTGGATGCAATGGTCATGACAATTCCCAGATCGATAGCAGGCTCCTGTATCTTAATTCCGCCGGCTATATTGACATAGGCATCACAGCTGCCCAGTTGAAGTCCCAGTCTCTTTTCCAGCACTGCCATCAGCAGATTGACCCTGTTAAAGTCCGTACCGGTAGTCTGGCGTCTTGGAATCCCAAAATTACTGTGACACACAAGAGCCTGTATTTCTACCAGGATCGGCCTGCTTCCTTCCATGGAACATACTACCACAGAACCGCTGGCGTCTTTAGGCCGTCCGTTCAGCATAAACTCGGAAGGGTTCAAGACTTCTTTAAGCCCTTCTGCTTCCATTTCAAAGACGCCTATTTCGTTTGTGGAACCAAAACGATTCTTTACGCTTCTTAAAATCCGGTAAGAGGCATGTCTGTCACCCTCAAAATAAAGTACCGTATCTACCATATGCTCCAGTACTCTCGGTCCTGCCACAGTACCCTCTTTTGTTACATGCCCTACGATAAAAATAGACACATTAAGTCCCTTGGCAAGCTGCAGCAAAAGGCTTGTAGCTTCCCTTACCTGGGAAACGCTTCCGGGAGCTGATGAAATTTCCTCGTGATACATGGTTTGAATGGAATCAATAATTACAATTTCCGGCTTATTTCTTTTTATGGTTTCTTCTATATTTTCAAGACTGGTTTCGCATAAAAGCTTTAAATAATCGCTGAATTCACCGATTCTGTTGGCACGGAGTTTGATTTGTTTTAAGGACTCTTCTCCGGAAACGTACAGAACCTCTCTTTTATCCTCTGCAAGATTTTTGCAGACCTGCAGCAGTAACGTGGATTTGCCGATTCCCGGATCTCCCCCTACAAGTGTCAGGGATCCTGCTACAATTCCTCCTCCCAGCACTCTGTCCAACTCTTTGATCCTGGTGGAAATTCTGTCTTCCTCCTGCAAGGAAACCTCTGAAAGGGCTGATGGTCTGCTTCTTTCCAGAGAACCCGTATGTGCTTTCGCTTTGATGCTTTTTCCATGTCCTGTCACTGCCTGCTCTTCTACAAAACTGTTCCACTCACGGCATCCGGGACACTGCCCCATCCATTTTGCAGATTCATAACCACAGTTCTGACAGAAAAATATTGTATTTTTTCCTTTGGCCATGCTTCATCTCTTCCTTTACACAACAAGGGACGCCACGCTTTGCGAGCCGCCTTATATTATATTAAAAAGCCTCCTGCGTTTTTGGCAGAAGGCTCTTTTGCTTATTTTGTTACAATTCTGACACTTACCTCTTGCTCCTGTGCAAGCTCGATACTGATATTCAGCTTACCGCTAAGATTTGTTTTCATTTTTCCGATGTTTTGATCCGCTACATACACTTCATACTCCGTATCCTCCATAAGGCCTACCGTAATCTGTGCATACTCATTGCCCTCTACCTGGAAGCTGACACCGTCTTCTGTTTCTTCAAAATCAAGTACGCTGGTGCCGGGCACGGATTCATAAACAAACATACCGTTTTTTTCAAGTCTTGTCATGGTTTTAAAGGTCTTTACCTTATATAAATCACCACAATGTTCAAAATCCTCTACCTTTGCTTTCGTGTCCAGTTTATAGTTGCCAAAACTGATGCTGCCGTTTTCTTCTTCACGAAGCAGTTCTTCTATAACAGCCATTCTTATGTCCTCCCGATCACATGATAAATATGTTAGTCGATACTCTTAGTATAATCTATTTTTGATGCTGCCGCCACAAAAATTTTTATTTCACATCAAAAACTACATTCCCTTTTCTGAACCCTGCCATTACTTTATCGCCGGCTTTGATACGTCCGGATAATATTTCTTCTGCAAGAGAATCCTCTATCACCTGCTGCAAAGCTCTTTTTAACGGTCTTGCCCCCATCTTATAATCTGCATACTTTTCTACAATATGCTCTTTCAAGGCACTGCTGACTGTCAGCCTGATCTGCATCTGGCGTTTGCATCGCTCCGCCAGCTGTGTGCTTAAAAGTGTTACGATCCGGTTCATATCCTCTCTGCTCAAGGGATGGAATACCATGATCTCATCGATACGGTTAATGAACTCCGGTTTGAAAATCTTTTTTACCTCTTCCATAACACCGGATTTCATTTTTTCATAGTCCTGTTCTTTGGTCCTTGCCACACCAAATCCCAGATTCTTAGGCTCCACGATTCTCTGGGCTCCTGCATTAGAGGTCATGATCAGAATGGTATTTTTAAAGCTTACCTTTCTGCCTTTGGAATCTGTGATATGCCCATCATCCAATACCTGCAAAAGCACATTGAACACATCCGGATGAGCTTTTTCAATTTCATCAAAGAGCACCACGGAATATGGATTCTTTCTGATTTTTTCACTGAGCTGTCCGCCTTCTTCAAATCCTACATATCCCGGAGGTGAGCCTATCATCTTAGATACAGAATGACCCTCCATATATTCAGACATGTCAACTCTGATCAGGGAGCCTTCTGATCCAAACATCGCTTCTGCCAATGCCTTACTCAATTCCGTCTTACCAACTCCCGTAGGTCCCAAAAACAGAAAAGAACCTATGGGCTTATCAGGATCCTGTAGTCCTACTCTTCCCCTGCGGATAGCCTTGGCAACGGCGCTGACCCCTGCCTCTTGTCCGATCACCCGCTTATGCAGCACTTCTTCCAGCATAAGCAGTCTTTCACTTTCTTTTTCCGTAAGTTTTTTAACCGGAATCTTGGTCCATGCAGCTACCACTGCAGCAATTTCATTTTCACCGATCTTATAGGACGCTTCTTCCTGTTTCTTTCTGTTTTTCTCCTTCACTCTTTCATATTTCCTGATCAGCTTTTCCTGCTCCTTACGAAGCCCTCCTGCCTGTTCCAGATCCCCGCTTTTCAGTCTCTCTTCTACCTGTCCGTCCATATCTGCAATCTGCTTTTGCAGTTCCTTTAATATTTCCGGTGTATGCATGGTCTTAAGGCGTACCGCTGCTGCCGCCTCATCAATTAAATCAATGGCCTTGTCAGGAAGGTTCCTGTCATTAATATAACGCTCTGAGAGCCTGACAGCTGCTTCAATTGCTTCCTCTGTGATGGTTACCTTATGATGCTCCTCATATTTATGGGCAATTCCTTTCAGAATTTCTATAGCCTGCAAAACAGTAGGTTCTTCTACCATCACCGACTGAAAACGTCTCTCAAGGGCTGCATCCCTTTCCACGTACTTGTGATACTCTGCTATGGTAGTGGCTCCAATCAGCTGCAATTCTCCTCTGGCCAGAGATGGCTTCAGGATATTGGATGCGTCAATGGCTCCTTCTGCTCCCCCGGCTCCAATGATGGTATGCATTTCATCCAGAAACAGGATCACATTGCCATCTTCCTGTACTTCCTGGATAACCTTTTTGATTCGTTCTTCAAACTCTCCCCGGTATTTGGATCCTGCAACCATTCCGGAAAGGTCCAAAGTAAGAAGCCTTTTATTTTGAACGGTAAATGGAACTTCACCAGCCGCAATACGCGCTGCCAAGCCCTCTACCACCGCTGTTTTACCTACTCCCGGTTCTCCAATCAGACAGGGGTTGTTCTTATTTCTTCTGCTCAAAATCTCTATTACTCTTGTGATCTCGTCTTCTCTTCCAATCACCGGATCCAGTTTCCCTTCCATAGCAAGGGCTGTCAGGTCACGGCTGTATTGATCCAATGTGGAAGTTGCCGATTTTTTATTGCGCTGTTTGCCTGAAAGGTCTTCCTTATACAGTCCCGGATCTTCTCCCATTGCGGAAAGCGTATCAATATAGAGCTTCTGTATAGCCGCTCCCATGGTCTTAAGGAGACGGGCCGCTACACATTCTCCTTCCTTTAATATGGAAAGCAGCAGATGCTCCGTTCCTGTCTTTTCTGCCCTGAAGCGCTCTGCCTGCCGGTGTGCCTCCAAAAGAATGGCCTTGGAACGTGGAGAATAACTCTCTTTTTCCTTTAAGACAACAACGGATTCCGGAACGATCAGATCTCTGATCATTTCCAGGAGTTTTTCTTCTTCTACTCCGTTTTCCGTAAGCACTCTTGCTGCCACACCTGTCTTTTCCTGCAAAAGTCCCACCAAAATATGCTCTGTGCCCACATATCCTGTATGCATTTTGGATGCGGTTTTTTCTGCCAGATTCAGCGCTTCTTTGGCTTTATCCGTAAACTTTTCTGACTGCATATCAAAGTCCTCCATACTCTTCATATATTTCGTCTATCATTCCATGAACTTCCTGCCTGGTAATTCCCTTGCAGCTGGCTTTGGCCAGTATCACTCTAAGGGTCCTGTCAAGCATTTCAAGGGCCTGCAGTTTATCTTCGTTCAGTGCAATTACAGCTCCTCTCCTTCTGTCGACCCTTACAAACCCTTCTTCTTTCAGAACTGTATATGCCTTATTGACGGTATGCATATTGATGCCGATTTCCTCTGCCAGTGCGCGTACGGATGGAAGAGCATCCCCTTCCTGATACTTGGATGTAGCTATTCCCAATATGATCTGATTCCGCAGCTGCAGATAAAGTGCTTCTTCACTGTTAAAATCTATATTGATTATCATTAAATCTCCTTTTAGAATTTCCTATGAGCGAACAAAGGAATAGCATGCGCTATCCCTCTCGTCCTTCTTTTGTATTTACAAATCTTTATCATCCATATTTAAAAATTCAAACTCAAATTCATCATCATCTACGAGGAAATTTTGTGCTTTTCTTTGGGATGTTTTTTTGACGGTCTGCTTTTTCTCTGTTGCCTGAAGTTCTGCATTCTGTGAAGTCCTGTGTTTTTCAGGTCTTTCTGCTTCCGGCTCCATTTCATTTTCCCTTACTTTCTTTTTTCTTGGAGGCGCCGATTCTTCTTCACTTTCTTCTACAACAGGTTTTTTCTTCTTTTTGGGTTCAACGGGTATTTCCTCTTCTTCCTCTTCTTCCTCTTCTTCATATTCCTCTTCGTAATAATAAGCATCCCGCAGTTTAAATATTAATACGGTTACTGCTGCTACCAGCAATACAATAATAACAGCCAATACGATAATAATAATTTTTCCATTCTTGATCTGACCTTGAAGAGATTCACTGTTTTCATTGGCCTGATCTACTACCTGCAGCAGATTAGTCACCGACATCATTGTGCCGTTGTTATTGTCATATAACCAGTAAGTTTCATCATCATATACGACTTCATAGTCATTATGCTCCGACTGTGGGGTCTCGGAGGGCTGCTCATTTCCTTCCCCTTCCGTGCCATCACCGCTGCCTTCGTTTTCCCCGTCTGTCTGTTCGCCGCCGTTTTCACCGTCCGTATTACCATCACTGTTAGCATCGCTATTAGAATCGCCGCCGTTTTCACCACCTGCATTATTATTTTCGCCGCCGGCTGATGCAGGGGCACCAACAGTAACCAGATCCGAACGTACATATCCTTTTATGCTTCTGCCGTTATATTCACAGGTTATCTGATACCACTTGTTGCCTGAGCCATCGCTTGCCTCTCCTACCAGGGTAACGCCTGTCCCTTTGGGAAGGGATATTATGGAATCATGCTGTTTAGATGCTCCTGTACGTACTACAGCCTTTTCTACAGAAACAGCTGCCTGTTTTTCTTCAATAGGTGTTGGCACAGTCTCAGCAGGTTTAGCGGTGCTTTCATTGGAACTACCGGAAGCAGTAGAAGATGCTGTAGTTTCTGTGATTTCTATAGTATCTGAGGTTTCAATCAAATCACTTCTGATATAACCATAGGTATTATTTCCATTGGGAACCTTATACCATACTGCTCCCGATGCATCCTTCACTGCACCTACGATATCTACCGTTTTTCCCTTTGTGGTACTTCCAATCACTTCACTGGTGGTACTGGCTTCTGCTCTGATCTTGGCTGTCTCTGCCGTTACCTTTCCCTCAGCTGCTTCACAGATAAATCCATTTAAGGAAAATATAAGAAGCATTGCCACAATACCAAGTATTTCTTTCATCCATGTCTTCTTTTGAAATAGTGCTTTTTTTGTCCTCACTGTTTTTCTCCTTATCTTTCTCTTGTAAAACGCTTGCTGCCGCTTTCTCCGTGTTCAACCATTCCCGCACCCTGCTTGATCGTTGTCTTACGGTTTTGACGTGCTTCCTCTTCCAGCTGGCGGTGGTACAGCAATTCACATTTGCTGCAAAGCCTGCCGCTGTTAATGTTGGCTCCACATATTTCACATCTGAGATATCCGCCATGATTATCAATGATCTCAAAGCGTTTTTCTTTGATCATATCTCTGATTGATTTGTGGCTGACGCCGGTGGCATCAGAAATTTCTGCAATATTGGCGCCTCTGTGTTCATCTAAATAGTTACGTACTTTTCCATAGTCATCAAAATCAGATTCGCCGCAGTTTTCACACTCATATTCTCCAAGGCCCTTATAAACCAGAACCCCTTCGCATTTACTGCAATAAGTAGGACGATTATATTCCTCCAGATTGATTCTTCTCATTCTTCCATCCATAATCGGACTCCCCTCCATTCATGCTTCATCAATAGCTTTCCCAATATCATGACGCATATATTTATTTTCAAAATCAATCCACTCTGTTGCAGCATAGGCGTTTTCTCTGGCTTCTTTCAGGTTGGCTCCTTTGGCTGTAACACCAAGGACACGCCCTCCGTTTGTTACAATTCCTTCCTCTGTCTTTTTCGTTCCTGCATGGAAACAGAAGTAGGAATCTTTTCCCGAAAATTTTTCAAGTCCATGGATGGGAAATCCCTTTTCATATTTTACAGGATACCCCTCTGAAGCCAGAATAACACAGACTGCTGCATTATCTTCAAACTGAAGGTCAATTTCATGAAGCCGCCCGTCAATGCATGCTTCCACTACTTCAATAATATCATTTTTCATACGAGGCAGCACTACCTGAGCTTCCGGATCTCCAAATCTGGCATTATATTCCAGAACCTTAGGTCCATCCTGGGTCAGCATCAGACCAAAAAACAGAATTCCCTTAAATTCCCGGCCTTCTGCTGCCATTGCATCTACTGTAGGCTGATAAATATGCTTTTTGCAGAATGCATCTATTTCCTCTGTATAGAAAGGACTGGGAGAAAAAGTTCCCATTCCGCCTGTATTCAGTCCTGTATCGCCGTCTCCCGCTCTTTTGTGATCCTGGGCCGAAGTCATTGTCTTAATGGTTTTTCCGTCTACATAGGAAAGGACGGAAACTTCACGCCCGGTCATATATTCCTCAATGACCAGACGGTTCCCCGCACTGCCGAACTGTTTGTCCTGCATAATGCTCTTAACCCCTGCCTTGGCTTCCTCCAGGTTCTGACATATTAAAACTCCTTTTCCAAGAGCTAATCCGTCAGCTTTCAGCACAATAGGGAATTTGGCATTTTCAAGGTAAGCAAGAGCTTCCGTGGGAGTATCAAAATTCTCATAAGCAGCTGTAGGGATATGGTACTTCTTCATAAGGTCCTTTGAAAAAGCTTTGCTGCCTTCCAGTATTGCCGCATTTTTACGTGGTCCGAATGCACGAAGGCCGGCAGCATTCAGTTCATCTACCAATCCTCCTACCAGAGGATCATCCATGCCTACAATCGTTAAATCGATTTCCTTCTCCTTTGCAAATGTCACGATCTTATCAAATTCCATGGCTCCAATGGGTACGCATTCTGCAATCATCCCGATCCCTGCATTGCCCGGAGCACAGTAAATCTTGTCAACCTGTTTGCTTTTTGCAACACTGACGGCTATGGCATGCTCCCTGCCGCCGCTTCCTACGATCAATACTTTCACGATCAACATCCTTTCTGCAATAATGCAATTTCATCTATAGCTTTGGGAAGTATCACCCATTCCGCCTGTTCCATAACTCTCCTCTGAAGGATTTCCGGTGTATCGCCATCCAGCACTTCTACTGCTTTCTGAGCTATGATCATTCCGGTATCTGTACCTTCATCTACAAAATGAACAGTAGCGCCTGTGATCTTTACTCCCCTTTTTAATGCTTCCTCATGTACTTTCAGTCCATAAAATCCTGTTCCGCAAAAGGAGGGGATCAGGGACGGATGAATATTGATGATCCTGCCTTTATATGCCGTGATCATCTGCTTTGGAAGAATCACAAGAAATCCTGCCAGTACGATCAAATCCGGAGCAAGCTCTGTCATTTTATCAAGAAATGCCCTGTTAAAGGCCTCTCTGTCAGAGTAGTCCCTGGGTGAGACAACAAATCCGGGAATTTCGTTCTCTTCCGCTCTCTTTAGCGCATATGCACCGGCATTGTTGCTGATCACGCCCTTTATCCGGGTATTCCTGATGCTTCCCCTTTGAATGCCGTCAATAATAGCCTGCAGATTGGTTCCTCCGCCGGATACGCATACTACAATTTCTAACATATGGTTACCCCTTTTTCTCCTGCTTCTACCGTACCTGCGATATAGGCATTTTCACCGGCATCCTTAAGAGCCTTGACTGTCCTGTCTGCATCTGCCGGATCCAGCGCAAGCACCATGCCCAGTCCCATATTATATGTATTATACATTAACTTTTCTTCCAGGTTTCCTGCCTTTTGTATCAATCTGAATACAGGAGGCACTTCATAACTGTCTTTTCGGATTACTGCACGCATATTTTCCGGCAGCATCCTGGGTATATTTTCATAAAATCCTCCGCCTGTAATATGGCTGCATCCTTTTATTACAACTCCGGCTTCTTTTACACTCTTTAAAGCCTTTACATATATCTTAGTAGGTGTAAGCAGTGTTTCCCCAAGAGTCGCTCCCAATTCCTCATAACGGGTATTTAAATTTTCAGCGGTCATATCAAACACTCTTCTTATCAGGGAAAAGCCATTGCTGTGAACACCGGAAGAAGCAATTCCCACAAGAACGTCACCGGGGGTTATATTCTCTCCCGTGATCAGATTCTTTTCATCCACTACACCCACTGCAAATCCTGCAAGATCATATTCGTCCATAGGATAAAAGCCGGGCATCTCCGCTGTTTCGCCTCCGATCAGCGCTGCCCCTGCCTGTATACATCCATCTGCAACACCCTTTACGATCAAGGCAATCTTTTCCGGATAATTCTTGCCGCATGCAATATAGTCAAGAAAGAACAGCGGTTCTCCTCCTGCACATGCAATGTCATTGACGCACATAGCCACACAGTCGATTCCCACCGTATCGTGCTTATCCATGATAAAAGCAAGCTTTAATTTGGTTCCTACTCCATCTGTGCCGGAAACTAAAGCCGGCTTTTCCATATTCTTAATGGCGCTAAGTGAAAAGGCTCCGGAAAATCCCCCAAGTCCTCCGAGAACTTCCGGACGAGCGGTTTCTTTTACATATTTTTTGATCAGCTCCACTGACCTGTAGCCTGCTTCAATATCTACTCCGGCCTTTTTATAATCCATCTTTATTTCCTCCGCTTGTTAAAATATCTTCCTGTTACTGGTAGTTCTTATAACCCACTTCTGCAAGGCGGTCATCTTTTTTCTGGACGCTTTCCTTTAATTTTCTGCTGTATGATTTCAATTTCTCCAGCAGGGCCGCATCTGATGTTGCCAGAATCTTAACTGCCAGAAGTCCTGCATTGGCTCCGCCGTTAATTGCAACAGTGGCAACCGGAATACCTGAGGGCATCTGCACAATAGAGTACAGCGAATCTCTTCCTCCTAAAGATGTGGTATGCATAGGAATGCCGATTACCGGCATGGGAAAGATTGCCGCACACATGCCCGGCAGATGTGCTGCCATTCCTGCTCCCGCAATAATCACCTTAAATCCCTTTTCTTCCGCTGTTTTGGCATAGTCAAAAAATACCTCCGGCTCCCGGTGTGCGGAAATAATTCTCATTTCATAAGAAATCCCGAACTCTTCCAGTATATCAGCAGCCTTCGACATAACAGCCATATCTGAATCGCTTCCCATCACAATGCCAACCTGTGCCATAGTCTTTTCCTCCGTTCAATAAGCATACACTAATATCATACTAAAAATCATGTTTAGTTGCAACTGTATTCTCGCAAAGGTCTGTTCAGTTCTTCGCATCCGGAAAGCACGAACATGCCCTCTTCAATAATGGAAATCACCTCTTCATCCCCTGTCACTACGCTTACCTCTGACAGTTCGTCATAAGGAATGGTAATATCCGTATGGCAATTGAAATAGGCTCCTGCCGGATCTGTTTTCCGAAGAGCGGAACATTCATTTTCCCTGGCAATGATCTCTTTGCCGTCAGGATTAAATACCACCACATCCTCTGCGTGGGAATAACAGGTATCTCCTACTGCAAAATGGGGGCCTGTCTTTTCCGCAATCAAAATGGGAAACTTATCTTCAATGCCATATTTTCTGCCTGTTACATAGGCTGTAGTGTTGGTTCCGATGGCAAATTCCCCAAGAGGCAGCGTATCATGATGAAACAACACATTATCTTTGATATATTTCTTATTTTCTTCCGGATTCGGGAAGTTGCCGCAGTTATACTCTGTTATCTTTCCATCCCGGAAAGTAAGCTGCAGATCTTTGTATTCCAGTCCGTTCAAATAAACTTTGGTAACATGCAGCACTCCTTCCGTGCCTTTTAATACCGGAGATGTAAAGACTTCACCTACGGGAATATTCACATCTGCCACACAGTTTTCAAAATTTGTCTGTTTTTCCGGATCGGTCAGGGTATGAAGCATCACCTTTAAATCGGTTCTGTTCTTTCCCATTCCTTTGATCAAAACGTATTTTCCTCTATCCAGAGTATCTATGATCATCTGCTGCATCTGCTGATAATGTTTGTAATCCAGCGTATTGATCTTTATGACCTCATCAAATATCTCCTCATAGTCTGCTCCGATTTCCGGTGTGGGGAAGGCTATGATGGTGAAACTTCTCTCCTCTCCTTTGATATAACGGTTCTGCAGCTCTCCTGCTGCCGCTGCATATTCTACGGAAAGCTTTTGCTGTGTCTTATTAAGATGAGGCGCTGCCTTTTTTTCTTTTAAATCTGCAGGCGCTTCTCCAAAGACCTCTACTACCGCAGGTCCTCCAAAGACAGAAGCCTCTTCCTTAAAAGCTTCATAGGCTTCCTTCCAGGCTTCCATCCGTACCTGTACAAGACGTTTGTCAAGGAACAGCGCCTGGTCATCTTTGTGGTCATAATCATATTGTTTATTGGGAATTGCTCCGTAATACCCTATGCGGTTAAGGCCCTTTCCCTGTAAAAGGCTGGCTGCCGCCCTGTAAATGGAGGGTTTTAATCCCATTGCTTCAAAATTATCCACTGCTTTTCTGATCATTCTCTCAAATCCCAGACAGTAACGGATATTTACTGTTTTCTTCTTAGAGATATCCTTATTGCCTGCTTCAAAGCCAATCCTGTACCCTTCTGTGTAGGTATCTGCCATAACAGCAATGGTCTGCATGGGAAGTTCTTTCAGATGCTTCCATGTCTGTTCTTCGTTATCTGTAATATATTCTCCGAAATAGTAAAGATATTCCGGCGATTCAAGATCACTGTTCATGATAATATTCAGGGCAAAGTCCTCTGAAGGATTCAGCATTGCACTAAGCTTTTTCACAAAAGCATCTCTGGTATAATCACTGACAAACCAGTATACATTTTCCCTGACGTCTTCATAGGCGGGAATCTTTCCCATCCCTTGCACGGCACAGAGAAAAGAACTGTATATTTCAAGAAACAGTTCCATACGGATGACCATGTCTTCCTGATTTTTTTCATAGGCAAAAACGATCATACTCCGCAGTTCAGCATAGAGGAAGGAAAAAAGACCTCCATATTCTTCCCCCAGACGATCAGCGCTGTAAGAAGGATTCCCATAGCTTTTATCATAGTTTTCAGGCAAAATATCCTCATACAGTTTATAATTGCGTTCCTTCAATTCCTTCAGGGAGGACAGGTACAACCTTCCTTCCGCCACAAAACGGTAAGTATCCGTCATAAGAAGCAGAAAATCCGCCATTTTTTGAAAATATTCCCGGAATGTTTCCGGCATATCATCTTCTAAGCCAATCTCCTTCTTGATCTCTCCGATTCTTTGTTCCGCAAGTAAAAATCTCTCTTCTATCATCAATCCACATACGCTCCTGCATATAATATTAAACTTAAAATCAAAAAGGCTGCACTATTCAGTATAATGCCTAAAACAGGAAACAGCTTAAACCTGTCTTTTTCCACAGCCGAACTAAGCGAAAGCCCCATTCCCACAAACATAAATACAGATGCAAGAACACCTGCCGCCCCATATCTTTCCGAAGATTCCCCTCCGTTCCGATAGGACAAATAGATGGCCGCTATATACGTCATAATAGAAAGGATACCCAATATTGACGCCATGATACCCTTCTTCGGGTGAGCTTTATTCGTAAAAATATAACCCTTATTGAATGCCATAAAAACCTCACAAAAGTGAAAAAGGCACTCCCTGATACAGAAATGCCTGTTTACTCCTAAAATAATATTTTTGATTTACCTGCAAGAAGCTTTGCTCCTCCAATAATCATCAGAATACCGCAGACAAGTCCCACCACTAAAGTCACTACGCCGACTGCAATGTTCATGGCCCCGCTGCCATTCATGATTTTATAAATCTTTTCTTCCATATCTTCCTCCAATTCCAACATCATCATTTTCCAACAGTTATTTCTTATTCATCCCTGGCGCCATACTGCTTATAGTAAGCGTCAATTGCTGCTTTAAGAGTATCATCAATATAGATTTTACCCTTATATTCTCTATTATACAGATATTCAACCACTTCTTCCATAGTTACAATGGCATGTGCATCAAATCCGTATTTTTCTCTGATTTCCACAAGGGCGCTTTTACTGCTCTGCCCCTTTTCCATTCTGTTTAAGGAAACCATCAGTCCTTTGATATCCACATCTGCCTGTGCTTTGAGAATGGGAAAAGTTTCTTCGATGGATTTACCTGAAGTCGTAACATCTTCAATAATTACCACTCTGTCTCCATCCTTTAGCTTACTGCCCAGAAGAATGCCTGTGTCTCCATGGTCCTTTACTTCTTTCCTGTTAGAACAGTAGCGTACATCCTTGCCGTAAAGAGAACTGATTGCCATGGTAGTTGCAACCGAAAGGGGAATTCCTTTATAGGCAGGTCCGAAAAGTACATCAAAATCAAGGCCGTAGTTATCATGAATGGCTTTGGCATAATATTCACCCAGTCTGCGAAGCTGTGTTCCCGTCACATATCCTCCCGCATTCATAAAAAATGGGGACTTTCTTCCACTCTTTAATGTAAAATCCCCAAATTTAAGTACCTGACTGTCTACCATGAATTCAATAAATTCCTGCTTATACTGTTCCATTCCTTTCTGACCTCCTGTTCCGGACACTCCATACTGTTTCATTTTACCATATCTTCCATTTATTTTCAATGAATCTCACCAAATGTCATTTTCCAATCCGGCTATACTCATCTTTATCTTCCATTCTTTTACGGTGCTAATCAATCATCATTATTTCCTTCATTAATTAACTTACTTTCAATTGCTAATACATTTGGAAATATAAGTTTTGAACCTTTTCTCTGAAGTGCCAATACTTTACTTGCTTTTCCCTTCAGTTCCTTCTCTAAAACACCATTTACACGAACAGGTACATTCGTCTTTGAGTCAATATATTCATTTTTAATATATTCTGATGTTATCGGACACATATTCTGAATAAGAAATGCTTTCTCGTGACCAAGAACTTCACCGAAAACTATAGTGTCACAACGCTTATATTTTTGGATTTTGCTGTTGTATATTTTTTTAAACTTTGACACCTGTGACGAAAATGGTATCATCCAATATATTCCCGTAGAATTATCCTGAAACGCATAAAAACAAGGTCTATCATGAACCTGTCCATTTACTGTTTCTTTATTCTTCATAAGATATGGATCCGGAAAATCCACAAAATAACTATCATCTATGTAATAAAAATGCCCTACTTCCATTTCTTTCTCCTAACATAAAAGAGACTCCACTCTCACGAATGGAGTCTCAAAACATTTGAACTCGAACTTTTATAAGTCGCATTTCGAGTAGCGACAAACATTTGAACTCGAACTTGTTTTAGTTGCATATCGAGTAGCAACAAACATTTGCAGTAATCTCTTACTGTAATTAAAGTATATCTTCAAATGTCCCCGCTGTCAAGATGCAATGAGTTCAAAAACAACATTTCTGCTGCAATATTAGTATATGTTTTTCTTATTTTCCACATTCGCTCATTATTTATTTTTTATCAGAATTCTTAGTGAACTTTGCAGTTCCAGCAACTTCATAAAACTTGTCAAAGTACCTACCAATTCTTATCATACCAAATTATTCATCCAAATTCCATGACATTACAAAATTAATTCATTGGCAGATATTTAAGTATTGGGTTCAATTTAAAGTAATATTCTGTTTAAGCGGCTTCCCAAGCGGCTCAACAGTTCATTTGTGATTGTTCCACTTGCCTCTGAAAGGTCATAAGCAGTTATTTCTTTCTGTCCTGATTTCCCGATAATAACAGCAATATCGCCACTTTTTACACCAGATATGTTTGTAATATCTACTAACATTTGATCCATGCAAATACATCCGACAATGGGCGCTTCATTTCCATTTATTAAAACTTTGCCAAGACCACAGGACAAGGAGCGGGGGATGCCGTCAGCATATCCAATTGATAAAACAGCAATTTTACTATTTTTTTCAGCTACATACTGTAATCCATATCCCGCGGCTTCGCCTGCATACAGCTCCTTTATGAGTGCAACCCTCGCTTTTACAGATAGCACAGGGCAAAGTTTGATCGGACAGTTTTTCAAGTCAGCACGATTACTCAAAACACCATAAAGAGCAATGCCTATACGGGCATATTCCCCTGCAAGTTCCGGATAATTGATAAGTCCATAGCTTGCCAATAAATGCACCTTGCCACATGAGTAACCGCGTTTATCTACTTCCGCAACCAAGTCGTAAAATGCTGCTGCCTGTACCATCGTATATTTTAAATTCTCCTCAGTTCTTGTTTCATCGGAACACAAATGAGTAAAGGTTCCCTCAATAACAAGATTATTGCAACTGAAAATATCACATATTTTATCTATTCTTTCAGAACGTTCTCCTAATCGGTGCATACCTGTATCGATCTTTAAATGTACCTTTAACTTTTTTCCATAAGAATCAAGGAGTCGTGCATATGAGTGGTCCATAACTGATTGTATCAGATTATATTTTCGCAGCATAGAAAATTGTTCAGGATGAGTATAGCCTAAAATCAAAATTTCTCCCTTTACACCGTTACGCCGCAGTTCTATCCCCTCGGATATGGTTGCAACACAAAACGACCTTACTCCTAATCGGTTTAGTTCCTTTGAAACAGGCACGGCTCCATGCCCATAAGCATTTGCTTTAACGGCTGGCATCAGTTTGCAATCTTGCGATATCAATTGATTTAATGCAATGACATTTTGATGTAGATTATCTCTATCAAGTTCAATCCATGCACGATCAATGTAAAAAGGCTGCTTATGCATTTGTTCCGATACTTTTTGTAAAACTATTGCAAAAGCACATGATAACAGACATACGGCTATATAATGTACCATGCTGTTATCAATGAATATATTTTCAAGGTGAGTAAATTTCGATAACCCTCTTATCAAAATGATACACAGCGGATGGATAATATATATCCATGTTGAAATTATACGCAGAGACTCAACCGGAGAGGATTTGATCGACAATATCATTTGGAATAAAAAGAACATTACAGGAAACAAGGTAAAATACATACTGTTATGACGCTGTACCCCTAAATAATTAAGAATAAACCCCTCAAATATCATTAATGAAACAGAAATAATAAAACCAGCAACAATGTCCACAAGATAACAACATTTATACTTTTGTTTTATTCCTGCTCCCATAGCAAGAAAAACAGGGGTATAGAAAATGCCGTTTCGTGTATAGGAAAACACACGGAACATATCTTCATAAATCATTTTTAGAGGACCACAGCCCGAAATAAATCCAAAGTAACTATCTCCCAGCAGACCAATGCTATATAAAACAAGGGTTATCACAAAGACTGCCTGAAATGATATTTTTCGACTCATAAGTATAAGAAGAATTATTCCAAGTATAGAAGCCGGAAGATACCACAAGTGGTAAAATGTTCCATCAAATACGAGCATACGGAAAATATCAAAAATACCTACATCGCTTAACTGTCCCGCATAGAAATTAACGGGCAGATATATCATTATTGCAACTGCATACAAAAGTAATGTCTTTTTAAGGAACGTTATCAATGTACGAAAGTTCTCTGTTCGTTGAAAGAAATATTGTGGTAAAAGGAAGTATCCGGTAACCATAAGAAAAAAAGGTACTGCTATTCTGGCTAAAACACCGGTTAATAAAAAATCAATCTGGTTATTGAAGGAGGCCATCGGAGCCGTATGTATAGCTATCACCAGAAAGGCAGCAAGTAATTTGAAATAGTCCACCCCTCCAAGTTGTTTATTATTTTCCATTTTGTTCTCTCCATTCTGTGATAATAAATCCATATGAAATTGCTTCCTGCCGAAATGTTTGACATATACCTGTATAAGGAAAATCCGGGCAAATAAAGTCGATGTATTCCTGCTTCAAGGCAAGATCTATTGCAAGTCCTGTTTGATGCTCACTATGACCGGGAAGCGCAACAAACTTTTCTGTAAATGTTTTTCCATTATCTTTGAGGGATTGACTGTAAATTACCTTTTGTTCCTGCATGGACTGGAAGCCGCTTACAGCGGCAATTTGTTCCCAGCCGTTTAATTTGTCCATGAGGCTTGAAAGAAGTTTAATGGCATTACTATCAAGTAAAACTTTGTTATTCCCGGTATGGATAAGATCATGCTGCAAGGTAACAGTTTTCATTTATTCACCGCCTGTTCAATTATTGTGGAAATAACTTGTTCAAAGGGTATATCAACAGCTTTAAGCATATTGGGGAAACGGCTATGTAAGGTGAATCCCGGAATAGTATTGACTTCGTTAAATACAATTTCTCCTGAAACAGACAGAAACATATCAACTCTTGCAAATCCCCGACAGTCCAAAACCTTATAGATTTTCTGTGCTGTCTGCTTAACACAATTTGCTGTAACCTCGTTAATTCTTGCAGGGACATGAATTGCAGAGGTCTTAAGGGTATATTTTTCAGTAAAGTCAAAAAAACTGTCTGCAAGCTCAATCTCATCAACTTCACCAACTGTTAAATCGTCATTTCCCATGACAGCACAGCCAACTTCAAAACCATCTATGCTTTCTTCAATAATAACTTTATCATCATACTCAAAAGCCAACTTAAT
Source organism: uncultured Lachnospiraceae bacterium (assembly GCA_964614185.1). GTDB lineage: Bacteria > Bacillota > Clostridia > Lachnospirales > Lachnospiraceae > Suilimivivens. Next base: position 26,770 of record CAZTKJ010000025.1, read on the forward strand.
AGCTGCCTGAAGATCGTTACATTCTAAAACTTTTGTAATACCAAATGACGATCCTGCTTTTACTGGCTTAACAAATAATGGATATCCTGTTTCTTCAGCCCAAGAAAGAGCTGTCCCGGCATCCATATTTTTTTCAAGTACATAAGAACGGGGAACAGAAATACCTGAAGCACGAACAAGTTTATGCGCTCTGTCTTTATCCATGCACAAGGCAGAAGAAAGTATGCCGCAGCCTACAATGGGAATACCGGCCAGTTCAAACATACCTTGTACGGTTCCATCCTCGCCGTTTCTTCCATGAAGCACAGGGAAAGCGGCATCAATAATGATTTTTTCCAAGACATTATCTGTGTACTTTAGCAAAACGTGTTCAGAACGGTTGGGTGATATTGCCACAGGGACGCAATCATCAGAATTATGCCATGTGTCAGATATGATTCTTTCAATATCTCCGTCAAAACAATACCAATCACCCTGTTTTGTAATACCGATCAAGACAGGCGTATATCTTTCTTTATCCATGTGGCTGATCACGGCATATGCTGATTGCAGTGAAACGTCATATTCCGGGGAACATCCGCCAAAAATGACCGCAATTGTTTTCTTTAAATCATTGTTAAAAAACATCTTTTTCCTCCTTTACCAATGCAAAAGCCTGCTTACTTTCAGTACCATGATCATACCGAAAATAAACAGGCTTCTTTTTAATATTAAGTTGTTTTATTCCTAAGAAAATCCTAACATGATATTTATATTTTCTTAATTGCCTTTTGGAAGTGTAACCGTAAATGTAATTGTATCATCTTCACTGACAGCAGTAAGTGTCCCTCCATGCAGGGAAATAATTTCCTTTGCTATCGCTAATCCCAATCCGGCTCCACCGGTATTAGAACTGCGGGATTCATCTAAGCGATAGAACTTCTCAAAAATAGTAGACAGTTTTTCTTTAGGAATCGTATTTCCCTTATTGATAAACGATATATCCACCATATCATTTTTTTCTTCCGCAAAAATAAGTATTTCTGTATCAGGCAGACTGTATGTTACCGCATTTTTCAAAATATTATTGAATACTCTTGCCAATTTATCAGGATCACCGTCAACAGTTAAGTTTTCATTTGCTTTTAATATAGCCACATTTCCATTTGCAGACAGCACAGACGAAAATTCATCTGAAAGCTGCACCAACATATAATAGAGGTCAACGTTTTCCTTGCTTATATGTATTTGTTGCAAATTGCAGCGTGTGATTTCAAAAAACTCATTTATCATTTTTTCCAGACGATAAGCCTTATCAAGTGTAATATCCATATACTTTACCCTTTGTTCCTCAGGCATATCCGGAACTTCTGACATAAGATTAAGATAACCTATAACAGATGTAAGAGGGGTACGTATATCATGTGCTAAATACATAATCATATCGTTTTTGCATTGGTCAGCTAACTGTGCCTCCAAAGCACGTTGCTTTAATTCTGTTTTCACTTCATTTAATTTGCGTTCCATTGCAGACATTTCCGGTGGCAGATGTATTTCTGCATCATCAGATAATAAAGCATCTATTCCCCGGTTGATCATATCAAAATACGTTGCTATCCAGTTTAATATAACACGGAGCATAATAATGAATATAGTAGCGACAGAAATAATCCATATAATATTTGAATTGTTACGGAATATTTGCCGGTACAAATTTATTGCATTTTGATAATCCACTTTTAATGTAAGCTGAAAAATGGATGTTATCCAATCTCCAGCATTTCTAAACCATATAAGCACATATAAAAACAAAACAATGATAAAAGATATAAATGCCATACTAATAAGACGAAAATATAATTTTAATTTCAGATATGTATAATCAGCATTTCTTTTCAAAAATTTGTGTTTCAATTTTATACCCCACTCCCCATATGGTTTTTATATATTTTGGATCATCGACCGTATCGTCTAATTTATCTCGCAAATGCCGTATATGAACGGTAATGGTATTATTGCTTTTACTGTAATATTCGTCCTGCCATATTTCATGAAATAGTTCTTCTGAACTAACTACGTTTCCTTTTCGCTGTAACAGAATACGCAGAATCGAAAACTCAGTAGGCGTCAGCACAAGTGGCTTTTCATTTAATATACACTCATGTGTCTTGATATTCATTATCAGTCCCAGATGGGAAATTACGTCACTTGTGCTATTCTCTGAATGTGCAGGATTGTATTTTTTATACCGGCGTAACTGTGCCTTTACCCGTGCAACCATTTCAAGAGGGCGAAAAGGTTTGGTAATGTAATCGTCTGCTCCAAAAGTAAGCCCCGTAATTTTATCCGTTTCCTCATCTTTCGCAGTCAGCATAATGATTGGATAAGTATGGTGCTCTCTTATTTGCCGGCATAATGTAAAACCGCTAATATCCGGCAGCATTATATCTAATATAGCGAGGTCAAGATCATTAGTATTAATACATTCAAGGGCTTTTGTCGCAGTATAAAACTTAAATACAGTATAGTTTTCGTTTTTAAGATAGACTTCAATCAGGTCAGCAATTTCAACTTCATCATCAACAACAAGTATTTTGTCAGACATAAAATACCATTCCTTTTCATAGAGATTATTTTTTATTATATCAAGTTAAGGTTACTTATTTATTGTTTTTCGCATTAGATAATATTAAGATTTTCCTAAGATTGTCTCTTTCGTCTGCCGTCTGCGGGTTTTTTAGCGTCCTTTGGTATCATCCACATGTTATTTTCCATAATGAAAGGGATTGAAGAACTATACATTCTCCAATCCCTTATGTGTGGCATTTCTCAAATTACCCTCTATTACAATACGGATGCTATATCCTTCTTCATATCTTCCACCGCTGCGCGGGAAGCTTCTGCAAAATGTTCTGCACCATATACGGCATATTTTTCCTGTTGATATGCTGCAATGATTCCTCTGGAGGAGTTAACGATAGCTCCCAGCCCGTCTTCATTGAAAAAGGGAACAAGGTCGGCAGCAGTGCCTCCCTGGGCGCCGTAACCGGGTACCAGAATATAACTCTTTGGCATGATCCTGCGGAGGATTTTGCCCATTTCAGGATAAGTAGCTCCTACTACCGCTCCGATATAGCTGTATTCCTCACCCATATGTTCCCCGGCCCATGCGGCTACCTGCTCTCCTACTACTTCATAAAGAGGCCTGTTATCTGCATCGGCTATCTGTCTGTCCTGAAATTCCCCACTGCTGGGATTGGAGGTCTTAACAAGAATAAATAATCCTTTCTTTTCTTCCTGGCATACTTTGATAAAAGGCTTTACTCCGTCAGATCCAAGATAAGGATTCACTGTTGCAAAATCCTCATCAAATCCACAGTACATATGGCTTCCCACCTTGACTTTCCCAAGATGTCCTACGGCATAAGCTTCGGAAGTGGAACCGATATCACCTCTTTTAATATCTGCAATCACAATAAGATCCTTTGATTTGCAATAATCTACTGTCTTTTTAAAGGCTGTCAGTCCCGGAATGCCAAACTGCTCGTACATGGCAATTTGCGGCTTTACTGCCGGAATAATATCGTAGATGTGATCAATAATTTCCTTATTGTACTGCCAAATAGCTTCTGCAGCGCCTTCCAGTGTTTCTCCCAACTGTTCAAAAGCACGCTTTTGAATATGTTCCGGAATGAACTTCATCATAGGATCAAGACCTACTACAATAGGCGCTCCCGTTGCTTTAATCTTGTTTACTAATTTGTTGATCATCTTTACTCCTTTCAAGGAATCCTTAACGCGTTTTTAAGAACTCATACTCCCTCTTTGCCGTTTCATCATCAGGATATGTTTTCAGGTAGCTGTTTAAAAGCACTGATGCCTGTTTATACTCACCAAGCTTTTCATATGCAACCACTTCATTCATTTTAAGTACCTGCATCATGCCGTTATCCTCAATGTTCATGGCCTTTTGAAAGGCTTCCAGCGCTCCCTGATAGTCTTTCATCTCCAGCTTACAAAGTCCAAGCTGATTCCACACCTGAGGACTTTCTTTACCACTGTCAAGAAATGTATTGTAAACACTTATGGCATAATTATACTCCCCAAGGACCTCATGGGTCTTCCCTAAGAAAAGCACTGCTTCATAGCCTTCTTCTTCCCTGGCCTTCTCCAAATAGGTACGGGCATTTTCATAGTCTTCCAGGTAATAACTGATGCGGCCTTTTTCATAGTTGGTCATATATTTGGTTCCGTTTTCCATGGCTGCCCTTAAATAAGTCTGCCCTGATTCCTTAAAACCGTTTTCATTCAGAATACAGAAAATATCAATCAACCTGTCATAATCTTTCATATTTAAGGCAATCGCCCGGTCAAAATCAGAAAGAGCTTCATCCAGTCTTCCCTGTTCGGTATAAATAACTCCCCTTAAATAACAGGCATCCCGTTCTTCCGGTTTTAAATCCAGAATAGCTCCATAGGCTTTTATTGCCTTATCTGTTTCTCCCTGTTTGTAATAAGCCGTAGCCAGGTAGTAGTTGATATCGTAATCCATTGCATTGACTCGTCCGTCACTGTAGGACAGAGCTGTTTCAAAAGCCGAAACCGCCTCATCATACTGGGTTCTTCCCATATAAGCAAGGCCCATGCCCCGGTAAAGAAGCCTTGGGTCTTCTTCGGCCTCCTTAGCTGCTTCAAAGCTGGTAATTGCCGCATCATAATCCAGCTCGGCAATTGCTGTCATACCGGCTGTCACATTTTCATTTTTATTTCTCAATCCGCATCCGGCGCAAAGCGCCGTCAGGGATATTGTCATTAATAATATTCCCGCCTGCTTTATCTTCATCTATGTATCCATGCCCTTTCATCGGACTTTTCTTCAGGTACCTGTCGTGCGCTTTTCACTGGCAAAGCCACGCTTCACAGTGCACAATATTCACGGGCTTCGCCTTATCACTCGCAAAGCCACTTCGCAGTGCACATTCGGAAAATCAAAGATTTCCCTCATTCATGGGCTTCGCCCTATCACTCAGTAATCTGTTAAAATTGTCAGCAAGCTGCCATTTTTACAGATTACTGAGTGGCACTGCTCATTGCTGACATGCACATTATAACATACCCATCCGTAAATTACATTACCAATTTTTTCGGAGGCCTTTAGGGTAATGGTTTTTCATGATTCCTCCTGCGGCTTTTCCCCAGCCGATGCTGTAACCGTCCACGCTAACAAGGCACCAGCCTGTCTGCTTATCTGTTTCAAAGGTTTGTCCGTTTAAGTATTTGACTTTCTGCAGATTCTCCAAAGTAAGGTCCACACTCTGCAATACTTCCTCAGGTTTCAGTGCAAGGGCCAGAGCATGGGCAGGCTCAAAGCGGTTTTTCTTCAGTGTTCCTAAATGCAGTCCCGGCCGCAGTACCTTTAAATGGTTCAGGGAGGGCGTCTCCTTCGGCGCCAGATATAGTTGCTCTCCAAATTTTATAAGAACTCCTGTAAGCTCCTTTTTCAGATATTCTTCTTTAAACGCCGTGTACTCCCGGCATTCTTTTTCCGAAATACCGGTTTCATATCCATATGTACCGGTTCTTTTTCCTTCGGCATTTCCTTCTTTGCAAAGAAGAGCTGCAAAATGTCCCTCTCCTTTTATTCTGTGGGGCCAGAGCCGAATAGTATTTTCCAGACCCTGTGCCGGTTCCTTTATCCAAGCAGGATTGCCACACACCATACCCGGATGCTTCTGAACTGTCATCAATGCAAATTCCGGATGTCTCTTTAAGAACCTGCTGATACTTCCTTCGTTTTCCTCCGGTGCAAAGGTGCAGGTAGAATAGACAAGCTTTCCGCCTTCCCTTAGCATCTTAGCGGCATGATCCAGTATTTCATCTTGTCTCTGCCCGCACATCCGGACATTTTCAGGACTCCATTCCTTAACGGCCTCTTCATTCTTACGAAACATTCCCTCTCCTGAACAGGGAGCATCCACCAGAATCTTATCAAAAAAACCCGGAAAATGTTCTGCCAGAGCATCAGGAGAATGATTGACCACAATGGCATTACATATTCCCATCCGCTCAATATTCTCTGAAAGAATCCTGGCTCTTGCGGGATGGATCTCATTGCTGATCAAAAGTCCTTTTCCTTTCATGGCTGCCGCTATCTGGGTTGATTTGCCTCCGGGGGCAGCGCACAGATCCAGAATCTTCTCACCCGGCTGTGTTTCCAGCAATGCTGCCGGCAGCATGGCACTGGCTTCCTGTATGTAATATACTCCCGCTTCATGGTAAGGATGTTTTCCCGGTTTATGGTTTTCATCATAATAGTAACCGTTTTCTTCCCACAAAACAGGCTCCATTAAAAAAGGGGACAATTCCAAAAAGCGCCCGCCTTCACCCTTTAGAGGGTTAAGGCGCAGCGCCTGGTTTTTTGTCTCCTTGTAACTTTCCAAAAAGAGGGGATATTCTTCCCCCAGCATTTCCTTCATCCGTTGTAAAAATGCCTGGGGCAGCACGTTCTGCTCACTCATCAACTGCTTATTCCTTTTCCTGTATATCAATCTTTATATGCACATCACGAAGCTGCTTTTCTTCTACTTCCGAAGGAGCTCCCATCATAACATCCTGGGCTGTCTTGTTCATAGGGAAAGGAATGATCTCCCGGATGCTTTCTTCCCCTGCGATTAACATAACCATACGGTCCACTCCCGGTGCAATACCTGCATGAGGAGGCGCGCCATAACAAAATGCATTATACATAGCCGGGAACTTCGCTTTTACATGCTCTTCTTTCAGTCCTACCAGTTCAAATGCTTTCACCATAATTTCCGGATCATGATTACGGACCGCTCCTGAAGAAAGCTCTACGCCATTGCAGACCAAATCATACTGATAAGCATATATGTCAAGGGGCTCCTTATTTAAAAGTGCATCCATTCCCCCCTGAGGCATGGAAAAAGGATTGTGGCAGAATTCCAGTTCTCCGCTCTCTTCTCCGATTTCATACATAGGGAAATCTACGATCCAGCAGAATTCATAGCATTCTGTTTTCATATGATTTGCACATGATGCGCCTAAGAAACGGCGGAGCACTCCGGCTGTCTTCTGCGCTTCTAACAGCTTTCCTGCACTAAGTCCTACAAAATCTCCGGGTTGCAGGCCAAGTGCCTTTATCAAAGTTTCTTTTCTATCCTGTAAGAACTTGGAAATGCCTCCTACCAGTTCTCCGTTTTCATCCAGTCTGAACCAATATGTTTTTTGACCGCTCTGAACTTCCACATCTGCACAGATTTTATCAATCACTTTTCTGCTGGCATTAAAATGGTCTACTACAATTGCTTTTACAGTCTGTCCCTCAAAAGGACCAAATCCGCAGTCTGCCATCCATTCCGTAGCATCCTGCAATACCAGATCAATTCTTAAATCCGGTTTATCTGATCCGTATTTATCCATGGCTTCTTTATAAGAAATCCTTTTAAAAGGAGCGCTGGAAGCTGTCTTGTATTTCCCATATTTAGCAAAAATAGGCGGCAGCACATCTTCAATTACAGCAAACACATCATCCTGTGTGGCAAAAGCCATCTCCATATCCAGCTGATAGAATTCTCCCGGAGAGCGGTCTGCTCTGGCATCCTCATCCCTGAAGCAGGGAGCTATCTGGAAATATCTGTCAAATCCTGATGTCATAAGAAGCTGTTTAAACTGCTGAGGCGCCTGAGGAAGAGCATAAAACTTACCCGGATGGTTTCTTGAAGGAACCAGATAGTCCCTTGCTCCTTCCGGAGAAGAACAGGTCAGGATCGGAGTAGTGATTTCCAGGAAATCATGCTCTGTCATGCTCTTTCTGATTTCTGCTACGATCTTACTTCTTAAAACAATTTTTTCTTTTACTTCGGGATTTCTTAAATCCAGATATCTGTATTTTAACCTGGTGGCTTCGTCTGCTTCCTTGGAACGGTTGATTTCAAAAGGAAGCTCATTATATATGCATTTACCAAGTACTGCAATATCTTCCGGCACTACCTCGATCTCACCTGTGGGAAGACTGCCGTTTTTACTGGAACGTTCCCTTACTATACCTGTAACGGAAAGAGTGGATTCATTATTGATTCCATTTAACTTCGCCATCATTTCTTCTGTTTCTATGACCACCTGGGTAACTCCATAAAAGTCGCGGAGGATTAAAAATCCAAGATTCTTGCTGACCTTACGCATGTTGTCGTACCAACCTACAAGCGTGACTTTTTTCCCTTCATCGGTGATTCTTAACTGATTACAATTATGTGTTCTTGACTGTATCATAATAACTCCTTTGTGATAGATAAGACTCTAACGGTACCTTTACGCATTATACCTTTTTTACAGATGGTTTGCAAGAATCAGCTGCGCTCAAACTTCTTTTTCTGCTGCCGGGCTGCCGCCTTTACATAAACGGACCTGGGAAGATACCTTCCAAAAGCTGTAACTGCCTGTATTGTAAGAGTAGGCACAATGACAGTCTGCCGCTTTTTCATCTGCTTTAATGCATAGTCTGCGCAGTATCTTGGGCTGATTCCTTTTAATGCAAATGTCACATTTGCCACACTGTTAAATTCCGTATCTACCGGACCGGGGCACAGACATCCTACGTAAACATTGCTCTTACTTCCTCTTAGTTCTTCAGCAACAGACTGTGTCAGGCTTGTAACGTAGGCCTTAGTGGCATAATAAACTGCCATATAAGGGCCTGCCGGAAGAAGTCCTGCGCTGGAAGCCACATTTAATATATAACCCCTTCCTGCCTTTTGCATTTTCTTAAGCATCAGCTTCATCAGGACATGTACGGCTTTTACATTGACCTGTATCATATTCAGTTCTTTTTGCAGATCCGTTTCCAAAAATCTGCCGCAATCCCCAAAGCCTGCATTATTAATAAAAATCCCTATCTCCTTATCCTGCAGCTGATAGAAGACACGGTAACATTCCTCTTCCCTTGACAGATCTGCCACTATGATTTCACAGTCCGTCTTGAGCTCTTTGGAAAGTTTTATAAGCCTCTCCCGTCTTCTGGCAATCAGAATAAGAGGATATCCTTTTTTTGAAAGTTTTCTTGCGAATTCCATTCCGATACCGGCACTGGCGCCGGTAATAACCGCATATTTCTTCCGCTTCATTCCTTTATCCTTTCTATTCTACCTGAAATTCCCCTGCCAGATAATAGCCCTGGCTGTTATCTGCTACGCTTTTTATGATTCGGTAATGTCCCTTTTGCAGTTTTCCATAAGAACTCTGCCAGTTGACTGTATGGCTGTTCTGGCTTCCTGCCGGCGCCCAGAGAAGTTCCAGGGTAACTGCAACGTCTCTTTTAGGAATGATCCGATACCATTTTCCATCCTTTTCCATCTGAAGACTATAGTCCTGTCCGTAAGACAGATCCACTTCTGACTGATTATCTATAACATACGCGATTTCCGCAGGACTTACAGAAGTCTCTTCCACTGTTAAAGTTACGCCTTCCAGTGTATTTACTTCCCCTGTAAATTCTTCTCCCAACTTCTGTCCACAGCCGCCAAGAAGCAAAATACTTAAAGCTGCCGTTGTCAATAACGTTATTTTGCATAAATTTTTCATAAATTTCACTCCTTTATTTTCAATAATGTTTTATATCTTCTATCCTCTTTTCCATATTAGATTCATCATATCTCATTTTACTCTTTTTGTCACTTTTTTAATCCCTGAGACGTGTTTATAATAGAACACGAGCTCTGTTCAGATAAGGAGGATAAGCAATGTGAATGTAAAAAAGGATTCTGAAATACAGCATATTATTGAAGCATATGGCGATCTGCTTTACCGGACAGCCTATGTGCTTTTAGGAAATTCCCATGATGTGCAGGATATCATTCAGGAAACATTATTGAGATATATGGAAAAGTCTCCTGCTTTCACTGACGCGGAACACCAAAAAGCCTGGCTTCTGAAAGTAACCTCCAATTTATGCAAAGATCTTCTGCGTTTTAACAAACGCCGTTCTTATCTGTGTATCGATGAGGTGGAAAACATATGCAGCAATCAGGAAGATGGGGACACTTTAAAAGAAATTCTCATTCTGCCTTCTAAGTATAAAACGGTACTCCTTCTGCATTATGTAGAAGGATATCAGTTAAAGGAAATTGCCGGGATTCTGGGCATTTCAGAAAATGCCGTCAAAAAACGGCTGCAACGTGGAAAAGATGCATTAAAACAAAAATTAAATAAATAGCAGGCACTATATATACCTGCGGAAAAGAGGTCTTTATGAAAGAAACTAACTGGATCGACACAGTAAAATCAATAAAAATGCCAACGCAAATGAAAGAAGAACTGATTCATAACAGTCTTGAAAGGAGACATTCCAAAAAACCTTTATTTTGCTACTCTAAGCTGATCATTGCCGCCGCTGCTATTGCACTGCTTGTTACAATAAGCATTCCCAGCTATGCGGCCTACGATTTATATCATACTAAAAATATCCAGGTATTTTTTGAGACAGGAATCAGTCAGGAACAGATCGACGCCATTGGAGAAGAGTTAATGGCTATGGAGGGCATCTATGCCGTCAGATTCATCAGCGCCGAAGAAGCCTGGGAATCTTTTGCCACAGAATATCTGACAGACGAATTAAAAGCAGCTTTCCCTGAAAATCCTCTGACAGATTCCTTCAACTATCAGGTGACTATCAGTCTGAATGCCAATACCAAAAAGGTACGGGAACAGATCAACCGTCTGGAAGGAGTAAGGCATACATCCAATTTATATGAATTGAAAGAATAGCTGTAAGGAATTTCTTATAAGGATTTGGAGGGCAAAAGCTCTGATTGGAACTGTTGCATGACAGATTGCACAAAAAAATTCGTGCGCACTCCATTGCACGAACCATTCCGCCAAACCTCTTACGACGAAAATCGTGTTCAGCAAAGGCTTCCACGATTTTTGAGTTTTGGCTTCATCGTGCAAGTCGTTTGCCCAAATTTTTATGCAATCTGCCAGCATTCATTTGAATACAGGACTTTTGATACCGACACTTTATGAGACAAAAGGGTCTGTAGGGGAAGTATTTCATACCTTCCTTTACAGGCTCTTTTCATAGCACCACCACTCTTCTCCAAAGAGCCGGCACTCTCCTACAATATTAAAGTCCAGCTTGCGGTAAGCGCGGATCGCTTTTTCATTGGTCTTGCAGACCAGGAAGTGTACGCTTCTCTTTCCATGGTCTTTTAATTCCTTCATGCCATTCTTCAAAAGCTTTCCGGCCACGCCCTGATTCTGGCTTTCTATTCTTACTCCAAGCCGGGATAATTCTCCTGCAGGCTGTAAATCCATGGTCCAGCACGGCAGTTTTTCAACTTCATCATCCTGATCTATGGAAATGACTCCTACAATCTTTCCTTCTTCATCTTTCAGACAAAATAACGCGTCCCTCTCCATATCAAACTGAATCGTTGATTCATTAGGATAGTCTTTGGTCCAGGCGCAGTATTCCGTTCCCACCAAAGACCTGTATAACGCCAAAATTTCTGTTTGATCCTCCGGGACTGCTTTTACAAATTCCATCATTGCAATTTTCCTCTCTTATATCAGACTGCTAAAAACATGGTAAATAACCGGTATCAGCAATGATGGCAGCAGGTTTCCCACATTGATTCTTTTCCCAAAAGCAATATTGACTCCTACGCAGAATATCAGAACAGAGCCAATATAAGATAAATCGGCCACAATTGCAGCACTGACAAAAGAGCCGAAAAAAGCGGCAAGCAGTGTGATGCTTCCCTGGTATACCAAAATGGGGATAGCGGAAAAAACAGCTCCCATACCATAGGTGGAGGCAAAAATCAGTACAATTACGAAATCCAGAATAGCCTTAGCTATCAGCATGGAACTGTCGCCGCTGATACCGTCCTGAATGGATCCCACAATTGCCATGGCTCCCACGCAGATGATCAGGGAAACATTGACGAATCCTTCTACAAATAAATTATCATTCTGCGCTTTGACTGCCTGCTTGATCTTCTCACCAAGAACATCCATCTTTTGTTCTATGTCCATCCACTGACCTGCTATTCCTCCAATCACCAGCGAAAAAATCAGCAGCATGGTTCCTTCTGTTTCCAACTGTCCGTCATGGATCACCAGCATTTTGGACAGGGCGCCTGAGGCTCCTATAAAAAGAGTTGCAATGCCGCAGGCCTGCATCAGTATATCCTGCATTCGCTTCTTTAAACCGTTTTTTAAGCATAATCCGGCCAATCCGCCTGCCGCAACTGCAGCCGTATTGACCAGTGTTCCAAGTCCTATCATAATTTAATCCTTTACCTGCCTTATCTATGCCATTTCTTTTTGAATTTCTTCTTCACAGGAGCGCATGGCAAGGATCGTTTTTTCAAATAAATCGTTTAAGTCCCATCCTAAGTATTCAGCTCCCTGTCTGATCACGTCTCTGGAGCATCCTGCTGCAAATTTCTTATCTTTAAATTTCTTCTTTACACTGGAAACTTCCATATCCATTACACTTTTGGAAGGACGCATCAGTGCCGCTGCACCAATCAGTCCCGTCAGTTCATCCACTGCAAATAAAACCTTTTCCATTTCATGTTCCGGCTTCACGTCACTGCAAAGTCCATAGCCATGAGAACAGACGGCATGAATCATGTCCTCTGATACTCCGCCCTCTCTTAGCAGTTCAGGCGCCTTTTGGCAATGCTCATCCGGATATAATTCAAAATCAATATCGTGCAAAAGTCCTACAGCTGCCCAGTAATCCGCCTCCTTACCATATCCCAGTTCATTGGCATACCAGCGCATGACTCCTTCCACTGTAAGGCCGTGCTGGATATGAAAAGGCTCCTGATTGTATTTTTTCAAAAGCATAAGAGCTTCCTGTCTTGTAAGATTATTTTCCATACTCATAATCTGCTCCTCCTTTATTTCATCTGTTAGAATCGGGTGCCAAAAGTCCTGCATTCAATTTGATGCTGTCAGATTGCATAAAAATTTGGACAAACGACTTGCACGATGAAGCCAAAACTCAAAAATCGTGGAAGCCTTTGCTGAACACGATTTTCGTTTTAAGAGGTTTGGCGGAATGGTTCGTGCAATGGAGTGCGTACGAATTTCTTATGCAATCTGACATGCAGCAGCTCCAGTCAGGACTTTTCGCAATCTCCTATTCATCTGTGATATCATACCACATTTTGAAATATTGGAAAAGCTTATGTATTTTTAAAAATGAACAGGCTCCATATCCTCCGTAAGAACTTCCATTTTATATTCCGGGAAAGCATCAATAAGGGCATCCAGAGACTCTGCCGTACATTCCACTCTGTCATGGGCAAGGAGCACTACTTTCGATCTCTCCATAGCCGTATATTTGGCACTCTGTATTAATTCCTCCTGTGTCTTTTCATGACACGAGGCATCTTCAATACTGGCGTTCCAATCATAATAGATAAATCCTTTTTCCTCCATTTTTGCAATAATATCATCCCGCACGTTCTTGTTATAGGAATTTACACTGCCGCCCGGAAATCGGAAGAATTTAGCTTCTACTCCGGTCACTTCAAGTACCGTATCATATGCTTTTTCAAAGTCCTCCACATAACTGTCTGCGCTTGCATAAAGAGGACCGTAATCATGGACGTCACAGTGGATTCCGATGGTATGTCCTTCCTCAACAATACGTCTGGCGGTTTCCGGATACATCCTCACATACTCTCCAATTACAAAAAAAGTGGCTTTTACGTCATTTTCTTTTAATACATCAAGTACCTTATCCGTATTTTCCGCAGATGGACCGTCATCAAAAGTCAGATACATGGTTTTAGGATTAAAATACAAGTCGATTCCCCGGGCAATCCCCTCCGCAATCTGTTCTCTGTATTCCCTTGTGTTCAGCTTTTGTCTTTCTTCTTTGTTGGAAAGGAATCCCGTTTCTATCAGGCAGGAAGGCATGATGCTTTTACTTGTAACACAAAGCTCGGAATCATCTATCAGTCCTCTGTCTGTTCCTCCGGTGCTTTTTACTGTTTCCTGATGGATCAGTCTGGCTAATCTCTTACTGTCTTTTGAAGCATTACTTCCGTCATACCATGTCTCAATTCCTGAAACGCTCCTGTCCTCACAGGAATTCTGATGGATGCTGACATAGATAAGAGCCTGCTTGCGGTTGGCCTCCTCTACCCGATCTGCCTTGTTCACATAAGTATCTCCCTGCCTTGCCAGTTCTACTGAATATCCCATTTTTCTCAATTTCTCTGCCACCATGCAGGCAAGGATCTTATTAATATCCTTTTCTTTTATATCATCAAAGACACAGCCGTCATCCAATCCTCCGTGACCGGGATCGATAATAATTACCGGTTCCGGTATTTCTTCCTCCGCTGTTTCTTCACTTTGCTCTTCCGGCACATTTACCTCTTCTTCTTTTGTCTGTGCAAGAGCTGCCTCCGCCATGGCTTCTACTTCAGGATCTTCCGGTGCCGCCATGACCTTCATTGCCATAGAGGCAAAAACAAGAATAATTCCTGCGATCAATCCCAAAAAACCTGCCCGCAGATATCCCGCTATTTCCATCTTTTTCCTATGTGTTTTCTTTTCCTGTCTTTTGTGCATAAAAATAATGCTCCTCTCCATGTATCTGTAATAAGCATACATGAAGAGTGCATCATAATTTCATCATAGTTGCATCATAGTCCCATCATTTTTGCATCATTTTTGCATCATTTTGATATTTTAAGAAACAGCTCATTAATGCCTTCATAGAAACCTATGGTAACAATGGTTCTGTCGCCTCCCATGCCGGAAAATACATACTTTTTGTAATAGGGAGTGGTCTCTAAAAGAGGATTCTCCGTTTCATATTCTTCCGGCTTGCTAAGGCCCATATAGGAGCTCCATTTTTCTATTAATTCATCTGTATCGATGTCTTCCCACTTCAGCTGTGACCTTACGTAAAACTCATAAATCTTTCCATCATCAGCATCAATATATGCATCAATCAGTCTGTTGTCTTTATTAGCATTCTGAAGACTGCTCAGAAGACTTAATTTCCATACTGCCACATTATTTCTCGGTTCCGGAACATCAATTGCCGAGTAAAGAGTGGCTTCATAAGATGCTGCCTGTATCTTTTGTATGGAATCCGGCAGGATGCCAAGCTCTTTTAAAACCGTAATCCCTTCATTGGCGGTAGTGTAGATCTCCTCATCTGTAATTTCCTGTCCTGAAGGTCCTTTATGGTTTACCACAAATGCATAGGTTCCTGTGAGTTCCTGATATTCCATCCCGGTTTCCCTAGTAAGGGCGCTCTTTTCACTTTCCGGCAACGTCTGACTGTTAAGACACTGTGACAGAATATAAAGTTTTTCATTACTGCTGAGACGATATCGGTAGCCTTCATTACCGGTTTCTTCTTCCTCCGCCTGAATGTGGTTTAAAACATTTCTGTCTTTATAAACAGCAAGGGCTTCCGGTCCCATTACAGATAATGTTACTACCATCACCGTCAGTATAAGCAGGGCAAGGTTAAGGATCGATTTCTTCATGACTCTCCTCCTTTTCCTCCATACTAAGAGCAAATCCGATGACTGTCCCTTCTCCCAGGGTGCTTTCTATTTCCAGTTTGCTGTTATGCAGAGCCAGCATTTCTGTGCACAATGCCAACCCCAGACCTGCACCGTTGCGGCTTCTCGACCTTGATTTGTCCACCATATAAAATGCCTGGGTGATCTTGGATAATTCCTCTTTAGGAATTCCTACTCCATAGTCCTTTACCGTAAATCTGTAAACATCTTCACAGATCCTGCCTGCCACTTCAATACGGCTTCCTGCCTCTGAAGCTTTACAGGCATTGTCAAGGAGATTTATCAGCACCGTCTTGATCAGGTTCGGATCTGCCATTACAAAAGCGCTGTCATATGTATAAACAAATTCCATATTCTCCTTTTGTATGAACATCTTTTTCAGATACTCGAACAAGCTCTCTACAGCTATTTTCTGTATCTCTGCATCTCCCCGCCTGGTTACGATAATGTCCAAAAGCCGCAGGGACATGGTCTCTAACCGCTTACCTTCTGTATAGATATAATTTGCAGAAAGAAAGCTTTTTTCTTCATCCAGTTTTCTGGAACGAAGCATATCCGCATAACCGATTATGGAAGTCAGCGGAGTTTTCAGCTCATGGGCAAAAGCTCCCACAAAGTCTTCTCTGGCCTGGATCTCCTCTTCCAGTTTATCAATATTTTCTTCCAGAGCTTCCGCCATATGGTTAAAGTCAAGAGTCAGCTGTCCCAGTTCATCATTGCTGACTTTACTTGCACGATAACTGTAATCTCCTGCTGCCATTTCCTTGGTGGCTTTAGTCAGAAGACGGATAGGCTTGGTCAGCCAGGAAGCAATGAAGTTCATAATGATAATTCCCAAAATCAGCATAAGGATCGTCATATGGCGGTACACCTTAAATCCCATAGTTCGTTCGGAAAAGACCTCGGAGACGTCCCTTAAGGTTTCCAGATACAGAACCCTGTCAAGGGCATTTACCCTGCTTCCGGTCTGAATGTAATAATGCTCTCCCGACTGTATGACACGATAAGCACGCACATTTTCCTGAATCTGCAAAAGCAGCTCATCATCTGCTTCAAACCCATCGCTTGCATAAAGCGTATTTTTCTCCTCATCAGACAACCTCAGCCGCCGGCTTGCTTCCTGGCCGCTGGTTTCCAGATTGGAAGCGATCTGTTCCACCGTACCGTTCTGAAGCACATTGTATTTGACCGGCACATTCAAAGCTGCTGTTTCAAAGGCAAACCGTAATATACTGTTTTCATCCAACGCCTGGCCCACTTCTCTTTCCAGCGAGGTTTCAAATACGTAATTTACAAAATAAAACCCACTGAATCCCAAAGTAATTGCGATAATAATAGTGGTCCACAGCAAAAGTTTTAAAGAAAATTTCATCTTATACCTCTAAGCGATAACCTACTTTATATACTGCAACAAGATTATGTTCCCATCCTAATTTTCTTCTAAGCCTCTGGACATGCAGATCTAAAGTCCTGCTGTCTGAGAAATACTCATCTTCCCATACTTTTTCATATAAGTGTTCACGGAACAGCGCTACATTTCTGTTCTCTGCAAAAAGCAGAAGCAGATCAAATTCCTTGCTGGTAAGGGAAATAGGTCTTCCCGCCTTGGTCACACGTCTGGCTTCCGTATCAATATCTACATCTCCAATGGTTATCTTAGTCTCTGTTTTATTATATCTGCGGAGCACTGCCTCCACTCTTGCTACCAGTTCCACCACATCAAAAGGCTTGATCAGATAATCATCTGCTCCCAGCTTCAACCCTTTAACTCTGTCTTTAACCTCATGCTTGGCTGAAATAAAGATAACCGGTATCTTAAGAGGCCTGATATATTCCATAACATCATAGCCGTCTGCACCGGGCAGCATAATATCCAAAAGCACCAGATCATATTCATTCTCTTCCACAGCTTCTATAGCTGCCAGACCGTCCTGCACCGCCATACAGGAATATCCTGCTGCAGACAGATTCAGATCGATCAGGTCACAAATCGGTTTTTCATCATCCACTATCAATATCTTGATCATGACTCTGTTTTCCACCCCCAATAATTCCTTGCCTTCTCCACCAGTTCCGCTACGGTATCTTCATCGCTGCAGAATACCTTTTTCTTTACCTCCGTATCTGCATAAAAACCCTCTGTACGCTGATAGTAAATGGAATAATCACTTTTAGTCAGAAGTTCATTGTTAGCGCCTTCATAACTATATCTGGCAAGTACCAGAATGTCTTTCATCCCATCGCCGTCAATATCACGACATGCTATTCCCTTCAGTGCATACAGGTTATCAAAGTCTCCCATAGGCTGCAGACTCCATACAATGTATCCCTCTTCATTGATCAGATAAATCATGAAGGTTGAAAAGTTAGCCATTGTATAAGTTCCCGGAACCACTTCAAGACTTCCCAGCTTTTCAAACTTTCTGGTATAATTCAGTTCCGTGGAGATAACAAATCCGTTCTTTAAAAGCTCCTCCTTAGTTGACGCGGTATATAAAAATTCCGTAGAGTAACCACCCTTTACATATGCTGTAATGCTCTCTGCACTCTTATTCATCCCGAACCTGTTGATCTTATCCGAGATCCTGTAATCCCGGTAAAAGCCTGTCTCACCCTGGAACAATACATCCCCTACTTTATAGGTTTTGCCCACATAAGGACCGGACTGATTCCTACAGGCAGTAATAAGCACAATATCCGTCCGTCCGTCTCTGTTCAGATCCTGGAAGGATATTGCTGAAATATCTCTGGCGGGCTGTTCTAACTGTCCCTTATTCCGATGATTTGTCTCTAACTGATCCGTCTTATATACGATCCTGCCATTTTCCGCTGCAAAAAACAGCACAAGACGGTGGTATTGTTTTTCCATGGCCGGTATTAAAAAAACACTGCCGAAACAATCTGTTTCCACAGGAAATATCTGCTCTTCAATAACGCTAAATCCGTTCCCGTTAATATCCTGACGGCTTTCTATATTATCTAAACGCATCTGGTAATCCTGATAATTCTCAAGCAATTCCCTGTCCTGTGTTTCTTCTGCAAAAACAGTAACAGTAGAACCTAAAAACAACAGTAATACCAAATGTATCCATATGAACTTTGCTCTAAATACTTTTCCCTTCAACCGACACACCAGCTTTTCTTTTGTTTCCTGTCTGTCTATTATACAATACTTCTGCCTCTTCCACAACCTTTGCATGTATGCTATAATAGAAACACTGTTTTACAAAATATTTAAAAGAAAAGGAGTTCTTGTAACATGGAAATTACCAGTGATATTAAATATGCAGGCGTCAATGACCATTCTGTAGACCTGTTTGAGGGTCAGTATGTCGTTCCAAACGGCATGGCCTATAATTCTTACGTGATCCTTGATGAGAAAACGGCTGTATTTGATACTGTAGATGCCTCTTTTACTAAAGAGTGGTTCCAGAATCTTGAGACCATTCTTGGCTCACGAAAACCGGATTATCTGATCGTGCAGCATATGGAGCCTGACCATTCTGCAGGTATTGCCGATTTTATGGAAACCTATCCAAATGCCACTATCGTCTCTTCCGCAATGGCCTTTACCATGATGGGCAATTACTTTGGTACTCAGTTTGAGGACAGACGTATGGTCGTAAAAGAAGGGGATACTCTTTCCCTTGGAAAACATAACCTGACCTTCATTACCGCCCCCATGGTACACTGGCCTGAAGTAATCGTTACTTATGACAGCTATGATAAGGTGCTTTTCTCTGCTGACGGATTTGGCAAATTCGGTGCACTGGATGTTGAAGAAGACTGGGCCTGTGAAGCACGCCGTTATTACTTTGGTATTGTAGGAAAATATGGTATGCAGGTACAGAGTCTTTTGAAAAAAGCTGCCGGATTGGATATCCGGACCATCTGCCCCCTGCACGGTCCCGTTCTCAAAGAAAACCTTGATTACTACCTGAATCTCTACCAAATCTGGTCTTCTTACGGTGTAGAGACGGAAGGGATCATGATTGCCTACACTTCTGTTTATGGACATACCAAAAAAGCCGTGGAAATTCTGGCCGACCTGCTGCAAAAGGAAGGCTGTCCCAAGGTGGTTGTAGCCGATCTGGCACGTGAAGATATGGCTGAGTGTGTAGAAGATGCATTCCGTTATGGAAAGCTGGTTCTTGCCACCACTACCTACAATACCGGAATCTTCCCTTTTATGCAGGAGTTTATCAATCATCTGACAGAAAGAAATTATCAAAACAGAACCATCGCTTTCATTGAAAACGGAAGCTGGGCGCCTCTTGCTGCCAAAACCATGAAATCCATGCTGGAAGGCTGTAAAGACGTTCATTTTGCTGAAAATACCGTAACTATTAAGTCTTCTTTAAATGAACAAAGCAGAGCACAGCTGGAAGCTTTGGCTAAAGAGCTCTGCAATTGATTATTTTCTATTGCAGATATAGGAAATGCAGTTGGCTATCCAAACCAACTGCACTTTTCCAGAGCTTTTAAAAATGTTTATGGTATTTCTCCAAGGCAATGGAGAAATGAGAACGGAGGCGGAAAAAAGTTATTTTCCAATGAATGATAACATGATCCTATGTTCTAACAAGCCCTACTCATAATTTTTCGTTATACTATAGCAAAACATCTTCCAAGTACAAAATACCAAATTTATCATAAATCCTTATGCACTTCACTTTAATTGTCCTCTGATTGCGTATATACAAGTCCGTTGAACTATGGAAAAAAGATTCCGCATACTTTTTACCATTTCCATCTTCTGCAACACACAAGTGATTATATCCCTGCTTCTTTTTCTCAAACAAAATATATTTTGCCTTTAAATTAGAGCCAATCAAAGAAGCGTTGAAATCAACAATAGCATCTGTATAGGACATTGTGAAAATGTTCTCTTTACTAAAATTGTTAAACCGAACCTCTATATCAGGAAAGTAGATGCTTCTTTTAATAATACTTTCTGTAAGGAGTTCTTGTCTTTTAATTTTTGAATTTATATATTATCTAACAGTTGATTCAAATAGCCCTCCACATATATCAAAAGCTCTTGACCAAAGTCAAGAGCTTTCTGAAATTCTATAGAGCAGTTCTCTTTTTTTCAGCTTGCGCCTATTCGGTGTAAGTGAACCGAAACTTACGGAAAAACCTCCACTTATGAATCCGAAAAATCATAAGCTTCTTTGGTTAATCTTATTATATGCAATAGCTCATATAAAATCAATAGTTACTCCCGAATTTTTATTCTTATTTTTTAAAAACTTAATAACTGCAAATGGTATTAAGGCTCAACATATAGTTTCTACCTTCACTTTCTATGTACTAATTACACATCCAAAATTTAGCAACATCCTCGAACATAGCACTCTTGGTGGTTCCCATAATTTTTCTTACTTAATTAACGGATTTTTTACCATTCTTTTCAGAACAAATAATACAAAGATCAATACTACAGGAAACATAGTGGCAAAGAGCAGGCCTGTCTTAAGATCGCCGCCGGCCATACCGGAAAAGTGTCCTACCATTGACGGCCCCACCGTAGCGCCCAGATCTCCGGCCAATGCCAAAAATGCAAACATGGCCGTGCCTCCCATGGGACACTTCTGGGCAGAAATACTGATGGTACCCGGCCACATAATACCTACCGAAATGCCGCATAGTGCACAGCCTGCCAACCCTATGATTGGCAAAGAGGACAAGGAAGCCAGCAGATAGCAGCTTATGCACAATGCGCCACACACCAACATGGTTTTTGTCAGATCAAGTTTCTCACTCATCTTGCCATAGAACACACGGGATATGCCCATAAGCACCGCAAATAAACAGGGTCCGGCAAGGTCACCGACAGTTTTAGAGACGCCCATTGCTGACTCGGTAAATGCAGATGCCCACTGAGCCATGGATGCTTCAGACGCGCCGGAACATACCATAAGCAACACTAGCAGCCAAAACAGCGGCAATTGAAATAGTTTACTAATTGGCATACCCTTGCCATCTTCCACCAACCGCTCTATAGGGCAAACGATAAAATTAAACGTGTTATATAGTGGCACAAGTGCCCAAATCAGCGTAAGTAGCCGCCAGTTTGCCACGCCAAATGCTGTAAAGAACAGTGTCGAACCAAGGATTACCCCTACAGCTCCCCAACAATAAAAAGAGTGCAGCAGGCTCATCATGCCATCCTTGTTTTCAAAAGGGCATGCCTCAACGATAGGACTTACCAAAACCTCAATCAAGCCACTGCCCATGGCATAGAATACTACCGCAGTCAGAATTCCTGCGAAGGGACTGGGGAACAGTTCCGGAAGGACTGCCAGCAACATGAGTCCTGCTGCGGACACCA
>CAZTKJ010000026.1:0-9629 GCA_964614185.1 uncultured Lachnospiraceae bacterium
AGACTGCCACTACAGAACAGGCACAGGAAGTTTGCAAAGCTATCCGTGACTGCATTGCAGAAGTATATGATGCAGCAACAGCAGAGGCAGTTCGTATCCAGTACGGCGGTTCCGTAAACGCAGCAAATGCTGCAGAGCTTTTTGCACAGCCCGATATTGACGGCGGATTAGTAGGCGGCGCTTCTCTGAAGGCTGACTTTGGAAAGATTGTTAATTATTAATTTGCTTCGCAAATGAATAATCATAAACTATTAATTTGCTTCGCAAATGAATAATCATAAACTATTAATTTGCTTCGCAAATGAATAGTCATAAATTATTAATTTGCTTTGTAAAATCGAATAATGATAGTAAACGATATAACAATGCAGTAAAAAGGGGTATCAAGGAAATCGAATTTCTTTGATACCCCTTTCCTATCATTGAAACATTTAATTTGGAATAACTAATACATTGCAAAATGGAATGACATTTCCAACGACTTGACACTTTTTCGTGATTGACTTTACGGTTTAATATGATATAATGTAAAACACGGAAGACTTTAAGAAAACAATATAGGTGAAGGAGCTAGATTATGAAATGTTATTATGTTCAATTGGTTAGAGAGAGGTTAAATGTAATGTTCATGGAACCTTATGATGATGAAGTTAGGTTGTTTTCTTCAATGGATAAGGTGGAAATGTGGCTTGCAGCTAATGGATTTGTATATGGACAACGCGATTTTTTTAATTATCCTACAGGTGATAGAGAATGGTTCCATAGGGATGATGTGTTCATGGAACATGTAGATGTTATTATCGAAGAAATGGAAATAGATGACTCATCTAAATCAAAATACAAGGACCTTAAAGAAATGCATAAGGAATGGCCGATGTCAAAATACATATAAGATAAATGGAATTGAATAATTGCCTCTAATCGAGTAGAAAATGATAAAATAGTAGTATCGCTTTTATTATGTTCTAATATATCAGAAATTTCACAATCTTTATAGAAATTTTATTTCCTTTCTGACATGGAACTATGATATAGTTGACCTATCGGAAACACTTTTGTTTTCATCAACCTGTTTGATTATCAAACATCAGAACGTTCAAACGGCATATCGCCGGAATATTCAATTCAAGATAAGTAATCCAGTGTGGGGAATTTGTGTTGTAAAAAAGTGACATTCATTTTATACTGATATCATCACTTCATTTTTCCTGTGCTGTGGAAGGATTTCTGCGTGATGCAGAGAAAGCGAGGACAAATGAAGAAAAAGACATATCTGGCAGAAGCAATAGAGACTGCCGGCATGAAAGCGCAGCTTGATGCACGAGCTAAAAAAATTGTTGCGGATAAGAGTGTGTTGTCAAGGATTATAAAGTATACAGTGGATGAACTGAAGGATTACACTCTTGAAGAGATAGCAGCGGCTATCGAAGGAATTGAGATCGCGGCGATACCGGTATATCCGGGAATGGTAAAGACAGAGGCAATTGTGGGTATGCCCACAGAGGATGTTGTTCCCAACGAGGGAAAGGTCACATATGATATTCGCTTCTGTGTGTTGCTGCCAAAGGGGGAGAGGATCAAGCTAATTCTAAACATTGAAATTCAGAAAGATTCTTATCCGGGATATGACTTGGTAACGAGGGCAGTTTTTTACTGCGCAAGAATGATATCAGCTCAACTCAATACAGAGTTTAACGATAGTAATTATGACGATATTAAGAAAGTATACTCCATATGGCTTTGCCTGAATTCTCCCAAAAAGGAAGCAGATACGATTACCGAATATCACATAGAGCCAAGGGCACTTTATGGATCATCAGAAGCAAGACAAAGATATGACCTGATGTCTATTGTGATGGTGAAACTAAATGAAGAGAGTTGGCGAACGAAAGAAACATTATTACATGGTCTCCTTGGAACGATATTTTCGAAGGAATTGAAGGCAGAGGAAAAACTAAATATCCTGGAACACGATTATGAAGTAGAGATTACAAGAGAGGTAAAGGAGGGGGTAAATAAGATGTGCAATTTAAGTGATGCCATAGAAGAGCGTGGAATACAGCAAGGAATGCTGCAGGGAATGCAGCAAGGTGGGGAGCAAAAGCTGATTGAGCAGATCTGCAGGAAAGTAAGGAAAGGTAAAACGCTTCAGGTCATAGCGGAAGAGCTGGAAGAAGAGGAATCCTCTGTTTTAAAGATATATGATATGGTACTGGCAAGTGCACCTGACTATGACTGTGGTAAGATATATGCGCTTTTGCACAATGATCATGAATAGTTTGATATGTTCTTTATAAGGATTGGGGTGTCAGAAGTTCTGTATGACGGTTATTTGATGGCAGATTACACAAAAGAATTCGTGCGCGCTCCGTTGCACGAACCATTTCGCCAAACCTCCTAAGACGAAAATCGTGTTCAGCAAAGGCTTCCACGATTTTTGAGTTTTGGCTCCATCGTGCAAGTCGTTTGCCCAAAATTCTTTTGTACAATCTGCCATGCAGCAGTTCGGTCAGGGCTTTTAGTATGTTATTTCCCGAAAAGAAATACTGCAGGGGATAATATAAAAGTTTATTAAAAAACATTGACAAATTATCGGTATAATTATACACTAAATCTATCAAGGAAATCATAACAGTGTGCATTCTGCACATTCAGGCAGTTTCTGCCAATATTTTTCCACTTTAAACTAAAATATGGCAGGAACTAAGAGAGGCTTTTTCGGAACATGCCGTAAAAGACGAAACCTGAATCTTTATGTCCTGCCGCCTACAGGAGGAAAGGATATGAAGAAACAATTTCTAAAAAGATATCATGGGAGAGGCGGAGTGCATGACCAGGTAAAGGACAGACTGTTCCGTTTCCTGTTCGAGAAAAACAGAGAGGCGCTGCTTGAATTATACAATGCCCTGAACGGAACAGATTATGAGGATGCGTCAAAGCTGCAGGTGGTGACGATTGAAAGCGCTGTCTATACAGTCATGAAGAATGATCTGGCATTTATACTGGCAGGAACGGTAAATCTATACGAGCATCAGAGTACATATAACCCAAATATGCCGGTACGGCTTCTCACATATCTGGCACAGGAATACCAGATGATAATAGAAGAATC
Source organism: uncultured Lachnospiraceae bacterium (assembly GCA_964614185.1). Taxonomy (GTDB): domain Bacteria; phylum Bacillota; class Clostridia; order Lachnospirales; family Lachnospiraceae; genus Suilimivivens. The sequence goes on from CAZTKJ010000026.1 coordinate 3,113, forward strand.
ACCTGTAAGTATTTACAGTACCAGACGTATCACGTTACCCACCCCTAACTGTATAGTGTTCTACAACGGAGACAGAGAAGAGCCGGAGGAACAGATCCTGCGCCTTTCCGATGCTTTTGAGAACAGGAAACAGAGAGGCGATGCGGAACTTTCAGTGAGGATGCTGAACATAAATCATGGGCATAATAAGAAGCTGATGGAGCAATGCAGGATGCTGAAGGAGTATGCGGCATTTGTGGATGTAACGAAAAAGTATGTGTCAGAAGCGGAAGACAGAAAAGAGGCATTAGGGAATGCCATAGAATACTGTATAGGAAACAATATATTGAAGGAGTTCTTAAAGAAATACAGGATGGAGGTATTAGGGATGCTGCTGGAAGAGTTTGATGTAGAGAAATATGAGCGTACTATGAGGGAAGACGGAAGGATAGAAGGTTGAGAGATAGGCTAAAATATTTTATTGCATTATATAGAATATTTAAGTATAATAAAAGAAATGATAGAATTATGATAAAATTAAGATAAGGAGTGGCAAGCGATGATCCAGATCAGACCAGTTTCGGATCTTAGAAATAAGTTTCCTGATATTGAAAAAATCGTCAATGAAGGAGAACCTGTGTATCTTACTAAAAATGGACATGGTGCAATGGTAGTACTTAGTCTTGATATGTATTCAAAATTGATTGATGGTGTGGAAGCAGCATTAGATGAAGCAGACAGGGTTGCCATAGAGGACAGTAGGAGAATGACACATGATGAGGTTTTTGGGAATCTGCGGAGGAAGATGAATGCCGAGTAAAAAATACAGATTAAGTTATTTGCCGCTTTTTTATGAAGAACTTGATGAGAAAGTCAGGTATATTGCTGATAAGCTCAAAAATCCTAAAGCGGCAAATGACTTATTGGATAAAGTGGAGATGGCGATATTGGAACGTCTTCCAATTGCAGAGTCATTTGAGCCATACGGAACTATCAGGGAACGACAATATACTTATTACCGTATTTATGTGGATAATTATATTGTTTACTATGTGGTAATTGATGATGATCCGGATGATCTAATTATGGAAGTGAGAAGATTTCTTTATAACGGCCAGAATCAGCATAAGATTGTATAGTAATTATACACTAAATCTATCAGGGAAATCAAAACAGTGTGCATTCTGCACATTCAGGCATTTTCTGCCGGTATTTCCCATTTTAAACTAAAATATGGCAGGAACAAGGGTGATGTAGAACTTTCAGTGAGAATGCTGAACATAAATCATGGACATAGTAAGAAGCTATGGAGAATGAGGTGACCCCCGAAATTCATAGCTTCTTTATCTTTATGCATTCGGAAAAATCCCACCAAGCCAGTCGGATGGATATAAGATTATTTATGTTTATGTAAAATTAATAAAATCTTAAGTCCTGATTTGTGAAAATAGTCCAAATGTACTATTTTTATAAAATTAAGGATTGAAAAAAATGGCAAAAAGGACTACACTAAAGATAATCATAAGTGAAAGTGTATCACTTTGTATTTTTGTAACAGTAAAAGCCCGGGATTTTCGTAAATTGGGGCACGGAAATAATATAATAGTAATGTATTAGGAGGCTGGTTGTAATGAGAAGGCTAAAGAAAAGCACAAGGAGATCTCTTCTGAAGATTACAGCGATGATTTTATTCGTATCCATCGTAGTTGTGAATACGGTATCGTTGTATGCGAGTTTTGACTCGTCAGAAGGTGAAGGAATGAGCATTGAGAGCTCATCCAATTCTGAAGAGACCTATTCCAATGAGAGTGGGACAGAGGATGAGTCTGGTGGCAGCGGATCGGGGAATACCACTGATTCCGATGTAGATGTACCAGGGGATGACACTGACTACAGTGGAGAAGGAACGGGAGGAGACATCGGTTCCGGTGAAGAAAGCACAGGAGGAAATGAATCAGGAGATGGTGAAGGCTCTGAGACAGAGGAACAGGATCCTGCAGAAGCAGAAATGCCCACTCCGGCAGAGATATCTGATGAAAGTCCAAGTCCGGAAGCAAGCGCAAGTCCTGAAGCAAGCGAAAGTCCGAGTCCCACACCTACACCTAGTGCGACTCCTAAAGCTACGGAAGAACCGGAAGGAAAGACAACTTCTGAACTTTCAGTTACGGATGGTCTTCCGGCAGGAATTTCAGGAGTATCTATGACATTGTCAAAAGATGTTCCCGAATCATACAGCCTGCATGCAGGAAGCAGCAGCATAAGCAACTTTAACGATTATATCAATTCAATGAAAGAATTTGGTTATGATGTTAAGGGAAGCAAGGCCTTTGATATACATATAGAAGATAAAGACGGTAAAACAGTAGATTTGCCTGCTGGAGCAAAGGCAACAGTTACTGTTGATTTTAGTGCGCCTCTTTTTGCAGGCAAGGTTGATGATAGTACCTTGTATACCGTATTGCATATGACTTCAAGTATTGAGGTGATTGATGCTGACGATTGGAGTGCAGGTACAGGACTTACCAGCGTTACATTTACTACAAGCTCCTTTAGTCCTTTTGCAGTAGTAGCAATTGCAATGGATAACAGCCAATATAACTTATTAGAGGAAACTGCTGGTGATATATGCATTAATACAGCGGGACTTTGGTGGGATATTAACCTTACTCATCCTACTGATCCCAATGGAGTTTCCAGAGATGAGGAATTTGAATTTTACCTGGAATTTAAATTTGTAAATGGAGATGCTATTAGACCGAAACCGGGAAATAATGTAGCTTATTTTGAGGTTCCCAAGGATTTAGTTGAGCTTAAAGCAGCCGGCAAAGATGATAATTTTATTTATGGTGAGGACAATGACCCAATAGGAACTTATGAAATAGTTGGGAACCTTATATATTTCAGATATGATGAATCTTGGTTAGCAACCCATACCAGTGATATATGGGGAAGTTTTCGCTTGAATGCAAAGCTTGACAAGAGCGTTACAGAGAATCAAACAGGTACTACAATCACATTCCCCGGAAGTAATAAGGATATAGAGATAAGCTTTGATGACGGTGACGTAACTGCCAGCAAAACGAATAAGGTATTGTCAGATGGAACAGTAGAATTTATAATTCCCATCACAGTAACCGGGCAAGATGCAGAAGAACTTGTTCTGACAGATTTACTTGGCTCTAATTTCACATTTATTGCGGATTCCTTTGAATTGGAAGGCAGTGATGCTTCTGTTAATGTAGATCTCGCTGGACAGACAGCTACTGTTACGATAGACAAACTGAAAACTGGTACATATACGTTAAAATATAGAGCTAACGTAAATAAAGATAACTTAGACCCCAATGGATATGGAAATGAAGTAAAATGGGGTTGGAAAACAAATCCTGATGATCCTAACAAAAAGGCAAACACTTGGGTATGGATCAGTGGCGGAGATGTTGGAAAAGGCGGTGTTCAGGAAAAGGATCGTATTAAATGGACCATTACAGTACAACCCGACCAGTTAAGCACAGTAGCCGGTCAGGTTATTAACGATACCTTAGGCAAAGGACATAAATATGAAGGTACTTTTGATATTTATAAAGGTTACCAATGGGAATGGGGTAATGAACCCATTAAGACTGTAACCATACCGGATACGGATAATGCTGACAGCTTCAGCTATACATTTACACAGGAAGAGTTTGGAGATGCTGAGCTTGGGCAGGTTTATACGATTGTTTACTATACCATACCGGATGACCCTGATATAGACGGTACATATACCAATACTGTAAATGATAAAGAAAAACCGGTAGATTATAATGCAAATAATAATGGGAAGAAACAGGATATAGTAAGTAAAACCTGTAAAGCAAACAGTATTTCAGATACAGACGATACAACCATCACATGGACAATTACAGTTGATCCGGCTAAATATGCAGATGGTCAAAAGATCACAAATCTTACATTAACAGATAAACTACAAAATGGTTCTGAGTATGTTGATTCAAAGAAAACTCAGTATGGAACTGCTAAGAAGATTTGGGTTCAGAATGCAGAAGGAAAAGATCTTTCTGAAGGTGAATGGGGCGATTATACATTGACCATGGATGCTGATGGTCATGGATTCAAGATTGTATTTAAGGGTGAATTTAGCAGTGAGAGTCCTAAAATCATCATAAGCTATGATACGAAGAAGGAAAATGGCGAAGGTGACTGGGAGAGAAACGAAGTAAATACCAAATATGATCTGGATGGAAAACCCAAGAGTGAAGATGATAGTGTAGGAACAAATTATGCAAAGAAAGCAACTATTCCTGTTACCAAATCAGGTGCGTTGGATGGTAATGTGGTTGAATGGAAGGTTGTTGTAAATAAAGCTTTATGGGAGGACGCTGAAGAGGGTAAACTTGCTAAGGGTAAAAAGCATCAGATAGTTGATGTCTTACCTGCTGGTATGAGCTATCTTGGTGATGCCAAATTTGTGATAAAAGCCAGAGGTAATGAAAGAGAGCCTATTGCTATTAAACCGGAAATAACTAAAAAGGATGGTCAGGAGATACTAACATTTACTTGGGAGAATCTTGATCAATACGATTTTTGGCCTGAGTACGATTTTGGAGGACTCTCATTATATATTGAATTAACATATAAGACAGAGATTACCAAACTCCCTGAAGGCAGTAGCGCGTCATTTACGAATAATGCAACATTTTTTGAAGGAGATGAGTCAAAAGGTTCAGATTCTGCAACAGTAACGATTGAAAATACCTTATTGGATAAGCAGGGTGCAATAAAGCAAAATGCATTAAATACAATAAGTTATGCAATTACTGTGAACTATGGCGGACAGGACTTAAATGCCTATGGCGATACATTGACATTGGTAGATACTCTTGATGCCAATACTTCGCTGAAATTAGATACTATAAATGTTACGGAATTGGCTACCGGCAATGCAGTTGATTATGAATTTTCTTTTGACACTGATGGTGGGCAGGATAAGCTTGTCCTTACAGTACCGGATGGAAAGGCATTAAAGGTAACTTATGAAGTAATCGTAGCAGGTGAAGACAACAAGGAACTCACAGTTAGAAATGATGTGGAACTGGTAGGTATTACCAATGCTTCCACCTCAGAAGAAAATAAGATAAAAATTGAAAAAACATCTGCTACTGGCGGAGGTGCATCAGGTCAGATTAGCCTTAGCAAATTTGATAGTACTACCCGTAAGCCAATTGCAGGAGTAACTTTTGAACTGCGTAAAGCAAACAAAGATGGCTCAGATGCAGGTTATGTAGAATCGCAGACTACAGGCTCCAATGGAAAATTAACATTTGGCAGCTCTAAAGTATTAGATTTAGACTGCTTATACTATTACGTAGAAACAGAAGCACCATTGGGATATAAGTTAGATACAGAGAAGCATTACTTTATGCTGGAAGGTGGTCAGTATCAGTCAATATTATCAGGATTGGATTCATCCATACAGGATAAAGTAAGAAAGGCGCCTTCTAAGGGAGGAACACTTCTTGTTCAGAATACACCTGAAACCATAGATATAAGTGGTGCAAAGACTTGGGAGGATAATAACGATCAGGATGGCAAGAGACCTAAAGTCCTCGCAGTTATTTTAAAGAAGAATGATGAACCAGTAGAGAGTAAGGTTATCTCTGAATCAAATGGCTGGAAATATACTTTCACAGATCTTCTGAAGTATGAGAATGGTGTGGAGATTGTCTACACTGTAGATGAAGTATTGCCTGATGGTTATACAAAGACTGTAGGAACTAAAGGCAATGATTATAATCTGATTAATACTCATAATCCTGAGACAACAACGATTAGTGGACAGAAGACTTGGGATGATGCCAATGATCAGGATGGCAAGCGCCCTGAGAGCGTTAGGATCCAGCTGCTTGCAGATAATGAAGTTGTGCAGACTATAGATGTAGTTGCAGGGGCAGATAACCAGTGGAAATACAGTTTCGGAGAGCTGCCTGTATACAAAGATGGCGGAAAGAAAATTACTTACAAAGTAGTAGAAGTATTGCCGGATAGCCTGAAGAATGTATATAAAATCAGCTATGACGGATACAACGTAAAGAATACGCATACACCTGAGAAGACAGAGGTAAGCGGAAAGAAGACTTGGACTGATAGTAATAATCAGGATGGTATAAGACCTGACAGCATTACAATCAATCTGTTAGCAAACAATGAAAAGGTTGACAGCAAGACAGTAACTGCAAATAACAACTGGTCATGGAGCTTTACAGATCTTCCTAAGTATAAGGATGGAGTAGAGATTACCTATACCATCACTGAAGATGAAGTAGCAGACTACGAAACCACAATAGATGGTTATAATGTAGAGAATACCCATGTACCTGAGAAGGTAGAAGTAAACGGAAGCAAGACCTGGAATGATAACAGCAATCAGGATGGCAAGCGTCCTACAAGCATTAAGATCAACCTGTTAGCAGACGGAACAACGGTTGCCAGCAAGGAAGTAACGGCACAGGATAACTGGGCATGGAACTTTGAGAAC
>CAZTKJ010000026.1:9729-40905 GCA_964614185.1 uncultured Lachnospiraceae bacterium
TGATGTAGCAAACTACACAGCCAGGGTAGAAGGATACGATGTAACCAATACCCATACACCTGGTGAAACAGGATTTACAGTAACGAAGGTATGGTTAGATGAAAAGAACCAGGATGGTATAAGACCTACAAGCATCAGAGTACAGCTGCTTGAAAACGGTAAAGCATCCGGCAGAGCAGATGCAATTCAGGTTCTGGATGCAGAGAACGAGTGGACATTTGCATGGACCGGACTTCCTGAGAAGCAGGACGGAGAGCCGATTACTTATACTGTACAGGAACTTGGAGCCTTGACAGGTTATGTAACAGGCTACAGTGAGGATAATCGTACCATTACCAATACTCATACACCGGAGAAGACCAAGGTAGCGGGAAGCAAGACCTGGAACGATGAAGGAAACCAGGACGGCAAACGCCCTGACAGCATCATGATCAGGCTGTTAGCAGACGGAACAGAAGTCAGACACCAGGAAGTAACAGCAGCAGACAGTTGGAGCTGGAGCTTTACAGATCTTCCTAAATACAGGGATGGCGGAGTAAAGATCGATTACACCATCACAGAGGATGCAGTAGCATTATATGAATCTAATGTAAATGGTTACGATGTTGTCAATACCCATACACCTGAGAAGATCAAGGTAGAGGGAACCAAGACCTGGGATGACAATGACAATGCTAACGGTGCAAGACCTAAGGAGATTACCATTAATCTGCTTGCAGGTGGTAAGAAGATTGAGAGTCAGGTAGTATCAGAAGCTGATGGATGGAGTTGGAGCTTTACAGATCTTCCGAAGTATGAAGCAGGTAAGGTAGGCGAGGAAATCGTTTATACCATATCTGAAGAGAAGATAACTGATTATACGCCTGAAGTAAATGGATACGATGTAACCAATACCTATACACCTGATGAGACATTCGTAATTGTAACAAAAGAGTGGGTAGAAGCAAACGGTTATAAGGATATCAGACCTGCGGAAATCACAGTTCAGCTTTATGAAGATAAACTGTTTGATAAGGAAGTAGGAGATCCGATAGTATTAAGTGATGCAAATGAATGGACGTATACGTGGGAAGACTTACCTGTAAGAAAATTCTTCACAGATATTAACTATACCGTTAAGGAAGTAAGTAAGGTCACAGGTTATAAGGCAGACATCAGTGAAGATACCAAAAATAATGTAGTGATTACTAATACTTTGGAAACAGTTAAGGTAGAAGGATCTAAGAAGTGGGTTGGAGATACTGCAGAAGATAGACCTGAAAGCATCACCATTCGCCTTATGGCAGATGGTCAGGAAAAACAGGTAATTAAGGTAACTTCAGAAGATAATTGGAAATGGAGTTTCACAGACCTTCCGAAGTACAAGAAGGTTGGCAATGAGATTACAGAGATTATCTACACCATTGAAGAGGTTGAAGTAGAAGGTTATAAGACATCAGTTAATGGTTATAACGTAACCAATACCAAAGAAGCACCTACTCCTACACCGACACCTGAGGAGACACCAACGCCTGAGGAGACGCCAACGCCTGAGGAGACACCTACACCTGATACAACACCTACACCGGAGACAACTCCTGAGAACACACCGGCGCCTACGCCGAATGAAACTCCTGATAATACGCCGGCACCTACACCGGAAGAAACACCTGACAGTACACCGGAGGCAACTCCTGACAACACACCGGGAAGGAATGATGAACCTACACCTACACCGGATAACAGACGGGTACTTGGTGCTAAGAGAGAGAACATCAGCGCATCTGAAGGAGCAGTACTTGGAGCAAGAAGAGGATTTGAATGTGCAGTTCTTGGACGTAGAAGAAGACCTAGCACAGGCGACAGCTTAGCATTGATTATATGGATCATTGTAAATGCCGCAGCACTTGGCGGAATATTTACTTCATCAGTTATGCTTAACTATAATAGTAATAGAAGTAGACGCCGCAGATAATCAATTGCTTCAATAAGTAAAACAAATATCCCGATGTAAAGTCATATGGCTTTACATCGGGATTATTTTTGGCTATGTGTCAATTAGAATACTGAATATCACGAAAAGAGTACAAAAAAACAGAACCATAAAACAGGTTCTGTTCGTTTGTATTCTCCGGTAACTTTTATAAATAAGGTGCTAACGATCTTTGAATTTGGGGAATTTGAATTTAAGCTTGGGAAACTTAGTGTCTGAATCAGGGAGAGATATGATTTCTTTGTTCGCCTTAAAGTACCTTGTTGTGGATGGAGTAGGCGGACATGTCCTCTCAGATACTGCTTTTGCCAGGTTTCTTGTTGTTCTCTTTTCTGTATTCATCCCATACTCCTTTAATTAGAAGTTAATAAAAAAATATATATTTATATTATTACCCATGTTTTTGTTTGTCAACCATAAATTTAAGAATTTTAATATATTTGAAAGAAATAATAAAATTGGAAAAAAATATTATGTTTGAAAAAAATGATAAAACAAAAAAAATATAAGCAATTTTAATGAATCAATAATAAACCAGATTGCATTAAATGTCAATATTTGGTATAATATCAATTGTTTTGTAAAAATAAGGCGAAGAAGGTAATTGGAATGAATTGTAGTATTGACGTGAAAATAAGTAAGCTGAAACAAGAACTTCAAGAGAAAAATTTTACAATTGAGGATGTGATTTTACGTAGTGTTCCACAAGATACTGTAGCTCAGGATGTGTTTGAAGAGATTTTTTTTGATATTATAGTTAAGGAAGAAGGAAAAGATATTGAAAAAGAATATAAAAGGTGCAGGAAAATGCCCATATCTTTTTGCAGGTGCATAGGAGGAACTATAGAAAAAAATACAATCGGGGAAACCGTGATGAAAATATACTGTATGATAGGTATTTCGGGAATGAAAGTAGGCGATGCTTACTTACAGTGTATGATCAATGAATACTATAAAGTAATTTCAGCCTGGGCATCAATGGTGACCGGCACTGTAGGAATAGAAGATACTTTTAAGGTATCAGACATACTGAAAACTATGGAAAGGGATATTGAGGAGTTTTACATAAAAATCCCCATAGATTTCAGAAAGTATATGTTGGAACTTTACGGAATCGATATCAATGTGATCATTGGATTATCAGGAAGCTATTATGAAGGAAGTCAGTGTGATTCAGGGATATGCTTTGCATTGTCAGATGATAATTTGAAAGAGGATAAAAACGCTGTTTTGCTGAAAGAGCCTATAGAAGTAGAAGAGGAAAATATCAGAAAAATGCGAAAATTACTGGAAATGGGAAATGCAAGACAATATCTGATAGCGAGAAAAGAAGTGAATCGTGGTTGGAGAATAGTGGGGCTTTGCGATAAATCCCGTGTTCGGAGAGGTATTGCATTCAGAATTATCCGGCATATGGTCTGGTATATGGAAATGTTGGAAAAAGAAGCTGTTTATTATAAATGCGGAAAGTATGTGATGGAGTGTGAGGAATTTAGCCGGAGCGAATTTACACGGGAATATGCAAGACTGTTTGGTAAAGGATGCAGTGACAGCATAATGTCGATATTTGATGGTGCCATAAGGCAGGAACATGGTACGATAGTTGTGATTTTGGATAAGGGTAGTGTATATAAAGAATCAGAAAGACTGTTGAGAGAATCCATCGGAATGGCAATTGAAAGCACTAAATTTGAAGAAGAATACATACATAGTATCACCTCCATTGACGGTGCTGCAATATTCGATGATTCGGGAATGTGTTATGCAATTGGGGTTATTCTTGACGGTAATGTATCTGTACCGGGAAAAACGGAGCGTGGAGCGAGATATAATTCTACATTAAAATATGTAGAAAGGTGTAAGAATCAGAAAATAAAGGCACTTGCAATAGTAGTTTCTGAAGACAGAATGATAAATATTTTATCGACTGTTAAGTGAGGTTGGAAAAATGGAAAAAGAAAATTTGGATATTCGTATTATTCAATTGGCAAAGTGGCAGATACCTAAGTCGACAGGTATGTTAGAACGAGCAGAAAAAAGTGAAAATATGTATTTAGCCATCGGCTATTTTGATATGATAGAGATTTTCAAGGCACCGGATAAAACCAGGGAATGGGAAGCCATGCATCCCTTTTCACGGGCATACTGCGGTTTGCCGCGATATGGACAAAATGATGATTTTAAAGAACTTACCATGCAGGAATTGATCTTATTTACGGATGTTGAAAAAGAAAATTTTAGTGTCGAAAAGATTGAGAAGTTCTGGAAAGATGATTTTTTGCTGATGTACATTTCATTGATTCATGTGGATAATGAAAGTGATATAGACAAAATTATTGAGAGAATCAAAGAAGAATTTAAAGATCAGGAATATCTTTATTATTTTTCTTTTGATTATAGTGGAATTGTCCTGCTTGCCAAAAATATGAAAATTAAAGAATATACAGCATCTATGTTTCGCTTAAACTTTAAAAAAACAGACAGTGGTAAGCTGATAAGGGATTCATTCTCCATGTTTGGTCTTAATAGAAAGAAATTGCGCCAATATTTTGAACAGGCAGAGCTGGGGTATGCCCATATGAAGGAAATATTGGAAATACCGGAAGATGAAACATTTTCTGTTGTCATAAATATTGGAGTGCAGAATTTTAACACGTACAAAGACTTTATTAAAGAAGTTCATGATGCAGATATTTCCCCCGGGCAATATGGTTTGTTGGGAAGACACGATGTTTCTCTTACTAATGATGCATGTGATTTAAAATGGTTGATTTATATGCAATACCTTTTAAACAAGTATACTACGCATCAGCAAAATAAGGATTATGGAAAATTATTCTCTACTTATGAGACTTTTGTGAAGGTAGAGATAGATGATACCCTTACAGATACGGAGGGCAGTGAGAAGGATATATATTATGATAGAGTAAATACAAATCTGGACAACCTGTGTAATGAATTTTCAAAAAAACTGGCAGAGAAAAAGAAGTATTATAATGGCGAATATCAGATTCCCATCAGAGCAGTAAAGCATTCTATTTTAAGTATACTAAAAAACAGGTTTGCAGAGGATTTTGTGTTATGCATGTACTCTTCTTTTTGTGAGATGCTTTTTTATCTGATAGAAAAAATGTCATTAGATAAGGATGATCCGGAAGCCTTTGAGGCTTGTTACGGAGAATATTTCAGAGGACTGAATTCACTGGTAAACAGTGCAATGCATTCTGAACGGCAGTTTATTCAGGCAACGGCATTTAATGCTTTGATCTATGATGTGCCATCGAAAATTATGGCTTTTTATGTTGCGGTTATCCATGATATACAAAGCATTATTAAAGGTAACAAGGATAAAAATTATACTTTTTTGCTGACTCCAAGCTTTTCAAACGAAATTTATGTAAAAATGATTTCTTATCAAAAGGAAGAACTGCCCCATGACAGGATACTGATGGTAAGTATCAATGAAAAATCTCTTTATAATCCCAAGGGAGTTTCCAGACGGATGGCCCATGAGGTTGCACATTATGTGGGAGATGAGATCAGAGACAGGCAGTGCCGGAAAGAATGTTTGGAATTATCTGTTATCTACATTATTTTAAACAGAATTTTCCACAGCGTATTTATTGAAACGGAAAGCTTCTATCCATTAATAGAACGAATTCGGGAAGCGCTGATAAATGATGAGATATTTAATCTGACCAAAAAGAATTATTCAGAAGATTTGACCAGGGTCGGTGCACAGATAGTGGAAGAGTTTATTGCAAATCAGGAAATTGTAAGACTTTTAGATGAGCATATTTTTAAAACTATGGAGGATATGGGGGCTGATAATGACAGCAGGAAAAGCTGGTTGGCGGACTATATTTCCCAAATCATTCGGCTGCAGGCAGGAGGCCTGGCAAATATGCTTGGAGAGGTGCTTAAAGAGAAAACCTGGTCTCAGACAGAAGTAGAGATCATCAAAAATCTGGTTATGGATGATATAAAAGAAAAAATTAATCACATCAACCGTGATTCAAGGTATCTTTTATATTTGGGAGAGATGGAACAGAGCGTTGCGCTTGGAGAAACAGACAATATATTGAAGCAAAAGACCATTGGTGAGTTCGCAAATATGCTAAAATCTATTTATTCGGAAGCTTTTGCAGATGTTCAGATGATTTTACTGTTAAATTTTGGATATGAAGACTATTTAAATGGATTTTTAGTGGATGAAAGCATTGATTTAAAAAATTTATCCAAAAATATGGAGGATTTGTCGAGGATCTCTATGGTAGTATTGACCATGAATCTCATAGGTATGTGGGATGAATTGGGACAGCAGGACTGTTGGGATGGTAAAAAGCCTGAACTGCACAAATTGCATCAAATAATTTGCAGGGAATGCGCTGCCATGATACAAGGTCAGGAGTGGGAAGATGAGGAGAACCGGGATGATTTAAAGAAAGCAGTTCAAAGCTTCAGAAATCAGGTGGGCGATCAGGCAGAAATCAAGAATAGAGAGTATGCTGATTATGTCAATGCAGTTGAGGATGCAAATGTGGATGACAGAATGGTAAATATGTACATTAATAATCAGCTGCTTCAATATTTGATCGGATGTGTAGGAAGGAGTATAGAACAATATTTAAACAATGAGGATAAAATAGAAAGGATTCAAAAACTGAGGAAAACAATCAAAACAGTTATCGGTTGCGAAAATATGAGAGAAACCTTTAAAGCTGTGTGTAGGGAGGTAAAGGAATATAAAGAAACAATTTTTTAAACTGTATCTATTTTGGAAAGTATGTTATACTTAAAGTCGAAAATGATATAAGGAGGCTTTTTTCCAAATGGATAATAAGCTTTATCTGGTAATTCCCTGTTATAATGAAGAAGAGGTTCTGTCAGAAACATCAAAGAGACTGAAGGAGAAGCTTTTGCAGCTCATAAATGCCGGGAAAGCAGATGCAGACAGCCGTATTGTTTTTGTAAATGACGGTTCTAAAGACAGAACATGGGAGATAATCAAAGCGCTGCATGAGAAGGATGTTATTTTTAGCGGTATTAATTTAAGCAGGAACAGAGGGCATCAGAATGCGCTTCTGGCAGGATTGATAACTGTTAAGGATTATGCTGATGTGACCATTTCCATGGATGCGGATCTTCAGGATGATATAGATGCAATAGATGAAATGATGGACAAGTATTTAGAGGGCACAGATATTGTTTATGGTGTCAGAAGCAGCCGTTCGAAAGATACGTTCTTTAAAAAGGCAACGGCGGAAGGGTTTTACAAGCTGATGAATGCCATGGGAGCCAATACTGTCTTTAATCATGCAGACTACAGACTGATGAGCAGACGTGCGCTGGAAGGATTGTCGGAATTTGGTGAAGTAAATCTTTTCCTTAGAGGAATGGTGCCTATGATTGGATATTCTTCTGATGTGGTTTATTACGAGAGAGGAGAACGTTTTGCGGGAGAGAGTAAATATCCTTTTGGCAAGATGCTTTCCTTTGCTATAGAAGGTATTACATCGCTTAGCATTAAACCCATCAGACTGATTACTTTTCTTGGTTTTTTTATCTTTTTGGTCAGTATCGGCATCCTAATTTATTCTTTGGTACGTCACTTTATGGGGGCAACTATTGTGGGATGGACAACGCTGATGGTTTCCGTGTGGGCTATTGGAGGTTTGATCTTATTATCTCTTGGCGTGGTAGGAGAATATATTGGTAAGATTTATCTGGAAACAAAAGCAAGGCCGAGGTTTCTCATAGAGCAGTTTTTAAATGAAGAGAAATAAAAAGAAAAGTAAATTGAATAGTAGAAGTTTTGAAGCGCAGGCTGTAGAGCTTGCGCTTTTTTGCAAAAAACATTGACAAATTATCGCTTTATTTGTATGCTTAATTCATCAGGAAAATCATAACAGTGTGCATTCTGCACATTCAGGCAGTTTCTGCCGATATTTTTCCATTATTTGAAAAATGTGCATAAGATAAGAACTTTCAAATTAGAAAGAGAGTAAGATACTATGGATAGAAATATAAATATTATTGTTGGTCTTAATGGGGAGAAAATTGTTTTGATTAACGATATCCGGTTTAAGAGTAAAAAGAAAAAGGATTGGAGAGAGGTAGAAGATTATCTTAAAGAATATGTGGGAGAATTTTACGAGATTGAAGAAACATCAGAAAAAATATTTATTTCCGGCGGTTTTCCAAATGAATATGTTGGTTCTGAAAGTAGGATTGCTCTGAAAGGAGCCGTTGCGAAAGCCAAGGCAAATGCTGCTCAGGGGATTCCTGAATTAATCCAGATTGCGACAAATGGGGAGTATTCAGAGAATACCAAGAAGAAGCATGAAAAGGATGCAGAGTATGGATGGTATCGGTATGATGTACAGTTTGCTCTGCCGGTATATGATGATAGAAGTGGTAAGGTTTGCAGATATAATATCTTTTCTGCAAGGATGCTGGTGCGCCATGATGCAGATGGTAAAAAGTACCTTTATGATTTGTTGGCAATAAAAAAAGAAACGAGCAGCCCGCTTGAGTAAAAACTGTACGGTGAAAACCCATCTCTTTTGTAAATGATTATATCGGAAGGCTGGAATTATGTCAATAGTAAAAAAGAAAAATCTTAAAACGTGAAATGTTAAATAATAAAAATCTTGACAATTTACCGATATATTCATATACTAAATCTATCAGGAAAATCATAATAGTGTGCGTTCTGCACATTCAGGCAGTTTCTGCCGATATTTTTCTACTTTAAACTAAAATATGGCAGGAACTAAGAGAGGTCTTTTCGGAACATGCCGTAAAGACGAAATAGGAATCTTTATGTCCTGCCGCCTACAGGAGGTAAGGATATGAAGAATGATCTGGCACAGGAATACCAGATGATAATAGAAGAATCACCGGTGAGTATTTACAGCACCAGACGTATCACGTTACCCACCCCTAACTGTATAGTGTTCTACAACGGAGACAGAGAAGAGCCGGAGGAACAGATCCTGCGCCTTTCCGATGCTTTTGAGAACAGGAAACAGAGAGGCGATGCGGAACTTTCAGTGAGGATGCTGAACATAAATCATGGGCATAATAAGAAGCTGATGGAGCAATGCAGGATGCTGAAGGAGTATGCGGCATTTGTGGATGTAACGAAAAAGTATGTGTCAGAAGCGGAAGACAGAAAAGAGGCATTAGGGAATGCCATAGAATACTGTATAGGAAACAATATATTGAAGGAGTTCTTAAAGAAATACAGGATGGAGGTATTAGGGATGCTGCTGGAAGAGTTTGATGTAGAGAAATATGAGCGTACTATGAGAGAAGATGGAAGGATAGAAGGAATACAGCAAGGTGAGGAGCAAAAGCTGATTGAACAGATTTGCAGGAAAGTAAGGAAGGGTAAAACACTTCAAATCATAGCGGAAGAACTGGAAGAAGAGGAATCTTCTGTTTCAAAAATATATGATACGGTACTGGCAAGTGCACCCGATTATGACTGTAGTAAGGTATATGCGCTTTTGCATAATGATAATAAATAGTTTGATGTAGAGAAATATGAAAGAATCATGGGGGAAGATGGAAGGATAGAAGGCCGAGAGGAAGGAAGAGTAGAAGGAGAGGAACGTTTTGCGATTTTCTTAATAAGGCTTTCGCAAGATTTTGCCTTCTTTCACTTGACATCTCCACAATTAACAGATATACTTTAGAGGTTCGTAGAAAAGACAGCACTTTTATGATCAGTGGTGTCTTTTCTTTATCTGATAAGTGAGGCATAGTTTAAATGGATCAAAAGGATTTAACAGAACAGGAAAATAGGGAAGAAGAAAATAAAGAACAGATGAGTTTTGGCGAAGCCAATATTGACAGTAATATCTTACGGGCAGTCAAGGAAATGGGATTTGAGATCATGTCGCCCATTCAGGAGAAAGCTATTCCGGCATTGATGCAGGGCCGGGATATCATAGGTCAGGCACAGACAGGAACCGGTAAAACAGCGGCCTTTGGGATACCCATGATACAGAATGTGGATCCGAAGCTTAGAGCGCTTCAGGCAATTGTTTTATGTCCTACCAGGGAATTGGCCATTCAGGCGGCGGAAGAAATCAGAAAACTTGCCAAATATATGCATGGCGTCAAAGTGCTTCCGGTATATGGAGGACAGGATATTACCAGACAGATCCGTGCTTTAAGCCAGGGAGTACAGATTGTAGTAGGAACTCCGGGACGGGTCATGGATCATATGCGTCGTCATACGATTAAGACAGCCAATATTAAAATGATTGTCTTGGATGAAGCAGATGAAATGCTGAATATGGGATTCAGGGAAGATATTGAAACCATACTTGCTGATATGCCAAAGGAACATCAGATGGCGTTGTTTTCAGCAACTATGCCTGAGCCTATTCTTAAGATTACTCATAAATATCAGCAGAATGCAGAGTATATCAGAGTGACACCTGAGGAAATTACGGTAACGGCTATTAAGCAGGCCTACTATCGGATTGCCAGAAAGGATAAATTAGAGGCTCTTTGCCGTTTAATGGATTATTACCAGCCTGTAAGAAGCCTGATTTTTTGTAATACCAAGAAAATGGTGGATGAAATGGCTGAGACTTTAAAGGACAGAGGTTATCAGGCAGAAGGATTACATGGAGATCTGTCCCAGCACCAGCGTGATATGGTTATGAATGCATTCAGGAACGGCCGTTGTGCAATTTTGATTGCTACGGATGTGGCAGCCAGAGGCATTGATGTCAGCGGAGTAGATGCCGTATTTAACTATGATGTACCGGAAGATATTGAATATTATGTACATCGTATCGGACGTACAGGGCGTGCAGGTAAGGCAGGACGTTCCTTTACATTAGTATCAGGGAGGGAAATCTATAAGATCCGTGAGATTGAACGTATCTGTCATACGGAAATCCGGGAAAGAAGACTTCCTTCTCCTAAGGATATTACAAGAGTGAAGTCCGGAAAAGTATTTGCCGAGGCTATGGAGATTATGGAGCAGAAAGATCTTGCCGGATTGAAAGCGGCCATAGAAAAAGCAGTTGATGAAAATAACTTTACGGTACTTGATCTGGCAGCCGCTTTTATGCAGATGAAAATGGGAGATGAGCCGGAAGAGGTAGAAGAAGAACGTTCTTTCTTTGGAAGGAAGGATGCATTGCGAAGACACGGCAGAGAAGGCCGCGGCGGAAGAAGCCGGGGCAGAGAAGAACGCGACAGCAGAGGCAGAAGCAGAGAAGAACGCGGTGGAAGAAGTCGTGACAGAGAAGAACGCGGCAGAAGAGGCCGGGGCAGAGAGGAACGTAATGATAAAGGCCGTGACAGAGTAAAGAGCAAAGACCTATACAGAGGAAGAGAAAAAGACAGAGATCGCAGCAAAAACAGGAAAGTGCGTAAGAATGCAGTTCTTGGGAAATTAGTATAATAAAGAGGGTTATAGGTATGGATGAGAAGGAATTAAGAAGAATCAGTACCAGAGAAGAAGCAAGAGCAAGGAGACGTAAGAGAAGGCAGAGAGTTGTTTTCATAGAAAAGATAAGTATTGCAGTGGTCTGTCTGGTTATTTTGGGTGTTGCAGGTGTTCTGCTTTATCGCATGATGCCGGGAATTAAACTTGCCAGACAGTTAGAGGAAGCAAATGCTTATATTGAAACCGAGGCATATGATGATGCCATTGCGTCCTGTGAAGAGGCCTTGAAAATAGATTCTTCTTCTGTCAAAGCATATAGAGCCATGGCAGGAGCATATCTGACCAAGGAAGACATTTCTTCTGCAGAACAGATTTTATATCAGGGATGGGAAACTACCGGAGATGAAAGTCTGCTGCAATATTATTGCACCGTTCTGCTCAATGAGGCTGTAGCCGATATCAACAGTCAGAATTGTTCTTTAAGCACTTTGGACAAATGTATATCAGCTCTTGAAAAAGATTCTGACAATGAAGATGCTTACCGTCTTTTGGATGCATGTTATGAAAGGTTATTTACAGAGGCAAACAGCGAAGCAGGACTTTTCTGCAGTACAGAAGACGGATGCCAGTTCCAGCCATATCAGGATATGATGTTGAAGCTGCTGCTCATTTATGAAACGGACCCCCGGGAAGAATTGAAGGAAGAAATATTAAAGTTTGCAGTACCGGATATCGATATGGTATGGATGGATGTAGAGCATTTGGAGGAATACCGGGAATTGTTATCCAGAATTTCTATGGTTGGGGAGAATGAAGGAATTTCCCAGCTGATGAATTGCACGGTTAAAGCCATAGACATGCAGCAGTTCTTTGGAGAAGCATTTACTATTTTTGAGTCAGGGGAGTTTACACCCATTAAAGAATTTATGAATGGAGAAAGATATCTTTCCATCAGAGATGAGTTTATGAACGGAACCATGGAATATTGGGAAGGAGAAACTTATATTCCTGTCAGTCGTGAGAAGATAAAGTTTATAAATGAAGAAGGCAGTTGGAAATTTGCTTTTGCCAATTATGAGGAATGCCATAATTCATCTAATGTTATCAATATATGGAGTGCCAAGCAGGAGGATGCAGGGGTACAGAGAGTCTGCATATCTTATGAACCTGCTTCTGCAAATGGAGAGTATTTCCCTCATACAACGTATGAATTCATTTATCTATACAGTAATGTTGAAATCAGTAAGAACAAATATGAACCGCAGATGAATTACAGATTTGAAACAAGAGTAGAAACACATGAAGGAACCGTAACGCAGCTGATTGGAGACTGGGGCGGTGAACATGAGTGGACTACAGAGTTCTAAAGATTAAAAAAGAGCTGTTGCTTTGATTTTCCAATTACCAAAGCAGCAGCTCTCAATATTTATGTGGGCAGCACCATCTGAGCCATGTGAAGTTTATAGTAAGCGCCTTTCTTTTCAATTAATTCATGCACGGTGCCTTCCTCTACAATGCCGCCGTCATCAATGACGAAAATCCGGTCAGCTTTTTGAATCGTAGAAAGTCTGTGTGCAATAACAAAGGAAGTCCGTCCTTTTAAAAGAGCTTCAATTCCTTCCTGCACCAGCAGTTCCGTATGGGTATCAATGCTGGAAGTAGCCTCATCTAAAATCAAAATGCGGGGATTAGATACCATGGTTCTGGCAAAGGCAAGAAGCTGCTTTTGACCAATGGAAAGTCCGCCGCCTCGTTCGGAAAGTTCCGTATCATATCCTTTTTCAAGTTTGCAGATAAATTCATGGGCATGGACGGCTTTGGCGGCAGCAATAATGTCTTCATCCGTTGCATCCAGTCTGCCGTACCTGATATTTTCTTTAATGGTACCGGTAAAGAGAAAATTATCCTGTGTCATAATGCCCATTTGGCTGCGCAGACTTTCAATAGACACTTTTTTGACATCGATACCGTCAATACAGACGGTACCTTCCTGCACATCATAAAATCGGCTGATCAAATTAACAATAGTGGTTTTTCCTGCGCCCGTAGGGCCTACTAGAGCAATGGTCTCACCGGGATCGATCCGGAAGGAAACATCCTCAAGGACCTTGGTAGTCTGATCATAGGAAAAGCCTACATGGGAAAAAGTAACCTGACCTTTGATATCCGGTATTTCAATCACATTTTCCGCATCAGTGATATTGGCCTTTGTATCCATGATTTCAAAAATACGTTCTGCTGCAGCAATATTAGTAATGATCTGGTTGTAAAAATTGCTTAAATTCATAATGGGATGCCAGAACATACCGATGTAGGTGCCGAAAGCTATAAAGGTACCTACGGTTACCTTATCCGTTCCAAGAATAAAGATACCTACAAAATAGAGAGCAGTCACGCCAAATCCCCAGCAAAAATCAATGGCAGAGCCAAGGGAATCGTTAATGCGGCAGGCTCTGATAAAAGCAGTTTCCAGTTCTTTCACTAGTCTGCTGAAAGTATCGCTTGTTTCTTTTTCCGCAGTAAAGCTTTGGATAATGCGGATTCCTGACATATCTTCATGAACAAAAGCATTGAGGTTGGATGACTTTTTGCGGAAGATCTGCCACCTTTTATGGGAATAAGTCTGAATCAGCCAGAGGGCTGCCGCCATAAAGGGCAGGCTGCACAGGGCAGCAGCTGCCAGTACAGGATTTTTCACAAACATAATAACGGCAACAGCAGCCACAGTGACAAAGTCCGGTATAAGAGTAGTGACAAAATTATTCAGCACCTCTTTTAAGGAATTAATGTCTCCTATAATACGTGCCAGTATTTTCCCTGTAGGACGGCTGTCAAAAAAGTGAAAATCCAACGTCTGGATATGGGTATAAAGCTCCTGACGGATAGTCACTAAAATGCTGTTGCAGACTTTAGCCATCAGATACATGCGGAGTTTAATGCCTCCGATCATCAGCAGATTTAAAATAACAGCCAGTATGATCAGTCGATAAAGTCCCGGCAGATCACGATTTGCAATGTAATCGTCAATAGCAGATTCAATAAACAGAGGATTCAGCAGAGAAACCATCACACAAAATGCCATGATGATCAGTACGATGGCAATCTGTTTTTTATAGTCCAGCAGATACCGGAACAGTCGGCTCAAAGTTTTAAGTTTGCTGGTTTGAAGAGATTGTTCATCGTCTTTATAAGAATTAATACTCATAATTGACCTCCTTAATGCTCGACAAACTCGCCGTACTGGGCAAGATAAGTCTGGTAATAAAGTCCTTTCTGCTGCAAAAGTGATTTATGGGTCCCTCTTTCTGCAATAGAGCCGTTTTGAAGAATAATGATTTCATCGGCATGGCAGACAGCGCTGATGCGGTGTCCGATGATAATTTTAGTAGTATCCGGCAGATGACGCAGCGTTTCCTGGATATTCTGTTCTGTTTCCATATCCAGAGCAGAAGTGGAATCATCCAGCACCAGTACAGGGTCTTTTTTTGCAAGAGCCCTGGCAATAGTAATACGCTGCTTCTGACCTCCGGAAAGTCCTACGCCTCGTTCGCCAATAACGGTATCATACTGATTATCCATGCGTTCAATAAAGTTTTTGGCCTGTGCATCACTGGCAGCGTGTTTAACGGCATCCAGGGAAAGGAGATTCTTCTTTCCCAGTTTCACATTTTCCAAAATAGTGTCGGAAAACAGAAACACGTCCTGCATCACAGGTGAAATGCTGCTTCTAAGTTGTTGTAAGGAAAGCTCTTTGATATCTACATCATCCAGATAAATAGTGCCTTCCGATGCATCATAAAGTCTTTGCAGCAGATGGATGATGGAGCTTTTGCCGGCGCCGGTGGCTCCCATAATGCCGATGGTTTTGCCCGGCTCAATTGTAAAGGAAATATCATGCAGGATCTCATAGCCGTCTGCTTTGTGAAAGGAGACGTGAGAAAACTCGATTTTCCCCATTACTTTATCTAAGACTACAGGATTTTCAGGATCTGTAATGGTGGGATTTTCCGCATAAATAGCTTTCAGTTTTTTGTTGGAAGCAATAGCGGAAGAGAGGCTGTTGGTAAGCCATCCCAGCATTTCCATAGGCCAGACGATATTCATGGAATATTCAATAAATGCAGTCAGCGTACCCAGAGAAATATCACCCTTCATTACAGAGGAACCCCCAAGTAAAAGAACTCCGATAGGAAGTAGTTTGGTGATCAAATTGATATAAGGGTAATAAGTCACAAACACTTTTGACTGTTTCATATTCAGCTCATAGTATCGTTTATTGTGGGAGAGAAACTTGGAAATTTCATGTTTTTCTCTGGCAAATGCCTTGACAGTGCGGACGCCTGCCAGATTTTCCTCAGCCACGGTATTTAATACAGCATTTTCCTCGCTGATTGCATCATAAACAGCTCCCAGCTTGCGTTCCATGAAAATAGCAATGCAGGCTGCAAGTATCATGCAGATGGTGGGAAGGAGAGCTAATTTCCAGCTTAGACTGTACATACAGAATAAGACAATAGAGGTATGCAGGATCACTTCCATCATCAGCAGTCCCACAAAGGTAAGACCGTCCCAGATCCTGTCAATGTCATCTTTAATACGGCTCATCAGTTCTCCTGTTCCGGTGCGGTCAAAGAAGTCGGCGCTAAGGGACTGGATATGGTTAAAAAGATTCTTCCGCATGTCGCCCATGATACCGGCTCCGGTCACGTCAAAAGTATATTCCTTGGTATATTGAAAGACACAGCGTCCTATGCCTACGCAGAGAATACCAAGGAGAAGATAGATCAATCTTCCACGCTGTCCGCCTATAATGACATCATCTACGATATGCCGGGTCAGCTGAGGTGAAAGCATATCTAAAGATACGCTGATAACCATGGAAACAATGGCAAAAAGATATGCAAATTTATGCTCCCAGAGATAAGATGATAGTTTTTTCACAAAAAGTCCTCCTTGATGATGCAGTATGAATCGAGTAGGGAAGATTGATTCCCCTGCGCAAAAAAAGCTGCCATGGAAATTACCATGACAGCTTGAAATCTCTGTTTATCAGTTTCTGTAAAGATATCGTGACAGCAGGAAAATGTCCTACCAAAAGACACATCCGCCATCTAAACGTAAGCCGGGAGGTAATTTCATTATGGAATAAGTGATCATCATAAAATTGTCAGTTTTCTTCATAGTTCATTGCCTCCTTTCTTTCATTATTGCCAAACAGCATATTACTAACATACGCCCACAGATAAGTTTTGTCAACAAGGAATTTTATGAATTGTAATTTTTTATGTAATATCATACAATAGAAAGAAATGCGGATGCAGGGAGCAGAAAAATGGTAACATTGCTGTCAAAAATTTGGATTAAAGATTATAAAAATACATCAGACCCTAAGGTACGTCTGTCTTATGGCATGCTTTGCGGGGGAGTGGGCATTCTACTTAACATCCTTTTATTTGCAGCTAAAGCAGCGGCAGGACTTGTTAGCGGTTCCATTGCAATTACGGCAGATGCTTTTAATAATCTTTCAGATGCCGGTTCCTCAGTCATAACGCTGGTAGGGTTTAAGATGGCGGGACAGAAGCCTGATAATGATCACCCCTTTGGGCATGGAAGAATTGAATATATTTCCGGCTTTCTGGTTTCTGTCATTATTCTGATCATGGCCTTTGAACTGGCACAATCATCTATCCGAAAGATTTTCCATCCGGAACAGATAGCTGCCAGTCCCTTGATTTTTCTTATTCTGGCAGTTTCAATTTTAGTAAAGTTCTATATGTTCTTTTATAATAAAAGGGTTGGAAAGAAAATAGACAGTGCAGCGATGGATGCTACAGCGAAAGACAGCTTAAGCGATATGGCAGCAACCCTGGTAGTGCTTTTGACTACGCTGCTTGCACAGATAAAAGGAATGCAGATAGACGGTTATTGTGGTGTGGCAGTTGCTTTATTCATCTTCTTTGCAGGCTTTAGTGCAGCCAGGGAAACCATAAGTCCTCTGTTGGGACAGCCGCCGGAGCCCTCTTTTGTGAAGCGGACGGAGGAGATCATTATGGAATATCAAAGTCAGGGGGCTTTGGGGATCCATGATTTGGTAGTACATAATTACGGACCCGGCAGAATTATGCTGTCTGTTCATGTGGAGGTGCCTTCAACCGGGGACATTATGGCGCTTCATGATATGATTGATACTATTGAACACCGTCTGGCAAGGGAATTGAACTGCAGTGCAGTGATTCATATGGATCCTGTTTGTCTTGATGATGAGCTGACAAACAGTATCAGGGAGGAAGTAGCCGCAATTATTGACAGTATGGAAGGAAAAGTAAAATTTCATGATTTCAGGATTGTAAAGGGGCCTACCCGCACGAATCTGATTTTTGATGTGGTGGTTCCCTTTGACTATCCTATGTCGGATCGTGAAATTACTAATTATATCCAAAACAAGGTATTTGAAGTGAATGCCAATTATTTTGTGGTCATTGACATTGATAAGGAAAGTCAGTAAATTTTCCAAAAAGTGGGAGGAGAACGAGCAGTGGAAGCCGAGAGTGGAAGAGTAGAATGGGAAGAAAAGAGGAAACGCTTGCTGATTCGAGGCAGAAAAATAAAAAGAGCATTGGCAGGAAATCGGGGGTTTATGAGTTTTATCCGGGCCATTTTATTCATTGTGGGTATTCACCTGTTGTCGCTTTGTATTATGGCAATGTTTGGTGATTATGAGAATATTCGACTTCAGGATTTTTTGGATGCATGGACCAGATGGGATGGGGTACATTACTTAAATATTGCAGAAAATGGATATCAGGGGGCGATTGAAGATGGTCAGCATCTTTTTTTGGTTTTTTATCCTCTGTATCCGTGGCTCATTAAGGCAGTGTCCTTTTTGCTTATGGGGAATTATAAGCTTTCGGGAATTCTGATTTCCACGGTTTGTTTCGGGATTGGAAACGTTTATCTGGATAAGCTTATGTGTTTGGAATATGGGGAAAAGGCGGCAGATGAGACGGCAGTGCTTTTGAAGGTATATCCTTTTGCATTTTTCTTTGCATCGATTATGACAGAATCTTTATTTTTAGCTATATTGACAGCCTTTTTCTTTTATTTGAGAAAGCATGACTGGTGGAATGTGGCGCTTGCAGGCTTTTTGGCGTGTCTTACCAAAGTACAGGGAATGATTTTGGCATTTTGTGTAATAGCTGAATTATTGTACAATTATCATGGACTTACATTGATTCGTGGTAGAAAGTGGAAGGAGATATGGCAGAAAATTATCTGCAACGGATTAAAATGTGTTCCCATGGTAGGAGGAACGCTGATATATCTGACGGTAAATTATCTGGTGGAAGGGGATCCTTTTCGCTTTATGTATTACCAGAAAAATCATTGGAATAACAGTCTGCAGTTTTTGTGGAAAACTGTTTCTTATGTAAGAAGTTATGCGGTGGGCGGATGGGATACACAGTTTGGAATGGCCCTTTGGGATCCGGAATATATTCTGATCTATGTATATATTATTGCAATTTTATATGGAATCATTCGCAAACACCGTCCTATGTATCTGACATACCTGATTTTGTTTTTTATATTGACTTATTCTTCCACATGGCTGATCAGCGGACCAAGGTATTCCTTAAGCGCATTACCCATTTTTATGTTTGGCGGAGATTTCCTTTCAAGACATAAAAAACTGGCGCAGGTGGTCAATATGTGTCTGCTTGCATTGATGGTTATGTATATGGTGGGCTATTATCAATGGAAATCAATCATGTAAAGCTCCTGATTTATTAGTTGCAGACAGATGGAAAACCGTGTATAATTCCATTGGTAAGATGGTTAAAAATAACAATAGAGAATAGATAAATGAAAAGGAGAAGTGAATATGAAAAAACCTACCGTATTAATGATTTTAGATGGCTATGGCTTAAATGAGCAAAAAGAGCATAATGCCGTAGCTGAAGCAAAAACTCCTGTGATGGACAAACTGATGGCAGAATGTCCCTTTGTAAAGGGAAATGCCAGTGGTATGGCCGTAGGTCTTCCTGATGGACAGATGGGCAATTCAGAGGTAGGACATTTAAATATGGGTGCAGGACGTATTGTTTATCAGGAACTTACCAGAATTACTAAAGAAATCCAGGAGGGGACTTTCTTTGAAAACCCTGCTTTATTAAAAGCAGTAAAGAATTGCCAGGAAAATGATTCCGCCCTTCATATGTTCGGTCTTTTGTCCGATGGCGGCGTACACAGCCATAATACTCATTTATATGGTCTGTTAGAACTGGCCAAGAAAAACGGACTTTCCAAAGTATATGTACACTGCTTCTTAGATGGACGTGATACACCTCCGGCAAGCGGTAAGGGATATGCACAGGATTTGGAAGAAGAAATGAAGAAAATCGGCGTGGGTGAAATTGCTTCCGTTGCAGGACGTTATTATGCCATGGATCGGGATAACAATTATGACAGGGTTAAGATAGCTTATGATGCTTTAACAAAAGGAGAGGGATTAACAGCAGAAAGTGGTCCTGAAGGGATTCAGGAATCTTATGACAGAGGGGAAACAGATGAGTTCGTAAAGCCTACGGTAGTTTTGAAGGATGGAAAACCTGTTGCAACTATTCAGGATAAAGATTCTGTTATTTTCTTTAATTTCAGACCGGACAGGGCAAGAGAGATTACACGAAGCTTTTGTGATGATGAATTTACGGGCTTTGACAGAGAAAAGAGACTGGATATCATCTATGTATGCTTTTCTGATTATGACCCTACCATTCCAAATAAAGAAGTTGCATTCCATAAGATTTCCGTAACCAATACATTTGGGGAATGGCTGGCAGCAAATCATATGAAGCAGGCAAGAATTGCAGAAACGGAAAAATATGCCCATGTTACCTTTTTCTTTAATGGCGGCGTGGAAAAGCCTAATGAAGGCGAAGACAGAATTTTAGTGAATTCGCCCAAAGATGTTGCAACTTATGATCTGAAACCTCAGATGAGCGCTTATGAAGTATGCGACAAACTGGTAGAAGCAATTAAATCCGATAAATATGATGTGATCATTATTAATTTTGCCAATCCCGATATGGTAGGTCATACAGGTGTGGAAGCAGCAGCCATTAAGGCGGTAGAAGCTGTAGATGAATGCGTAGGTAAGGCAGTAGATGCCATTAAAGAAGTTGGTGGACAGATGTTTATCTGTGCTGACCATGGTAATGCAGAACAGCTGATTGATTATGAAACGGGAGCACCTTTTACGGCTCATACCACTAATCCGGTTCCTTTTATTATTGTAAATGCAGATCCTGCTTATACCCTAAGGGAAGGCGGATGTCTGGCGGATATTGTACCTACCTTAATTGAAATGATGGGAATGAAACAGCCGGAAGAAATGACAGGAACTTCACTGATTATCAAAAAATAAAAGAAGAAAAGATGACAGAATGCCGCAGATTTTATCCTCTGCGGCATTTTTTTAGATCCCGGTTTTGTATAGTTTAATTTCACCGTCATTACACTGGAATACGCATTCAAACATAGAATCAAAAAGAAATTCATCTAAGTTATAGCTGCCCCGTTCCCAGGAAGAAATCATCACATAATTCACATGGTATTTCCGAAACAATTCCTGTGAACTTTCCGGCTTTTCATACATTGTCCTGACATCTTCAGCACGACTGGCATCGTAAATACCATGTGGACCTAAAAACACCGAAGCTCCGCTGACGATATTTCTTCCGGTCAGAGCGGCAATTTCATTTACATGTCTTTCATTGGTAAGGAAAGTGGCATATACAGAGGTATTTTCATCAATAAATTCAGCAGCTTTTACATGGGCAGCGGAATAGAGGGTGTAATCAGACACAATTTCACGGCCCATGGACAATAGTGCGGAAATACAGGCGAGGAAAATAAACAGGCAGCTCCACATAGAGGCGCCGCGGATAGGCTTTACTTTTTGATAAAGCTCACAGCCGTATTTTGCGCTGATACAGCAAAAAAAGATATACGCAACATACAGGAGTTTATTGTTATCATAAGGGTTGGGTGAAATGGCAACCAGTTCTACCACAAACCAGATTAAAAAACTGCCGGAGAGAATGCCAAGATTCTTACGGTTGGCATAGCAGATAGCAGGAATAAGGAGCAGCAGGATGACACCCCAATTTTTGATATAGAACCACAAGTACTGGTCACCTTGATTTCCCCAGTTGAACAGACCGGTATTGAATCCGCTGTTAGATGATTGACGAAAAGTCCAGTAAAACAGCTGAGGCAGTGCCAGAATCAAAATCACTGCCAAAAAAATCCCCCAGCCGGATAGAAGTTCCTTCAGGCCATGGCAGCAGATATATTTGATCAGACAACAGACGCCCATAGCGGTTAACAGGAAAAGGACGGAGAGGCAAATGGTCACATAATTAGAAGAACTGAAAACATTTTCTTTTCGGGTCAGATATTGTAACACGCACATGAAAATCAAAAATACAGTTAGAAATACTTTTCCGGGGTATTTAAAAAACAGTTTCAAATTTATGGCTCGGAGCAAATCCATCAGAAGCCATGATGCACTGACTAATCCCATAGCAAGGAAAGAATGGGTATGAATCATAGGTAGTGAAGCAGTTAGTATGGCAGCAAAAGGGAATAAATCCCTTTCTTGATTGTATACACAACGCCACAAAAGCCAAATACAGGTAAAGAGGATGGCATATCCGAAAAGCGTTGCTCTTTGTGGGAGAAGCATATCGACAATGATATTCACCCAACGGATGTTATTATTGATCAGGTTTGTTGGAGTCAGATAAAATTCGGTAAATATATTTTTAAATTCGTAAGTCCGTTCCCTTGTCCAGTCAATGAAGTAAATAAATCCCAGTCCACCATTATAAAAGAAGAGAAACCAGGCAAGGCTTGCGCCGGATGCCTTTTTTAACCAGGAATATGCAAAGCAATAAAAGCCTGCCATGACTTGCAGGAAAGCAAAGTACATAGGGAGCATGTAAGCCCACCGCAGGGAAGTGCCCCAAAGATAAATACTGGAGGAAATACTATCGCATAAGAACGGCCAGCTTAATTTCGTGCCGGGAGAAATGGAATAATACGGCGGAAAGGTCTGTTGCCTTGCAATGCTTGTGATAAAGCCTAAATGCATACTCATATCGCCATAGGTACATTGACCGGTATGCATGCTGTCTTCCTTGAGCGGAAATGTATGTGAAGAGAGCATAATAGCAAATAGGAAAAAGGTAAAAAAGAACATCAATAAAAAGATGCGGTGCTTTTTTAAAAAAGAGTTTATTTCCGTGGAGGAAGGGAATGAAAAGTGAAAAGCATGCCGTCTGAAAAAGAAAAGAGCAGCAACACAGATTCCCACCGCTAAACCGGCACAAATATGGGCAGTTACAGAAAAATCAAGGAAAAATGCAAAGAGTGCAGGAAACCATGAAAGAAGCACTGATCCCAGAACACTCCCGCAAAGAATGTGTGTGGCAAACCCTTTTTTAGAAAGAAGCACTCTTGTTATTATTATCCCACATACCTGAAAATAAAGAAAATATAGTGTTCCGATAACGTTTCCTGAAAAAGATCCCCAGATTGTATTCATATTCCACCCCTGATTCATTTTTTTCAGTATATATGAATTTGCAGTCATTGTGAATCTTTTTTTGTTTCTTAAGGGCATCTTAAGATAGACTTAACATTGCCCCTGTTTTATTGACAGCTGCAAAAAGAAATGATAGCATAAAGCAACATAAGTGTATTAATAGAATTAGTACACTTGGGACGGAAATCCCAAGTGTACATAAGAAAGGAGAGGTATGATATTCATAGATTTAAAGGATAGCAGGCCGATTTATGAACAGGTGGCAGAGAAATTTAAGCTGCTGATCTTAAAAGGGATTATATCATCCAATGAGAAAATACCATCTGTAAGAAATCTGGCAGTAGATTTATCCATTAATCCCAACACCATACAGCGGGCGTATGCCGAATTGGAAAGGCAGGGGTACATTTATACTGTAAAAGGAAAAGGTAACTTTGCAGCAGGAAGTGACAAACTGTTAGACCGATATAAAGAGGAAATACGTAAGCAGATAAAAGAAATCTGTGAAACGGCCATTTCCGCAGGCATGACGGAAGAAGAGCTGATTGAGAATATCAGGGAATGGAGGAATTTATGATAGAGATAAGAAATGTAAGTAAAGCTTTTGATGATATCAAAGCAGTGGATCATGTCAGTGTTTCTATTAAAGAAAATACGGTATTTGGTCTGATTGGAACCAACGGCGCCGGGAAAAGCACGGCACTGCGTATGGTGGCAGGTGTTTTGGAGCCGGACGAAGGGGAAATAGCCATTGATGGACTTCCTGTATTTGATAATGTAGAGGCTAAGAGAAAGATTTATTTCATTGCTGATGAACCTTACTTTTTTGCAAACAGCAATGCTGTGGATATGCAGAAATATCTGGTCAGCGTATATCCGGAATTTAACGTGGATGATTTCTACAATTATCTTGTGAATTTCGGGTTGGATAAGAAACGTAAGATCAATACATATTCCAAGGGAATGAAGAAGCAGCTTTCTTTGATCTGCGGGGTATGCAGTAATGCCAAGTATCTGCTTTGTGATGAAACTTTTGACGGGCTGGATCCTGTTATGCGTCAGGGGATTAAAAGTATTTTTGCAAGCGAGATGGAAAGAAGGGGATTAACGCCGGTTATAGCATCTCACAATCTGCGGGAACTGGAAGATATCTGTGACCATGTAGGTCTTTTACACAAAGGCGGAGTATTGTTATCCAAGGATTTGGAAGATATGAAATGTAATATTCAGAAGATCCAGTGCGTCTTTTCCTCCGCTGAGGATGAAGCGAAAGTAATTGCCGCACTTGATATTATGAAGAATGAAAAACGTGGTTCTTTAAATACCCTTACGGTCAGAGGTAATAAAGCGGAAATTCTGGCAATCTTTGCCACAGTGAATACAGTATTTTTCGAAGCGCTGCCTCTGTCATTGGAGGAGATCTTTATCAGCGAAACGGAGGTGGTAGGTTATGACATTAAAAAACTCATTTTGGGCTAGTATGAAAGAAGATAACAAAAGAAGAATCTGGCTGTGGCTTCTTTCGGCTCTTTCTTATGATATTTTCTTCCCTACTATCGTAGCTATGATGCTAAGCAGAATCAGAACCAGAGAAGAGTATTTAGTAGAAACTATGGGGGAAGCTCTGGGACATCAGGCCGCTTACAATATGATAGTGGAGCAAATGGAAGAACGTTTTGGACTTCTTATGCCATATCTGTGGATATTGGCAGCAGGTTTTGCAATCATCAGTGCCATACAGGGGTTCAGCTATTTATACAGCAAAAAGAAAATGGATTTTTATATGGGGCTTCCCGTTAAACGCAGCAAGAGGTTTCTGATCATATGGATGAACGGTATACTTGTGTACCTCCTGCCTTATTTGCTTGGAATCCTGCTGGGATGGTTGATACTGGCGGGCAATGGGGTAATGACCTTGTCCATTGTTAAAGAGGCAATGCTGGCATTTGGATTGTTCTTCCTTTTTTACTTAGGAATTTATCATCTTGCAATTCTGGCAGTGATGATGACTGGGAATTTAAATATTACCTGTTGTGGAATAGCAGTATTTTTATTATATGAATGGGGAGTAAGAGAAGTGATCTGTGCGTATATGCAGATGTTCTTCAAATTCTTTTCTTATCATACAGATATTCAGACGCCTCTGCTTTCGCCTTTTTCCATTCTGGCTGACTATGCGGATAAACATGAGGCGGGAATGGGTAACGGAATCATTACGGCAGGTTACTTACTTTTGTTTGCAGCGGCAGCAGGCCTGCTTGGTTATATCTGTTATATGAAAAGGCCGTCAGAAGCAGCAGGAAAAGCCATGTCCTTTAAGATTACACAGCCTGTCATTAAAATTTTGCTGGTAGTGCCGGCTGCGCTTCTTGCCGGATATGTTGCAAGTGATGTGGTAGGATATAATCCCATATATGGAGACGGCAGCGCAGGATTTATGATTTTTGTTATGGCTGTGGCAGTTGTAGTGCTCTGCTGTCTGATTCAGGTTATCTATGAGTTTGATTTAAAAGGAATTTTTCACAGGAAACATCATATTCTGATTTCAGCAGCGGCCACGGTAATGATTTTTATTATTTTCCGCTATGACCTGTTCGGATATGATACCTATATTCCTCCGGCAGAGGGAGTTTCCAGTGTAGCAATCATTACTCCCTATGAATACAGCTACTATGGAGGAGAAAGTTACTATGATAATGATACAATGCACAGTATTACCAAGTATGATTATGTAATGGAAAATATGTACCTGACGGATGTGGGAGCAGTCAACAAATTGTTTAAACTGTCTATGGACACTATTGACAAATACGATAATCTGGAGCAGCTCTATGGCAGTGATGAGGAAGCGGAATGGTATACCATGACAATTCTTTACCGTATGAACAATAAACGGAATATCAGCAGAGCTGTTATGGTTAATGTTAAGGATCCGGAAGTATGTGAATTGCTTGACAGGATCGAAGGTTCTGAGGAGTATATCCACAGCGCTTATATGGGAGCCAGTGGAATGCTGGATAAACTTCTTGCAGATGAGAAACTGAAAATTAATATTTCCTATGGAAACAGCATCTATCAGCAAAAAATGAGTACTCAGGAAGCATTGGAGCTTTTAGCGTTATACAAAGAAGATATCAAGGGAAGTACTTTTTCCATGATCAGGGAAAACATTCATACAGGCAGTATGGTAATAGAGATAGAAGAAAAGAATACTTATTATACTACCTATTATGATATGGAAGTGAGGATATATCCTTTCCTGACAGGATGTGTGGAATATCTGAAAGAGCTGGGGCTCTACAGTGAATTTTTTGTCCATCCGGAAGATGTGGAAAGGATTCAGGTTACTAACCATAATTACAAGCTTCAGGAAAAAACCAAAGAACAATGGAACTTGAATACAACAGATCCGGAAGAACTTTTGGCCATGGGAAAGGCGGAAGCGGAAGCAGAAGTAGTTTATTCTATGGATGCTTCAGAATTTATTCGTTATGCCAATTATAATAACGAAGCAGATATTAAGGAAATCTGTAATAGTATTTATCCGGAAAACTGGCTGGGAACCTCCTGGCATGCGGCAGCAGAAAGGGAAGAAGATTACAGAATCACCATTTATTTTAAACCGGAAAGCGCCACCCAGGACAATGGCTATGTAGGAAACTTTGTCTTTGTGGCGGGAAAGGTACCGGAATTTGTCAGACGGGATACGGCTTACGGAAATGAATAAACATATGGAAATCTAAGAAGAAACAGTGTAACATGGAGTCAGTATTTATAACTGGCTCCTTTGTTGACATAAGGACAGTTCGCCAGGGGCGCTGACTGTTGTTTGTATGCAGGGGAGAGATGGAGGATGGCAATGAAAGTAAAGACAGATGGCAGCAGGCTGATCATAACAGAAGGAATCAGTCAGGTATGGATAGAACCCTGGGGGAAAAATTCCCTGCGTGTACGAATGACCTGTGAACCGCAGATGGATGATCATGATTGGGCTCTGACGGAAAGTGTGGAAAAAACCCAGTGTACCATCACGGAAAAACAGGTGGATATTACTGATCCATGGTACCGAAAAGATGAATGGAAAAAGTACCATATGACAGGAACGGAATACACTTTGGTAAACGGCAAGATAACAGCTAAGGTGAATGCGGAAGGGTGGATCAGTTACTACAATCAGAAAGGTGAGCTTTTAACGGCGGAATACTGGAGAAACCGGGACAGGATCAACCGTTATGCAGTGCCCTTAAGGATAGGTGCAAGAGAAATGAAACCGATCCAGGGTACAACGGATTATGAATTGACAGTCCGCTTTGAAGCATTTGATGATGAAAAAATCTTTGGTATGGGGCAGTATCAGGAAAAAAATCTGAACAAGAAAGGCGCTGTTTTGGAACTTGCCCATAGAAACAGTCAGGCCAGTGTTCCTTTCATGATATCCAGCAGAGGATATGGGTTCTTATGGAATAATCCGGCAGTGGGAACGGTTGTTTTTGGGGCCAATCAAACTAAGTGGCATGTAAAGAGCACCAGAAAAATGGATTATTTCATTACTGCCGGAGATACTCCCATGCAGCTGGAAGAACAGTACAGTGCAGCCGTAGGAAGAACTCCCATGATGCCTGAATATGGACTGGGGTATTGGCAATGTAAGCTGCGATACCGCAATCAGGAAGAAATCCTGCAGGTAGCCAGAGAACATAAAAAGAGAGGCCTCCCCATGGATGCTATTGTAGTGGATTTCTTCCACTGGTCCATGCAGGGGAATTTTGAATTTGAAAAAAGAGACTGGCCGGATCCGGAGGGAATGGTCAAGGAGCTGAAAGAACTGGGAATTGAAACAGTAGTTTCCGTATGGCCCACTATTGATGAGAGAAGCAGAAATTTTGGAATCATGAATGACAACGGTTATCTGGTGCGGACTGACAGAGGAAACGGCAATCATATGACATGGATGGGAAATACTGTTTTTTATGACCCTACCCATCCCGGAGCGAGAGAGTTTGTTTGGAAACTGTGCAGAGAAAACTACTATAAGAAAGGCATTCGTATTTTCTGGCTGGATGAAGCAGAACCGGAGTATGGCCCTTACGATTTTGACAATTACCGCTATTATGCAGGACCGGCGCTGCAATGCTCTAATATCTACCCTGTGATGTATGCAAAAGGTTTTTATGAAGGATTGAAGCAGGAAGGAGAAAAGGAGATCATGAGTCTTGTGCGGTGCGCATGGGCAGGAAGTCAAAAATACGGAGTGCTGACATGGTCAGGAGACATTCATTCTTCTTTCCGTGCCATGAGAGAGCAGCTTCAGGCAGGCCTCAATATGGGAATAGCGGGAATTCCGTGGTGGACTTCCGATATTGGCGGCTTTATCGGCGGAGATATCAGTGATCCTGCTTTTCGTGAGTTGCTTTTGCGCTGGTTTGCATGGGGAGCTTTCTGTCCGGTATTCCGAATGCACGGAGAGCGTTCTCCCTGGTATGAAAGAGAGCAGGAGTATATTGACGGTGTTCGCCAGCTTACATCAGGACAGGATAATGAGGTATGGAGTTTTGGAGAAGATAATTATGAAATTTTGAAAAAATATCTGTTTATCAGGGAAAAACTGCGTCCTTATATCAGAGAATGTATGAAGCAGGCAAGTCTTACCGGAGAACCGGTTATGAGACCGCTGTTCTTTGATTTCCCGTCAGATGAAAAATGCTGGGAAACAGAGGATGCCTATATGTTTGGGCGTGACCTTTTGGTAGCTCCGGTGATGGAGGCCGGTCTGCAGGAACGCAAAGTTTATCTTCCCGCAGGATGCAAATGGGTAGAAAGCGCTACCGGAACAAAGTATGAAGGAGGTACTGTAGTGACAGCAAAAGCGCCCATTGATATTATCCCGGTATTTGTCAGGGAAGGAAAAAATTATCCGATTTATGAGTAAGAAATAGACAGTTTTGCATTTTAGTAATATTTCATAAAAAATTTTGAACAAATTTTGAATTTTAAGTAGTAGAAAAGAATAAAGGAAATAGATATCAATATAGTGCTAATATATCTGAATTTTGAGCAGAAAACAGATGATATCAGCACTATATTTTTAATTACTGTTAGCACAAGAAAAAACTTGAAATGCAAATAAAAAATAAATATCAAAATTGGCTAATATAGTTTTAATATTTTTTACTAAATTAAAGTAAAAACGAAAGGTAAATGCAGGAAAACAGCAAAGGAACGAGATAAAAACAACTCAATTTGGAAAGCGCACGATATTTTTATTTATGACTTGTTAATTATTAACAAAATCTTAAAAAATAGGTCAAAAGTACTTGAAATTGAAAGCGCGATGGTATAGGATAATAGTAAGGAAGACTATAGAAAGAGATTTATGGCATTATTGTGTAACTATATAACTGTCTTATATTAAAGGAGATTGGAGACATGAACAGGATTTCCAAAAGAATGAAAAGGATGCTGGCTATCGTACTGGTAGAGGTTGTTATTGCGAGCAACGTACTTGTTTCTTATGCCGAAGAGAGAGCGGATGGCATCGTCACTACGATGACAGAGGAAGAAGCTGCAAACCTGCAAGAAACTGTGCCGGCTGCACAAGAACCTGTGGCAGCAGAATCGGAAGTGGCAGCACCTGCGGCAGATGAACCGGCAGAAATAGCACCTGTGTCAGATGCTTTGACAGATCCGGAGAAGGAGGAAGGACTTGAGAGTGATTTAGAATCTGTTGACGGAACCGGCGATACACAGCAGGCGGGCGAAGAGACAGAAGAAATTCCTGACAATACAGATGAAATACCTGCCGAAGATGCAGCGGAAGGAGTTGATGCTCAGAAACAGGAGATTTCAACGGTGTATGATGCAGCACAGGCAGTTATGAATGATGGAACTGAGGAGACCCCGCAGGATGAGCCGGAAGAAGCTAAGATGCCTTCACTGAATGCTGATGTTCAGGAAGAAACCGAGGAGACATTACCGGAAGAGACTGAACCTACAGAAAGTGATATAGCCTTTAGCGAACTTACAAGTGATGAAAAAGTAGATAAGATTTTTGAGATCATTGATGGCTATGGTATTGTAGCAAATGAAACAACCATCATGGGAGACATTGAATCCAATATTGCAACGGAAGTGCTGAAGAATGAAACACAGGAGACCATTGGAAGCAGTAATAAATATGAAGACGGCGGACATACCACCAACTATATCGGCAGAATAGAAAATGACGGTGAATTAAAGTTTCATGATGGTACCGGAGAAGTTGTTTTTGGCGAAGATGTAACGGTAGAAAAAGGAGAAGACGGATTTACTTATGCATCTTATGTGGATGAAAACGGCGTAGAACATAAATTCAGAGTTACCGGCGTAGATGATGACAACATCAAGACCGCTGATGTAGAAACAGATGTAGACGTAGCAGAAAAGCTTGAAACCATTGGTGTACTGGCAGCTGCTATTATGCAGGAGGAAACATCTGATGGAGTTAAGTCAAACTTTGACAATGAAAACGGGTCTAATATAAATATATCGGATGCAGAATTAAAAGTTGTATATGTAGACATTACCATGAGTGGCGATGAATGGGGAAACGCTTATTATGATGGCAAGTCTGTGCAGAGCGGTGGATTAAGCGTTTATAAGAATGAAGATCAGGTCTGCGTAATCAATGTAACTGTCGGAGAGGGATCAACAGAGATTAATTTAAAAGAATTTTATATTGGCAATGCCGATGATGCAGCAGCTGGTAATAAAGGAACGTCAAGTAATCCGGGCAATGTTGAAGAAGGAACAGTAGGTAAAAACGTACCTAATGAAATTATATGGAACTTCGGAAATTATTCAGGAAATATCAGAGTAAAGAGTAGTATTCTTGGAACTCTTATAGCGCCTTTTGCAAATATTATTATTGAAAGTACAAGTACAGGAACCGTAGTGGCTGATAAATTCTCAAATCCTGCTGGTGAGTGGCATTCTGTATCAACACCAAATCCGAATGGTACACCTGAGGTAACACCAACACCGGAACCTACACCCGAAGTAACACCTAGTCCGGAGCCAACACCTGAGGTAACACCAACACCGGAACCTACACCCGAAGTAACACCTAGTCCGGAGCCAACACCTGAGGTAACACCGACACCGGAACCTACACCCGAAGTAACACCTAGTCCGGAACCAACACCT
>CAZTKJ010000026.1:41005-46365 GCA_964614185.1 uncultured Lachnospiraceae bacterium
ACACCGGAACCTACACCCGAAGTAACACCTAGTCCGGAGCCAACACCTGAGGTAACACCGACACCGGAACCTACACCTGAAGAGACGCCTAGTCCGGAACCAACACCTGAGGAGACGCCTTCACCTGAGGAAACACCGGCACCCACACCTGGTGAGACGCCGGCACCTACGCCAGGAGAAACGCCTCCACCAGCACCCGGAGAGACACCTTCACCTGAAGAAACACCGGCACCTACACCGGGAGATACACCGGGTCCTGAAATAACACCAAATATACCGGATGAACCGGATACTCCTCAAGTATTAGGAGCATCAAGGGTCAGAGAAGGCGGAGCAGTACTTGGCGCCAGACGTGGTTCTGACTTTGCAGTATTAGGTAAGCGTAGAAGACCTTCAACCGGTGACAGCATGGCACTTATTATATGGATCATCTTGTTAGCAGCTGCTGCAGGAGGAGTAGTAACTTCTGTTACAATGCTATACCGTAATAAAAATGTGAGAACTAAGGAGTAACAAAATGAATAAGAAGTTGATGATAGTACTTGTTGCCGGATTATGTATGATACAGATAAGCGGATGCGGAAACAAGAATAAACAGGAGTCAACTGAAGTGAATGAATCAGCAGTGGAAACTTCCACTGCTGATTCTGATAAAGTTGATTCAGCAGATATACCGGCCCTTCCGTCAATCGAACAGGAAATAGAGGATGATACACCTGAATTTTTTGAAGAAGCAGATCTGGCATGTGCATTGCCTAATGGATTTTCAGCGTATGAGGGAGAAGAAGGAGTATATGTTTATAGAACATATCCTAAGGATCTCTCAACAATCAGTTATGTAATTTCTGAAGGTGATGAAAATATTACAAAGATGTCAAAGGAAGAGTATGTGGACATGCTTGAAGCTGATTTTCTTGATGTCTATGGGGATGATGTTCAGATTAAGATTAATACTTATGAACGTATTAAGGTGGATAAAAGAGACGGTCTCAAAGTTAAATTGGAATATGAATTTAAAGGTGTGGAGTATGAGCAGCTGATTTATATTATATATAATGGCGATGAGACTCATCATTTGAATTTCACTCAGGAAAAGGGTGCAGGATGGATGGATGAATTTGAGGAGACTGGCAACACCCTTTCTTTTCAAGCAAGAAATTAGACAGACTGTTTGAGGATAGTTTTATGGAAGACCGCATGATAGACAAAATTTTGGACAGAGAAATTCCTCTTGGCAAAATGAAATTGAAAGTGATAGATATTGCTTTTGTTTTATGCCTTTTTGGGGTGGCATTTCTCATCAGATGGAAATTGATGCCTATTGAGTCTGCTGATTATACAGGTTTTTTAAAGGACTGGATGCAGGAAATTCGTATTAATGGCGGATGGAAATCATTATCTTTAAAGATTTCAAATTATACGTCTCCCTATATGTATATTATGACATTGCTTTCCTATATTAGTACGAATGATCTGTATGCATTAAAACTGGTATCTGTTTTTTTTGATTATGTAGCGGCCATTGCAGTGTTTAAAATTATTTATCATATAACAGCCAGTAAGAGCAAAGCTATTTTGAGTATGGCATTCCTTCTTTTGTCACCAACGGTAGTAATGGATGGAGCTTACTGGTGTCAGTGTGATATAATCTATACATCTTTTCTGCTATATTCTTTTTACTATTTTTTATGTAATGAAGGTGAAAAATCAGTAGTGTTTTTTGCATTATCCTTCTGTTTCAAGCTGCAAGCTGTTTTTTTGTTGCCATTTTTCATTATAATGTGGTTGAAAAAGAAAAGTATCCGGCTATGCTATTATTTATATGTGCCTTTTATTTATGCAGCATCTGCATTGCCGGCCTGGATTGCCGGGCGGAGTTTCAAAGATTTGATGATGATTTATTTTAAACAGTCGGGAACTTATCCCTGGGGAACATTAAATTATCCTAATATTTATGCCTTGCTGGGAGAGACGATGCCTGACATGAGGCATGCGGCAGAAGTGAGCGGAGCAGGTACGTTCATGCTCGTTATGATGTTGGGGTGTATTGCTTATTACATATATACCAAAAGAATTTATCTGACAGATGAGATACTGGTTACTTTGGCTCTCTTTACGGTGGCTCTTACAGTATATTCTCTGCCTCACATGCATGATAGATATGGATTTTTAATTGATTTGTTTGCAATCATTTATGGTGTGCTTCGTGTACGTAAGCTGCCTGTGGCTTGTGGTTTTATATTAGTTTCGTTATTGTCCTACATGCCTTATCTTATTGCAGTGCATATTGTTCCTCTTTCTTATATGGCAATTGCGCTTTTGGGACTTATTATTTATGTAGGATATGATCTATACCGTCAGATACAGGAAAATACTGTTTTATAGTACCAGAATCCAATCTTTCAGCCAGCGAAGTTTCAATCCCCATTCTTTGTTGATGGGAAGGCCGGAAATAACAGGAAAGAATAGGAAGAAAACAATGATGGCAGTTGTCAGATAAATGACAACTGCTTTTTTGCCCCATTTAAATTGTTTGATGATACAGTCTATGGTATATCCCATCATGAGTATAACGAAAAGGATGGCAGGGAAATAGTGATAAATGAAAGTGATACGGCTGATACTCATCCAGGGAACATATTGCGCGGCATAAGAAACGAAAAGAAAACCGGCTTTTTTATCACGTTTCACAATCCATCTGATAAGAACAAAAATCTCACAGAAAATTCCTACCCACCAGATGGCAGGATTTCCCATACAACTGATGGCACTGACATCGGTGGCATTTACCATATCATTAGCATCCAGCAGAGGCATCCATATAACAGGCCATTCATAAAAAGGAGAGCTGTAATAGTGTTCCGCAACCAGCTGAGAATGATAGCGGAACATGGAAATACTGCCGGAGATGGCCTTGTCAATCAGATTTTTATATTCTGAATATCCTACAACAGGAATAAAGGACAGAGTATATACGATAAGAGGAATCAGAATGAAGAATACGCAGCAGAACAGAAACAACTGTCCCAGCTGCTTTTGGGTTTTAGGAAAATGTGTCAGCGTATGATAAATAAAAAGAATTCCCAAACCGATTCCGGCATAAATGCCGGTCCACTTTGTAGCAACACCAAAAGCCATGGAGATTCCGCACAGGGCAAGAGGTGTCAGCGTATCCCCGGAAAGCTCCCGGTTCTCTGTGCTTTTTACAATGTATTCATACATAAAATAGTACATCAGCAGAATGAAGAACGCTGCAAAAATATCAATAGTTGCAATTCGTGACAGGTTATAGTGCATACAGTCAAAGGTAAAAAGAGCAGTAGTGGCCAAGGCCACAAATGTATCATTAAAAAGTCTTTTGGCAAAAAGATACATAACACCGATGATCAGGGTTCCGAAAATGGCACACATGAAACGCCAGCCAAAAGGAGTCATGCCGAAAATCCGGATGCCCAGGGAAATCAGGATCTTGCCAAAATGAGGGTGGGTAGTTTCATATGTAGTAAGTCCGTGAATAAATTCATAGGCAGTACGTCCATGATAAACTTCGTCAAACATAGAGCCGGTCATATATGTATTTACTGATGGGAATAAGTCCTGTTCATCAAACAGTTCCGGATATGATGAAGAATTTACAGGCACGATAATAGAGCCGTCAGGCGCTTTTACTACCAGTTCATTAAACATGGCAGTATCATCAGTGGCTACAATGCCCAAGTACCGGAGATTATAGTTAACCGCTACTTCATTCCAGGTAAAAACAGAGTTGACAACGGCTTCTCCGTTTATGACTTCCCAGGCGCCTGTTACCTCGTTATAAGCAGAAAGAGAAAGATGTCTTGCGTTCAGACTGCCTAAAAAGATAGAAAATGATTGAACGTCTTTGTAGCCGCCAAGGTCCAGTACAATATCTCTGTTTCCGGTGGTGGTAGTGTATGTGGTTTCCGGTGCTTTAAAGCTTCCTAACCGGAAAAAAACCATACATGCAAAAAGAAACATTAAGACACCCATGCAGGTGTAGTCCTGCCGGGTCATATTTGTATGAAAGTGAAAATTCCTGACAGCTGTTTTAAAAAAAGAAGACTGTGATTTCATAATTAGTAACCTCGTAAAATCCTACATCCTATATGAACGATAGGAAATGATAAAATTAGTATATCAATTTATGAGAATGAAAACAATAAAAGAATGAAAGAAGTATAAAACGGCTATACTAAAAACAATGAACGGATATTAGGAGGAATGTTATGAAACGATATATGCAGATAACCAATGTTCAGGGAAGGGAAATTCTGGATTCTCGCGGAAACCCGACAGTGGAGGCGGAAGTAATACTGACAGACACTATGACGGGACAGCGCTTTGCCGGGAAAGCGGCAGTTCCTTCCGGTGCAAGTACAGGACGTTTCGAAGCAGTGGAACTGAGGGATGCGGAAACCAGATATTTTGGTCTGGGAGTTAAGAAGGCAGTGTCCAATGTCAACACTAAGATCAGGGAAGCTGTTGTGGGGAGAAACGGATTAAATCAGATAGAAATAGACCGTATCTTAATGGAAACAGACGGAACAGATAATAAAGGAAACTTAGGAGCTAATGCCACTCTTGCAGTATCTATGGCAGTATCAAGAGCAGGAGCGGAGGCTTTGCACATTCCGCTTTATCAGTATTTAGGAGGCACTTATACGAGACTGATGCCGGTGCCTATGATGAATATTTTAAATGGTGGACGACATGCTTCCAATACAGTAGATTTTCAGGAGTTTATGATCATGCCGGTAAATGCAGAAAGTTTTGGGGATGCCCTTAGAATTTGTGCAGAAATTTATCATTTCCTAAAAAAAATCCTGGAAGAGAAGGGATTATCCACCGGTGTTGGAGATGAAGGCGGCTTTGCACCGGATCTTCCGGATGCAAAAGCTGTACTGGAATTGATCGTGGAAGCTGTCGAAAAAAGTAAACATTTGCCAGGAAAAGATATTAAAATTGCCCTTGACGTGGCAAGCAGTGAATTATACAATGAAAAAACAGGGATGTACCACTTTCCGGGTGAAAGTTCTCTAAAGGGCAAAGATATTGTCCGGGACACGTCTGAAATGATTGCCTATTATGAAGAATTAATCGATCAATTTCCTATTGTTTCTATTGAAGATGGCCTTGCCGAAGATGACTGGGATGGATGGAAGCTGCTGACAGAGAGACTTGGCAGCAAAATTCAATTGGTAGGTGATGATCTGTTTGTGACCAATACGAAACGCCTTGATGCAGGCATTAAGCTTCAGACAGCTAATGCAATTCTGGTAAAAGTTAATCAGATCGGAACGGTATCAGAGGCTATGGAAGCTATTGAAATGGCACAGAAG
>CAZTKJ010000027.1:0-46136 GCA_964614185.1 uncultured Lachnospiraceae bacterium
AACGGCGCCTGCAGTGGCGCCACGCTTGACAGCGAGCCTGAGTCGGCCGTCCAGAGTATCATAAGCTGAATTTTTTGTTGGTTCGCCTTTTCTGCAAAGGAACACAAATTCTTTGAACTGCATATTGATCACTTTGATTTCTCGTAGTTTCTCTTTCTGCCGTTTCAGAATCGCAATCGCTTCTTCCGTTAAAGGTACATCACGATAGCCAGATTTGCTTTTAGGTTCTCCAATTCGCCATTCACCAACACTATACCGATACTCCATACTTCTCTGTATGTGTATGACACGCTTCTCCCAATCAATATCAAACCATTTCAAGCCTATTAACTCACCTGTCCGTAGTCCAGTCTGCAAAATAAAAGCAAATTGATTGTAATTGCTACTGTTTTGGGCGGTTTCAAGAAACTTCTTCTGTTCCTCAATCGTCAATGCCCTCATTTTCTTAGGCTCTTTCCCAATATTATGCTTTATTCCCTTTGTTACTGGATTTTTGTAGATTACATCATTTTCAACCGCATCAGAGAACATACAATACAAAGTAATCCTTGTCTGATATATGGTAGATGACTTATAATCATCTTTCATCTGATTCAAAACATTCTGACAGTGCATCGGTTTTACCTCCGACAATATCATATTGCCTATACACTTCTTTATATTGTGTTCAAACCGTTCTTTATAGTTTCTGATAGTATTAGGTCTTATGCTTTCACCTTTTATGTTTTCGATCCAGTAATTGAACCATGCCGTTACTGTCATATCCCCGGATGCATTAATTCCACCATGTTCATCTTCAAACTTTGCATCCGCATACCACTTACGGCATTCTTGTAGCTTTGGGAAATATTTTTGAACTGATTTACCAGTTCTCTTGCTTACAAATCGTGCTGTGTATAAACCATCCTTTCTTTGACAGATACCGACTCCAAGTTCTTTACCTTTTAAGTCTTTACCCATATAATCAACTCCTTTCTGCTGTATTCCAACAAAAAGAGTTTGATACAAGCTAACATTATATCATATCATCTATCATTTTGGAATATTCAAATTGAATTTTCAGTTTAAATCTCTAAACTTCTCGCTATGTATTGCTCAAACTCTTTTCTTTTTACCAATTTTTTATTACCGACATATAATACAAAATCACATTTAGGCTGCTTTAAAAGTTCCTCTATTTTATTGATTCCTATGTTTGAATAAGCTGCCGCTTCTTTGATTGTTAGAGTCAATTTAAGCCAAAAAGGGATATCTAATGTTTTTGTTTCTATAGCAATTCACCTCTACAAATAATTTATTTAAAAAGGCACTGTCAAAATTTCAACAGTACCTTATACTCATATCAATATTCAGTTTTTCTCATTATTCAATTCACCATTATTAAGAATACGATTAGACGAATTATATTCACATCAACTTTGTTATCAGTTACATTATTCACATTGGTTTCAAAATTATCTTCTTCTGTTTGATTTACTTGTATTTCCTGCTACACTACATATATGCAATTCATTGATTTTCCCAAGCGGTTCTTTTACATAAACATATTGTCCTACCCTTAATTCAACATTCGGAATACCACAAGGAACTGTCCTTTCACTTCCAGTTTCGTCAATAATTACATAACCATTCTTTTCAATTCTTTTTATAACAGTCTTATATGTTCGATCTGACCTGTAATTTT
Organism: uncultured Lachnospiraceae bacterium; assembly: GCA_964614185.1. Classification (GTDB taxonomy): domain Bacteria; phylum Bacillota; class Clostridia; order Lachnospirales; family Lachnospiraceae; genus Suilimivivens. The sequence continues at coordinate 1,685 of CAZTKJ010000027.1, forward strand.
TCAATTTCCTGTTAATCATAATTTGTATTGTCTTTAACAATTCTTCACCTAAATTCATATTTCCTCCATATATAAACCGCACCCATATTTCAGAGTGCGGTAATTGTTTCATTAATTACCACTTGTCATTAAGCGGTACTTGCATAGCCTTTAAACTCAATCCATTCAATTCTTTCTGAACGTATTCAACACCAGAATTATTTGTAACATTAGGACAACTCAATGTAACATTTTGATGAATCGTAACAGGTTGTTGAATATTCTTATTGTTAGTAATATTATTTATTGTCTCCACCTGCTTTGTCCACTTTTCCATCTGTTTCTGACCATCAAACACTGCATTAGAGATTTCTTCTCCTGTCTCTTTCCATTTGGCAATCATTGGTTCAAATGCTTTCTGTAACTCGTAACCACGATCACCTGGTTGAAGTGGGCGTAATGTATGACCATCTGGTGTAATAATAGTACCGTCTGAATACTCTACTGTACCATTAGCGTAGCTTTTTACTACTTCGGTATCAATTTTGTTATCCATAATCTTTTTGGTCTGTTCTTCATTATAGATAACTGTATCTTTAGGTAAATCCATCATTGTAGGTTCATCTGTAATAATAGTCTTGCCATCAGGCAGTACAGTCATTTCAGTCTGACCATATTCAGAAACAAGAGCGTTCTTTTCAGCATGTGGAAGTCCGATTGTACCACTTGCAAATGCCTTACCATATCTCGCATTATAAGTAGCACTTTCAATCTGCATATTGCCTAAGACTGTACCAGATGCAAACGCCGGTATACTGCCATTCATTTTCACATTGACAGTAATAGTACATTCAACTTCCTTACCGTCTATCTCGTCAAGACCATCTGAAATACTTCTTACCTGATTAGCGGCTTCTTCAATGACACCTTTAAATTCATTGAATTTTCCGATGATTCCGTCACCATCTGGCTTACCTAATGTTTCCTCAGATGTTTCTCCAAGGTCAACAATAGAACCAATCAAGTTATCAGATTCACCCTCACCAGAACTTTCAGATTCTCCACTACCAATAGCCGCTGTTACATCATCTACGGCGGTCTTTAATTCCTCAAATTGCGGTATTGCTCCTGTTCCACCACTTTCAGAACCTTCACCACCTTCACCGCTGCCGCCTAATGCTTCATCAGTAGCAGATTTGAAATCTTCGATTGCACCAATAAGACCATTTGAACCTTCTCCACTGGCTCCTGCACTCATGCTTGCACTGGATGAACTAGACGCATCACCACCAGACGAACTACCGCCACCACTAATAGCATTAGTAACATCTTCAACCGCTGTTTTAAGACTCTGAAACTGTGAAATAATCCCACCAGAACCGTCAACACCATCTATTGATAATGTGCTGATCTCCTGTAATGCACTGACAAGACCACCTACTGTACCATTTTCACCTACACCCAACGCATCCGCTACACCTTTAATAGCGTCACCAAGATTAGTAAATGATGTAGTAAGATTATTAAATTTATCCGCTTCTGGTATAGCTGTAAGCGTATCATTGATTGTGCTGAGATTATCAGATAATCCTTCTGTACTTGTGCTTGCGGATGTAGCAGAATCAGAAAGTTTATCTATGCCCTCCGCAACGGAATCCATTTCAGTACCTTTTTCACCTAATTCGTCAAGTCCTTCTGCCGTCTCTTTAGTTTTATCAAGGAATGAACCTAAATTCTCTTTCGCAATACCAGTAGCATAAACTAATCCTTCTGTAAAGTCGGAATTATTGTTGACATCACTGATAAGGGAAATATACTGTGATTTGAAGGCTTCAAAGGCTTCATCTGAACCGTTTAGAACATCTTCGACTGTATATCCAAGATCACCAAACACCTGTTGTATGTATGAAAACGCTTCTGCAATTTCTTCAATCTCTGCAAGTTCTTCCCAACGGGATTTCTGCTGTTCCATATTTTTAATCATGGAATCCCACATCTTCTGTTGCTCTTTAATGAGATTGTCATAATACTTATTGGACTCATCCATCAATTTCTGAATACGCTCTTGTTCTTCTGACAAAGCATCTTTCTTCTCTTCTAAAAGGTCTATTTCTTTCTGGATAAGCGATATTTTATTCTTTAGATTGTCAATCTGTAATGCTTCCTGATCTTCTCTGACCTTTTCTCTTGCATCTCTGACTCCGCTCGTGTCCGTTTCGTATACAAACTGACCGTCTTTATATACCAATGATGTCCGTTGATTAAGCATCTTTTCAAGAGCATATTGATCTTTTTCGAGCTGAATATTTTTCTTTCTGGACTCCGCTGCTCTCTCGATGGCATCTATCTCTTCATTTAATGCTGATATCTTTTTATTTTTCTCTTTGATTAAATCATCTATGGCATCCTTCTCTTTCTCGATGTCATCAATCTGACTCTGATATACCTCTGCGGCTTTTTCCTTTTCTTCCTCCAATGCTGATATACTGGCATCTTTTGCATCATTTGCGGCACTAATCTTACGATTTAAAAGTGTACTGATACCGCTTAATGCTTTATTATGAAGGTCAAGCATACCAGATAAATATTCAGACTCATATTTCTTGAACTCATCCAGATATTCTTTGCGGTCTTTAAAATATCTTATATAGAGTGCCCTTAACCTTGACAGATATTGTGCTTCGCTAATCTCCCCACGATTCAGCATATCCTTCAAATTGCTGTATTCTTTTTCAAATGCTTTTATGTACGCATCTGCGTGTTCACCACCAGCTTTACTTGCGGCTGATTTGCCACCAGACATAAATCCATCAAAATCAAGACTGTAATTATTCATTGCAGAATTCCATACTTCTGTATATTTATCAAATATACCTTGAATTTCTTCTTCTGATACGCCTGATTCCTCTGCTTTTGCCACCGCATTAGCAATAGCGGCTGTTGTGTTCCTGTTAAATGCCGCTGTCTCTGCATCTAACTTTTCTACGGCATTTTGTGAAGCGTCTGCATTCTGGTTAGTTGCCTGTTTTGCTTTCTGTTTTGCAAGTGTTTCAATTTCAGCGGCGGCGGCATCGTTCAATTTCGTTTTGAACTCCTGTAATTGAACCGCTACCAGATTTTCATAGGCAGCTTGATTTAAGACAAGCTGACCATTCTCTACTTCCAACATCTGAATGAGATTTTCGTCCGCTGTAAGCAATGACTGTAGATTATCGAGAGTGATATATCCTGTCTTATTATAAGACTCTAAAATACCTGTCAATGTCTGATATGATGATTGCAGATTATCTAATTGCGAATTCATCCCCTCAAACGCCGCTTCTGCCTCAAACGCTTGTTGTATCATATTTGCAAGCATCTGACCGAATTCACTGTTCACATCAATACCAGCACCAGACAAGATACTTTCTGCATACTTCTGAGAAATATCCTCTATTGCATCACCAAGTAAATCTAATGAATCTTTCTGACTGTTAATAAATTCCCAATCAAGAGAACCACCCATATCTGATACGGCTTTATTAATTGCCTGTATGGAATCTAGGAGTTCTGATGCTGAATAATTACCAGATAAAAGTGTAGTGTATGCTTCTTTTGCCGATTTTACGGACGCTTGAAACTGATCTAATGATTCACCAGAACTGGTAAGCTGATTGAATAGCGGAATTGCGTTTTGAGCCTGTACCGATGCATCTTCTATAGCATTTCCAACGTTATCTATATCTACTGCTAAATTTGAAAAATCAGATGTAAGCAGTTCCTTGAATTTATTTTGTAAATCAATACTGGAACCTGCGGCATCTACTAATGCGGACTCCATCGCCTTGTACTCTTCTGTCACACTCGGAATACCATTTTTCGCCATATAATTAAGTTTTTCTTCTTCATACAGCTTTTCAATGTATGTATCAAGGCTTTCAGACATTGTATTGATTGCAGTGTTCAAATCTTTGTAGATTTCAGTATCAAGCAATGTTTCATCATCTTCTGAAGCTAAAACCAACTTTTCACGTGCTTCTATAAGAGAATTGTAAAATTCTAATGCTTCTGTAGGATCATCACTGGAAATATCCCACGAAATATTTTTCCATGTTCTATTGATAGTCTCAAATTCTTTCAAAGAATCGGAAACAATATCTACTGCTTTTTGTGCTTCATCTGATAACGCTTTCCCTTTATCGTTGGAGTCAATGGTTACTTGTGAACCTTTCCATTTATCCCAAATCTCACTCTGTAATTCTTCTTCTGCTGATTTTCTACCGATAGTGGCGGCAACTGCTTGACTCTGTAATTCTTCTTTAGTCGCCCTCGCAAGAGCATCCGCATATTCATCTGTACCGGCTGTAAGGTCTTTCAAAATTTCTGCCTTATCACCCAATGCAACCGTGATATTCTCTACCGCTGTTTTAAATGCTTCTTCCTCGGAAGTCGTTCTACCCTGAATGGATGCAAGGCGTGTATATTCGTTATACAAATCTTTGAGTTTATCTGCATTCTCTGACGCTGTTGTTGCGGATTCTATATTGGCACGTCTGGTTTCTTCCAGTTTTTCATTAGCTTTACTGATAGCGGTTGAAAACACGCTAATTGCTGTTGTTGCTAACATAAATCCCATACCGATAGGATTATTTGCAAGTATAGCTTTAAATGAAGTCCACGCACCAGAAACAGACGCTTTCAGTGATAACATTGCATTTTTTAATGTGCTCGTTGTTGCCGCTTCTGCCACATTCGCCGTTGTCTGTTGTTTAGTGACAGTCAACAATCCCATCTTTTCAAGTTTGGCTTTTGCTTCCTCACTTGTCAGATCGTGCATACTTAGTATCATTTCTTTATCACTATCTTCTAACTGTTTCTGTGATAATAATAATTTTAAATTCTTTTCGGTTAAGGATTTTGTTGCTTCTCCTATATCTTCTAATATATCATCCCTTGTAGCATCAACTGGTAAATTCTTTATCTGTTGCAAAGCATTACCAAGTGTGTTCATCTGCTTCACGGTAGAAGCTATTGACGCACCCATAGAAGTAATACCCTTACCAATATTCAATGATAATACTGCAAGAATACCATGCCTTAAAAGGTCTGTAGAATTAACCAAATCCAATATTCCACTACCTAAATCAGCGGTATACTTGATCATATCACCATTCATGAATGTAGAATATGTCTCAACTAACTTCTCTTTGAAAATTGTGATATGCGCTTCCGCTGATTCCATGTATTTTGAATATTCCTCTGCCATAGAATTAGCAGCGTTGATACTGTCATTCTTGATCTTCTCTAGCTCTTTATAATTAAGAAGTAATGCTGCACCTGCACTGGCGCGTTGCTTGCCGAACATAACTTCTAGCAAATCAGCCTGTGAACGATTACTTAATGAATCAAATACCTCACCGATTTCAAGTACCATTTGGTAGGTACTCTTCATTGTATCTTCATCTTCAAAGATATTGACTTTATTTTCTGTCAGTTCATAAACCTGTTGCTGAATTTTAGTTAAATCCGTGGAAACTCCCTCGGCATCTTCCCCCATTTCTTTTAAAGCATCTACCTGCCCTCTTAAACGCATGGAAGCTACTTTAAGCATATTGGAGCCTTCATCTGGATTCTGGAAGATTTTATTAGTTGTCGCAATTAAGGAGATTGTCTCGTTTAAGTCATTTCCTGCAATTTTCAAAGCCGCACTTGCATTTTGTAACCCATCAGCGATTCCCTCTGAATCTATACTATATTTGTTGCCGATAGCATTAATTTTATCACCGACTGCTTCAACTCGCTTGACATAATCATCTACACCAAGATCATCTATTTCTGTAAATGCCTGTGCTGCTGAAATCAATGTAGAAGTAGCTTTTTCGTTGGTAATTTCCGCTGTCTTTTCAAAGATAGATGTAATCTGTGCCAACTGTTCTGACATATCCAGATTAAATCCAATCTTACTCCATGCTTCCATAGAAGATATAAGGCTTTCAGTAGTAACCGCTAAATTCTGTGCTAATTTATTCCATTTGGTAAGCAATCCCGAAAACTGGTCACGGCTTGTAATCTGATCCTGTACCTTATAAAGATTTGTCATTGCCGTATCTAACTGCAAGAAAGATGATACAGCCTGTCTTACCTGTGAAAATATTAAAGTAACAGCACTAGCGGCTGAAAACAAATCTTTTGCACGATCAATAAGTCTTTTCCATTTATCTCCTAAAGATTGTGAAGCTAAATCATTTGCTTTTAATTCGCTTGTAAATGCCGCTATCTGCGCTCTGACATTTGATAATTGTTTAGCATCTGTAATTCCATATGCCGCATCCAGAATGTTATTATATTTCTGGGAAGCGGAAGCATTTGAAAAGAGCTTTGAATATTTCTTTGCGATATACTCCAAATCCGCAATCGCTTTTTCTCTTTTTACTTCTATATTAAAACTGATTGCGGTTTTATCTGCCGCCCTCTGTCCTTTATTTCTTACTTCTGTAACCGCCTTTACAATATCGGAAGATTTTTTTGTACTTACTCCAATCTGCAAATCGGAAATACTGTCCTGTAATGTTTTAATCCTGTCCTGTAATTTCTTCTTTAAGGCACTGTCAATCTTTAAATCTGCACCAATTTGTAAGTACAGATCATTTAATTGCTTCATATCTTTCTTTAGCTGACGTTCAGACAACGCTATTGATAACTTTGCTATTACCTTTACAAACATGGAATCATCCATGCCCTTTAAACCTTCTTTAATTCTTTTCTTTGATATCTGTTCATTTAACACCGATATTATATCTAAAAGAAATTCTTCGCCCAAACTTTTTCCTCCTTTTGGCATACAAAAAAAGACAGTCCGCTATGAACTGCCTTTTTTTATCTTATTTTTATTCATCTATTGTTATTAGAACTTACTACCGCACACATCACACTTATAGGTTTTCGATACATGACCTGCTGCAAGTACACCGAAAGTCAGTGCCGATACTGCTTTATTAGTCATGCTGATTTTATGGATTTTAGTTGAGTGACATATCGGGCATTTGGGTAGATTATCATAATCTTTTTCCCACATATTCAACTCACGCCATCCATCAGGTCTTTTGGGAATAATCGGATTAACTACTTTTTTGCCGCATCCTTTACAAGATATTTCTACGCTATCTTTTAATTTTACATATTCAGACTTAAAAAGACTAAACTTGTTATATAAGATTGGATTAACTTTTCTACAAGTTGTACAATCACAATAAACTTTTCTTCTATTCTGATCTTCGTATTTATCCTCTGAATCAATAGAATAAAAATACATATCAGGATGTTCTAAATCAATATTTTCAATTTTATCATGGGTAGAATCACCATCCTCTTCATTATCAAATGAAGCGTTGCACACTGGACACACTTTTAAATCCTTTGCTCTTTCAAAAGGAAAAATCGTTCCACATGATTCACATACAATCTTCTTACCCATAACGAAATCCCCTTAATCTCCAACATTTGTTATAGTTTTATTCTACCACATCTGTCTGATTATCACAAGCAGATTCAGAACTTACGTTCTCAATTTCCCCTCCATGTAGAGTAATATTATGCGCTGGTAACATATCAAATAATTTAATAATAGCATTATATTTCTCTAATTCTCTATGTAGAAGTTCTGACATCTGATTTTTCCATGAAGTCCTATTTTCCTCTTCCGCATTCATCAATCTCAAAAGAGTATCAAAATCAAATTGTTTCCAAATCGCTTCTAACTGATTTTCGGGCAACTTACTACAAGCTATCAATAATTCTTCTTTTGTATAAACTTTTTTCTCTAACATAGTATTCATCATTTTCAATTATCCTCCGCTCTATTTTGTTTCTGCTTTAGGTTTTCTAGTCTTAGTAGTTCTCTTTGGTTTTTCCTGTGTTTCAGGCTTTACTTCTGTTTGTGCATCTACTTTTTCAGCTTGTGGCGAATCTGCCACTTCTGCTTTATTTGTTTCTGACTTAGGCTTTCTTGTATTTTCCGCTTTCAATGTACCTTTGCATTTTGCATCATAAGCGGCATTAATACCATTTATAATCTCATTGTGAGTTTCTAATGTGAGTCCTCTCTCACCTTTTTCTATTTGTGAAATTAGCGCATGTGTAACATTACAATAGTTGCTGACCTCCCGATAGGAAAGACCACGTAACATACGATACTGTTTTATATCATCTTTGTTGAGCATTTGATTGTCCTTTCGTAAAAAATATTTTTTGCATTTTATTTGTGGGGCAGACATAAATTGTCCACCCCATAGATTAGAAAAATGAAAAGAAGTGAAATGTATAAAGAAAAACTAATTACTCTTTAGTTTCATCAGTATCGGATGTTTCTGCATCATTACTTACCGTTGCTGTCGTTGCTGTGATAGTCTTTCTAAGAATAGAAACACCCTTTGCATTTAACAACTTCACAGCATAAAGTTCATCAGCGGAAAGATATGTACTCTTACTTAAAGAATTTCTCTCTTCTTCTGTATTGGCTTCCTTCTGCCAAATAATACCAAGTGCATTCTTTTTAACAATATACGTCTTACACTCTTTCAATGTTTCATCAAACGTATTGTTATTGCAGATAATTACAGGAATGATCCCATTCCAATAACCAATAATACCGTCTTCTGTCACAACACCATTTCCATCTTTCGCATAGGTGCGATCAATCTTAGTAAACTGATCAAAGTTTTTGATGGTACTTCTAAGCCGCGAATTGATAATAATACCTGCAAAAGAATTATCTGCTACATCATCACCAAATACGTCAAAACCTGCTTCCATTTCTAATGCAGTAAGACTGTCTGCAAAAGCAACAGGAGTTTTATAAGCTGCACTATTATCCATTTCATTAACAAGATCAGAGTCTACAGCTTCTGCCATAGTATCTCCAAGCTGTTCAGTAAGCAAATCTACCAAACTTGCCTTTACTTGATATTTATCAATATCAAATAATTCAACAGCCTTGCCTACCATTTTAACCTCTGCTACATTGTCTGTCATGGACAACTGACTAGGTACAAGTTTGTCACCCTTCTTCATAGTAACAGCTTTACCAATCCTATCCACAACAGGAAAATGGATTTTATCACCACATTCTCTAATATTTTCTGCAATAGAAGTTGCATCAAACGCAATCTTACCAATCCTTAAACTGGTTTCCATCCTGGCATTGACGGCTGCGCTAAATAATTCAGGAATTACAACTGCCATATATTTTCACCTTTTTAACCTTTCGTATTACTTTTTAAATTTTGCCATAAGTCGCTTAAACAACTCTGGATTTTCACGAGAAATCTTTTCTTTCTCTGAATATTTCATCTTACCCCACTCTTCAGCGGTAATCTTATCACCTGCATTATGGGAATCGGGCACATACCCTGTATCTTTTGTAACTTCTTTCATTGCATTGTTAAAAGCCGTTACAAACGCTTCTACATCAACATCTGCTTTCAAATATGTAGCAAGTGCCTTATCAACACCCTTACTCTGCAAAGCATCCTGTAAAGAGAGAAATGCTTTTTGAGATTCCACTTCCTTCTGTGACTTCTCTAATTCCTCGATCCGTCTATTAAGTTCCTTTTCTGTATCACTCAATTCTACAGGGGTAAGTTCCTCAATCTTCTTTTCAAGGTCTTTGATCTGTTTACTGTACGTTGTACGCAATTTGTCACATTCGGACTGCACTTTCTTATCTACATCTTCCTGTGTAAAAGTTGCACCTGCCCCTTCTCCACCTTTGGATTCAGTAGTATTGTCTTTCACTTCTGTTTCTGTATTATTTACAGTGCTTGTATTTTCTTCCATATTTTAAATCCTTTCCATGTTCACGCATACCGCCCCATATAATATGTTTCGATATTTGTACCCATTGAGACATTTTTTATTGTATATATAAAGCATAAACGCTTATATTCTTTTTGGAGGAATGAGGCAGATTCTAATAATTACAATCTGCCCCTTACATATTGGTCATTTACTTGACAAATATATCAAATAACTAAAGAGGTTTTAGCAATACAACGTAGCATTGCTGAATCAACAAAATTAATCTGGCTGCACATATGGGTGTACATGCAGTATGACTAATTTAAGGAATGTGCGGTTGTTCCCCATTATTTTTAGATAAGGGTCACTTCCGCACAGAGCACATAAAATATGACTTATAATTGAATTAACAAGCGAACTTGCTCGCACTATTTCCTATTCACCTGTAAATCGTGCTACTTTTACAGGTATTCCACACACTACTATGCCATAGTTAGAATATGCTTTTCGTGTCTGGCACTAGGTTTATTTATATCAAATACACTAATAAAGGACTATCCACGCTCTAACAACGCAAACAGTCCCTCTTTTATGCACTCAATACCATTAATTAATTTGCTCTGATGATAGAGAAAATTCTATCCAGTATATTTCTTTTGAACTGGACACGTCCGTTTAGCCAATGCGATAGCATTTGCGGACTAACATCTATCATTTCAGCAAAACATTTCTTTTTCATTCCGTGCTGGTTTATGTAGACCAATACTTCATCTTGAATTGTCATATGTAATGCTATCCTTTCTTTTTTAGATTTCTTACCTTATTTTAAAAAATCATATTGATATGATTTTACTTTTTTGTGATGTTGTGCATATTTCTATATCCATAATATACAGTACGACAACTGCAAAATTGGCATCGAAAAAACCTTGAAAAATAAGGCTTTTTCGTCTATGCCAAACGCTTTCGATTTTTCTCTTTTTACCTTATATCAGCTTGCGGTTTTTAAGGCTTTTTCCTTACTTCTTTTTTTACTTTCCCTTGCCTGTTCCAATGCACAATCACTACAAAATCTCTTAGAATTACCAGTGTCTTCAATCGGTGCATTGCACTTTTCACAAAGTTTAACATTCGGATCACCTTTATATAGCCGCCAATAGAGCATGACATCATCATAATTTGTGATTTTTCTCCATACAGGACTATGCGATACATTATCATCTTCATTTATCAGAACTGTAAAATATGTCTTTGCAATCCATGCCTTATTGTAAGTATATGCTTTATTGGTTTTACAGTAAAAAGAAACAATCTTTTCTTCCACAAGTCTATGTATTAACCTGTTCTTTGTGGTCTGGTTTTTTCCTTTGCCTTTTCTATCCCAATGACAAATCTTATATATATCTGCATTACATTCATAAATCCATTTATATCCCTGATATTTATTGACTATAAGAAATGCAAATGCAAGTTCCTGTAACTCTTCATCCAGTTCTGAAATTTTTTTCATCTCTGATTCATATAAAGTCAGTTCCTTTAAATCAAAATATTGTCTCACTTCTGTACTGTCAATTTCCTGTGCATCATTTTCTGGATCATCGGTTCCGTCTATCTCTTCATCTGTATTCTTTGCGTTTTTAGCATCGTTATATATCCATTCAATCTCACTGTCTATGATATCATCCGACAATCCTTCAAAATATTTTTCAGCATATTTTCTCAAGTTTTTCTTAATTACAGACGGTTTATAAGTCGTATTTTCTATCAAATATCTTGCTATAAGAAACAGTTTATAATTTGCCCTGCTTTCATTTTCCTTTAAACCGTTCCTCATTATATCCATAACATATTTGTATCTGTTAAATACTATCAATCAGCTTTATCTCCTTTATCTTCATAATTCTTTTGTGGGATAATCTCTAATAAATCATCACCCATAATCTCCCATATATGTTGTTCATCTGTTTCGCTTCCAATCACCTTTAATAAATAAGTCAGGATTATTTTTTTATCAGAATCTTCACCGAAAACTTTATATATATTTTTTCTGGTATACTCCAATAAAGAATTTAATCTTTCTTTTTTATCCTTAGTAATTGCACCAACGCTTGAACCGTTTGGAACATTATTATTTTTAATAACAAACTTCCTGTGTCTCTTATAAACCTGAATATGTTTTTTGACCTGTAATAACTTATCCTTTTCTAATTCTGCATCTTGTATAACATAATCATGTAACATATTTCTTCCATCATTAAAACTGCTATATTCTTCTTTTAGTTTCTCAAACTTGTGGCATATTTTATTCATAATGCAATCCGTATCTAAAACAGGATATGTTCTTTTATACTTTTGAATTGTACAATATATTTTGACCTTTAATGCTTCATCATCTGGCAACTGGTATTCCGGATTCTTCTTTTTCTCCTGTTCCATTTTCTTATAAATTATATCGACTTCACTATAAAATTGTTGGTTATCAAATTTACCTAAAATCTCTGATAACTTCATGCCATAATTATATTTACACTCTTTATTAATTTCATTCTCTAAAGTTTTAATATCCTTGTCCAAATATGGGTAATTATATCTGAAGAAATACGGCTTCTTATCAGGAACTAATTCATTATGATGGTAGATAGCTTTTTTCTGTTCATCCGAATATAAAGATACATTTTCAATCTCACCATTCTCTTTTTCTTTCTGTTTAAAAACTACTTGTATTGGTTTCCAGTTATAAGGCTGTACAGGTGCAATGCCTGTCTTAATCTTATCAATTTCTGTTCCGACAACTTCCCCCAAAACTGTGATAGCATCTGCAAGCGATTTATATTCTCTTGATTTTGGATCATATAATGGAAGCATCGCATAAAATGAAGTTGATTTATTAGAAAACTGTCCAACTTTACTATTAAGTCCCCTTACATCTGCTTCAATAATTTTTGCATCATCAATACAGCCTACAATGCTTCCCTCCCCTGGCTCAAAATATAACGGATATGTTTCGTCTAAACATCCTTTTTTCAACACATCCATATTAGAACTGAAACATCTGTCACCGTCAAAATCACAATTCTGCATCTGTAAAGTTGCAAGATCATGTATGCTGAGAATAATACCAGATTTTAGATATTTAAACTCTTCTACATCTTCCATCATCAAATCCATTTTTGTAACTTCATGCTGATCTATCAATGGACTTCTCATAAGCACAATCTGTTCTTTCGTTTTGCCTTTTCCTCTAGTGATTTTCTTCCAGTATTCAGAATAGATTTGTCCTGCCTTTACAATCCCCTCTACCTTGATATCTGGATTATTTTTATATTCTTTCTTTGTATGGTTCTTATAAATCCATTGTGCCTGTGCAAGCGGATCACTTACAATAAACTGGAAATTCCCATCAAAGATAAGTTTCCCTAACATTGCATCTTTGAACCCTTTTTCACATTCCTTATTTATAAGGCTCTGCATATATTTATCGCCTAGAAAATCACTGTTATGTGATATCACTTTCTGCAGCAATGACTGATATTCTTCTCTATTAGCATTTTCAACTTCTTCATCTAATTCTTTATCAGAACACGTTTCTTCTTTTTTAATGCTCTTATGTACCATTAATGAATCAAAAACCTGCTTTATATCATGGGTGCATAGTCCTTTTAGATAGTTTTCAGTGTCGTATGTTAGTTCATCTATATCTTCATCCGTGCTTAAATTTAACGCCTGATTGTACTGGTAATTGGATTCTTTCTTTTTATCATCTGCCTTTTTATTAGGCATAACAATTCCCCACAATAAGCCATTATCTTTCATAGCTTTCTGGTGATATTCCCATGCACCGATTTTCCCCTTCGTATTTTCAATATTCAATGCTTCTACTTTTTTACTGTAAATCTTGAACATCTTGAACTGGCTCTTGCTTATGAAGATATCAACATCATCAACATTCAAAACATCTCCACACAGACTAACAACGGTATCAATACCCCTTCCCTTTAAATATTCGGATATCGGGAATGTCGCAACTAATCCTTTTACCCATGGTGCGCGGATAATCATTTCTGATGGGATATAATCAAAACCTAATTCTTCTGCAACCTTTTTTACCCACTCAGGATTAGCAAGACCTTGTCCATCAAAACTGTTTAAAGGCGGTGCCTGTTTGTCTGTACTATTTTTATCTTTTCCAATCTCACTATATTCAATAACTGTTGGATATTTTCTTGTTCCTGAAAATACTTTCCAAATAGTAGCATTATCATTATGATCTTCTGATTTTCTTTTTGCACTAACAGCTTTCTTTAAATCATTTGTTACATTACTTTTTTCATCATAAAAAATAAATTTATCTTTTACTTCTTCTAAAGGATAGTCACCATCTGGTAACACAAGAAATTTTACATCTTCCGTTCTGATATAATTTACTTTCATATCTGGAATGATTTGTTCATAATCATCTATAATACAGACTTTTGGAAAATCCTTTAATAATAAACATCCGCTCATATATAATCCGAAATAAGCATTGAATTTAGCAGCATTAAAATCATCTCCAAAATCTTCCAACGAAAGACCACACAATAATGCTTTCGTGATATAGTCATATAATCTCTTTTTTATAAAAGTGACAGTATTTCTCCTGATCTGTCCACTTCCACTCATAAGACGCTTCATTTCTACATCATTAACTTTAAATCCGATTACAGCAAGATTAATATACATATCCTTTGCTGTGCTATTCATTGGCATAACAATATTTACAATATCTTTTGCAAGTTTATCAGCAGAAAGTTCTTCATCATTTGCATGTTCTTTGTAATAATCCCTGATTTTCTTAAAAACCAGATTATCCATAATTTTTACTGTTTCCCCTTGGAACACTGCTTTTTCGTCTGTATAATCTTTTAATTCATAATGCTCTGTATCTTTGTTTTTTGTTTCGATTATCTTATTTATTGGAATCTTATATATTTCATTCTGTTGTCTTTTCTTCTTACTCAAAAAAATATTGCTCCTTTTCATTTTTCTATGGGATAGCATTTCACTACCCCATTATGTATTTCTCCAAATTCAATCAAATTTTCCACATAACTTTCAACTGATTCAAATATTGCATTGCTTCTACATTTCCACCTTCATCTGGATGTACACTCTTTGCCAATGTTTTATAGCATTGCTTGTAAAAATCTTTACCATCTTCCTCAGATTCTTTTTGCCGTTTATTCAATTCATCTAATCGTCTGTTAAATTCTTCAACTTCTTCATAATGTGCTTTTTTCCACAACATAATAAAATCATTCTTATATCTTTCTGGCACTCTACTCATTATGAAACTCCACGAATCTAACGGTGATTCATCACTATAAACGCTTGTAGTTACAAATACTTGTTTATGTCCTTCAATCTCCACATAAAATACACAATCCCTACTTAATCCCATTCTATCTTTCTCTACGAATTCATATTTTAATTCACATGGAATATCCAGTGATTCAAACAAAGAGCTACGCCTACGCATCAGTGATTCTCTTTCCGTTCTCAAAGAAGAAATTTCTTTATCAATCTCATTCATACGATTATCAAATTCTATGATCTTCTGTTCTGGTGTAATTGATTCTTTTTCTTTTGGTATGGGATTCTTAATCATCCGATATGCTTTATCTATTGATATCTTCTTTTCGCACACCTGTTGTTTAACTTCTTCATTATCGGATTGCATAATTTTGTCCAATTTATAATAATTACCATCTGACATTCCTGCTCTCTTGGCTTTTTCCCGCCTAACATTAACCTTTGTCAAATTTGACAAACCTTTACCACCATCAGACTGATTTTTCTTTGCCATATCATTAAGGAAAGATGTATATCTTTCCACAATTTTATATTTTTCTGTAGGCGACAAATTACGTCTTGCAAGTTGATTCTCAAACATCCACTTTATAATTTCTTCTTTTGAATCCATAAATACAGCTTCATAACACCAACTATTCAACTCTATATTATGTTTTTGGCATATCCTATAACGGTTATGACCATCCACTATATATCCGACACTTTCATTATCAGTATCTTCTTCACTACCAAACCACACCTTAATTCTCCCAAATTTCTGATCAAATCCATTTTTTAATAAAGACTGTTCTAATATGTCATAATCTTCTTTTGATAATGATGGTAATAATTTCTCTAATTCTTCATCAATCTGTATGTTATTAAAATTTAATGCCATGTAATGAATCTCCTTTACTCAAATAGTGTTTCAAAATTTCATAAAATAGTTCTTGCTTTTGCAGTCCATGTATGGTATTCTATTGATTAAAGTTAATAGCAGTTACCTACACATGGAACTGCATTTTTTGTTTGCACATAAAAACGCTGAAAGCCCTTGATTTTCCTATGTTTTTTGAAAAAGTGAGAGGGAAAAATCGGACTACTGATTTGCACTTTAATAATTGGGAAAAGCATTGATTTTCTTATGTTTTTGGTGTTTTAGAAAGTGATTTTCCGTACCTATGTATAGAGTGTATTATATTCCTTTTGGGAATACCTCTAGGGAAAGGGAAGAGTTAAGCAAGTAATTCTATTAGTATATCTTCTTCGTTGCTATCCAAATTTACACATCTATCTTTACATCCAACATTATTACTGATACTAACTACATTACTATTTGGTATATCTATTTTTATATCAATATTATCATCAATATAAGTTGTATCATTATGTTTATCTGTATACTTTTGAGAATATAGATTATACCAGTTACCTTTATCACTTCTATATTGAACTACATCAATACATTGTGCATTTTGTAAGTTACTAATTGCTTCTACAACATGAGACTTTCCTATACAGAGAATCTTATCTAAATCTTCCATTGTACAGGATTTTCCATCTTTTATATTATTCACAATACAAAGGAACACTTTAAACTCGTTTTGTGTTATCTGTTTTGAAATAAATGCTCTCGCTGTACTGTAATAAAATTCAATGTTATGTGCATCATCTAAAATTTTCAATCCACGTTTGATTTTTATTCGCATATCATCATATGTTACTTTTTTCTTTCTACATTGTTCTGGTGTAGGCTCGATCAATTCAATGCAATGATGTTCTACTAATTTTTCCAATGTATTTTTGAAAGTTTTTATATCCATGCAAAGCTGCCATTTACCACTTTTTTTATATTGCATCTTCATTTTCAATTCTTTTACAGTGAATGGAATCCTTGATTTTGGCTTTATATATTTATACAAAATTGTCATTACCAAAAATTCATATCCACTAAGACTTACTTTCCTATCATTACGCAATCTTCCATCTGTCAATAGTTTTTGTGGCATCTTTACACCAATATTTTCTCCAATGAAAATATTTTTCTTCTGGACTGCTTGCATACAATGAAATTTATCACACTGATATTTAACAATTTCTTTTACCCTTGGATTATCTATTTTCTCCCAACATCCATTTAATTTATACACATCTTCTTTATCCAAGTAGAAATCAATATCTTTTCTTACAGTGTTGGGATTTTTAGGCGGTCTACATTTTGTATTCCAGTCTAAACATATTTCTCTTACTTTATCTTCTGTATAACCATTGAACCTAAGCATTGAAATAATTCGTCCTAGCCACGTATCTCTTTCGCCTTGATCTGCACCTTCTCTTAATATCTTTTCAGTACATAGGCAAGGATAAACTTTTATATCTAAACCATCACCGCCATAATCCCATTTCTGCAAAGGTTTAGATTCCAATTCACATTCTAAAATCTTTTTTGCATTGTCTACTCTACGTTTAATATATCCTACATTACATGGATGAAAATGCTTTACTTCATACGGATGCTTCTTGTAGTGGTCTATTTCTTTGACTAATGGAAATCTGCCTTTTTCATCCGGATTCTTACGATTAAAGGTACATGGTATTCTTGCTACTTGTGTTACTTTACAAGCATTGGTATCTGCTCCAACTAACGCACATATCTCTTTATTCAATTCACTAATTTCTCTGATTTTACAAGTGGGTGGAATAATTACATAATAATGATAACCATGTCCAGAATCGTAATATGCGTGTAGAAATAGATTTGGCAGCTTATCTTTAATCATCTTGGTAAAATCATGCGCATCTTTAAGTTCAGGATAATCTTTCTTATCAAAATCAATGAATAATACTTTCTGTTGTCGCATATTGGCTTCTCGCCTATGCAGTTCGTCATACTTATCTGTTTTTACGGTAGCAAGTGCATTATAAACATGGAAATTGTGCTTGTATCGCCTTATGTACTCTTGATATTGCTCAAAATTCTTTACATACTTGTGAAATTTTATCTCATTTCCATCTTCATCCAATAATGGATTCCCATTTTTATCTGTTTTAACTAAGAACAAACATACATACTCATTCTCTTTTAAAACTTTCGGAAATAACATTTCATAGTACCTTTTTAAATATTCTGTTTGCGTGTTGCTAATAAAACATCACTCTCCTTTGTTTTTTATTGAAATGGGAATAAACGCTGAAGAAACAGCGTTACATTACTCCCTTATTACCTTATTCTCTTTTTGACAATCAACTTTCCACAATATTTACACACCTTTGACATTTACAGCTTGTACACCTTTTTCAGTGTCGATAATATCATATTCTACTGGCTCCGCTTCTGCTAATGTCTTGAATCCTTCTTCGCCAACGATTCCAGAGTAATGTACGAACACTTCTTTTCCATCATCACCTGAAATAAACCCATACCCACGCTGATTGTTGAACCACTTAACTTTTCCTGTCATTTCTCCTCATTCTCCTTTTCTCTTGAATACATATTTAGTTGTTCTATAAAAAGATATTCTCCATTTGAAGCATATCTTTTTATACTTTTTCTGCAAAATCCTCAGCTTCTTCAAATGAAAGCGTATAATCTGTAATTTGCATCCTATCTGATATATCAGAGTGAAAAATTGCATACTTACTTCCATTAAACTTAAATATCAGATTCTTACTTGCCAATTTCTTTTGTAATTGTCTGAAACGCTCAATCACATTATTTTCACAATACATATGAAATGTGTTAAAGTAACTGTTCCTAGCTTCTTTTTCTTCTAAGGAAAGATTCTGGTGTCTATTTTTCATCACTCTTGCATTCTGTTTTCCTACATCATTAGCAAATTTTTCATTATCTGCCATAATATTTCTTCTCCATTTCGTTTGATATTTTGATTAATATTTTTATGTATTCTTATTGGAATACACTGTTACCATTTCTTCATGTACTGATACCCAACCACCTTGATTGATCTTGGACAATTTGGTATTGTTTCAATCTTTCCCATATCCACAAGTTTATCAATCCTACACATTACCGTAGAAAGTGCGCATCCTATACCTCTAGCAATTTCTCTATAAGATGGTGGATAGTTATGTTCTTTAATAAAGTCAATGATAAATTTGTATGTTTCATACTCTTTTTCACTCATTACATATACACCTTTTCATACACTCTCATAATCTCTTTCTGTCCTTCTTCATAACTTTTACAGTTTTCGATGATTTCTTGTACATCCTTCCTATGTAAAAAACCAAAATCATCAGCTAATGTCATTAACTCTTTTTGAGCTGATATACCCAACAAATTGTTAATTGAAATATCATTCCCTTTATGTTTCATCATCTTTTTTGCTTCTTTGATAATCTCTTGTTGTGTAGGTATATCCTTATAACACTTATCTGGAGAATATGTAGCCTTACTTGTCTTCTCTTTTTCTTTCTCCAAACCAAACAAAAAGAAATCTGCCGATACATTTAACTCTTCGCAAAGTCTTGCAAAATAAGTTATAGATATATTTGTTCGTGCAATTAATGTCTTTCTACTGAACCCACATTTTTCTGCAATTTTATACCTAGCAACTTTCTGTTCAGAAAATACGCTGTCAATTCGTGTCCATACATCACTTAGATATTCATGATCAACCGCTGTTTTTGCCATATTTATCACCTCAAAAATTATCTTCTCCAATATATTTCTACATTTAGGCGGTTCTCTTGCACGTTTCATACAAACCACCGTCCAATCACGGCGAAGTAATGCTATTTGTTGATTTTCGCATTAAAAATCATCTGAAAACTTGTTGTCCGTCCACATACTCTCTAGCTGATATGATCGCTGCCATTTTTCATAGCATTCCCGATTAAAGGCTTTTGGCTTGCCTTCATCAGTGAACAAGTTGCCGTCTTGTCCAGACAGTGACAATCAAAATTACTGATCATCACTGTTTCGGCTATTGTGCCTATATCACCACCAACTAAAGGGACTGTTACTTACATTTTCAGAGTCAGGAATTAACAAATTCTGACCATGATAAAATATCTTCTGATTATCTATGATTAACTATTATTAATCCCTTATTAACTCTGATTATGTTTGATAAACTCTACATGAATAACCAGTCTCTTGTAGACTTTTTCTTCTCAGGCTTTGGCTTTTCGGCTGTAATGTCCCCCAAAAAGTTGATATTGCCTGTTAATCTACGCTCACTTGTAGCCATAAGATTATTTTTTACTGTGTCTTTATCAGCTTCAATCTTCTGCTTAATTTCTTCCAACTTCTTATATGGAAGCGAACAACCTGATATCGCTAATACTGTTGCATCTGATTCCCATCCTTCAAAGGTTGCAAGTGGCTTTCCAATAGTTTCAATAATCTCATTTAGACGTACATTGTTGTTTGAATTGACCAATGCCACATTTGCCACTACGCCATCATTCTCCAACGATGTATAAATATTATCTCTGATACGCTCAATGACAGTCTGTGTTGTAGCATTATCCGAACCCTGTTTATTAACAATACAAGTTCCTCTTTGAGATAAGACATTTTCAATTTCTGCTCTGTCCACAACTCCCCTTGTTGAATTTGTTTCGCAATTCAGAAAAGCATCTAAGTAACACGCAAACTGCTCATTTAAGACAAGTTTCTCTTTGTTCTTATTGTTATCAATAATGAATGTCGCACCACCACCCTCAATAGATTCCAATTCCTGAAAGAATTCATAACAATTCATATATTCTTTCATACTGGCATTATCATCTGGTGTACATGTAACAACACATATAATTTTATCCGTTTCAGCTTGTAACCTCATTTTGACCGCCGGTACTATTGCACTTCCTGATCCGCCTCCAGAACTTCCTACAATAAAAATAACTTGACAGTCCTTAAATCTTTCCTCAATCTCATTGACAAGCAGATCAAAATTCTCACAATTATTTTCTGCTAACAACTGTTTTGCTTTTTTCTTTCCTTACTACTCCCATATCCACCCAAAATATGATATTTGCAATCTTCTGGTATATCCAAACCATCCAGATCCGATTGAGCTGTATTCGCTGCCATGACAGAATATCCCTTTGCATGAATACTCTTGACAACATTACCTCCCATCTGTCCTAAACCGACAAATCCATATCTTTCCTTAACACTCATCGTTACTTCCATTTTTTTCTTCCTCCATATCTTCATATTTTTTTAATAGTTCCAAGCCCAATTCATTGATAAAATAACTGTTTGCTCTTTCTACTTTCACACCAGATTCCACTAAATTTCTGTTTTGCAAAATCTTTATATGTTTGTACAATGTATTAGGCTTATTTCTTCCTTCTTGTTCGGAAATTTCTGTTACTGTCATTGCTCTTATGTAATTTGTGGCTTTATTAGTACGTAAAATCCTCATAATTACATACTGTGTTCTGACTAACTCTTCATTCACTCTTATCACCTTCTTCTTTTTAATGATATTCTCTTTTTATTTCTTACTAACTTGGATTAATTATGGTAAAAAATATTAGGCTTTTAGCCTGTATCATGTACTTCTTTCTCTTTTACTACTACTTTCTTCTTTTGATACGGATAGATGCTACATGCACCTATCCGACACTCTGGATTGTAAGATTTACAACCGTCACACTCTTTTCGTTTCCAACTCTTCTTACTCAAATGATGAATCCTCTCTTTTAATTATTTGTTGATTTAATTATTTTGTTTTTGTCATTTCGTTAATAGAATTATAACGCCTATGATATTATGTGTCAAGCAGTTTTTTAACAAAATCGCAAAATTATTTTTCGCATTTTGTCTTTCTGTTTATTTGTTGATTTATTTAGTTATGCCATTATCAAATTGACAATCAAATAAATATCCACTATAATAGTAAGAAGATTGGAGGTAGCCCAAATGAGTGAATTTTCTGATAGATTTAGGCTGTTAAAGGATGAAAGCGGTGCAACTCTTAAAGAACTATCCGAAAAACTAGACATAACAGTACCAAACCTTTCCTACTATATGAAAGGACGTGAACCATCCTATGATATTCTCATAAAGATAGCTGATTATTTTGGTGTAACTACTGACTGGTTAATTGGACATACTGATGAAAGGAACACTTCTCAATCTTCAATAATTACTGAAATTGAAAAACAATTAAATTTAGAAGATACAGATCGGTTATCAGGTAAGGCAAGAGAATTATATTTAAATCAACAAGGCAGTTTATACAAAACTATGGTAGAAATGTACTCTTTATTTCTTTCTACTGATATTTCCTATTTCCAAAAAAGTGAATATTTTTCAAATATGGTATGCTCTATTCTGAATTTACACATCAAAGAATTAAACAAAGGACTGGCAAATCTATCAAAAGATTCTATATTAAACTTAATAAAAAAAGAAGAACTTATTGCAAATGTTTTGGAAAGTGCTGTCCTCTATGATTCTTATTCATATGCGAAATATCTTTCACATAATGAAAATTTATCAGAAAGTGATAGGGATACTGTTGGGCAAATTGTAAATTTTACTTTCCATAATTTTAAGGATAAAAATCCAAATATAAACTCATTTGAAACTATGCTTAAAATGAGTTATATAACGGAAGATTAAATAAAACTTGCGTAAAAAATACCCCTAGAGCCATTCTCTAAGGGTATTCTTTTTCAGAATATGGATTCTATCGTTACGACAATTTCAGCTTTTACTTCACCGTCAACTATGGCTTGAAGTATAAACTTTTCATCCACCAAATCTTCATCCTCTACATACAAATCTATCTGATTTCCATTAATCTCTTGATCTACTACAAAATCTGCTACTATATTCCATGTAAAATCTGGATTCTCAATTAGATTATTGTCACCATCCATGACTTCAAATGTAAAAGTATGACTAAATCCACAATTAATATGTGTTCCACCTGAAATTCTATATGTATATTCTGGCACTATCGGAATATTTACATCTACTACTGTAATATTGATTGTTTCTGATACATCTTTTTCAACCCATGTAACGGTAATTTGCACTTCACCTTCAGATATGCCGGTAATCTTACCAGTACCATCTACTGTTGCAATGGAATTATCAGAACTTTTCCAATCGAATGTTGCACCCGTTGTAGGATTATCATTGATATATGGTGTAACTTCTAATTGAATGACAGAATCTACAGATACAGATGAATTGGAGATACCGTCTATTTGAATTGTATACACAAAATCTACTTTCTGATCTACTTGCACTTCTGCAATAAGATGTACAATCCCATCCATTGTATATTTATTGGTTACTTTAAATGTCCTGCCAAATTCATTGAAATATTGGTTAATATCAATCTGTTTTGATAAAAAGTTTTCTTCTGTAATAAGTTCAATATTCCCATTTAACATACTGATAGTGCTGTTTCCAATAGATACAGATGATTTCATATTGTCAGAGTAAAACGGTACATTATGGATTTTACCAGTATTTTCATTGAATACACCATTACATTTAATCAGTGTAGACTTATAATATATTTCGTTTTCAACGGTTTCTCGGTTCAATGCAAGGAATACGCCATATCCCATCATTATAAGCGTTCCTGGACGCACAGGAGCCGTTACATCATAGTACATGATGATAGTCTCTCTTTGATTTTCATGCTCATCTCTTGTCCTAAAAAATGCACGAAATTCTGTACCACCTGTATATGTAATAACTGTTTTTCCTTCACGCTTCATTGAGCGTTCAAATTGTGTCTTAGCTGCATTTCTCACATAGGGAGTGCCAGACTCCCTTTGATTACTATTTTTATTTCCATATAACACTGATTACCACCTCCGATTGTAAAACATATAACTTACATTTGATACTTCTTCCTCTTCTGGATTAGGAATAGTGTCAATACGATTCTGAATATCCTGTAATCTAAGCTGTAAATACTTGTAGGCTTGATCTTCTGTTGCAAATTCAGTCTCAATTTTACGGAAAATATCAATATCATTAGCTAAAGTCTGCATGATGGAATAGACTGCTTCAAGCATATTTCTCTGGTCAGTATCTTTGTTATATGTAGCTTCTGGATTCATGTGATTTTCGTAGATGATTAGGGAATACTCTTCATCAGAATAATATGGTTTGTTCCCCAACTCAAATTTTACTCTCTCTAAGACGGTAAATCCTGTTCCCATTCCTGAATCTGGCATATCACTTCTTAAATAGTTTTTTTTCATACTCATGTTTATTGTTCCTCGCTTTCATTTTTTGGTATTAAAAAACCAGCCCATGATTGGACTGGTCTATGTATAATATTATTACTTCTGTTTTTCTTCCATTTCAAACAGTTTTGCATCTAAAAACAATTTTGCCGTTTCCTTACTATTACCTTTGGCTATGATATGTTTCATATTTTCCAATAGTATAGATGCAATATACTCACCATTTTTTTCTACATAATTCACACCATATTTTTTTCCTTTAAATATAACTGTATTATCATTCATAATTATCCGTTTTCTCACTAATAAGATTTATTGAGAAGTTTACCTTTCTGTCATTATACTTATGATTAGTGCGACTACAAGCAATAATCCATCTTCTTCATTTACAATTCCCCATTTTCTATTTTCATTTCCTTGCACATAACCATAATAACTGGTAAAAGCCTCATTCCATGCTTTTAAATCACATAAATTTTCATCATCAAATTTATTTGATAATTTTTCATAATATTTATCTCTTATATATTGTACCAAGTCTCCATCGCCCATATGCTGTTCTACGATACTAATAGTTTCCTTTTGCCCATTAGAAATTAACGCAATAATTTCCAATGCAAATAATTGTATTCTGTCCATACCACTCGTATTACTCATAATCAATCCCTCTCCTAATCCTGCATCATTTTTCTTGTATTAAATTGCTGAATATCCTTTGCTAATATTATAAAATCAGATATTATACAATCAATGTTTTTACTGCTATAACTAAATTGCATATCCCCATAACCTATATTATTTGCTGCAAAACGTAAAGCCAAATAATATTTATAAAGGTAATTTGCTAATTCTGGAATATCATTGTGTGCATAAACACCTGTTTCTATAAAATTTTCTAATGTACCTTTCACCATATTATAATAACTCTGCACAGCTTCATTGTGAAACAAGGATTTATCTTTCTGTATTGTTAATTCACATTCTTTTTTATTTGCTAAATCAAATAATTGAGATACATTCTCGTTACCTCTTAACTCACCCAATTTGGTTTTAAAATATTCTTCGATATCCATACTTCACCTTCTTTCAATATCCAAAAACATTATACCACATTTTTACAAATTGTGTTATTAGTTTGATAGGTTAAAATTTTGCTGTGTAAAAAAATCGTAATAGATAGCAGATCACTTCCAAAATAGGGGTACAATTTCCAGGACTTCAACACGCTACAAGCCTTTTTAAGCGTATTTTCCCATCAATGGCACATTCCCCACCATGCAGCTATAAACCCCCTAAAATAGCCTTATAGCGTGTCATGTTCGTAAAAGTCCAACGTGTCCAGACTGTCACAAGTCACGAATACAGACACAATAAAAAGCCTTGCGAACCATTTAACCAGCTTGCAAGACTCTTTATTCAATCCATATTCAGTTTTTATATTGCCTTTATGCTTTCTTGAATTCACACGTTACATAAATCAAATCTCTATGATTTAAAGCCATTTGTAACTTGAATATCTCAGCTTCTTCATATGTACCGAAATGTCTTTCGTCTACAATCTGACTCTCAAATACATCCGGCTTAATAACTATCACTGAATAGAACTCACTATTCAATACTACTACTGTTTCCCTGATCTGCTTCATACTTTACACCCTTTTAACCTTTCTTTCATCTACTATTAAATATCCGCATATCTGAAAGACACTTTTATATCTTCCACATTATAACCGTTTTCCGCTGCAAGATTTTCTTTTGTGGCTTGCCGCTCTCCATATCCTTCATTAATCCAATCATAAGCGCATAACTCTTTTCCATTGTAAGAAAATACAACTTCTTTTGTAATCTGCCTATATACTTCTTCTGCCGTCATACCTTCCTCAACACTTCCATCATAAATATGATTTCCGGCTTTCGTTACTTCGCACCATGTACCGCCTATATAGATATGATATCCATTGATTGTTTTATTGATTTCTGCCATAGTTTTATACCTCCGCTTTTATAGTATTAAAAGAATTTACAACCGCTTTGCAACTCACGATACAATAAGTATGTTATTTTTTCTTCTGCCTGTTCTTCCGTGAATCGCTTCTTTTCTTCTTCTGTTTCCTCTAACCAGTCCGCAAGTAAATCAACCGCTGATACATTGCAATAGTAATTTGAATTTACCATGCTACACAATCCTTGCATCCAGTCTTTGAAATACTCATACTTGGAAAGTTTCTGATTGTTGTACTTGATTTTTTCCGTATATAAACATTCATAAATTGCATGAGCTACACAAGAAAAGTTTTCCTTGTCTACGTTGTAATACTGTTCGTAGCCGTATGCTTCCGGATCAAAACCATCCATGATATACTGTCTAACTTTTGCCTTTACTTCTTTACTGTTTGTTCTTAACATAATATTTACCACCTTTCTTTTTGTTGGCGGCTTTGCTATAATATAGTAGCAACCGCCTTTTGTTGTTGGTTGTGATAGAGCAAGGGAAGAAGTTGTCAGGCTTGATTGCCCTTGCTTTATCTTATGGTCTTATTATACTCTTTAAGCCGTGTATAGTCTATTGACAGATTGTACAAATGTACACCGTATAAAATGTATATTTTGTACATTGTAAACCGTGTATATTTTGATATAATGAGTATAACGCATTTTCCATTTACCATTAGAAAGAGAGGTTTTATATATGGTCGGTAGTATAAGATACAATAAACTTTTAAA
Source organism: uncultured Lachnospiraceae bacterium (assembly GCA_964614185.1). Taxonomy (GTDB): domain Bacteria; phylum Bacillota; class Clostridia; order Lachnospirales; family Lachnospiraceae; genus Suilimivivens. The sequence goes on from CAZTKJ010000027.1 coordinate 28,688, forward strand.
ACTTATGGAAGAAAAAGGACTTTCTACCTACAAAATAAGAAAAGAAAAAATTATTTCTGAAAGCACATTACAAAATATAAGAAATAACGGACGTATAACAACGGATGCAATAGCAAGTTTATGTTGTGCTTTAAATTGTCAACCTGGCGATATTCTGGAATATGTACCAGACGAACACAAAACGGATCAGGAAAGTTAGTCCATGATGGACTAGCTTTTTTCTTTTGCACCAAAATAAAAGAGCGCACCCACTGAGTACGCCCATTTATATGATCTATTCTATTTTTCTTCATGAAGTTTTACCAGTTTATAAAAAGTAGTCCGTTTAAGCTGCATATCATCCATACACTTTTTAGCTGTGATCTTGCCTTGCTTCCATTGTGAATAATATGCTTCCCATTCTTCGGGGAACTCTGCCGCTGGTCTGCCTTGTGGTCTTCCAGTCTTAACAGAAACTTTTTTACCATTTATCACCGGCATAGCTTCCAAACCTTCAGCTTGTCTACGATTTATTTTTAGTCGCTCTTGCTCTGCTATTGTAGACATTACCTCTATTAGAATATTTGTAACCATGTCTTGAATCCACTCGCTACCCTCTGGAAAATCCTGTAAAGTTGTAGGAATATCACACACTTTTATTCTAACGCCTTTAGATTTCCAGTATTCTAATTCTTGTTTAATAGCGTCTTTATTCCTGCCTAGCCGGTCAAGTTCTTTTACAACCAGCGTATCACCTTTACGCAATCCCATAACACCCTTTAAAGCATTATATCCCTCACGATCAAAGTCTTTTCCGCTTTGCTTATCCGTTATGATCTGCTCATCTTTCGCCCCTAAAGCCTTAAATGCTTCAATCTGTCTGGCTAAGTTCTGATCTTTGCTGCTTACCCTTGCATAATAAAATGTTCTGCTATCCTCCATATAGAAAAATCTCCCTTCAATTCATCATCTACATAGAGTATAACATATTTGTTCGTAAATTACAAATGTTTTACGAATATATTTGTAAAATATTTTTAGTATTAAAAGAACAAAATTATGTTCGGATTTTATGCGTTTTTTCTATGTTCGTATAATTTGACTTTTACGGACAGTGTATGCAGAATCTAGTACAAGCTGGAATATAGACATTTATATAATAAGAGGGGTACGCCAAATTCGGCGTAGGGTTTATAATATGGGGATAATTTACGAACACTTTTATGCTGCCTGTTGTCCATGATGGGCAATCATCATCAATGGGGTTATTCCTAGTGGTATGATAGGTTTTAAAAGGTTTGTCAAATTTGACAAAGGCTTATTTTAACGCAATTTTTCACTCAATTTTTGACTGTCCAGAATGGGGATAAATTTCAATCAATTCCTACCACCAAACTATGAAAAGTTTACACCTTCCAATAATCCCAACTCCCACATATCCCCAATGGGGTAAAACCTACATAAAATCAATCATTTCCATATGTCCGCACATTACAAACAACTATCCACAACACACAAACATCACATTTTAAAATCTGCAAATTGTTCTATTTTTGATATACGAAAATGGGGATAATTTTATAGCAATATCCGACATAATGTGATAAAATATTCTTAGTCAGTATAGACAGTATGGGGATAGTTCCTCGGTTGCCCTTTTCGGAAACGGAAAGGGGGTTCTATGGACACGTTAGAAATTTTAACATTGCTCTTAGTGGTATTCGCCGCTTTAGCTTACATAGATAATCGAAACAACCGAAAATAGACAGAAAAAAGCTATCCTCTACGGCAATAGGGGATAGCTTATGTAACTTGTAAATCATTTTGCATCAAGTTTCCGTCTGGGGTAATGGGGACACTCCAATATCTCCGTTACCTTCTATACTGATTATAAACTATCCACTTTCAGTTTTCAAGTGGTAGTTTAGAGAATGGGGATGTTTCGGCATCTCCATTTTTTATTTAAGATAATCAGTCAAAATCCTCATGTTCCATAAATTCGTCAAAATCTTCTCCTCCAGTCCAATCAGATGAATCATTTATATCTTTAATATAGTCTTCGATTTCTTCTAAATTGCTCTCAGAGATTTTAACCTCTTTTACATTTTCATATTGCTTTTTGACTTCACTCTCAATATAACTAATTTGTTCATCTGCATCTTCGCATTCACAATAAGTATCCAAGTCAATATTTACACTAACAGTATCTTCGTTTTCATCCTCATAAATGATATCTATATCTAATTCATATCCCATAACAATATTACCTCCATTCCATATTTAATATGTAATACAAATTATAGAGCATAGCAATATTTTGTCAATAGAAGATGGGGAATCTGATAAGTAATTTTTCACTTTAAACACTCTCACCAGCGGGGTTATTATTTCCGCTTCCCTTTTCCTGCAAATCAATAACTTCTTTCACATCTTCCGCGCTCTCACTTTCTTCAGCCTTAATCCTGTCTAGTTCTAATGCGGTATTAGGGGTATGCTTGCTATTCTCAATAATCGTCTGCTTAGAAATAGCACCCATTTCATACTGCATTTTCATTTCCTTCATAGCGGATTCTGTATCAACTGGTCTATTTACATTAAAACTGCAATCCAGAGTATCAAACAATTCATCCTTTATAGGGATTCCCTGTAATTCCAATAACTTTCTCATATATTCCCATCTGATAGCAAATCCCTCTTTCAGCGCAAACATATTCTGTCTGGCTACATTGTCAGTGGAGTTAAAAAGCATAGAGAGAGAAACTTCCGAAACGTTCGCAACGTTACTTTGACCAAGCACTGAAGCCGGGACGCAAGCAATACCATAAAACTGCATAAGGAGTGAATCAAGCTCCTGTTTGATATTGGCATGATCCATAGTAACAGTAGCATATTTGAACTCACCACCCTCATCAAGTGTAATGCAAGCACCAACCATATTACTATCAATCTGTTCATCTGGCGCTCTTCCTGTAAGAACTCCCATGGGGTTAAGTGACAACGTTGTTACTGCATCATCAAGTTTGCTCAAAAGATTCTCTACCTGATCTATGATGGGGATTAAATCATTGATGAAGGGTTCTCCAAACTGTGTATATGCGGATGGAACCATAGATTTGTAATGGATGGGTAAACCTGTAAGATTCTTATGCGTATCAGTCAATTCATTATCAACATACGTTTCTACCTTATCAGGATAATAAATCGTGTGGTATTCTGCTCCGCTATCCTTATCTCTCCAATATTCAATAAACGCATAGTAATTTCCTTTATCATCGTAACAGGGGTAACATTCATCATTGATAAATACTTTTGACTTAATCTTGTTATCCTGTAAATATATGTATTCCCACGCATTACCATACTTCATTAGCTGAGTCGTGATCTCATAATCCTGTTTTGTGAACTGCCCTTTACGGTATACACGCTCTATAAGTTCCACTAATTCCTTATCGCCTGTAAATGAAATGGGGTTTCCGACTGTATAACTAACGTGAAAATTTATGATAGTTTTTACTGTCTGCAAGATGATTTTTGCAGTCTCAAACTCTTTATCCTTAAACTTAAAATTTGGTCTTCTCAATACTTTATGCTCTCTCAAAAGATAACTGTCAATATCTGATACCATGTTGATTCTCTGCATATGTTCCGTCTTACGGATTTCATCCTGATACCAAGTTAAATCTGATCTATTCTGCATTGTTTTATATTCCTTTCGTCTGTCTTTATGAAATAAAAATGAAAAGGGGTTCTTCATTAACATACTCTCCTTTCATGCCAAATACACCGTACAAGCCTTATTCCGTCTGGAAGTGCTTTATGTTCATTGATTGCCTGTACTGCCTTATTTGAAAGATTTTCTTTCTTATCATGGGGTACTGGTTCATTGTCATACTCAAAAAAGTATTCCTTCACCGCATTCCCGATATGAAAAGTGGAGCCGCCATTGTTGACATACTCCACCATTCCGGACATAATTATGTTTCTATATTCCTCATACTTCATCTTCTTCTAAATCCTTTTCTATGTAATTATCCAGCCTTACTTTTTTATTGATTCTGGTGAAACATATGATAGGGATTTTTATAGGATCAACTGCAGCTTTATATTTTTCCTGCCACTCATCACCCGGAATAAAGAAATGAGTCGCACCATTACAATAATTACATACTGCCCTTACTACAGGAAAACCGCTATCATTCTCACCAACTACAAGATAATAACCGTCCTGCATATAATTATCCTGTAAAAATTTCCGTATAGTTCCCTCACAATCCTTATCAAACTCAAAGAACTCCATCCAACATAATTTCTGTATTGCAGGGGTTCTAAATTCACTGTCTGTTTCAATATTTACCATTCTGATCAATTCTACTTCATACCACATAATTCATTTATCCTTTCTTTAATGGTCTTCCATAATGGACACGGTTAATCATTGCCACAATCGCAAGTGCCATAGCCATAACACAATCATCATGCCCTGATATAGCACACATCTTACCGTCTACCGACTGGAATAACTTCATTTCTTTTAACAATTCCTTTGAATTGACACACATACCGCCCGTTTCAAACAACTCAACAAAATCATTTATCATTTTGGGTTTACTGCTCTGTGAGGTTTCCCATCCCCACTTTCTGACAGTCTTACCTTTTGCATCAAAAGACTTGTACCGCATCATATTCACATATTTATAGGTATCTCTTACTTTCTCTATGATTGTGATTCCTGCACTTGCACGTTCAATACACAGAAGCGCACCATTATAATACAACGCCATTTCATATAGGATTTCAGAGATTATATACGGCTTTATACGGTTAGTCCTGAATTCCGCACACTGGAATCCATCAGCATCTAACACTTCAATCACTGAATAATCGTGATCTCCTGCCAAGCCTTCCGCTCCATCGCAACCGATATAGTAACGTTCACCATTTACGGGATATTTCCAGATTTTTAAATATTGTTTATTCTGTTTTAATATAGGGGATATGTTTTTAGGAATCTGTAAGACTTTTGCATACTTATCAATATTGATAAGCCTTTCATGGATGCACTTAATATCAAAGATATTGGCACCATCAGAATTGAGAAACGCCTCGGTGGGATTTGACGGAAATTCCTGCATGAAAGCGGCTTCACCTGTATTCCTGATCTTTATCCTACGCCACATGAGCATCTGTAATGGTGTGCCTTTTTCATATAGCCACTGTTCTTTTTCGTCCAATTCATCTTCCGTGAGATATTTACCGTTTCTTGCCTTATACATTTCCGAAAATTCTATGTATTCACTAGAAAACATTTTACGGTCACGCCACCATGGGAAAAAGAATGGAGTATAATTGTTTTCCCCTGATACTGCACCTTGCCATAAATCATGAAATTTATTTAATCCTTTCGCCGTAGATTCCAGAATCATACAGCCTCCAGGTGCCAATGCTTGTTCTATTGCTATAAGCTGTGTTTCAAGATTTTCATTCATCATGCCTACTTCTGACAAATGGGCAAATGAAAGCGAAAGTCCTCTTGCGTTGTCCTTCGTTCCGCAAGTTACCACAAGAATATTAGAATTATTTTCAAAAGCCAATTCTGACCTGTTATTTGCTGTCTCTTTCAACTTCACATAATCGGGAAGGTAATCATAAATTGTTCTCAATTTATTAAAGATACCAGATGCACTTTTCATTGAATACGACATCATCATACAGGTTGTATTTGGTTTTGTTAATGTCAAGTACAACGAATAGCACATGGCAACCGTGGAGATCCCAAGCTGGCGGCTTTTCAGCGTAATATTGTATTTTTGTTTGTGTTTTATCAACCATCTTTGTTCTGGGGTTAATTTGAATTTTATGACATTATTAAATTTATCAGGTACGGATACAAATGTTTCCATCCATAAGATAGGGTCTTTTACTATTATTTCCAGTTTCTCTTTATCTGTCATACTTCACCTTCCTTCTAACTGAAAATAAAATACCTAATGAGAATCATCCCATTAGGCGTTGTTTTGGACTTCCACCAAATTTGGTGGAACTACTATTCTTCAAAAGAAAAATCATCTTCCTCTTCTTCATCACTATTTAGATTTACATTGTGGAGAACTTTCAACAATTCTGCTTCTTTTGTATCAGATAAATATTTATCCCCAAATTCCAATACTGCTTTAAATGCCTGTACATCACCTGTAGCCGCCTTTTTACAAAACTCATCGTACAAATCAAACATCTTTTGCGCGTGTTGTCTGCTTCTTAGCCACTTCACAGCTTTTTGTACATTCTCTTCCATAAGATAATTCTCGCAAATACGCTGATCCGATTTGATACACTCATATGCTGTTGTTAAGTCTTCAAATGTCTTAATAGGATTCTCCAACGTATTCTTAGGTAACAGGTCTGGTGCATACTTCCATAATATGTAATAGACTTTCCCATCGGTTTTCACCATATCTTTTAAAGACATAAGCACACTTTTTTCCTGTGAAGTGCCACGTTTCCCATAATTACTAACTTCTTTATCTGCTTTAGGTTTTTTACCCATTGATTTTACCTCTTTCTATATTTATCCAATTTCTTTTATATCAACGTATTCCAATAAACTTTGATATGGAATAATTGTATAATATCTGTTTGGATAATCGTTACTTTCTACATATCCTAGCTTATTTTTGAGAAACATTTTATATTCCTTACCATGATGAAAAGTTACATTTCCTTGATTATCAATCATTGTTTTAGTGTCTTTTTTCAATGTAAAAGAATAGAGTTTTCCTTCTTCCAATTCTTTAATATTTAATTCATTTGTCATAGTATTTATTTTTCCTTTCTACATTCTTACTGAAAATCCTTTACTCTTTAAATATTCCAATGCTAATTTTAAAAGCTCACCATTATTGACTGTATTATCCATAGTGTCCTGCCATACATGAGGTTTATGATCTACTTCTATACCACCATGTAAACCACTATTCGCCCAACTTACTACCTGATAGCCGGTAGCGTCCGTATATCTGTTCAGAGAATCATAATCAATGAATACAGCAGCCCTCACGCCACCTTTATATGGTTCTGCTTCTACCTTTACTGCTGAGTAAAGCAGGTCTTTTGTCCTCTGATAAGATGTAGGATCATAGCCTTGATAATAGTCTAACAGGAAGTAATTCAACGTATCATATACTCTGTCTGTTACTTCATTGACCATGCCTATCATCACCGGCTGTAATGCCTTTGCTAACTCATTCATATTCTTTACATGTATTGCCATTTGTTCTTTTCCTTTCTGATAAATATTCAGGCACTAAAATAAGTCCACTATCAATCATATTTCTATAACTGATAATGGACTTATTCAGATGTCCAATATTCATTTATGGGTATTCCTATTCGTACCAAACTCTTTTATGTGGTTACTACACAACTACACAATCACTACACAATTTTGCCATTGAAATATATGGATTTGTATAGAGATATATGCTACTTCAAAACTGCTCAACCATTGATTGTATAAGGCTTTATAGAGATACATGGAGATACATAAAAATACATGAAAACGGCACTCAAATTACGATTCCCAGTTTCATTTTATCTTATACCTATCAAGAAATCCTTTATTTACAAGGACTTTTACCTTTCTCTATATTTTTATTACACAATTGTCAAGGCACTTTCGCCTCTCTCCTGACAATACGAGTTTAATACAAGCAAATATTATAGCACATCATCCATTGTTTTGGAATAATCAAATTGAATTTTCCACTTAGACAATAGCCGAAAAATTTTACAACTGAAAACTTCCTCCCTCTCCCGCATTCTTCCATGAGGTAACACCACGCACATCCTTTTCCCAGAAATCCTTTACCTTATTATCCCAAATAACATTTTCGTAAACGATGTATCCTAAATCCTCTTCGGGAATCACATAATTAATCGTTGCAATATCATTTTCCCACCAGATTATGGTTTCTACAGTATATCCTTCCGCTTCTATCTCCTCTATGAGATTCGTTCCGCTAAGTTCCTCAAATTTCTTTCCGGAAATAACCTCTCCTCCATACGCTTCAATCCCTTTGCTGCTATAATTATAATGATAAAAATACGGTTTCCAGGTATGTCCCGACCACATTTCATCAATCGTATCATAAAAATGATCATATGTATCCATCCAGATTTCAAAATCATTTCCTCCACGATATACCACCTGTCCGATTTGAGAAAACTCACTTTCTACCGGGTTCCCATCTTCCACTGTCCATAATTCACTGATATTTGCCGTAAAATTATCATCTGTATAAAAGAATAAATATTTCCTGTCCGGACCGAGTTTCATTTCTCCGTCTATCATGCGGTAATGCTGGTAATTCCGCAGCAGAGTGCAGCAGTTTGCTCCTGCAAAACAAAGCATTCCCTGGTATTTCTCCGCCCCGTATTCATCATAGCTGTCCCCGCAGATCATAAATGTTTCATACTTGCCGTCCCTGTCATAATCATCATAATCCAATAATAAGATTTTGCTCTCCGGTACTCCTGCCGCAATAAGCATATTTTGTTTCAACACTTCCTCCTGTGTCAGGATCAGATTTTCCAATTCTTCTGTCAAAGCACTCTGCATATTGCCGTCTGTCAATGCTCGGCACATACCGTAATCAATTATCTTGTCTCCGGTTTCATTCCATTTATCACAAACTTCCCGGTATTGTTCCTCTGATACCTCTTTGCCATCTACCGTATACGTGTATTGCAGTTCTCCTCCCTCCGCCGGAAACTCCCATTTTTCACTGTAACTTTGCAGAAGCGTTTCCTTCTTTCCCTCTATCTGATACACATCGGAATATACATTGCCGCCGGTATCGTAGTCACCGAATACGATTCCTTCTTTTTCCCGATACACCATGGCCCCATACTGTCCGTATTCTCCAACGGGAATCACTTCCCCTTTTTCATAAGTATAAACGGAAGCTCCGCATGCGTGGGCATATCCTTCTATCACAATAAGCTCCGGAGCCTCATCACCATCCAGATAAATCAATGCAAAACCAGGGACTTCCTTACCCTCACTCCCCATCCTGTGGGGTACGTATTCTGTCAAAAATGTCCCATATCCTTCCAATACCTCCGACTGCTCCGCCACCATTTCCGCAAGTCTCGGAGATTCTTTCTGTAAAAGCAAAACATCTTTGGCTTCTGTCAGCAAATCTGTAAGCTCCGATTCCCAAATATCCAACCCATCATCATATCCGATTGCTATATATTGGCCTGCATCATACAGTTCTTCCCATTTTTTGTGAAATGCTTCTTCTGTAGCGCTAATGTCGTCTATTTCATATGTTTCGGGACTTCCATCAAAAGGCTGATAACTCATCATCGAACAGACCAGCTTCGCCTCTCCATCTTCCATCTGAAAAAATTGGGAACTCCCTACACCCATTCCTGAATAACCACTGAAAATCATCCCGCCCTTTTCCACATACTGCATGCTTCCAAAAGAGCCAAATTCGCCTAATTCTATCACCGATCCCTGATAATAAGTATAAACTTTTACCCCCGATGCATGGCTGTTGTCTTCTATCAATAATAACTCAGGGGTATTATCGTCATCAATTAGTGCCAGCATCATTCTCGCCCTATGGGCATATTCATTTTCTTTTTCCACATACTCTTCCAGGAATCGCCGATATGCTGTTGTATAAGAACCGCCAGTCCATAAAGTCTCCTCTGCTGATGCTTCTTCTTTTTCTGCATCTTCTGCTTCTTCTATCTCATTCCCACTTCCGGCATCTTCCACTGTCTGTTCCGCGTCTTTCCCGCTTTCACCATCTTCCAAGGGGGACTCTGTCACCGCCTCTTCCGTCTGCTGTTCCTGCCGGGAAATATCCATATTTTCATTATCTGTAGCGCATCCTCCCAACAGTAAACAGATGCTTATGATCATTCCTAATATCCGTCTTTTTTTCATATGATAGAAATTCTCCTTCTCTTATAGCAGTAAAGGCATTTATAATTCTACTCCCATTTGGCATGTGTATATAAAAATCTATAAAAAATGAAACCAGTCTCGCGTATCACGATTCCCGGTTTCATTTTTATCCCACCGATTATCCACTATCCATTTAAAACAATCTTCAAAGTTTCCATCAGTTTTGAAATGTCAAAAGGCTTCGGCACGTGACCATTCATGCCTGCATCAAAGGCCAGCTTCCTGTCTTCGTCAAAAGCATTAGCCGTCATTGCCACAATGGGAATATTGGCTTTTGCAGGGTCATCCATGGCCCGGATAGTCCGGGTAGCTGTATACCCATCCATTATGGGCATCTGAATATCCATCAAGATCAAATCATAGGTATTGGCATTTGCATTCTTCATGATTTCAACGGCCTCAATCCCGTCATCTGCCGTATCAATGACCAGTCCTGCTTCCTCCAGAATTGTCTTAGCAATTTCCTGATTCAGTTCATTATCTTCCACCAGAAGCACCTTTTTCCCAAGAAGGAACTGCGTTGATGCATCCTGATTTTCTGTCTCTTCAATCTCCCTATAGGGTGCAGTCAGGATATCCCGAAGCTCTGACAGAAACAGCGGTTTGGAACAGAAGGCTGTGACTCCCGCCTCTTTTGCCTCTGCCTCGATGTCAGACCAGTCATATGCAGTGAGGAGAATGATGATGGTCTCCTCTCCAACGATCCGGCGCAGTCGCCGCGCTGTCTCAACACCATTGAGATCCGGAAGTAACCAGTCAATCAAAATGACTTTAAAGGGATCGTTCTGCTCCAGGGCAAATTCTGCCCGGATGACGCCCTCTTCTCCCCTCGTTGTCCAGTCGGGACGCATGCCAAAGGAAGAGAGCATTTTGCTCACGCTGGTACAGGTATTGATGTCATCATCCACTACCAGTGCCCGCATATCTGCCAGCTTCTCCACATACTCCGTATCGTCCAGATCGTCTTTGACCCGGAATTGGAAAGAAACCACAAATTCCGACCCTTTCCCTTCCTCACTGGTGACTGTGATCGTTCCATTCATCATGTCAACAATATTTTTGGTAATAGCAAGGCCCAGTCCCGTTCCCTGGATTCCGCTGACGGTAGTCGTCTGCTCTCGCTCAAAAGGCTCAAATACATGCTTTAAAAATTCCTTGCTCATACCAATGCCGGTGTCCTTGATTCGGAACTCATAGGAAGCATATCCATCCGGTGCATCCTCCGTCTGGATGATGCGGAGGCTGACCGTTCCGCCGGGCCCGGTGTATTTCATGGCATTGCTTAGGATGTTCAATAGCACCTGATTCAGACGAAGCTTATCGCAGATAATGGTCTCATTTGTAACATCCAGCGTATCCACATGGAAAGAGAGCTGCTTTGACTTCACATCAGCCTGTACGATGGTCTTCAGGTCGTGCATAATCTCCGGCAGACTGGCCTCGTTTTCCTCGATCTTGACCTTACCGCTTTCGATACGGCTCATATCCAGAATATCGTTGATCAGGCTAAGCAGATGCTTGCTGGAAGTGAGTATCTTTCCGAGATAACCTTCCACTTGCTTCTGGTTATTGATGTGAGATACGGCCAGAGACGTAAAGCCAATGATAGCGTTCATTGGTGTCCGAATATCATGGGACATATTGTTCAGGAAGGTGGTCTTCGCAGCGCTGGCGTGCTGTGCATCCTCCAAGGCTGTCTCCAGAATCGCCTTTTGCTCCTGTTCCCTGAAGACGATCTCATCGATGTTTCGGAATCCCATGAGGAAAAAACTGCCCCGATTTCTAATGTTCCCATGCATTTCCAGATGTACGGCACAGATAAACTGATAAGTATGTGTATCGCCATCTACTATCACCCGGTAACTTCCGGAATATTCGGTGCTGGTCTTCAGCTTTTCCAGTATGGTATCCAAGGCAAGAGCCTCTGACAGATACTGTCGGTCCTCAGGAAGGACACGGTAGTTGACATAATCCTTCAGGATATCGTCATAGGGAATCTCTTTGGGAGAATCCTGCTCCAACCCGGCAGCCGCGTATCCCGCTATTTTTACCGATCTGACGGTGCCGGTCTCAATATTGACTGCATAGACATTGATATAATCCCGGCTCAGGGTATTGACAATGGCCAGCTGTTCCTCCAACTTCCGGTTTGCATACTCGGTAGTGCGAAGGAGCTTTTGATTCCACCACGACCTCAGATAGAGGACAATTATCACGCCGATGACTACGGCAGCCAGAATCACTGATATCGCTATGACCTCCGGGTGAGCCCGCAAATATTGACCAAAAGACATGTTTTCGGGCATGTTGGCAGTATATTTTGTAATGAGATGAGTCATCGCATCATCCGGCATCTGGTGGATACACTTGTTCAGTATGGTAATAAGTTCATGGTCGCAGCTGCTTCTGACGTACATTTTGAAATCAAAACGCAGAGAGTCTACCATGCTGAACTGCAGCGAAGCCGTGGAGTCTTTGTTTACAAAGGCCTGGGCTGTATAGGTATACACATATGCAGCGTCTGCTTTTCCATCCAGAACGGCCTGAAGAGCGCTTTCTCTGGTGGAACAGTTTAGCACCTTAGCCTCTCCGATCAGATCCTGTTCAATGGCAATGTCTCCCTGTATATCCGGCACTGCCAAAGTGGAGATTTCACCGCTGAAATCTTTTCTGGTCACCAGGGCAATGCCTGTATTCATATAGGCATCCGTATAAAACCCATCATTTGAGTATCCTTCTGCAGTTGACTGGGACTGCCGCCAGTCAACCACCACATCCACACCGTTGTGATCCAAAAGTTCGTAATACTCTGCCCTGTCATTGGGGACTACGATCTCATAGGGCAGTCCGGCCAGTTCCATGATTTCTGCAAAATATTCCGGCAGGATTCCTTTAAGCTCACCATTCTCCACATAAGAATAAGGTTTTCGATCCCCCATAGAGGTAACTGTAATCTGCTTTTTCCCGGAAACCACGTCCTGAATATAGGCCAGTTCCCGCTCAGTAAAGGAAAGTTCGGAGGAGTAGGTGCTTCCGTAATATTTGTAATACAAAACATTGGACCAGTCACCTTCGTTAATGTTCATCTGATCAATGGCATAATTAATCTCAGACAACAATTCCTTATCGTCTTTCCGGACAATAGCATAAAAATAGTCTGTTTCAATGGTGTCCAGCGTTTTTTCATTATTTGTCCTTCGCAGATTGCTGGAAAGGATGGCATCAATGGTTCCGTTCTGCAGATCCTCCGCCATCTGAGCCACATCCTCGTACTCCTTGGTCCGGTAAGAAAAACCTTTTTCCTGCGCAAACTCGGACAGCCTTTGATTCTGACTGCTTCCGGGCACAATACCCACTATAATACCGTCATAAGTGTCATAGTCGCCGGAGATCAAGCTGGTGTTGCCGGCCCGAACAGACAGAACAGTACTGTTTCTTCCGATAGGACGGGAAAATGCATATTTTTCTTCTCGCTCGGGGGTTTTCCTGGCAGACGTCACCATGTCAATTTCGCCATTATCCAACATAACGAGCATATCTTCCCATGACTGCTCATATCCGCTGAATGAAAAGTTCAGGTGAGAGTATTGTGAAACGAGGTTTAGAAATTCTATGCCGTATCCGGTATAACCGCCCTCCTCGCCTTCCATATGGTAGCCGTCAAAATAGAAAATGCCTGCTTTTACCGTTCTATTATCAGCCGGCTGCGCTGCATTTGCTGTTATCGTTATAAGATTAGACAAAAGAACCAAAAAACATAGCAATAGCGAGGGTATTCGTTTTACGCTGTGGGCGTTTGTTATCCGCATTCTTCGTTTTCCTTCCATATCTATCATATCCTTTTGATTATAATACTATTTTGTTTGTTACAGTTTATCTCATACCTGACAGGGCATTCGGTCAATCGGTGGAGGGAAAGTCTTTCACTGCCTCCGCAATATCTGCTCCCTCTCCAATCTTTCCCAGCATCTGCCACCATGCCATACGAGCCTGTGTCCATCCGGGAGTGATCTGATAATAATCACCCATGTATTGCTTAAAAATGCCATATTCCGTCATAAGCATATCATTCTCATAGATATCATCCATATCTCTGACGGGCCAATAGGAAGAAGTACGGACCGCCCTTGTGTATGGAATATCATTTTCTGAAATATAGCGGATAAAGGTTTTTGCAGCTTCGATCCGTTCACTGCTACCATTATCAAAAATACCAAGCCCCCATATGCCGCCTTGGAGTTTTGGCTTATTCCCATTGGTGGGAAAAGCCATAGGGAAAACTTCAAAATCTAAATCAGAGTTGTTAAGGGTCTGCTGAATCTCTACAGACGCATTCCAGCAGAAGCACATGGCGGTTTCTTTTTGACAGAACAGATTGATGGCATCCCCAGAGGAAAGCTCCGGTTCAAAGGTAATGCCCTCTAAATCACGAAGAAGCTGCAAGGCGTTTCGGTTCTCTTCACTGTCAACAGTATAAACTGTATGCCCATCATCGGTAAAGGTGCCGCCATACAAATTGTTTACAAGAGCACGGGTCCCCTGGTCGCCGCTTTGATTTTTGCAATATACAACGCCTGCATTTTCCTGTCCACTTTCAGTCAAGGCATGAACTGCCTGAATAAAGCCTTCGGTAGTCCATGTGTGGTTTTTTTCATCAATATACCGGAGAGCGTCTGCATCTCTGAACATATCGTAATTGATGGCCATGCAGTGAGCGGACATACAAATTGGAAACTCATAATAGGCCCCATCGCTGTGCTGACAGGCTTCCCTTATATTTTCATAGATCGTACCGGCCCCTTCCGACTCCCATAAATCAGACAGATCCACCATCCATCCCTGTTCGCCCCAGTTTGCCACAAGACGTTCCGGACCTTCAAGGATCAAATCCGGGGGACAGCCATCGGAAACTGCCTGACCCACTCTTTCATCTCCGTTGTCATAGTTCAGATATTCCACAGAAATATGAATATTGGGATACTCTTTATGAAAGCTGGTCAGTATATTAGAGACCGCAGTAGGATTGCCCCAATTTCCAACCGGAAAAGTCCATAAGGTCAATTCCACATCTTCTAAGTTGTCACCGGCATTATCCGGTTCAGTCACTGCAATTTTATTACCGCAGGAAAACAAAAATGCGGCGGACAGCAGAAGGCATATCAAAATCATAAATTTTTTCATAGCTAATATGCTCCATTCCCTTCATTGGTAAACATATCAATGTAAATATTGCTTTAACACGGAAAGAAATTTTTCCGGATCCAAAGGCTTTGGTATATGAGCATTCATACCGCAATCAAGGCATTTTTGAATATCATCCTGAAAGGCATCTGCGCTGATTGCAATAATGGGGATGGTTTTCCCATCCTTTCGTTCCAGACTTCGGATAGCCGCTGTTGCTTCAAAGCCTGTCATAACGGGCATGCGAAGATCCATTAGTATGGCGTCATACCATCCTGGCGAAGACGCCTCAAATTTTTCCACACAGATCTGACCGTTTTCCGCCCACTCCACTTCCAGTCCTGATTCAGAAAGAAGTACATTGGCTATTTCCCAGTTCAGTTCATTGTCTTCTGCCAGAAGGATCCGTCTTCCGGTCAGGTCTATGTCAGATTTTGTATCCTGTTCCTGCTGTGGTGTTTTCGCTTCTGTGAAGGGACGCAGGCTATAATATAATCCGGAACGAAACAGCGGCTTTGAAATAATGCTGCAGATGTCGGCCTTTTGGGCTCTGGACTCGGCTTCGTCCCATTCCCCATCCGTAAGAAGTATGATGGGCAGTTCCCTGCCAAAGCGGTCTGATAACTCCCGGGCAATCAATATCCCATCCTGTCCTTTTATATCCTGGGCCAGCAGGAGCATATGATAAGGCTCATCTTTTCTGCTGCGCTCTTCTATCATCTCAAAAGCCTTCCGGGTATCTGCTATGTATTCTGCCTGCAGTCCGATAGACTCCAAGGCGGAGACGGCCAGACTGCCAACAGTTTCATCATCATCCAAAACCAAAACTCTCCGGGTTGGCAGCCGCAGTTCTTTCTCCTGACACATAGTCGTTTCCATATCCAGTGCGACATGGAAATGGCTTCCTCTTCCCTGCTGGCTTTCTACGGTAATGGTGCCGCCCATAGCATCTACAATATACTTGGTGATGGCCATACCCATTCCGGCTCCGGCCTCTTTATCCACACGGGCATTGTCTTCTCTTGCAAAGGCATCAAATATCCTGCTTTGGAATTCTTTGGACATACCAATGCCATTATCTCTGATATGTAAATGGGAACGAATATAGTCATCCCCTTTCGGAGAAGGTTCTTCATATAAGTTGATTTCGATAATGCCGCCTTCCGGGGTAAATTTTACCGCATTTCCAAGAATGTTTAACAGGATCTGGCTTAAACGAACCCGGTCTGAGCAGACATTTTCATGATAGATATCATGAATATAAATATGAAACTGCTGATTTTTCTCCTGCACCTGGGGCTGAGTGATTGTTGTAATGTTTTGCATAATCTCACGCAGAGAAAGAGGTTCCATATTTAATGTCAGCTTTCCGCTCTCAATTTTAGACATATCCAGCATATCGTTAATAAGTCCCAGCAGATGCCTGCTGGACACATGAATCTTCTTTAAGCAGGAACGCACCCGGGACGGGTCATCCAGGTTGCCGATGGCAATGGATGTCATTCCCATAATGCCATTCATTGGCGTGCGGATATCGTGGCTCATATTGGAAAGAAATTCATTTTTTGCCCTGTTGGAACGTTCTGCCAGCATCTGTGCCTGTTCAGCAGTTTTTCTGGCGTCATCCAGTTCATGCATTTGCTTTTTCGTCAAACGGTAATATCCGGCAAAGACAAGCAGCAGCGCAAAGGTGATCAGACAGCAGCCGCCAATGGAAATGTAGGCCCATATTCTCTGGAGCCGATTGACGGTTTCATCCAGCGTATTATGGGAAATCTTTAAAAGCAGGTGCCAGTCTGAATTGGGAAGATCTGTACAATAAACATTAAAGCGTTTGCCTGAAATCAGGACTTCGCTGGTATAATCTATGTCGAACTCTAACGCATTGCGTAATTCCTCTGCATACTGAACCGGTTCTTTTCCACCGTAGGTCTCATACAGGTTCTCCACTCGTTCAAAATAATTTGTTTCCGTAGTATCGCTGTTATGTAAAACATAGCTGCCGTCATTACGGATAATAGAATATTCTATGATGTTGCTTTGAATATTGCTTTCCAATGTATCACTAAGATAACTGGTGGGCAGTCCGGCCACCAGCGCAATGCTTGTATTTCCATCACTCATGGAATAAACCGCCGGTACTCCTATCAGTACAAGGGGAGTCCCCTTTGCATCTGTTCCCGCACAGACATTATATTTGCCTCCCTGAACAGAGCGGGACAATGCCTCCGGCACATCCGCTGTCACTTGGGAACCATAGATCATATGGAAGTTTCCGTCATCCGTATAAAATGCCAGATATTCAAATCC